>JALFWB010000015.1 GCA_022787425.1 Akkermansia sp.
AACCCCGGTGGTCTTAGCCTGATGGTCCCACCCGGTCCCATCCCGAACCCGGAAGTGAAACATCAGCACGTCGATGGTAGTCGGGCGCTAGGCCCCGCAAGAGTAGATAGCTGCCGGGAATAACGAAGCCCGCGTTCCGAAGAGGAGCGCGGGCTTCACTGCGTTTGGGGGGCGGGGCCGGCGCACCCTCCTACCATCATGGTTGACTCGGCGCCGCCCCACGGGCCTCGCCCCTGCGGGGCAAACCCTATCGGGTTTGTCCAAGTTGCCTTACAGCCGTCGGCAACTTTGTCGGGCGCCAGGCCCCGCAAGAGTAGATAGCTGCCGGGCTTCACTGCATTTGGGGGCCAGCGCCCTCCTACCATGAGGTTGCTTCGCGCCCGCCCCACGGGCGCTCACCCTGCTGCGCAGGGCAAACCCTGACGGGTTTGGCCAAGTTGCCTTACAGCCGTCGGCAAATTTTGTCGGGCGCTAGGCCTCGCAAGAGTAGATAGCTGCCGGGAATAACGAAGCCCGCGTTCCGAAAGGAGCACGGGCTTCACTGCACAATTTCTGTCATCCGCCAGATTTTATTCCGGTATCCAGGCTATACCACCCATTTGCACCTTATGGGACGGCAATACTGCTGCTTATTGGGAATCGGGTCGGGAGGTGGCAGAGGGTGTCTTCAATTGAATAACGGAATCTGCCTTAAAGCTGTCACGGATTTGATAGTAGCGGATGACACATTGGTTTGTGTAGTCCTCTGTGTTGTCTGAGATATTGTTTGAAAGGACAAGGGTGCGTGCCGGCTCTTCTGATAAGCGTTCGGTATCAGGAAGGGGAGGCAGTACGATGTTGGGGAGACGCTGCAGGACTTGCCGTTCGAGCTCTTGATCGCGTATCGTACGTTGCGGAATGTAACTGACGGTCTGATAGGTGGCCGGAAGGTAGAACCGGCACATCATGAAGCAGAGGACGAGAGCCAGAAGCCCCATGATATATTTGGAGATACGAATATTGGCCAGTAAATAGCAGAAGGATGCAAAGATGATGAATGCAGCGGGGTACAATGAGCCGTTATAGGGTATGGCTCCCGCCAGATAAGAAGAGGCCGTGACGCATGCCAAAGCAAGCAAGGCTACAGACACCAGAATAACCTTGGCGTTTGCTTTAAGGTATCTCAGGGCTACAATAATGAGAATAGTCGTGGCAATGATGGCTGCTTGAGCCATATCGGTTAAATACTCCATCAGATACGGCCAGAAGTATATCCGAAGTTCATAGGGAACATCTTTCAAGTTGGAGGTGACGCATCCACCCTTCAGGGCTTTCACTTTTTCCCAAGTCAAATTTTGAACGTACTCCGTAATCTGTTCGTAGCTCATTCCTGTGAGAATGGTTGCCACGTCTCCGGCTCGGCCGCGTGCGGCACCGGAGGAATACATCATGTATGCCCCGGCGAGGTAGCCGATAAGTGCGGCGAGGTGCAGGGCGGACCAAGTCTTTTTATTGCGTATATGGAGATAGATCAACAGAAAAAAGACAATGCCTATGGCCGCAGAGCCACATTCTGTACTCCATCCCGCAAGAAAGGCGGCGAAAAAGGTTATGCTGACATACCAAGCATTGTTGCTTGAGGAAGAATGAAATGTGCCGAGAAAGAAGACAGCTGCTGCTGAGGTCCACACATAGGTCACATTCACCCAATATTTTGCGTAAAAATAGGGTGAAGTTAGCATGAGTAGAGAGAATGAGCATATGATAAAGCAAAGCCCCTTAAAAGAGGAAAGACGAAACGCAGTCGGCGCACATAGGCGCTTCATCAGGAAGGGAATACTCACCAAGACAATGGGTGTGACAACCCAATTCTCCCACATGTTACGAGAAAGACACCAGACTCTTCCTATTACTTCAGTGCCTCGACCACACCAATAATAGTATGCATGATTTTCATCGTGAAGTCGGCTCTTCCATCCCATGTTGCGGCTGCCGAGTAACAACCATTCATCGTCCTTAGGCCACGAGGCATAAAGCATCAAAACAAGAGTAATCAGTGAGAGAACAGCAAATACAATAATGGTATATGTATATTTATTAAGTGGAAAATTGACGACTGGTTTGCAGAGATTGAACTTCAGTGCGATTTTTCTGTATTTCAATAGACTGATAAAAATGATGCCGCAGAGGGAAAGCACCAAGCCGAGTTTAATGTAAAGCATGTAGGAGTCCATAAAAATGGATTTAGTAGATAGCTGCAGACAGGGAGCAGAAACGTTTTAAATATAGGGAGGTAAGGAATTTGGCAAGAGACGCAGGTCGGAGAAGAAGTAGTATGCCGAGGCGCTTGATGCGCAGATTTGAGCTCCGGGTCAGTCTCTTCTTGTAATTTTCGGGAAAGGCCTGAACTAATTTATCTGCCAAGATACTTCGCTCCTTTGAGTTTAGCGTGGCTGTCATGAGCCTTGTCGTGAAAATATGAATACACCATTTGTCGAAATGTTCGCGAGACTCAGAGGAAAGAGGAGGAAGTTCGGCGAGAAGTTGATCGATAATGAAAAGGATGCTTCGGACGTGATCGAGAGTATATATTGCACTGCGCGAGTCATCGACAACCGTACGATACAGGTAGGTTTGATCCGGTGTGACATAGGTCAAGGGATTATAAAAAGCAATCTGCATATTCCAGAGTTCATCCTCATGGTAAATCCCTTCTGCAAAGCATATGTGATGTTTCTGAAGAAATCGGCGTGAGATGAGATGATTCCAACAGGAACCGTAAATTTTTCTCTCACAGAAATGGAGGAAGAAATTTTCTGTCACGAATGAGTCTTTCGGCAGATCGAAGTAGGTGGGGTATCTGCGCTTGTCAGTGCATAGAACCCCTCCAACGACCATTTCGGCGTGATGGACGGCAACACCTTTCCAGAGTCGAGAAACAGCATCGGGTAAAAGGCAATCATCGCTGTCGAGATATAAGATATATTCTCCGCTTGCTGCATCGCTTCCGGCATTCCGTGAAAAGGAAACTCCCTTGTTGCACTTATTCCTGATAATTTTACTACTGAAATTCGATGGTGCCTTGTTTAGAACTTGTCGTGCTATGTCGATGCTGTCGTCTCCTCCGCAATCATCAACCAAAATAATCTCGATATCCAGCTTTGTGTCCTGTGATATTACAGAAGAGACACAGTCTTGAATATAATCTCTAACGTGAAATACCGGGATGATAATACTTATAGCAGGCGAATTCGACATAAGTATTGACGTAAACTTGTTCTGAACCTAGAGGACTCATCTAAGAACACGATGAATCATCCCCGGTTCGTCAGTGGGTGGGTGGGGATTGGCGGAGGAGGTCGAGGATGGACTTGTTTTGTGTGAGGTCGAGGGGCGTGAGGCTTTCGACGTTCGGGCGTATGGTGGCACCGTTTTTGAGGAGGAGAGTTATGAGTTCTTTGTTGCCGCTTTGGACGGCGGGGAAGAGGGCGGTTTCATTCTCTTCATCGGTGGCGTTTACTTGGGCTCCGTGGGAGAGGAGCAGGGCGGCTATCTCCGTGTTGCCGAGCACACAGGTGTCAAACAGAGCGGTTTCGCCGTCTATGTCTCGGGAGTTGGGGTCGGCACCGCCGTTGAGAAGAGTGCGAACAACCTCGGTATGTTCATTTTGGCAGGCGTGGTAGAGAGGAGTTTCTCCCTGGTCATCCTTGGTGTTGGGGTTTACACGCTGCTTCAGCAAGAGTTGCACCGTTGCCAAGTCCCCGCTGATGGCGGCAAGGTGAAGCAAGCGCTCAGCTTCTTGGGGAGAGATTGCTTGCACAGCCTGTCGGGTAGCAGAATCATCTTTTTCCAGACGAGCATCGATGTACGAGCGCAAGAGGGGATTCTCATCGCGCAACACCTCCAGCTCATCCGTCATGCGCTGTTCCCTCGGCGTTTCGTGCCATGCCGTGCTGCTGCATCCTGCCACAGCCAGAGCCAATGCCATATACCAAATGTTCTTCATAGGCACATTCTATCCTATACTTCACCTTCTTGCAAGCAGAATGTGAGCCCTGTGAGCTCGTCTTCTATATAAAAAACCGCCGGGGATGAGCCGGCGGTTTGAGAAACAGGGGTGGTAGCCCGGATCAGTACTTGGCCACGATGGCGCTCATGGCATCCATCTGAGCCTCGATCGACTCGACAAGTGCGATCTGGGTGCGGCAGCGGTCCAGGTTGTGCTCCGGTCGCTTGATCTTGAAGTAGACATCGCCCTCCAGGTAATCCGTCAGGAAGCGCATACCGCACTCCATGGTGAGGAGCTTGCCGGAGAACGGCAGGAGCTCCTTCTCCAGCGGGGTGAGGAAGGTAGCGGCCTCGCAGTAACCCTTGGCCAGAGCCTCGAAGTACTCCATGCGCATGGTCACCTTGGAGACATCCTTCTCGTCCTCCGCAGCGGGGGAGGTGGAGGTGCGGATCATGTCACCGAAGTCATACAGCGAGGAACCCGGCATCGTCGTGTCCAGGTCAATCACGCAGATACCCTCGCCCGTCACGTCGTCCAGCATCACGTTGTTGAGCTTCGTGTCATTGTGCGTGACGCGCAGGGGCAGCTCGCCGCTCGCCAGGTAATTGACAACCTTGTGGCAGTCCGCCTCGCGGGAGAGGAACCAGTCGATCTCCTTCTGCACGGAGGCAGCGCGGCCCAGGGGGTCGGCGGAGACGGCGTTCAGGAAGTTCTTGAAGCGCTTGGTGGTGTTGTGGAAATCCGGGATGGTCTCGAAGAGCGGATCCCCCGGCAGGTCGGCACCGAGCTTCTGGAAGTTACCGAAAGCACGAGCCACCTCCACGCACTGCCCCGGGTTCTCGATCATGTCGTAGGTACGGGCACGGTCGATGAACGGGTAGACACGCCAGACATTCCCCTCGGCATCCTGCGCATAGGGCTTGCCGTCCTTGGCGGGGATGAGGGTGAGGGTGCGGCGATAAGCCTCCTTGCACCCGGAAGCGAGCAGCACGCGCAGGGCCTCGTCCGTCACGCGCTTCACGTTCTCCATCAGCGGGATGGGCTGCTTGAAGACGTTGCTGTTGACGCGCTGGAGGATGAAGCTTACGCGCATACCCGCCTGGTCCATGATCAGGCGGAAGGTATCGTTGATGTGACCGGAGCCGTAGGGCGTGCCGAACACATAGTCGGCACGCAGATCAAACAACCCGGCAATGGCTTGCAGATCGAACATGGCTCAGCTCAATTTCTCCGGGTAAACACCATCCTGCACAAGCTGCTTGATGCTCTCCACCACGGCGGGCTTGTCGCTGGGATAGGTAACACCGAGCCACTGGGCGGTCGTCTCGATCACGCGGCAATCCGCCACGCCGTTGTGGATCAGCTCGTCCACCACCGTGGGGATGTAGCACTCACTCTTGAGCTCCGTGCCGCGGGCAGCGATGAACTTGGTGAAGTGGTCCTCGATACGGGAGATGAAGGAGGCGGGGAAGACCCAGAAGTTCATGGAAACGAGCTCTGCGGGGTCCACGGGCTTGCGCTCGCCGCTCAGGCTGTCGCCGCGGCAGACGCCGTCCTGCTCCACCATAATCTTGGTGTACTCCTCCACGCTGTCCAGATAGCCGTCCTTGATACCGCAGATGCCGCGGTTCACATCGCCGTGGTCGCTGAGCGTGTTCTTGAGGGGGTAGCCGATCATGCCGTAGTGCTCTTTGCAGGCGCAACCGGCGGGAGCGGTGAGGAACTCAGCAGCCTTCTTGAAGGCGTCCGCGCCGTAGAAGTCATCGGCATTCACCACACCGAAAGGCCCGTCCACCACGTTGCGGGCGGCGCGCAGAGCGTGGGCCGTACCCCAGGGCTTCACGCGGCCCTCCGGCACGGAGTACCCCTCGGGCAGATCATCCAAGCACTGGAAGGCGTAATCCACCTCGATCTTGCCGGCAAAGCGTGCACCGACCTGGGTCTTGAAGGCCTCCTCAAAGTCCTTGCGGATGATGAACACCACCTTACCGAAACCGGCACGAATGGCATCATACACGGAGTAATCGAGAATCACCTCCCCATTGGGGCCCATGGGGTCCAGCTGCTTGAGACCGCCGTAGCGGCTGCCCATACCTGCTGCAAGAACAAGAAGTGTAGGTTTCATATGCAAAAATCAGTTGTCAGTACGTTGTGTACGCTGGCATTATACCCCCCCGCTCCCGGGATTGCAAGGCAAAAACGGCAGCGGGAGTGCAAAAAAGCGTTCGGAATGGCGGATTTTCAGCTCCCCGCCGCAGGCAGACGGAAGAAACGGCGCGCGTTCTCGGTGGTTCGGGCGGCGATGAGCTCCGGCGACACGCCTCGCAGCTCCGCGAGTTTCTGAGCCACGAAAGCGGTGCGGCCGGGGATGTTAAGTTTGCCGCGGTGCGGGGCAGGGGAGAGGAAAGGGGAATCCGTCTCTACCATCAGGCGGTCCTCCGGGCACCATGCCGCGACGGCCTGTACGGCCTCCGTTTTCTTGAAGGTGATGAGCCCCGTGAAAGAAATCATGCCGTCCAGCTCCGCGAAAATGCGCTCTGCTTGTTGCTGCGTGCCGATGAAACAGTGGAATACGGGACGCACCCCGGGGAACTGCCGCGCGATGGCGAAGGCGTCCTCAAAACAGGGGTAGGCCGTATCCCCCACCTTGTCGCGCGTGTGCAGAGAGATGTTGAGGCCCAGCTCCTGAGCCAGGGCGAAGTGGCGCTCTAGGAACTGCCGCTGGCGCGCGTGGTAATCCGCCTCATCATGCCCCTCCGGTGCGTCCCAATAATAATCCAACCCGGCCTCGCCGATGGCCGCAACGGGATGGCTGCGACACAGCTCTGCCAAGCGATTCAGGTCGTCCTCGCCGGCCTCATAGCAATCCAAAGGATGCACGGCCAGGCAAACGGAAACGAAGTCCGACATCTGCCGCGCCAGAGCCAAGCTCCCTTCCCAGTCCCCGGGATTCGTCCCCTGCGTGATACAATGGGAGACGCCCAATGCCAGAGATTCCTCCCGCACCGCCTCCGGGTCCCCGTAATCCCGCCCCACCAGGTGACAATGTGTGTCGATAAGCATGCCCCCTTTTACCCTCTACCCCGCTTTTAGTCAAGCCTAAAACTCCCCTTTCCCTTGACAAGCCGCGAGGGCTGTGCTATACAAGAGGCACGATGAATGACCTTTTTGAGCACGCCGCGCAGGAGGCCGCCCGCGAGCATTATCGGGAGCTGTGCGACACCATACACCGCAACGATGAGCTGTACTACGCCAAGGCTACGCCGGAGCTGAGCGATGCGGAGTATGATGCTCTTTACCGCGAGCTGGAGCAAATCGAGCGAGAGCACCCCGACTGGGTGACGCCGGACTCCCCGACACGGCGGGTCGGCAATGATTTGTCCGAGGGTTTTCGCAAGGTGACGCATCCCGTGCCCATGCAGAGCATTGATGATATTTTTGAGCACAAACCGGAGCAGGGAGAGACGGATGCAGAATTGGTTGACTTCTATAACCGCTTGGCTGCTGCCCTGCGCCGACCCTCGCCCAAGGTGGTGGTGGAGCCGAAGATCGACGGTTGTGCCGTGACGCTTTACTACCGCAACGGACGCCTGCAATACGCCGCCACCCGAGGAGACGGCCGCACGGGTGATGATATAACCGCAAACGTTCGCACTATCCGCACCGTGCCGCAGGTGCTGCCGGAGGGATCCCCAGCCGTGCTGGAGCTGCGCGGGGAAATCTTCATGCCCTCAGCCGAGTTCGATGCCCTGAATGCCGCCCGAGATGCGGAGGGGTTACCCGCCTTTGCCAACCCGCGCAATGCCACCGCCGGCACCATCAAATTGCTGGACCCCGAGGAGGTGGCGCGGCGTCCCCTTCGCTTCCTGGCCCACGGCATCGGTGCCTACGAGGGCGAGGAGCTCGCGGACATGGATGCCTACGAGGCCCTGTTGCGGCGCATGCAAATTCCCTATAACAAACCCATTCTGCGAGCGGAGAGCCTAACAGAGCTTCGCGAGGCCGTGGCACAGATCGACCGCGAGAGGCGGGAACTGGGCTTCGGTACGGATGGTGCGGTTATCAAGCTGGATGACTTTGCGGGTCGCGAGGCGCTGGGCAGCACGGCCCGCGCACCGCGCTGGGCAGCGGCGTTCAAGTTCCTGCCGGAGCAGAAGGAGACCCTCCTGCGCGCCATCTCTATTCAGGTAGGCCGCACGGGGGTGCTTACTCCCGTGGCAGAGCTGGAGCCCGTTCGCCTTTCCGGTACCATGGTGTCGCGTGCTACGCTGCATAACCAAGACGAAATCGAGCGGTTGGACATCCGCATCGGGGACACCGTGCTCATGGAGAAATCCGGCGAAATCATCCCGAATGTGGTGCATGTGGTGCTCGGGAAACGTCCGGCGGAGTCGCAGCCCTACAATCTCTTCGATGCCGTGGGTGGCAAGTGCCCCTGCTGCGGCGCCCCCATCGGACGCCAAGAGGGGCAAGTGGCTTGGCGTTGCACGAACCTCACCTGCCCCGCGCAGGCGGCTATGCGTACCACCTACTTCTGCAAGCGCGAGGCACTGGACATCGAGAACTTGGGCGACACCGTGGCAGAGGCACTGGTAGCAAGGGGGCTCATCGCCTCGCCGCTGGATTTATTCACCCTGACACAGGAGAAACTCGCCGGGCTGAACCTGGGCACGGAGGAGGAGCCGCGCCGCTTCGGTGAGAAGAACGCGGGAAAGGCCCTGGCCGCCTTGGAGCGTGCGAAACAAGCCCCGCTGGAGAAGTGGCTCACGGCTTTGGGAATCCCGACGATCGGTGCCGTCACGGCGCGCACGGTTGCCCAATATCACACAGATATGGCGGCGTTGGGCCATTCCCCCTTCCTGGCCGCACTGGAGGAGCTTGAGGACGGCGTGGATACCTACAACCGGCTGAACCCCAAATCTCGGTTGAACAAGGGCGCGGACAAAGAGGCACTGACAGCCCGCCGCTCTGAGCTGCGTCCGCGACTGGAGGCCCTGCTAGCCCCCTATGCGGAGCGCGGTTATGCGACACTCTCCGCTACGGGTGGGAGCCTGAAGCTCAACAACCCCATCGGCAGCGTCTCCACGCGCAAGCTGCGGGAGTACTTTGCCTCCGCCGCGGGACAGCAGGTGCTCGCCACCTTGGCGGAGCTGGGTATAACCGCTGCTTCCGCGAGCTATCGGGAGCACCTGACAGCGGGCGGCGAGGGGCCGCTGGCGGGGCTCACGTTCGTCCTGACGGGTGCGCTCTCCCGCCCGCGTCCGGAGTTCGAGCAACTCATCGCCGAGGCGGGGGGGAAGGCTACGGGTTCCGTCACCAAGAAGACAAACTATTTGGTAGCCGGTGAGGGTGGCGGCAGCAAGAGAGAGAAGGCGCTTGCCTTGGGCATCCGCATTATCGGAGAAGCGGAACTGATGCGTCTGCTGGAAGGAGAAAGCATATGACACCTCGCGCACTCATCTACGGAACCATCGCCCTGGACACCCTCTACACCCCGCACGGCACGGCATCCCGTACCATCGGCGGCTCCGCGCCCTATGCAGCCTTGGCCGCACGCCTTGTTTCGCCGGATTTTGATATGTTGGGTGTAGTGGGGGATGACTACCCCGCCGAGTTTACGGCTGCCTTGGAGGGAGCGGGTGTCTCCCTGAGCCGTGTGGAACGCCGCGAGGGCCGCACCTTCGCTTGGACCGGCCGCTATGAGCAGGACATGAACCTGCGGGAAACCCTGGAGACCATCGAGGGCGTGCAGGAGGACTGGCACCCGCAACTGCCCGAGGACCTGCGGCATCACGCTCTGGCCTGTATGTGCAACGTCACGCCGCCGCACCAATACCACATTCTCAGCCAATGCACATCCGTGTTCTCGATGGCGGACTACATGGAGCGTTGGATACGCCGCGAGCCGGAATATACCCTTCGGCTCATCCGCACGGCGGACATGAGCCTGATGAACGACAGCGAGGCCTGTGCCTGGGCAGGGACCGATGAGCCGCTGCGCGCCGGGCAAGCCCTGCTCGATGCAGGGGCACGCTACGCCGTTATCAAACACGGGAGCGCCGGTTGCACCCTGTTTCACCGCACGCCCGACGGCTTGAGCCGCCTCTTCCGCTGCCCCGCTTGGCCCTTGCCCCACGCTGTGGATCCCACGGGTGCGGGGGATTCCTTCATGGGTGCCCTTTCGGCGGCCCTTCTGCCGCAACTCGGGGGCGGCACCCCGCCTTGGGAGGCCCTGACCCACGCCGTTGCCGTGGCCACGGTTATCGCGGGCATTACATGCGAGCAGTTCGGTCCGGCGGCTCTTCTGGCCGCTACCCCGAGCCTAGTGGCCCAACGCTTGGCAGACTTCCGCCGCATGACGGCGTGGGCTTGATAGCCGCCTGATCAACAAAACCGCCCGCAACCCCGATGAGAGGCTGCGGGCGGCGTGTTGTCATGTTTTACGATCAGTTCCGGTTCACCTCCACCTGGAAGGTAAACGTGCCGTCATTGGTCTCGGCGTTCATCTCTACGGAGCGAAGCTCGGAAGCAGCCTGCTGCATGTCGGTGGCGAATTCCTGAATACGCTCAGCGAACGGAGCCTCGGCCTTGTTGTAGTAATCCGCCGCAGCAGCTGCTGCGCGGGCCAGGGGAGCCAACTGAACGGTGCAGGTCCAGCCGGCGGAGGGATTGCCCGCCGTGCCGCTGTAGCACTGCTCAAGCTCGGCATTCAGGGCCGTGGACGTGCCGGCCACGAAAGCAGTGTTGCTCACCGTAACATTGGGAGACAGCGCGGCATTGGCACCGGGAATGCTGATAACGTGCGTGCCCACCCCATTCTGCTCGGAAGAGGCGATGGGCAGGAGATTCAGCATGGCGGGATCCATACCCAGCTTAGTGAGGGTCTCACCGGCGCTCTCCCAAATAGCCTGCCAACCGGCAGCTAGCTTGGCTCGGTCGCTCACCCCCGTCACAAAGGCCAGACGCGGCATCGGGACGGCGTTCCCGGGCTCGGCATCTGCCAGCACGGGCAGCTCGCCGCCCACATCCAGCAGCACGCCGCAGGAGCTGTTCGCGGACAGGCCCTCCGTGATGGAGATGCCACCCTTCATCGCCTTCTCAATCATCGGGGCGTACACAGGGAGCGTGGCGCAGCAGGCATCCACCTTGGCAGCACAGGAATCAGCCATGAACAGGCGCACAACATCGGTGATCTGCTTTGCAGCACCCTCCAGAGCATCGTCAAAGAACGGCGTGCCCGCACCGGTATTCCAAGTGATGGGGGAGCACTCCATGGCAAACACGGTATTCTCCGCGTGTGCCTTGCTCTGCAGCTTGAACGGCACGGGCTCGAAGGTCAGGCCCATCGAATCGCAGGAGAGCATGGCGTGGTAGCTCTTGTCATCGCCCCAGAACTGCACGATAGCAGGCTTGGTAACAGGGCGGGTGTAAAGGGAATTGAGCTTGCTGACCAGCACATCAACAGCGGCTTGGCCACCCTTGAGCACCTCGTTTGTCTCGGCAGGCTGATCGGGGCAACCCATGCAGCAGCTCAGGAAGGTCTTGACACCGTCACCGAGGGCGAGGAAGCACTGGCGATCCAGCTCGTAGGCCTTGTTCATCAAGGTGGGGGAGAAGAACATCTGCGCAAACACGGGGGACGAGGCCTCCGCTGCAGCATTCTTCATGGCGGGAGCAGCAGCCAGCGAGGTGGCGGGAGACTCCGCAAAGGTGATGGCCTCCGGATTTTCGCAAACAACGGTCGTCAGTGTCGTGCCCTCAACCTTGGAAAGCAGGCAGATGCTGCGACCCGCGAGGCCTTTTGCATTCACAATCATTTCGATCTCGGGCTTAACGGTAATACGCACGCCCTTCATCCCTTTAGCTTCCACGGCCTCGACGGAGACACCATCCTCCTCCGTCGTCTTGGCGATCATTTCCGCGAAAGATTCGCTGACCTTTGCGCCGGAAGTCGCGGCAGACTCGGCGTCTGTGAAGGTTACCACGCCGTACAGAGGGGCAATCGAGAGGTTCTTAGCCAAGGCGGGCAGCACCTCTGCGGTCAGGGAATTCATCAGCTTCATCGCTTCCGCACGCACCTTATCTCCGGCGCCCACCCAACGGTCCGGTACTTTCTCTTCGGCGGCAGGCTCTTCGGCAGCGTTCTCCTCGGCAGCGTTCTCCTCGACAGCGTTCTCCTCGACAGCTTTCTCCTCGGCAGTCTCGGTTTGAGGCTCGGCACCCGGCTCCCCCTCAGCGTCATCTTCCTCGTCGTCCATGGGCTCATCATCCCAGTCGTCCTCGCCCTGTACTAAATCACCCAGACCACTGAGCACGCCTACCTTGTAAAAGGTGGTGTAGAGGGGGATGAGGGCATCACAGATTTGAGCGGTGCCCTGAGCGCCGACCAGCGCAACACTGTCCACGGCAGCGAGTTGAGCTGCGAGCTCTTGGTCGATGAGAGCGGCCGTCTTGTTGACGCGGGCCACGGCAATGTAAAAGTCTGCGTTGGCGGGCATGGCAGCCAGCGCGGGAACAGCAACAGCCTGTTGGGCCGGCTGGATGAGGGCCGCCGGCTGCACATCTTGTGCAAACGCGGGCAGCGGGGCCACCGAGGCGGCCATCAGCATGAGCGTAGTGCGGATATTCATACGAGGGCATTGTAACAAATTGCAACCCTCCCTGTAAAGCAAAAAGGCGGCACTTGAGCCACCTTTTCTGTCATGACCCGCCGAATTTCATTCCTCCGCGATGCTCATTTGCAGGCGCACCACTTCCTCATCGAAACCGAGTACACACAGGGGACCGGAATCCGCTGCGCAGCGCATGCGTGTCACCAGCTCCGACAAGCGGTCGGCTCCGGGGGCGGTCGGATCCAGCAGGGGCGCGATGCTCTGCGCCGCACTGCGAAGATACTGTCGGGAGGTTCCGTTCGCGCGAGGGCCTGACACGGTCGGATTATCGAAGCGGAAGTCCGTTTCCGTTAGGTAAACGTGCGCCGGAGAGAAGGGGAGACTCGCCAAGCCCTCGGCATCCATCAGCATGCACGCACGGCACAGGCGCAAAAGCAGCAGGCAAAACATACAGCCGGAGAGAACGCGTCCGTTCGCCAGCATCATATCGAGAGGCTCGCCTTTGATGCGCTCCTCCGCAAGGTGCCAAGTGCCCTCTGCGTAGAGCAGCTCCAGCGTAGCTGCAATATGGGGAGTCACGGAACAACGCACTCGGGCCCGAGCGTTGTCCAAGAAAAGGCGGCACTTCTGCTCGTCATCCTCTGCTTCCGGGCGCAGGCTTTCCACCTTGACCTCGCGCTGCATGTCTTTCTGCGTGGCGGCATAGATCACGGAATCCTCCCGCTCCTCCAGAACGGAGGTCAGGATGTACTGTTCACCCACAACGTGGGGCAGGTTGTAGCAGGATTTCAGTGACACGGCGTAATCTTTAACACGGGCAGACCCTCCGTAGCGGCGGACCACACCGGGGCAGGCACATGCACTCCCTTGTCATCCACAGAAAGAGCCGCATCGGGCTGGCCGAGTACGGAAATGGTCGCGTTCTTGACCAAGTCGGCAGGAAACAGCAGCTCCCCGGGGGCCTTCTGCTGCGGCAGGAATACATAGAGTGCTCCGCCCGATCGCGCTGCGAGAATGCCCTCCGGCAGGCGGATGTCGTAGGCGGGGACAGAGTTATAGATGGCTTCACCGTTCACACGCATCCAGGCCCCCACACTGCGGAAAATATCTGCGACACGAGGCGGCACGCTGCCATCGGCTTTCGGTCCGATATTGAGCAGCAGGTTCCCGCCCTTGGCGGCGCATTCCTGAAGCTGGCGAATAATAACGGCCGGGCTTTTAAGTTTCCAATCCACCTTGCAATAGCCCCACTTGTCACCCACGGTCATGCAGGCTTCCCAGTCGATGCCGGGGTAGCCTTTTTCCGGAATACGTTTCTCGGGTGTCGTGTAGTCCCCGCAGCGCAGGTCAAGCTGTACACCATCTCGGCTCTTATCGAAACCGGAGAAGGAGTAGAGGCGGTTATTCATGATAACGCCCGGCTGTAACTCGCGGCACATGGTCATGAGGGCAGGGGCCTTCCATCCGCGCTCACCGGCGGCGGCACCCTGTGAGTAGTCCCACCACAGGATGTCAATCTTGCCGTATTTGGTCAGCAGTGTGCGCACTTGCTCGTGCAAGTACTGCCGGTACGCCGCATGGTTGCGGGGGATGCCGCGCTCCTTGAGCATCTTCGCCTGGTCTTCCGGGTAGCAGAGATCCGGGCAGATGGTGTTATCATAATCTTTCTGGTGCCAATCGATCACACTGTGGTAGAGACCCACGCGCATCCCGTGTTTCCGGGCGGATTCCGCAAACTCGCGTACCAAGTCGCGTCCGACCAACTTCATCGAGCTGTAATCGCTGTTCGGTGCGTCAAACAAAGCGAAACCTTCGTGGTGCTTGCTCGTCAGCACCATATAGCGGCATCCTGCCTCCTCTGCCAGTTTGGCCCACTCCTCCGTGCATCCCTCTGCCGGGCGGAAGAGGGGCTCTGCCTCCGCCGCGTAGGTCTCCGTATCCAAGCGCAGATTGCGCTGAATCCATTCCCCACCGCCGAACTTCCCCTTGAAGAAGCCTCCCAGCCCGGAGTAGAGTCCGTAGTGAATGAACATGCCGAACTTGGCCTCCCGCCACCAAGCCATGCGAGCATCGCGTTCCGCCGCCGTCTCCGTCACTGCCGCATGGTCCGCATCCCCCGCTGCAGGCAAAGTTTGCTGCCCCATCACCGGCAACACCGCTGCCGCCGCCAATGCCAAGTAGTGCATCATCTTCATGCCCTCATCCTACCACATTCTCCCTCCCATGGCAAGCAGATTTTCAGCCGCCCCACCCGCAGTGAACGGTTAGGCAGGGCATAATTTCCGTACACATACGTGACAAACTCTTTTCAACAGGGCGGCAAGGATTAAGGATAACAGAATAGCTGAGGTGAAGTAGTACGGCATTGGGCACGATTCGGTAAGAACCTTCTTTAATACCATATAAACGGCCTCATGAACGACGTAGATTTCAAGAGAACATTGTCCAATCCATCTCAAAACAATAGATACTATATTCTTTTCTTTGATATAAGACGTTATATGCCCCATCGCAACACAGAGAAGAATAATGGAGGGTATAAGAAATATGTATTGGATATTATTCCATAACATCCCAATATAATCGATGCTACTCCCCGGTAAAGTGCCGTCAAGGGAGGCGTTCCGTATACTGAGAGAAAAACATAACAATAATAGGGCAAGAGAAACATCTCTTACCTTTTTAATTTTGTACTTGCTCCCATAGCAGGCGACTATCATTCCACAGAAAAAAGCAGGAAATCTAACGATAGTCCAGCAAGTTGTCATTGTATAGAGAAGGCGACAAGTCCGGGGAAAGATAGGGGTTAGAGATTGCAAGGCGTAGCATAAGGGAAATAAAAACAAGATAATCAATATAAAAGTAGATAATATTAATTTGTTGCGAATAAATGAAAATAGTATGGGAGATAACAGGTAGAGAAGGAGGAGACTCCTAATATACCACAAATGCAATCCACATCCCCACAGAACATAATCACCACCATATGGGAGAAAAAAATCATGAACTGCAACATAGTCAAACCCATAGTTAAGAATGGCAATCACGCTTCCGGAAATTATTGCTGCCGGCATAATACGAACTAATCTTCTCTTGTAAAAGAAAGATATTGAATAGTTGTTATTCAGTGCGTGGTATATGCCAAATCCTGATACAAACATAAAAATATCGACACCCCAGTGACCGAATACGGAGAAATAGGGCGTATTCATGTGAAAGAGCATAACCATAATCATGGCCACTCCCATGGTTTGGGTACGAGAGAAGGAAATACATTCACATATATTCATCTCATATTGTTTGATAGAGGACGGCATGGGGTGATGATACGGTTTCATAAACCGTATGACTTTTACCCCTATGAGCGTGTAAAAACCTCAGGAGTTACTGCATCATCTTCCCAATTTCCACCCGGCGTGCAATAATTTTCCCTGAAAGGGCTGGAAAAGCTTGACATACGGTTTATGAAAACGTATGCCAAGCATCATTTTCCGGATATAACCTATGTGAGATGAGAACTGTAGTGAAAGACCAAATGGTGCCTTGATGATGAATTCAGCAAACCTGAAGAAAATGGCAGCCGACGGCAAAAGGCTGGTAAGCTTAGCTCTCAATGAGTGTGAATGCTCATTGGGCGTTCATAACGTAAGGTAAAGTAATATGAGAGAGTTGGTTCGAAGGAGTGCTTAGTCTGTATTAACAGAAGGCTATATCAGGGGTTGGATGGGTGAACAAGCATACGAAATGTATCGAGGAACGATACATCATTAGAAACCGTTACGTAGATGAATTCGCCGTGGGCCGATTTATTCCTCCGTGCGGATGATTTCGGACAGAGGGGCGTTGCCGTTGAGGCGGCGGGTGATAAAGTCGTTCCAGTCGGGGGATTCGTAGTTCTCGGCTTGGAAGCAGTCGGACAATTCGTCGACTGAGATGGGGAGGACCTGGAGGAAACTGAGGCTCTCGCCGCCGGGATGGGTGAGAACGGTTGCGTGGTCGTCCTCGCAGTTCGGAAGGGGAGCCAGGAGCAGGAGGTGGGTATGCTGAGCCTCCGGGGAATCGGCAGGGGCATCGGGGTCGCCGATTCCACTGAGGGTGTGGCCGTAATAGAACCACTCACCGGAGTTGTAGATGAGGCGGGCGGCCTCCTTGAGCAAGCGCACGGGGGCATAACTGCGCTTGCGTTCCTCCGGGTCCGCCTCTGAGTCTGCGAAAATCGGTTCCCAATCCGCCGGTAGGTGCATCACCAGTTCGCATCGAGCGGACCAAGGGATGTGGCTCAGGATTTCATCGGACGGAACGGGCATTTCATGGGCACTCAGCCCCATTGTGCAAAGCGTGACGAAGGGCATCTTCTCCGATGCAGGGATGAAGAGTACATCGCAGTGAAAACCGACGGAAACGATCTCGTGAAATACAGATGGCACCACGCCGAAACATTGCTCGGCATGTTCTTGGATAGCCTCCATCTCCTCCTCGCTCAGGCTCTCTTCAACGAGAGATTCCGGCTCATCGTTTTCCTCTAGTTCTTCCTCATCAGCACTGAAGGCTTGGGAAAGAAAAGTAAGGAATTGCTCCCTGTCCTCGGGAGACATATTCTCAAAGGCTTCTATGGCGGGGTCTTTTTCTCGGCTCATCGATACAAAAGTGTGTGGTTTTCTCGTTAGTGTCCTGCGGGCTCACTCAGGCCCCGACTTCGGGGGAAAGTATGGCATATTCTGAGTGTGTTTGTCAACTTCTTTCTCGTGTTCTGCCGGAATTCGGAGTGCGAATAGGCTTGACAATCGGCGGGAGGGGAGGTATAAGCACGGCATGGAGACAGCAGCAGAGAAGGCATTGGCGATGTTTCGTCAGGAGCCGTATTGTTATAATTGTGCTCAGACGGTTTGTGCGGCGTTCGGTCGGGAGGATTTAGTCGAGGTGATGAAAGTTTGTGGTGGCGGTCGTGCGCCGGAGGGAATGTGCGGGGCCCTGTATGGGGCAACGCAGGTGCTGCCGGAAAAGGCGGCTGCGCTCACGGCCTCCTTCGGGGCGGCCTTAGGTGCGACCCGCTGCCGCGAGCTGAAGGGGGAATGCAGGGTTCCGTGCCCGGTTTGCGTTCGCACGGCTGCCGAACTGGTAGAGCGCGAGCGCGGACACTGAGTAGCCGGCTCAGGCGGTGAAGAGGAGCGGCACTCGGATGTCGTGCGGCTCCGTGGGGAGCTCGTCTGTGATTTGCTCAGAGAAGGCCAAGGCCAGCAGCTCCGCATGCGGGCAGAGTGGCAGGAAGGTATCGTAGTAGCCTCCGCCGTAACCCAAGCGTTCGCCCCCAGCGGTGAAGGCCAAGCCGGGAATGATGACGAGATCGAGGGCCTCGGGAGGAATGATGGGGCAGCTTGGTAGGGGCTCCCGAAGACCGAAACGCGCCGGGATCAGCTCTGCCGCCGGGCAGCGTACTGTGCGGAATTGCAGGCAGCGCTGCGGGCCTGCGACAGGGAAGGCGTAGCTGTGCTGCGGCAATTCCGTGAGCAGCGGCAGCAGATCAACCTCGTGCGGTAGCGGGGCATACACGGCAATGCAGAGCGGCGGGGCGTCTCCCAGATGCTCGGCCAGCATACGCCGCAGCTTTGCAGATGCATCCTCGCGCCGCTGCGGAGTCATGCCGCGCAGCGTTTGCAGTGCCTGCCGCCGCATTGCCTGTTTATCCGGGGTCATTCCGGCAGACGCCCGAAGAGCGCGAGCATACGCCCGGTGTTACCCTTCTCCACGCGATACGAGTAGAAGTGCTCCAAATCCGCTGCTGTATCCAAGCCGCAGTCCGTAATCTGTTCACGCGGCACGCCTGCGGCTACCAAGTCCTCGATGATTCGTGTGGGGTTGTCCACCTCATAGTGGGGCGGACGAATGCAGGGCGAGATGACGGCGACACAGTTCATGGGATTCACGCCGAGAATCTTCTTCATGCGCTGCAGAGCCTCGCCGACAATATTCTTCTGTGTGCCGAGCTTGCCGGAGTGAACCAAAGCGCGGCACTCCGTCACTGTGTCGTATATCCAAACTGCGGCGCAGTCCGCCACATAGATCGCCAAGCAGCAGTCGGCCTTACCGCCGCAGAAGAGTCCATCCACGCCCTCCACGGGGTAGGAGCAGCCGATGTCCCCCACCAAGGCCACCTTGTTACCGTGCACCTGCTGGGCGCAGCGTACCATGCGCGGGTCGATGCCGGCAGCTTTCACCACTTCCATGTGGTAGGGGCGCAGGGCTGCCACCACCGCAGCGCGATCAGTGGAAACCGGTACATCGGGAATGCGGGTGATGAAACGGGCAAAGTTGCGCGGGGCAGCATTCAGGCCCGCCAAGTAATCCGGAGAATATGAATCTTGCATAGCCATAACAAATCAGAAGAGGGAGGAGCCTTCGCTGCGGGAGAGCTTGCGTTCGGTGGCGGAGAGGCGGGCGCGCGTATCGGGCTCTGCCATCATGCGAGCCAAGTCGCCGGCGATGCGTCCCCGCATCTGCTGCACCAAGTCGCGACCTTTCTCCGTGATACACACCATTATTTTACGCCGATCGGATGCCGCCATCGTGCGCTGAATCATCCCCAGCACCTGGAGCTTGTCGATCATACCGGTGGCCGCCGCTGTAGAGTGACCCATCATCTGCGCTACTCGCCCCATGGAGATACTCTCGTTCGGTGCTAAATCCTCCAGATAGGCCAGCAGAAAAAACTGGGGGTAGGAGATCTTAGCTTCCGTAAGGGTAGGGGAGAGCTGCAAAATACATCTTCTCTGTGAGAAGAGGATGAAGTCCGCTAAATGGGCGGCATCCTCCTGCACAGCGGCATTGATGCCCGGTACGAAAGCGCTTTTCATGTCGATTATGTGGCGAAGAAGTGGAAAATCAGGACATCTCGATATTAAACCATTACGAACATTTTGCAAGCAAAAAAAACGGGCCGTCCGTCTCCGCCGCTTTCTTTGCCTTTTCTCCGGCTCGGATATGGGAGCGGATGTCCGGGGCACCATACTACATCTAGTGTTCGCACCCCGAAAAGATGCTGACAGAAAAATATGTGCTACATACTCGCCCCCGGCCTCGTTCCCTCCCATGAGGCTTTTCCGTATGCTGTTTCATGTCCATAGGAGGTCGGGGGAGGCGATGTCGCGGCCCATCGGGTCCGGATGTGTTGTAACTATGTCTCGCCGGATGAGTGAACGAAATTCAAGGAAAAGATGGTATAGCCCCGGTATTGGTGGGCTACAGTCTTCATTGGCGGGGTAGGGGGAATGTGGCGAAAATGCCACAGGGAAGGGGGCGGAAAGGTCACCATAGAAAGCTTGAAAGTTGCAGCGGGATGGAGTAAACCATAGCTGTGCTTCGGGGAAGGCCCCGGGGCCGTGAACGTAAGAAGAACGATATGGACATAAATGAAGCAGAGGAGCCGGGGGTGTTCCCGGAGCTGAGTGAGAAGGTGTTGGGGCTGATGCGCCGGGTGCGTGATGCCCTGTTTACCCCGGATGCGGCACTGGCCAAGCGGCTGGGCGGGGAGTGCAGTGCGCTGGCCGCAGAGACGCGGAAGGCGGAGGCGGATTGCAATGCCGGGGTGCTGGTGGGCATCGCGACGGAGGAGGAGCGCTTGGGTTGCGTGCGCCGCGCGCAGCAGTACAGCCGTTTGGGGCGCATCGTACACCAGTTGAGCGTGCTGGTGCAGAACCTGCAGGAGATCGCCAAGGATGTGCTGCCCGAGGAGTTGGAGGCCTTCCGCAGCATCTACCTGCTGGCCGAGGTGGAACTCTCCGACGCGGTGCTCTCCGTGCTGCGCGGGGATGAGAGCCTGGCGCACGGTGTGGTGCGCAAGGACGCGGAGCTGGATGAGATGTACGCCAAGGAGATGGAGCGCATTTTCCGCGCGGCCAGCGGTGCGATGTTCTACGAATTCCGCACCGGAATCGGCTTGCTGTTCATCCTGCGCGCCATCGAGCGCATCGGCGACCACGCGAAGCAGCTCGCCGTCCCTTCCTTCTACCTGTTGAACAATAACGAAACCAAACAATCATGAGCATATTCTACACACTGATTCTGCTGCTCCTGCTGGCCCTCACCGTCTACGACCTGACCGTGGGCGTCTCCAATGATGCAGCGAACTTCCTCAACTCTGCCGTGGGCTGCCGAGCCGCCCGCCGCAGTGTGTTGGTGGCTGTGGCGGCGGTGGGCGTGGTGCTGGGTGCCTCGTTTTCCGCCGGCATGATGGAGGTAGCCCGCAGCGGCGTCTTCCTGCCGCACATGTACGGCTTCCACGACATCATGATCCTCTTCCTGGCCGTGATGCTGACGGACGTCATCCTGCTGGACCTCTTCAACACCTTCGGCATGCCCACCTCCACCACGGTATCCCTGGTGTTCGAGTTGCTGGGCGCGGGCATCGCCGTGGCCCTCTTCAAGATCTACACCGGCGGCCCGGACGTCTGCCCGAACCTGGGGGAATACATCAACAGCGGCAATGCCCTGCGGATTATCTCCGGTATCTTCTCCTCCGTGATTGTGGCCTTCACCTGCGGCTGCGTGGTCATGTGGTTCAGCCGACTCCTCTTCAGCTTCCGCTACCAGCGCATGTACCGCTTCATCGGCCCGCTGTGGTCCGCCCTGGCCCTCACGGCCATCACTTACTTTGCCGTCTTCAAGGGTCTGAAGAGCAGCAGCTTGGTAGACAAAGCCACGCTGCACATGCTGCAGGATAACCTCGGCGCCCTGGTCTCCTGCGTCTTTGTGGGCTGGTTGTTGCTCTCCTGCCTGTTGCAGTACGTTCTGCGCGTCAGCACCCTCAAGTTTGCCGTGCTGGCCGGCACCTTTGCCCTGGCCCTGGCCTTTGCGGGCAACGACCTGGTGAACTTCATCGGCGCCTTCATGGCCGCCCACTCCGCCTATGAGGTAGCGAACGGCGTGGCCGCCCAAGGCGGTGACCTGAGCACCCTGACCATGGGCGCGCTGGAAGGACCCGTGCAGGCCAACGCCCTGTACCTCTTCACCGCCGGTGCCATCATGGTGCTGGCCCTGGCCTTCTCCAAGAAAGCCCGCACCGTGACGGATACCGAGGTGCAACTGGCCCGCAGCAAAGCCAGCGCCAAGGAGCGTTTCGGCTCCTGCGCCGCCGCCCGCGCCGCCGTGCGCTGCACCATGAACACCTGCCGCCTCGCCGAGCGCGTGCTGCCGGCCTGCGTGGTGAACTTCGTGAGCAAGCGCTTTGAGCCCCTGAGCGCGGAAGAACGCGATGACTCCGCCTTCGACCTAGTGCGCGGCTCCGTGAACCTCACCGTCGCGGCCCTGCTCATCTCGCTGGCCACCTCCCTCAAGCTGCCGCTCTCCACCACCTATGTGACCTTCATGGTCGGCATGGGCTCCTCCTTGGCCGACCGCGCCTGGGGCCGTGAATCCGCCGTGTACCGCATTACCGGCGTGTTCACCGTGATAGGCGGCTGGTTCATGACCGGCTTTGTAGCCTGCTTGGCCGCCTTCCTGGCAGCGAGCGCGATGATGTGGCTGGGCTACTGGGGCGTGGGACTGATGATCGCCGCCGCCGTGGGCATCCTCATTAAATCCGCCATCCTGCACCGCAACCGCAGCGTGCAGCAGGAGAAGGTGCTGAACTTGGAGGACCCCGAGACCATGCAGTACGTGGGCGAGCACGCCGCTGCCGATCTGGAGCAGATGATGGACATCTACCGCAACACCGTGGACGCCCTGCTGAAGGAAGACCGCGGCGCACTGAAAGCCCTCAAGAAGCAGGCCCGCCGCTTGGGCCGCGCTCAGGCCCTGACCCGCGAGACCGTGGTGCTGCCCACCCTCGGCCAGCTCCCGCCCTCACAGGCCCGCCACGGCCAGCTCCTACTGCGCATTTGCGAGGATGGTATCTCCATGCGTGAGAGCCTCATGAGCATCGTGAAGAGCAGCTTCAACCACATCGACAACAACCACGCCGGACTCACGCAGACCCAGGCGGAGGAGCTGATGGCCTTGGTGGCCAAGCTGGAACTCTTCTTCCCGGACCTGTGCCGCACCCTCAAGGCCCGTGACTTCAGCCACGAGCAGGAGATCATGAAGCAAGCCGACGACCTCGGCGAGGAATTCGGCGCCTGCATCTACCGCCACCTGCTGCGCGAAGCCGAGGATGAGAGCGGCATCCGCACGAGCCTGCTCTACCTGAGCCTGCTGAACGAGACCCGCTCGCTGGTGCGCAAGGGCTTCTCGCTCATCAAGACGGAGCGCGGGCTGTTCACCGCCTAGTGCCCTGCGGCATCCGCCCCCCATACCCGTGCGAGGGCGGGGGGCGGGTTTTCAGTTGCCAAACATCCCCCTTTGTGGTATGATTTCCCCGGAATTCTTATGGTGAGTTGGAATACATTGCTGGCCCTGTGCGTGCTGGCCTTCATCATCCCCTTCGTGCTCTTTGCCTGGCAATGCCGCAGCCTGACGCAGCGCGCCCACCGCGCGGAGACCGAGTCGCGCCACCTGCAACGCCTGCTGCACAGTACAGAGGAGCAGAGCTACAGCGACAAAGCACTTTTTCTGGAGGCATTGGGGGTGCCTTTCCTGCTGCTGCGTCCCTCCGGGCGTGTGGTGATGTCCAACAAATATGCACGCCGCCTGCTGAGCTTGGAAAACAACGACCAACTGCTGAAGAGCCTGCCGGAAGGCGACCTGCGCCGCGCCGTGGAGGGAGCCATAGCCGGTGCGCCCGACTACGAAGACACCCTGCGGCTGGACATTAACGGCGAGGAACGCGTCTTTCGGGTAACAAGCACGCGTATCGAACGCCCCACGGAGCACATAGGTATGGTCTTCAACGACATGACCGAAGAGGAGCGCACCCAGACCATACGCCGCGACTTTGTAGCCAACGCCTCCCACGAGCTGCGCACCCCCCTTACTATTATCAAAGGCTACATCGAGACCCTGCTGGAAGACCCCGACACCGCCGAGAACGAGGCCCTGCGTACACGCTCCCTCCGAATCATGAAAAAACATGCCGACCGAATCGTGCGCCTGGTGGAGGACATGCTGACCGTGTATCGTCTGGAGAACAAAGAAGGCCCCCGCCTGACGATGGAAGAATTTGACCTGGGCGAGGTGATAGACGACACACGCCTGCGCCTGGAAAGCATGATACGCGAACGCGGTGCCGTGCTGGATATCTCCCTGCAGCCGCAGCCCTTCCTGATGACGGGTGACAAGTTTTACTGGTCGCAGATCATCTTTAACCTGCTGGAAAATGCCCTCAAGAACAACCCGCAACCCGGCCTGCTGGTATGCGTGCAGGCACAGCGGGATGAGCAGGGCACGCCGTGCATCCGTGTATCTGATAACGGAGTGGGTATCCCCGCAGCATCGCTTCCCTTTATATTCAATCGCTTTTACCGCGCCGCCGGCGGGAGCGGTGTACGCGGCACGGGCTTGGGCCTAGCCATTGTGCGCCACGCTGTAGAAGCCCACGGACTCCGTATATCCGCCGCATCCGTACCCGGACGCTGCACCACTTTTACCATCGCATCACCCGAACACTGAGTTATGCATATCCTGATAGTTGAAGACGACGAAGACATTGCCGATTTGGTCTCCTTTAAGCTGGAGAAACAAGGCTGGCAGACCACGCAAGTGCACCGAGGCGACGAAGCCCCGGAACGCATCGCGGCCCTGCTGCCGGACATGGTTATTCTGGACATCATGCTGCCCGGGCTCGATGGCATCGAGATCTACCGCCGCATGCGCGACAACCCCGCCACTTCCGGCATACCCGCCCTCTTCCTGACTGCTCGCGCGCAGCTGGAAGACCGCCTGCGCGGCCTGGAGCTGGGTGCGGACGATTACATCACCAAGCCCTTCAGCACCAAGGAGCTCGTCCTGCGCATCCGCAATATCTTCGCGCGTCAGAATACCCGTGCCTCTCAGCTTCTGTTACGCAGCACTCCCATCGTGCTGGACAAAAACACCCTGGCCGCCACCTTGGACGGCGAGCCCTTGGAGCTGACCGCCACCGAATTCCGCCTGCTGGCCTGCCTGTTGGAGCGCGAGGGGCAGGTGCAGAACCGCTACGACCTGCAGCACGAAATCTTCGGGTACGCCGACACCACGCAATCCCGCGCGCTGGATACACACATCAAACGCCTGCGCAAGAAACTGGGTGCCTACGCCGGCCGCATTGCCACGGAACGCGGCGTGGGCTATGTGTACCGCGCCACCCCTGCTGAAGAGGTATAAAACCATCCGCCCCTGCCGAGCGAGAGCCGACAGGGGCGGAGCTGTATACAGGGGGAAGGGGGGTGTTACATGTTCATCTGGTACAGCGTCTTGTTAGTGGCCGGATCCAAGATGGCGAAGGCCTCCCGGTGGATGGAAGGATCACTGCGGAAGATGAGGCGGCCCGCGCACTGGCGCTCCAGCTCCATGAGCAGCTTGGCATCCTCATTCTTGAAACGTGAGAGCACATCGCTGTTGACCACCACGACCATATCGCCCACGGAGTCGCGGTAGCGCATGATGGTGGCCTTCAACTGACGCTGAATCTCCACGCTCATGGTCATCACACTCTTCACGCGTCCGCGCCCGTGGCAGTACGGGCAGTGGTCGTTCACATAATCCAGCAGAGACTCATTGATGCGCTGACGCGTCATCTCCATCAGGCCGATGGGGGTAATCTGCATCACCTGGGTCTTCGCCTTATCGCGCTTGAGGGCCTCCTTCATGGTCTTGTAGACCGCCAACTGGTCCTTGCGGTGGCGCATATCAATGAAGTCCACCACCACCAAGCCGCCGATGTTACGCAGGCGCAGCTGGCGCGCAATCTCGCGGGCGGATTCCAAGTTTGTCTCCAGAATCGTTTTGTCCAGATCCTTGTTACCCTTGTTGCGACCCGTGTTAATATCGATGGCGATGAGAGCCTCCGTCTCATCGATAACGAGGTAGCCGCCGCAGGGCAGCAACACCTGACGCTGGAACGCCGCCGTGATCTGCTTCTCGATGCCGAGCTCCTCGAAAATCGGCTGGCGGCAGGGCAGGTACTGAATGTGCCGCTTGGCACGGCGGGAAATCTTACCGGCGATCTCCTGCATGCGCTCCGTCACCTCCTGGCTGTCGCAGACGATGTTATCCACATTGTCCGTCAGGAAATCACGCGCCGTGCGCTCGATGAGATCGGGCTCCCGGTAGACGCAGAGCGGTGCCGGCTTGGAGTTGAACTTCTCCTCCACCTCGCGCCACTGCTCCAGCAGCATGGCGAGGTCCCGCACAAAGTGGCGGAAACGCTGCCCCTGCGCCACCGTACGCATGATGATACCCATGCCCTCCGGCACATTCAGCTTCTGCACGATCTGGCGCAGACGCTGCCGCTCCTTCGGATCATCAATCTTGCGGGAGATACCGAACTGGTCCGTGAAAGGCATCAGCACGATGTAGCGACCGGCCAAGGAAATGTTGGTCGTAACACGCGGTCCCTTGCTGCTGATGGGGCCCTTGGTCACCTGCACCATGATATCCGAGCCGATGGGGTAGATGTCCGGAATGTCCTTGCTGGTAATCTTCTTCTGCTGCTTGCGCGGCCGCCCCTCGCGCTGAATTTCTTCCAAGGAAGAATCGAGTGCCAAGGGTAGGGCATCCCAGAAGTGCAGGAAGGCATTTTTCTCATAACCGATATCAACGAACATGGCCTTGAGGCCCTGCTCGATGTTCTTGACCCGGCCCTTGAAAATGCCGCCGACGATGTTATCCTCACCTTCGCGCTCGATGCTGTACTCCTCCAACACGCCGTCCTCCAGCAGGGCGGCGCGCCGTTCCAGTTTCTCGGCGTTGATGACGATAGTGGTTCCCTCCTTCGGGTTGCACTGGCCGAACCCGAAGAGGCGTTTGACAGAGTTAATCATTTTGGATATAAATGACAAAGTTGTATTTCTTTGTTGAAAAGTTGATAGAAAATCTGTATGCGGCTAAGCCCCCTGCAACGGGGCGGGGGGCTCAGTGTTCAGTCATCGAAGACGTTGTCATTCTCCTGCAGGTAGCGTCCGGTACCTTCAGCAACGGCGCTCAGGGGATCATCTGCGATGGTGATAGGAAGCCCCGTTTGCTCATGCAGCAGATCGGCTATGCCGCGCAGCAGGGCTCCACCGCCGGCCACCATGATGCCGACGTCATATAAATCACTGGCGAGCTCCGGCGGGCAGTGATCGAGCGTTTGCCGAACGGCGTTGACGATGATGTCCAGCTTGAGCTGCAAAGCCTCGCGGATCTCCTCCGAGCGCACCACGACCGTCTTGGGGAGACCCGTGCCGCGATCCCGGCCCTTCACCTCCATCTGCAGCTCCTGCTGCAGGGGGTGCGCCGAGCCGATGCGAATCTTGATTTCCTCCGCTGTACGGGGGCCGATCAAGAGGTTGTGCGTGGAAAGCATGTGGTGGACAATCGTGTCGTCCAGCGCATCGCCGCCGCAGTTCTCCGACTTGCTGTAGACAATGCCGTCGAGGGCCACGATAGCAACCTCCGTAGTACCGCCGCCGATGTCAACGATCATGTTACCGACGGGCTCCGTGACACGCAGACCGCAGCCGATGGCAGCGGCCATGGGCTCATCGATCAACTGAACACGCACGGCACCTGCCTCGTAGGCGGAGTCCTCAATGGCTCGGCGTTCCACCTCGGTGATGCCGGAAGGGTGGGCGATGAGCACACGCGGTCCGCGAATGCTGCGGCGCTGGCAAGCCTTCTTGATGAAGTGACGCATCATGATCTGTGCCACTTCAAAGTCGGCAATCACGCCCTCCTTGAGGGGGCGAATGGCCACCATGCTGCCCGGCGTGCGGCCCAGCATGCGCTTGGCGTCCTCACCCACTGCCTTCACCTTGTCGCCCTTCATGGCAACAACGGAAGGCTCACGAAGCACAATCCCTTGGTCCTTGATGTATACCAAGGTATTGGCCGTGCCGAGGTCAATTCCTATGTCATAGGAAAAGAGCCCGGCAAGTTTCTTAAAAAAGTGTTTCATTACGAAAGGTTTATGATGATGTTTTGAAGCGGAGACGGCACCGATTATCGAGGCTTTCCTTTTCACGGGATGAAGCCCCACCGATAGTGGCGCGGTCTCTGCGGCATGGTGGTAAGCGGGTCATAAGCATACCGCCACGCGCGTATTGTAAAAAGCCGCTGCTCACTTGTCAAGCGCATAATGCGCCTGCATGGCAACAAAGTGTGAGAAAAATCGGCGGACTAGATCTGCCAAATCCCCCCGTTGACCAAGGCCGCGTGCAGGGAATCCCGCACCTGCCGAGGGGAGAGACCGGCGGCACGCAGGGAGGCCAAGGAGCGGGCGCCATCGCGTTTAGCGAGGCGCTTGCCGTTGTTATCGCGCAGCAGTTCATGGTGGCAATAGAGGGGCACGGGCAGACCGAGCACCCCCTGCAGGGCACGGTGGATGTGTGTGGCCTCGAAGAGGTCCTCCCCGCGTGTCACCAGCGTGATGCTTTGGGCAGCATCGTCCACAACCACGCAGAGGTGGTAGCTGGCGGGGAACTCCTTGCGCGCGAGAACGGGGTCGCCGAAGGCGGTGGGCACGCAACACTGCGGACCGCGCCGCAGATCCTCCCAAGTCGGGCAGCCGATGAGGTCCTGCACGCGCTGCATGTTGAGACGCCAGCTGTGCGCCTCCCCCCGCGCGATGCGCTCTGAGGCCTCCGCCGGGGAGAGGTCGCGGCAGGTGCCGGTGTATTGGTAGCCCAAGGTGGCGTGTGGGGCCCGACCTGCTTCCTCCGCCTGAGTGCGTATCTCCCCGCGTCGGCAAAAGCAGGGGTAGAGCAGCCCGCGCCGCCGTAGCTCCTCCAACACGCGGGCGTAGATGCCGAAACGCCGACTCTGTACCATCACCTCGCCGTCAAAATGCAGACCCAGCCAAGCCAGGTCCTCCTCCATCAACCGGAGCCACTGCGGATCCTGCGCCCGTGGATCGATGTCCTCGATGCGCAGCAGACATCGGCCGCCGTGCTCATCTGCCATACGACGCGCCTGTTCCGCCGCCAGCAAGTGCCCGACATGCATCGGGCCACTCGGCGACGGAGCGAAACGGGTGATAACCGGTGGTGTAAGCAAGATTACTGATACGTTGCAGAAGCGATGATATCCGACACGCGACGGATGCCATCCTTGGCCATGTACGAGTTGGGGTAAATGACACGCGCGCGCAGGTAAGAGGACAAAGCACTGCCGAATTCCCTGTCCTTCTCGAAGTTCTCTGCATCCCGCAGCAGTTTCACGAAGTCGTGAGCCTCCGTCTCATAGCTGCGCAGGGCCTTATCCAGCGGTACATCCTCGGCATATTCCGGGTGCTCGTTGATGATACGGCGCAGGGCCTCGTATGCAATGCAGGGGCCCATGGTGCGGTCCGTGCGGGACATCTCGGCCACCTGGGTAAGAGTGCCCTCGATGGTCTCCACGCGGCGGATGGCCTCCATGTACTTCTCCTTCAGCTCCGGGTCCATCGCCACGGGCGCAAAGCGCGCTTGATCCGCAGCGATGCGGCGGTACTCCTTGGCATCATAGAGCTTGCGGAACTCATCCCGCAGGGGGGCCTTGTTCACCACATCCTCCACCGCGCCTTGGAACTGGTCCAGCTTGGGGTTGAGGGGCCACACGATGGCGGCATTCTGGGCGTGCTGCTTGGCGGCATCCATATCGCCCTTCTCGGCGGCCTGCTGGGCAGAGGCCAGCTCCATGTCACTCTGCTTCATCTTGGCAGTGCAATAGGCCTTCAGCTGAGAGTCATCGAAGTCGATGTCCATCTCCCGCATCTCCTTGGCAATGTCCATCACGCCACCGTAGTCGCGGCCGTTCATGGCGGTGAGGGCGCGCTTGCGGAGGCTCCAGAACTTAGCGACCTTGTTGCGGCTCTCCATGGGGAAGGTGCAGACACTCTCCATGAACTCACCGACGGCCACGGCCTCGATGAGTCGCTGGGTGGCGGCCCCCATTTTGTTCTGAGCGATGAGGTTGCGCACGCTCTCCATGCTCTTGTCCACGTCCCCGGCGGCGGTGCTGGCAAGCGAATCCACCGTAGCAACGGTGGGCGGCATGCCGGTGACACCCACGAAGGTCTTGGAGGCATCAGAGTCCTCCTTGATCTGCAGCTTGCTGTCACCGTCCCGGAAGATGTGGCGGTACAGGCGCGCGGCAATCACGGCGTGGTCATAGTAACGCTGGATGAACATGTGCACCATCATGGCCTGGTACTGCGTCTTAGCGGCCAACAGGTTGGCAGCGCGCGTAGCATCGTTCTTGACCTGAGCAGCGGTATTAGTGGCTACCTTCTTGGTGTTATCGGCCAGCTGGACGGTGTTTCGCTCGCTGGCATCGCTGCTGCCGCCCATCTTGCTCTTGCCTGAGTTGGCCCGGATGGCTCGGACATGAGCGTTGCGGTTCTCGATGATGTTGTTTTTCTTCATCAAGCGCTCGATTTCCTCATCCATCCGCTGATTTTCCTCCTCCAGGTCACGATTGCCGCGCTGTACCTCAAGTGCACTGATGATAGCATTGCCCAAGGCATCGCACTGGCCGTTATCCATGTCGAACTCTGCGGCAGCATACAGTGCCTTGCCGACCTTGACGAGCACCTTGCTGCCGATTTTCTGGCGGTCCTTGGTGTATTTGCGGGTCAGGGAGAGGAGCTCGCGCATGATTTTGCGGTACTTCTTCGCCTCCGCCCGCTCATCCGGGTTCTGGCTGAGGTATTTCTCAAAACGCGCGCGCACCAAGGCATTGTTACCCACATCGAACTTGCCCCCGCCGTACTTCACACTGTCGTTGGAGGGGTCCAGTAAAGGCAGCTCCATGCCGAACAGCTGCGGATTCGGGGTCTCGCCCACGCTGTTCGGGTCGTTATTCTCCACGCCGTTGGCAGACTGGGCGGACTTGCCGCTGGCATCAAAGCTGCTGGGCATCTGCGCAAAGGCCGTGCCGAACATCAGCACCAGGGCGACTGTCGAAATCTTTGTTTTCATGTTATTTGACCTCTACTTTTTTTACAACCAGGATACCGCGCACAAGATTTTTATCTGCATCGCGTCCGTTCATGCACTTAACGGTAAAGATAAAGGAATCTCCTCGGGTGATGTTCACGTCTGTCTTCGTCTTGGGCGTCACCAGAAGCGGCAGACGCTCCTGCGGTGCGCCGTTGCAGGAGACGGCCAGCAGTCTGTTATCGCCGATGGTATCAATATCCTCAACGCGCGCCGTAAAGCTATAGGTGTTACCGTTCTTGGAGGAGCCGTGGGCGCGATAATCCGCCGGGTCTATATCATGCTGCTTGGGAACATCGGAGTTGCCCCCCCGGGTGAGCATGACGGCTACGGCGAGTACGAAAGCAGCCACGCCGCCCCCGATGAGCAGGAGTGTCTTCGAGTTGCCTCCTTTTTTGCTTCTTCTTCTTGCCATGTTTTGTAATGTTGTTAATGAAATTTACTCCCAGCGGCTGCGGCGTATGCCGATATAGGCCAGTACCACGCCGATAATGATGTGAAGCACCAGTATCCAGAAACAGAGGGTACCGCCACAGAAATGAGTCTGTACAATGGAGGTGACGGCTTTGTATACCTCTGACTCTAGGCCGGTGTCACCCATCAGACCGCCCTTGATGCTGCCGCTCCAAGCCCAGTATGCCGAGATGAAGGGCTGCGTGATGGTCTCGATGAAGCCCGGCAATGCCAACACGGCACCGGAGAGCGGAAGCTGAAAGCCCACCAAGTAGATGCTGAGCAGCGAGGCCTGGTCGCCCGTCTTGCAGTTGGCGGATATGCCGAGACAAACGCTCGTCATGGCCGCATTCGCCAAGATCAGGAAGAGTAGGTGGTTGATCAAATCACCCCGATACGGCCAAAAGTATTGCACAAAGGCGAACATCCACACGCTTTGCACCAAGACAAGAGTGGCCAAGAACACACTCTTGGACGCCAAATAGGCCCCGGGGGAGACACCGCTCATTTTTTCCTTTTCCAGAATCAAGCGCTCTGTTGCCACTTCTCGGGAGGAATTGTTGGAACCCATAAGGCCCAGCAAAATAACCTCGAACATGATGATACCCGAGACCGCAGAGCCGACCTTTGCTCGGTTTTCCGCTTGGGCCTGCTGCCGCTGAACCTCCACCGCAATGTCGGATGATTGTGAATCCGTCAGGTGCATGAGCTGCTCCTGTCCCTTGCCGGAGAAGAGGGCTACCATGATGGGGAAGATGATCATCATGGCCAGTTGCAGCATCAGCTGCGTCCTGTCACGGAAGAGAAGGGTGAAGCGCCGCTGCAGCAGGGTGACGAATTGGGAGAGAGCAGAGGGCTGAACCTCCTCGTCCTCATCGGTCTCCTGTTTCGAGCTTTCCTTAGCCCAGTCCGGTATTCCGCCCGGGGTTTCCTCCAGTTTCCGGATGTGCTCATGCTCCATGCGGGCGTAGTAGTCCCCACGATGCTTCATCCAACTGGCGGCCCACTCATCGGGGTTCCGCCGGGCCAGCTGGGGGTAGACCTCCTCAAAATTGCTCACGCCGAAGTAGTGAGACATCGCGGAGGGGGAACCATGGTAGGCCAAGTGGCCGCGCACCAGCACCATGATGCTGTCGTAGAGCTCCGACTGGGCCAAGCTGTGCGTCACGGAGATGATGAGGCGCCCCTCACGCCGACTGAGTTTGTGCAACAGGTTCACGATTTCCCGCTCAGAGCGCGGATCCAGACCGCTTGTCACCTCATCGCAGAGTAACAGGGAGGGATTGGAGACGAGCTCCATGGCGAGAGCCAAGCGCCTCTTCTGACCGCCGGAAAGCATTTTAACCTGTCTGTCGGCAATGTCTGTCAAGCCTGTTTCGGCGAGGACGTTGTCGATGATATCGTCGAGTTCTTCGCCATCGGCCTTCACGCGCAGGCGAGCCGAGTTGGCCACGCTCTCGTCCACGGTCAGTTCATCATAGGCGATACTGAATTGGGGCACATAGCCGATCTCGTGGGGCTCGAAGTCGCCTTCCTCCGCCAGATCCTTGCCCTGCCACAGGAAGGAGCCGGAGGTGTTTTCCTTGATACCCGCTATAGCCTTGAGCAGGGTGGTTTTACCGCAACCGGACGGACCGACAATGGCCATGAAGTGGCCCCTCGGTACGCAAAAATTGATGCCGTTGAGGAGGAAGAGTGACTCCCCCTCATGGTCGACCTCCAGACAGATATTACGAGCTTCCAGCATGACTGTCTGCATCGTAACACAAGCGCCCCCGCTTGGCAAGCTAAAAAAGCACGGCGTGTGCTGATTTTGCAGCAAATGGCGGGGAAGAAACTATTCTGCGGGAGCGGGGAGCTCGGCACCGGTCAGCCAAGGGGCATATTCGGGTGGAATGGGGGCCTCCACGGCCACTCGGTGTCCGTCCTTGGGATGGTTGAAGGCCAGTCGCCAAGCATGCAGCATCAGCCTGCCCGGGTGCGCCTTCTGCCGTTTGGGGTTAGCGTAGATGGGGTCGCCAATCAGGGGGTGGCCCAGGTGCAGCATGTGCACGCGTATCTGGTGGGTGCGGCCCGTGTGAAGCGTGCAGAGCACCAGCGTGGTGTCCGTGGCGGCATCGTGGTACAGCACGCGCCAGTCCGTGATGGCGGGCTTGCCGGAACCCGGGTTCACCACAGCCATGCGCAGCCGATTGACAGGGTGGCGGCCGATGTTGGTGAAGACGGTGCCGCTGTCCTCTTTCGGGCGACCCTGTACAACGGCCAGGTAAATTTTGGAGGTGTCGCGCTCGGCGAATTGAGCGCAGAGGGAGAGATGGGCGGCATCGTTTTTGGCGGCAACAATGCATCCGCTCGTGTCTTTATCCAGCCGGTGTACGATTCCCGGTCGCGAGCCGCCACCCAAGCCGGAAAGCGTGCCGCAGTGGTAGAGCAGGGCGTTGACGAGCGTGCCGTCCGGGTTGCCCGCTGCGGGATGCACAACCATGCCGGGGGCCTTGTCGACCACAATGACGTCGCTGTCTTCATATAGAACGGATAGCGGTATATCCTGCGGCTGTGCATCCTCCGGTTCCTCCTCCGGCAGGGTCACGTCGATGATCATCCCGCGCTCCACCGGTGTCTTGGGCTTGGCGGGTTTGTCGTTCACGGTGATGCTGCCGTCTTTCAACAGAGCCTGGATGCGGGCGCGGGACAGCTCGGGCAGTCTCGCCGCCAGATATTGGTCCAGCCGGGTGCCGAAGGAGTCTTCCGGGATGATGGTCATCACATGCCGGTGGGGTTGTCGATGAAGACGGTCGGCAGACCGAAGGTTCTCTCGAGGAGTCGCCCCAGACTTTTGACACCGAAGGTTTCGGTGGCGTAGTGACCTGCAAAGAGGATATCAACACCCATGTCCTGCGCAGCGTTGCGCACCCAGTGATTTTCCTCGCCCGTGATGTAGCAGCGGTAGCCCTTAGCGTGCATTTGGTAAATTTCTTCCCCTGCGCCGCCGCTGCAAACAGCCACGCGCCCGGCAGGTGCAGCGGGATCGCGCACGACTCCGGTAACAACGGAGCCGGTGAGATCCGCTAGGCACTCTCGGAGCTCGCTGACCGTGCCGGGGAAGTTACCGGCCAGTCCGATGGAGACACCATGGTAGTCAACCTCCGGAGTGGTGTCCGTCAGCCCCAATCCCGCTGCCAGTCCCGCATTGTTGCCGAGGGTGGGGTGCAGGTCCAAGGGCAGGTGGGCGGCATACACAGCTAGATTGTGCTCCAAGCATGTCTGAATCTTGCGCCGCCACCAGCCCGTGATGGGACGCAGGCCACTCCAGAAGATGCCGTGGTGCAGCAGCAGTAAGTCTGCTCCCGCCGCAACGGCATCATCCAAGGTTTTCTGACTTCCGTCTACGGCCAAGGCTACCTTGGTAACGATTCCGTTGTTTTCTACCTGTAGTCCGTTCAGTGCCACGGGGGCATCCTTGATGTCCGCGATTCTCAGTTCGCGATCGAGCAGGGCGGTTATGTCGGATAATTGTACCGTCATATCAGTGTTTTGCATTGCGTGCTATTTCCTCGTGCAGGGCTTGGTTGAATTGCGAGGCTACATTGATGCCGCTGTTGCGCAGGTATTGCCCCGTAGCAGCAATCTCAACCAGACGTGACATATCGCGACCGGGGGCAACGGGCAGCTCCAGTCGGTCCACCTCAACACCGAGAATGGATATTTTGTTGGGAGAGAGCCCGGTTCTGTCGATGTCATCGCGCATGGGATCGTGTTTTTTCAGGTTGATGACAAGGTCAACGGTCGCCTCATTGCTCTGAGCTTTGAAGCCGTAGAGGGTTGATACATTCATGATACCGAGACCGCGTATCTCAATGTAGCCCTTGCACAAATCCGGCGCACTTGCATAAATTTTCCCGCCTCTGTTATGAATGCGCACTGCGTCATCCGCAACCAAGGCTGCCCCTCGTTCCAAGAGACCCAATGCAACCTCGCTTTTTCCGATACCGCTTTCACCGGTAAGCAATACCCCCACACCGCGCACCTGCACTGCCGTGGCATGTGCCGTTGAGCTGTCCGCAAACTCGTTTTCCAGAATAATGGTGGCACGATTCATCAGCTGCATCGTTGCCAGCGGCGTTGTGAAAATTGAGATGGAATTCGCATCCGCCATCTCCAGAATATCAGGCGGAACCTCTTCATTGCGCGAAAAAATGATGCACGGCACATCATCGCTGCATACCTGGGCAAGTCGATTCCTCCGCTCGGAGCCCTGCAGGGTAGATAAATATGCCATCTCCGCCGCCCCGAATACCTGAATACGCTCGTGTGCAAAATATCCGAAATACCCGGCTAAGGCCAAGCCGGGCCTGTTCAATGCCGGCTGTCGTATGTTGCGTCCCAAGCCCAGGGGCGAATTCTGCAAACGCAGGGCCAGTGTCTGGCGGTACGAATCATAGAACCGCGATACACTGATTTTTTCTACCTTCTTAACGAGAAGTTTCTCCAACACCATACTCCACCCATTCTACGCCACTTTCGCCCCCGCGTCAAGCCGTAAATACCTTATTCCCCGCGGAACGGAAGAAAACTCCCTATCGCTCATCGGCGAGAAGGCCTTGGAGGAGGCGGTGAGCGTAGTGAAGTCGGGAGCGGAGGGTTCCTTCCGAGATGTTGAGAATACGGGAGATTTCGGGGTAGGAGAGGCCGTGGATGTCGCACATGGTGACAACCTCGCGGTGGGCGGGGGAGAGTTTGTCAAGGGCGGCGATGAGTTTGCGGCGCAGGTCGGTCAGGTGGGCGCGGCGCGCGGGGTCGGCCGTCAGAGCGGGGTCGGCCAAGTCGTTGTCCTTTTCCAAGCGATCCCCGTTTTCATCGTTATCGATGCTGGATGTATTCTCACGCTTGCGCTTGCGGATGAAATTGCGTGCCTGATTGGCGGCGATGGAATACAGCCAAGTATAGAAGGCGCTCCGACCGTTGAAGTAGCGGAGGGAATGAAAGGCCTTGAGGAAAGACTCTTGGGCGATGTCATAGGCATCCGCCTCCGACCCGACCATTTGGAGCAGCATGGCGTGCAGCTTGCGGCTGTGGCGGCGCACCAACTCATCGAAGGCCTGAGTCTTACCGTCGAGGGTTTCCTGAACAAGGACCTCGTCGTCGGGTTGCTGAGTAGGTGCGCCGTCTGCCATGGTATTTCTGTTATGTAACGGGGAGTGCGTAGGCACGCCCATCGCGTCCCTCGTACCAGTTGATGAAGGCGTTGTTCACCGTGGTGTAGCCACCCGGTGTGGGATAGATACCGCTGAAGTACCAATCGCCGCATGGCCCCTCGATAGCCTCGTGGAGACCCTCCAAGGTTTGGAAAATAACCTGAATGGGGCAGGTGGAGTTATCCGGCGTTACCAAGCGTGCGATTTCCTCGGTGATCTCGTCCGTGGTGAAGGGCGCGTAGATCTGCCGCACGGGGTTGCTGCGCTGCTCCGGCGGGAGCTCGAGCTGCCGCTTGCATTCCTTGTACACGGCGGTGATGTAATCATACATCCCACGCTTGCGCAGCAGGGAGATAGCCGCTTGGAAGGCAACGAATTTACCCAGCTCGCTCATGTCGATACCATAGCAGTCCGGGTAGCGAATCTGCGGTGCAGACGACACGATGACAATCTTGCGCGGATTGGCGCGACCGAGCAGGCGGAGCAGGGAGGTCTTGAGCGTGGTGCCGCGCACGATGGAATCATCGATGGCCACCAGAACCTCATCGGAGCCGATCGCCTCGTAGGTGAGGTCGTACACCTGAGAAGCGAGCACACCGCGACTGGCCTCCTGCGTGATAAAGGTGCGCATCTTAATATCCTTGTGAGCGATTTTTTCCGCACGCGGCCAGCGGCGCAGAATGAGCTCCTCGATGAGCTCCTCACTCATGGTACCATTGCGGAATGCCTCCACCATGGCGGCGCTTACCTTGTTGCGACGGTAGGCGCGCAAGCCCTCCAGCAGGCCGTAGTAAGAGATTTCCGCCGTGTTGGGGATGTAAGTGATAGCAGCCTTGGAGAAGTTACCATCCAGACTATCCACCACGCGCTCGGACAGGTTGGCACCCAAGGCCTTGCGCTCCCGGTAGATGATGGGATCATTGCCGCGGGAGAAGTAGATGGCCTCAAAGCTGCACGGCGTGGGCTCCAGCGGTTTAGTGTATTCGCGGATGGTCACCTTGCCGTTATTCTTCACCACAATCATGTTGGCGCGCGGCAGCTCATGCACCTCATCGCTCTCCGCCTCCATCACGCTCATCAGCGGCACACGCTCGCTGGCCACCGCCAGATACTCATCCGTGAGTACATAGTGGCAGGGGCGGATGCCGTGCGGATCCCGCAGGCAGAAGAAGTCGCCATTGCCGACACCGCCCATGATGCAGTAACCGCCGTCCCAGTCCACGGAGGCCTTGCTGATGATATCATACAAATCCAGCCGGCGGGAAATCTCCCCGGGAATCGCCTGTCCGTCAATTTTTCCGCGCAGCTCGCGGTAAATATCCGTGTGCGCCTCATCCAAGTAGTACCCGATCTCCTCCAGCACGGTCTGGGTATCCGTACCGAAGACAGGGTGCTGACCGCGCTCGATGAGCTTGCGGTTCAGGGCAGGGGCGTTGGTCATGTTGAAGTTACCCAAGAGCATGAGCGTGCGCGTGGACCAGTTGGTACGGCGCAGGTAGGGGTGGCAGCTGCCTTCATCAAACTGGCCGCTGGTGCCGTAGCGCAGGTGGCCCATGAGAATCTCGCCGCCGAAGTTAAAGCGCTTCTTGTAGTCGTCCGGGTTCGTTCCATCAATCTCACCCTTCTCGCGCATGTGGCGCAGGTTGCGCTGCTGGTTGTTGAAGATGTTACTGAGGGCCGAGCCGGTCGCATCGCGTGCACGGAAGACGTAGGATTCCCCGATGGGCATATTCAGCTTGATGCAGCCGATGCCCGCGCCGTCCTGCCCGCGGTTGTGCTGCTTCTCCATGAGCAGAAACAGCTTGTTGAACGCCCAATCCGGCGAACCGTATTTGGCGGCGAAATATGATAGCGGTTTGAGCAGGCGAATGGCCGCCACGCCGCATTCATGGTGAAGAGGATCCGACATGGTGGCAGGGGGTTACTTGCGAATGCTGACGCGGATGCCGCGACCCTCGCGGATCGTACCGATGACGCAGCCGCCCGGGCCCGCCGTCATGGCCTGCTCGACCTGCTCCGGCGACACGATGGCCACCCAGCCGATGCCCATGTTGAAGGTGTGGAAGCGGTCTTCCGCGTCTACAAACTCCAGCACCTTTTGGGCCGCAGGGTTGTTCCAGTACGGAATCTCCAGGTCCGACCCCTTCTCCCCGAGGAAGCGCTCCAGGTTCTCCGGCAGACCGCCGCCGGTGATGTGCGCGTAGGCCTTCGGCGTGATGCCGAGCTTGCGCATGTCATACACCACATCGTGGTACAGACGGGTGGGGGCCAGCAGGCCGCGCAGCTCCTCCTCCGTCAGAAGATCCGGATTCTGCTTCAGGATGCGGCGGATGAGGCTCCAACCGTTCGCATGGAAACCATCGCTGGCGTAGCCGATGAGCACATCGCCCACCGCCACCTTGGAGGGGTCGATCATGCAGCTCTTCTCCACACAGCCGATGCTGAAACCGGCCATCTCCACCAGATCGGTCGGCACCACACCGGGCATCTCCGCTGTCTCGCCGCCGGCCAGAATGCAGTGGCAGCTCTCCAGATAGTCACACATGCCCGCCACCAGTCGCGTGATGCGCGGACGCTCGATCTCCAGGTTCGAGATGCCCAGGTAGTCCAGGAACATGAGCGGGTCGCCGCCCGTGGTCAGAATGTCGTTCACATTCATGGCCACCAAGTCCTTGCCCGCTGTCTCCAGCATGTCCAGGTCGAAGAGGATCTCCGTCTTGGTGCCTACACCGTCCGTGCCGGTTACGATCACCGGCTCCTTGTAGGAGGAGAGGTCGTAGGCCGCAGCGAAAAGCCCGAAGGCATTGCAGAGTTGGCGGGTTTTCTGTGTGCGCTTGACGTGGCTGCTGATGTCATGCACGAAAGACTGCGCCTCGATAGTATCGACGCCGGATTGCTTGTAAGTGAGATTGCCGGACATAGTGAAATGCGTGTACCGTGTACGAGCCGATTATAGCCGATTTTTCCCCGCTTGGCAAGCCGAAATTTCGCGGGCGGGCAAATGGGCTGCAAAAGTACCCCGCCGGCGCACTTTGCCTTGACCCGCCGACTGCGCCGTGCTACAATGCCGCCATGCGCACAACCGTTACACCGCCTCAAGCCGAGGCGGAAAACATCTCCCTGCCGATTGACCGCCGACTCCGCTGCCTGTGGGGGCTCCTGCTCCTCAGGGCTAACCTGTTTGTTTTCCCGATCAGTACGGTCATCATAGGCTATGTCTACCTGAATGACGCAGCGGAGGTCGAGGGTACGCTGACGGCGCTTATTTGCTGCGCTTTTCTTTCCGTCTGTTCCGCGGTGGCGCTGTGGCAACAGTTCTCCTTTTGGCGCGCGCATCGGCGGGCGGATTACCTCTACGCCACGCGGGAGGGATATTATGAATTCATTCAACTGCTCGAGGGAACGGATATTCCCTCCGTTGCGACGGTCGTTCCGTGGAGCAAGGACGACCGCCTGCTGCGCTTGGGCCACACCGTTTTCCTGTGGTCCTCCATGGCCCCCGTTCTGTGTCTGCGGGGCGGGAGGGAGGAGATACGCCGACTGCGAGCCCTGCGCCGTGCGGCTCTGCGCGGGGAGGGAGCGTGCTACAGTCGGGCGGAGCGGGAGGCGTTGTTCCGCTACATAGAGGAATGCCTGGGGCCTGTGGCGCGGGTATATAAAAACGATGACGCTTCATCCCCGTGCCGCGAGCTGCTCCTTCTCTCGCCTGCGGAGGACGTGCCTTTCTACACCCTCTGCACCCTCGGGCTCGGTGCGCATTTCAGGTGTCCGGAAGATGAAGAGACGCCTCTTTATATGCCATGGGTTACGCGAACGGAACTGCTGATGTACCTCCCCGCCGACTGCGAACCGGGTGAAGACTTACCGCCGGAGGCGCACACCCTCTTGTACGCGGCCGAAATACTCGCCTCCATGCCGGTGGGCAGCGTCACTTCCGAGTGTGTATGTACCTTCCCTCCGAACCCGGCAACCCCGCAAGCCGAGCCCTTCCACTGCCTCTTCCTAGACCCGCTTCCGGTTTGCGCGGATGAGGAGGCTAATCTCGTGAGCATCTGCCCGCTCCCGCAGGGCCCGAGCATCTCCTTCCTGCAGGTCCTCCCCATCTCCGCCGAGGAGCTGGAGCTCAGCAAGCCCGGCACCTCCCTTCGATGCTCTGATTGGCAGGACTTCATCTCCCGCCGCCTTCGGGGTGCCGCTCCCCTCTCCGAGATCGTCCGCACCGGAGAGAACAAGACTTCATGACGAATGGGGCAAGAAGCCGCCTTCTTTCAGCTCTGCAACGGACGGACGTTCGTATTTTTCAAACTCCGAAACATCCGGAGGCCGGCGGAAGCAGGCCAAATCCAAGCGTTATTTGATGGTAAATTTGATATTGGTCTGCCTCCAAGAATCAGCCTCGGCGGAGCCGGTGCAGATAGCTATGCCGGAGGTGGCGGTTTGGAAGTGGAGAGTGTATACGTTTTCCCACTCGTAACCGGGGAAGACGAGGGTAGCGATCCTTTGACCGGTTTTGGTATAGGTGTAGGAGGTGGGTGTTTTGTCGTTGCCGGATATGCAGGTGGCAAGCAGTTTGCCATCGCCGAATTCGCTGCTGACACCCTTCTTCTTGTTGGGCTTCGCGCTCAGCTGATAGGATACATCGGAGGACTCCGTGTCTACCCTCCAAGTTTCGCCGCCGTCGCAGGAGAGGTGGCAGGTGGCGGAGGAATAATCGAAAGAGATCGTCTTACCGGCCAAGGAGGCGGGAGCGAGAGCAGCGGAGGCCACTGCTGCGGGGCTTTGCGGGGCAAGGAAGGGGGCAGGGGAAAGCGGCATGCCCGCCATGGCGATGATGGAAACGAGTGTCATTTCTGTGAGAAACAGTGGTTGTTAAGCGTGCTTGCGGGACGAATGTCCCCGCGCGGTCGCGAGTATAGCAAAAAATCCCCCGGACTGCAAGCCGAATGTGAGTGGCATATGCAAAACCCCGCCTGCGGGGCACTCGACCGCGCAGGCGGGGGAAGGGGTGGCGGGGCGATTACAGGTGATCCTTCTCGCCGGGGCCCCAGCTGGGGATGAAGTCCGGAATCTTGTTACCGGAGCCGGGGCAGTCATCCTTGACGCGGTACTGCTTGCGCAGCTCGTAGTACTTCTCCGTCAGCTCCTTCATGACCTCCGCATAAGCGGGATCTTGGGAAACGTTGTGGAGCTGGTCGGGGTCCTTCTCGTTATCAATGAGCAACCACTCATTGGACGGCTTGCGCTGGCCGGACTTCCGCTCCTCCGGGGTGGGGGTCCAGATGTGCGCGAAGGTGTAGCGAGAGGTACGCACGCCGTCGTGGCGGGGTGCGTTGTGCTCACCCGGCTGCTCGTAGAAGGCGTAGTAGAGAGCGCGGTCGGTGAACTCCGGGGCCTCGCCCGTCTTGAGCAAGGGCACGAGAGACACGCCGTCGAAGGTAGCGACATTCTTGGAGTTATCCGCCTCTGCCAGCTGCACGATGGTGGGTGCATAGTCGATATTCTGCACCATGGCGTTGGAACGCACGCCGGCGGGGATGTGACCCTTCCAGCGCATGATGAGCGGCATACGGAGACTCTGCTCAAAGATGTGGCGCTTATCATACCAGCCGTGCTCGCCGGTGTAGAAGCCCTGGTCACCCACATAGATGACGAGCGTCTTCTCGGACAGACCCTTCTTATCCAGATAGGTGAGGATGTCGTTGATCGACTCATCCACGCCCATGATGGTGCCGAGGTAGTCCTCCATGTACCAGCGCCAGCGTTGCACGGTCATATCATGCTGATTCTGAATCTTGCCGCTCTTGAAGGCCTCCACGAACTCGCGGGTACGGGTATCGAAGAAATCCTTGTAGATGCAGCGCATGCCGGGGTCAATGCTGTTGAGATCCCAACCGTAGTTCGTCTTGGTAGCATATTTTGGCTCAAAGGCATTCCAGTCGAAATCCGCAGGAATCTCATCCTTGAAGCGACCGTTGTTGACCATCTGGCGCAGCTTCCACTTGGGAACAATCTCCTTCATCACCTCGAAGGGGATGAGGTCTTGGTTGAGGTGCGAATCGTTCCAGTTGCAGAGATCCCAACCGACCGTCTGGCGACCCTGACCGAAGAACTCCGGGATGTCCGACCAAGTGTCATCGATGGTGGAGGGGGGCGTCATCTTCGCGACCTCCTCCTTCACCTTCTGCAGGTGGCGGGGGGCCGTGACCCAGTTACGGTGGGGGGCCTTGTGGCCGAGAATGAGCGCGAAAGGCTTGCTCTTATCGCGATTCTCAATCCAGTCAATGGCCTTGGAGGTAAGGAGATCCGACACATAACCGCGCTCCGTATGGCCGATCGTGCCACCTTTGGGCCCGAGGGAAAGGAAATGCGGGTTCCAGTACTCACCCTGGCTAACGAACACCTGCCAGGAATCGAAACCGGTGGGCTGAGAGATCAGGTGCCACTTACCGACGATACCCGTCTGATAACCCGCTGCCTGCAGCATCTTGGGGTAGGTAGGCTGCGCGCCGTTGAAGGCCGGGCCGCCGTAGTTATACAGGAAGGCATTGTTGTGCGAGTGACGCCCCGTGAGCATGCACGCGCGGGAGGGCCCGCAGAGCGAGTTAGCACAATAGGCACGGTCGAACACCATACCCTCCTGAGCCATGCGGCGGAAGCCGGGCAGGGGCACGGGGCTGTCCTTCTCGCAGGTGCCCAGAGCCTGGACGGCATGGTCATCCGATATAATGAACAGGATGTTCGGCCGCTCATCGGCAGCTTTCACCATGGAGATGATGCTGCCGAACGCGCAGGCCGCCATCGAGATAATGGAGGTCAGTTTCATACGCCGTGCATCATAGCACATTCTTGCCCGCCTTGCAAGCAAAAAGAGAAAAAAGTCCCCGAAGAATGCTGAAACCGCCCCCTCAGCACCCCTTCACGGCGCGGCGCAGGGCCGCGATGCAGCGTGCATTCTGCTGCGGCGTGCCGATGGTGATGCGGATGTACTCACCCAGCCCATAGCTGCCCATGGGACGCAGGATGACACCCTCCCGCAGGCAGGACTCAAACACCGAGCGGCCGCATCCCACCTTCACGAGGATGAAGTTGGTGTGCGAGGGCACGAAATCCAGCCCCATCTCGCGGAAGGCCTCCTCGTACTGCTGCCGCCCCTCCGCCACCATGGCCACGGAAGCCGCCAGGTGCTCGCGATCCGCCAGCGCCGCCAGCGCCGCAGCCTGGGCAGGCAGGTTCACGTTGAAGGGGGAGCGCGCCTTGTTCATGAGGTCCGCAATCTCCGGCGAGGTGATGGCATAACCCACACGCAGACCTGCCAGCCCATAGGCCTTCGAGAAGGTGCGCAGAATGACAACAGGCTGCCCCGCACGCAGGTACTTGAAGGTATCCGGCTGCTGCTCGGCAAAATGGATGTACGCCTCATCGAAACAGACCACCACATGCGGCGGCACGGCGGCCATGAAGGCATCCAACTCCTCCTGCTGCACCATGGTACCGACCGGGTTGGTGGGGTTAGTGATGAAAACCAGCCGCGTAGCCGGGGTAATGGCCCGCAGCATGCCCGCCAAGTCATGCGTCATGTCCGGCTTATTCGGCACCTCGGTATAGCGGCAGTTGAAAAGACGCGACATGAGCAGGTAGAGTGTGAAACTGTACTGAGCCGCCACGACCTCCGCCTGCGGGTTGAGGAAAGCATGGCTGACCAGCTCGATGAGCTCGCTGCTGCCGGCACCTACCACGGTTTGCTCGAACGAGACACCCCAAAGCTCCGCCAATTTGCTGCGCAGGACAAAGGACGAGCCGTCCGGGTAGAGGTTGACACCCGTGCAAGCCTGCTGCGCCGCAGCCACGGCGGCGGGGGAGGGCCCCAGTGCGTTCTCGTTGGAAGCCAGTTTCACGATGTCCTCCGGCGCGAGGTTCAGCTCACGGGCGGTCTCCTCAATGGGTTTGCCGGGTTGGTAGGCCACCAGCCCCTGCACGTACTTGTTGCAAAAATCTGCGATACTCATGGCGGTGGCGGCATTATACCCCCCCGCGCGATAAAACTCAAGCCTTGATTTTGCGGCGCACCTGCATTATACTTTCCGCATGAAGAGATGGCACAAGCGCACCCTCGCGGTGCTGGCGGTGGGGAGCCTCGGCACGCTCGCCTTCGCCCTGCGCCCCGCTTGGTTTCCTGATGCGGCAACCCCGGCCGAGCTGCCGCCCGCCGAGCAGCAGAGCCTCGCCGAGCCCTGCGTGCTGGACTATGCCTGGAACATGAAGGACTCCCCCGGCATCACCATCTACCGCAGCAGCGGGGAGGATGACGCCTTCTCCCTGCTGAGCGAGGCCGTATGGCACATACGACTGGCTGCGGAGGACGGGCAGGTGCGCGTGACGGCCGATGCGCCCGTGCTGCGTGCGGCGGAGCCCTTCTGCCGGGTGGAGACCGAGTACGCCCTGCGCAAGGAGGGAGAAGCCACCGTCCGCATGCCCCGGGGAGCCCTCCACACCGTGCGCACCTACGAGCTGCGCTGCGCCGTGACCGTTCACCGACCTTTTTGGCAGCTACCCGTGCGCACGGAAGCCGTGCAGTGCCTGCGCGTGGATTTCGAGGAAGGAACGGCGGACTACATCGAACCGAGGCCCGCAGGGCAGGGGGGCGGACGCAGCGTGCGCTCGGTCTCCCGCAGTGCGCCTCTTCCTGCTAAATATGACGGAACGGAGACCGAACGCGGCCTGCAACGCATCTGCTACCTCCTGGCCGATGTACGGGAACCCGCGCGGGCGGAAGCCGTGGGTCGTCTGTTGCCTGCCTATGCCGCGCGCCTGCTTGCATATGCGGACACCGAGGCACCTTGGCCCGCCTGCTGGGGGGCGGCGGAAGAGACCGCCTGCCGCTGCTCCGCCATGCTGCAGCCCACGCTCCGCTACTTCCGCGAGCACGACTGCTTCGGAAGCGTGAAGCTGGCTGAATTCCTCCGCAGCCCCGAGTTCGCACGTCTCTTCGGCTCGTCCGATGAAGAGGAAAACACACAGGGCGGAAAATAAGGTTGCAGTCCTGCCGGATTTGTGCTACACTGCCAAGCGGTACGTATGAAAAATCTTCTCTGTTTCCTTTTCCTGGCGGCAGCAGCATGGTGCTCCGCGCTCATGGCGGCGTCGGAGTACGAGACCACGCTGTCCCGTGCCGGTCGCAAGCCCGTGGTGCTGTTCTGCTACGGCGTGGACTTCGACAAGAACGGCCCGGCGGTGCGGGAGGCCTTCATCGGCAAGAAAGGGATAGCCCCGGCCCTCAAGGGAGCCATTCTGCTGGAGGTGCCCGTGTATCAAAATCCCGATGAGAAGCAGAAGAAGGAATGGGAGAAGCTGATGGGCAATAAGAGCCTGCCCGGCGGCATCTGGAGCTATCCCTGCCTGGCCGTGGTGGACGGACGGGGCAACCTGCGCGGCATTGTACAGAGTGCGGAGGAAATGAAGAGCCCCGAGACGGCCTGCGCCGCCCTCCGAAAGCTCGTGAAGGCTTTTGATGAACAGGAGGCCCTGCTGGCCAAGGCCCAGACCGCCTCCGGTACCCGGCGTCCCAAGCTGGTGGCCCGCGCGGCGGATGTGCCCATCATGCTGCCGGCGGATCTGCGCAGCAGTCGCCGCCGCCGTGCAAACGATCGTCCCATGAAGGACACCATCGGACTGGAGAAACGCCTGAAATTCGACCCGCTGGCTGTTGTCACCAAACTGCAACCCCTCAAGCCGGCGGAGGCAAACACCTACATCCGCCGCCTGATGCTGCAGGGTTGCTACTCCCGCCTGCAACGGCAGGAGATGCTTGCCGCCTATGCCGGCCACCTGCGCCGCAGCGGGGCCTCGCGCGAGCGTCTGCGCGCGGCATATACCGAGATGCGCAATATAGACCCCACCAGCGTGTACGCTGCTTATGCCGAGGGGGCCATCGCGCTGTGGGTTGACTCCCAAGAGGCAGTGGCCAAGGAAACGGCAGCCAAGAAGCAGAAGGCCGAGGCCGCCCGGAAGAGCCCCTTGGGCAGCACCGAGATACCCGAGGACGACTGGTTCGACGATGAGGAGCCCGCCCCCGCAACAACGAGCACGACACCCAAGACGCCGTCCAAAGGTAAAGGCACGAAGACAGCCCTCGGTAGTACCGAAATTCCGGAGGATGACGAGGATGAAGACGAGGAGGAGGACTGAACTACAGCTTCTTTTGGTGAAAATCCCCCTGTCTGCGAAAAAAATACTTGAAAAAGCAGAGTAAAATCGCTACTATAGCTGCAAGAGTACGAATCTGCTCGAAACATCTCAACATGAATACTACACTCAAACTTCACGGATTGGTGGCGGCGACTCACACGCCGATGAACGCTGATGGCACCTGCAACCCCAACGCTGTCGATGCTCAGGCCAAGTTCTTGGCGGAGCAGGGCATCAAGATGACCTTCATCACCGGCTCCACCGGCGAGTCCGCCCACATGCAGCTCACCGAGCGCAAGGAGAACATGGCCGCCTGGGGCGAGGCCAAGAAGAAGTACGGCATCGGCTTTGTGGTGCACACCGGCGGCAACAGCGTGTACGACGGCCGCGAGCTGGCTGCCTACGCTGCGGAATGCGGTGCGGACGGCACGGCCAGCAACTCCCCCTGCTACTTCAAGCCCGGTTCCGTGGATGCTCTGGCTGACTGCGCCGCCTTCGAGGCCTCCGGTGCTCCCGACCTGCCTTACTACTTCTACGACATCCCCGTGCTCACCCACGTGGCTTTCAACCCCTGCAAGATCATTGATGCCATGGCGGCCCGCATCCCGAACTTCTGCGGCATCAAGTTCACCAACCCGGACTTGGCTCTGTACATGGATGCGCTGAACCACGACGGCGGCAAGTGGGATATTCCGTGGGGCGTGGATGAGTGGTTCCTGGGTGCTCTGGCCACGGGTGCCAAGGGCGGTGTCGGTTCCTCCTTCAACTATGCCCCCGCGCTGTACCAGAACATCATCGAGTCCTTCAATGAGGGGGATGTGGCTCATGCCCGCCACCTGCAGCTCCTCTCCGTCAAGATGATCAACATCATCGCCTCCCACGGCTACATGGGCTGCTGCAAGCAGATCATGGGTTGGTGGGGCGTTGACCTCGGCCCGGCCCGTCTGCCCATGGGTACCCCGGATGCCGCCACTGTCAAGCAGCTCCGTGATGAGCTCACTGCCATCGGCTTCTTTGACTGGGCTATCAATAAGTAATCCCCGCAGTATATGATCAATACGCAAGAACTGGGGGCCTTTTACAAGGATAAGTTGCTCAACGGCAGCATTCCTTTCTGGTTCCCCCGTCTTGTCGACACAAAGCACGGCGGCATCTACCATTGCGTGGATGCCGACGGGCGTATTGTGGATACGGACAAGAACACTTGGGCGCAGGGCCGCATGGCTTGGATGCTGCTGACCTGCTACAACAGCATCGAGAAGCGTCCGGAGTGGAAGGAGTGGGCGGAGAGTGCCCTGAACTTCCTGGAGACGAAGTGTGTGGACCCCGAGGACGGGCGGCTCTTCTTCCATGTAACGGAGGACGGCACCCCCATTCGCAAGCGTCGCTATGCGTACTCCGAGTGCTTCACCGCCATTGCTTGGGCGGCTCATTTCGGTGCCACCGGCGACCCCGAGAGCGCGGAGCGCGCCCGCCATTGGTTCGAGATTTACGTTGACATCTTCTTCACACCCGGCAAGATGCTGCCCAAGACCACGGGCAAGCGGCCCTCCATCGGTCTGGCCCCGCGCATGATTACCTTGGTCACCTGCCAGGAGCTGCGCAAGTACCTGGGCGATGCAGACGGCTACTTCACCGGCTGGATCGATCGCTGCATCTCGGACCTCAAGACCTATTTCGTGAAGGAGGACATTCGCGCCATTCTCGAGGTCGTTGCCCCGGACGGCTCGATTATCGACCACTTCGATGAGCGCACGCAGAACCCCGGTCACGCCATCGAGGGCGGCTGGTTCATCCTCGAGGAAGCGCGCCGTCGCGGCGGTGACCCCGAGCTCATCGAGCTGGGCTGCAAGATGATCGACTGGTCACTGGAGCGCGGCTGGGATCCCAAGTACGGCGGCTTGCTGTACTACACGGATGTCTTCGGCGGCCCGGTGCAGGAGTACTGGCACAACATGAAGTTCTGGTGGTGCCACGATGAGGCCCTGATTGCAACCTGCCTGGCCTATGTGCTCACGGGCAAGGAGGAGTACGCGGAGTGGCACAAGCGCATCCACGACTGGTCCTTCGGGCACTTCGAGGACCCGGAGCACGGCGAGTGGTTCGGTTACCTGGAGCGGGACGGCTCCCCGGCCAACGGGCTCAAGGGTACGATGTGGAAGTCCTTCTTCCACCACCCCCGCGCGCTCTGGAACTGCGCTCACTACTTCGGTGCCATCCCGGCTCCGTGTTCCGCAAAATAAGTTTATAACAGATTACAAGAGAATACATCCATGATTATCGGCATTCTGAACTCCGGCGGTGATTGCCCCGGCATCAATGCGGTGATTGAAGGCTTCGTTTCCGCTGCCTACCAGCGGGCGTGGCGCGTCATCGGCTTCCATGACGGTTTTGAGGGTCTGCTCCCGATGGCGGGCGGGCGGCGCTATGAGCTGCTTACCCCCATGAAGACGCACAAGATCCGCGCCTTCGGCGGTACCATCCTCGGCACCACGAATACGGGCAACTTCAATGTGCATGTCAATAAATTCGGCAGCGCGTCCATCGATAAGGAGACCATGGCGAAGGCCAAGAAGACCATCACGGCTCTCGGTCTGCAGGCTCTCGTGGTCATCGGCGGTGACGGCTCGGCGAAGACGGCTCAGCTCTTCTCGGAGGAGGGCCTGCCCGTCATCTGCATTCCGAAGACGATTAACAACGACCTCTGCACCGCTTCCGACTACACCTTCGGTTTCCAGAGTGCGGTGTCCGTTGTTTCGGAGTCCATCGACCGCATCCGCACCACGGCCAACGCGCACAAGCGTATCATGGTCATCGAGGTAATGGGTAACCTCTCCGGCTGGATTGCGCTGCACAGCGGCATCGCGGCTTCGGCGGATGTGGTGCTCATCCCGGAGATCGAGTTCGACTTGGATAAGGTGGTGGACTGCATCAAGGCCCGCAAGGCTTCCGGACAGCGCGAGATTATCGTGGTGGTGGCGGAGGGCGCCAAGCTGAACGGCAAGTGGGTGACGGTGAAGAGCACCGAGCGCGGTGAAGAGCGTTTGGGCGGCATCGGTAACCGCCTCTGCCGTCTGCTGCAGGAGCTCACCGGGTTCACCACCCGCTATTGCGTTCTGGGGCACACCCAGCGCGGTGGTTCACCCTGCTCGTTCGACCGCATCCTCGGCATTCGCTTCGGTGTGGAGGCCGTTAAGCTCATCGAGCAGAAGCGCTTCGGTGTTTCGCTCGTGCTCAACGGGCCGCAGGTCGGCAGCGTGAGCATCGATGAGGCGGTGGCTCAGCCGCGCATGGTGCAGCCGGACAGCCAGATTGTGCAGACGGCTCGGGAGCTGGGGATTATCTTCGGCGACCGGAGCGCGGCAGAGATGGCGGCGGAGATCAAGGGTAAAGCCCCGGCGGCCAAGCGCACATGCAAATCTAAGTCGGCCAAGCCCTCGGCGGGTGAGGGTAAGTAATGTATGGTAATCAGTTGCGATGAATCTTAAATCCACATTTGCTCTCCTTGCGGTAGCCGTTGCCGGACTCTTTTCGTCCTGCACGCCGTCCTACCCGGATCCGGCAACCACGAAGCCCAGTTATCTGGTGCTGGAGATGACCTCCGGTCGCATCCTCTACTCGCAGAATGCCACGCAGAAGCGGCCCATCGGCATGCTGGCCAACGTGGCAACGGCGGTCGTGGCCCTCGACTGGATTCAGAACAGCCATATCGATACCTCCCGCCTCATTGCGGTGCCCTCGCTGGTGCAGCAGTGGCCCGGTACCAATTTGCTGAAGCTGAAGCCCGGTGACCGCATCTCCGTGCGCGATGCGCTGTATTCCACCCTGTTGTGGGATGACAGTTCGGCGGCGGCAACACTGGCCATGGCCTGCGGTTACAGCCTTAATCCCTCGGACCCGCAGGGGGCTTTCACGCAGCAGATGAACCTGCTGGCGCGTAAGCAGCTCAACATGTCCTCCACCTACTTCAAGGGGGTTACGGGTGCAACGGTTACGCAGTCTTCGGCTCGGGATATGGCTCTGTTAGCCATGTACGCCACGCAGAACCCGGCTATCATCAATATCACCTCCCAGCGCAGTGCCGTTGTTACCATTCAGGGGGCGGACGGTACCTCGCGCAACGTGACGGTAACGAACACGAACCGCCTGCTGAACGCCGGTTCCGGCGTGGTCGGTCTCAAGGCTGCTCGCTCTCACACCGCCGGTGCCTGCTTGATGGGCTCTGCCAAGCGTGCTTCCGTCAAGCTCTATAATCCCTTCTCCGGACGCGAGGAGACCTTCGCTCAGTGTCTCGTCCTCGTTCAGTTGGGCATGCCGGACTCCCAGTCTCGCTACAGCGCGGCCACCCAGTTCCTGCGTGACGGCTGGACCGAGTGGGAGAATTGGCAGAAGACCGGCGATATCTCGGATCCCCACAAATTCCTTAAACTTCCCACCAATCCCAGCAAATAATTTCTCATGAATATAGGTATTCTCAATGCCGGTGGTGACTGCCCCGGTCTCAACGCCGTTATCGAAGGCGCCGTCGGTGCCGCCACCGCGCGCGGGTGGACCGTGTACGGCTTCTACGATGGCTTCGAGGGCTTGCTCTCTACCCCGGATAACGAGCGCTGGCGCATCCTGACGCGCGCCAACTGCCTGAATATCCGCGCCCAGGGCGGTACGATCCTCGGCACGGTTAATCAGGGTAATTTCACCGTCAAGAGCGGTGTCGGCGGTCGTATGGAAATCGCCAAGGAGGTGCTGGATCGCAGTCGCGAAACGGTCGAGCGTCTCGGGCTTTCCGCGCTCATCGTTGTGGGCGGTGATGGTTCGCAGACCATCGGCATGGAGCTCCGCAAGATCGGTCTGCCCATTGTCGGTGTGCCCAAGACCATTGATAACGACCTGGGCGCAACGGATTACACCTTCGGCTTCTGGACGGCTGCCTGCGTGGTTTCCACCAACTTGGACCGCCTGCGCACCACGGCCTACTCCCACCAGCGTATGATGGTGGTGGAGGTGATGGGCCGCCACGCCGGCTGGATCGGCCTCTACGGCGGTATCTCCGGCGGCGCGGATGTAATCCTCATCCCGGAGATCCCCTTCACGCTGGAGGATGTCGTGCGTAAGGTGGAGCTGCTCAAGGCTCTCGGCCAGCGCGAGATCATCGTTGTGGTCAGTGAGGGCGCCACCATCGGGGGCAAGCTCATCACGCTGGACGAGGAGACGAAGGGCGAGGTGCGCCTCGGCGGTATTGCCAATTTCCTCTCGACCAAGCTGGAGACCATCACGGGCATCGAAACCCGCTACTGTGTGCTCGGTCACGTTCAGCGCGGTGGCTCGCCCATCCCCTTCGACCGCGTGCTCGGCGTCCGCTGCGGCGCCAAGGCCGTTCAGCTTATCGAGGAGGGCAAGTTCGGTGAAACCGTTGCCCTCCGCGGCGTGGACATGGAGTCCATGCCCATCGAGGACGCTGTTCGCACCCTCCACCTCGTCGACAAGCAGAGCCAGATTGTCGAGGCCGCCCGCGAAATCGGCATCTCCTTCGGTGACGAGTCGCTCCAAGCCTGACACGTCCCACCGGTTTATGATCGCCGCATGGGTTCCTGCCCATGCGGCTTTTGTGTGTCCCTGTTTCACCCCCACAGGAGGTCGGGGGAGGCGATGTCGCGTTCATCAACGTAGCGGGTGCGGAGGAGGGCGGAGTCGCGGTGGCCCATGGCCCATTGGAGGCGGGAGTAGTCGCGGAAGCGGTGGAGGTGGTAGGTGGCGAAGGTGTGGCGCAGGATGTCTTGGTGCCAGGGGCGGGTGCCGGGATGCCAGCCGGCGGCGCGGCGGAGGTCGGCCCAGCGGCGGAGCCAGCCGGCGGGGCAGATAGGGGTGTCAGCGGGCCGGTCGGGCAGGGCGCGGAGCAGGCGAAGGAGGGCAGGGCACATCTCGATGCGACGGGCGCCGCCGGTCTTGCTGTGCTGCGGGAGGATGGAGATGCTGCCGTGCCGGGTATCAAGGGCGGCCCATGTCAACCGCGCTACCTCGCCGGGGCGGATGCCGGCGTAGAGCATCAGGGCCACGGCGGCGCGGCAACTCCCGCCGTCGTAGGTGGCGGCGGTGTTCAGCAGGGTGTCGATTTCCTCCCTGCGCAGGATGCCCACGGGCTGCTCCCGCACGCGCGGCAGGGCAACGGAAGCCACGGGATTCTCGCCGCACCAACCGCGCCGCCGGGCGGTAGAAAACACCCCGCTGAGCACGGCGCGCGCCTTGCGGAACTGTTGCGGCGTGTCGAAGGCCGCCCGCAGACAAGCCTCGCAGTCCGCAGGCTTCATTCCGCGCACCCGACGCTGCGCCAGCCCCTCATTGCACCGCATCAGTCGCTTGCAGAGGTAACGGAAATCAATGATGCTTCGCCGCCGCAGCCCCTTTGTCTCTCGTTCCTCCAGGGCCGCCTCCACCGCATGCGCAAAACTCACCGTCCGTTCCCGCGCCCGCAACTCCTCCCGCCCCAGCGCAAGGCACTGCCGCACCCTCCCGACACGGCCCCTGCATTGCCCCAGCGCTTCTTTTGCTACCAGAGCCGCCTCCAGTACGTCCGAACCCGTTGACTTCAGCACTTCCAGCGCCGCCGTTTCTTTTTCAGTTATCATTTTCATATGCGTTTTCGCAATGAGTAGGGCTTTTCATCCCTCTTTGCACCTTGATATCGCCCAAACCCGCAGGGGGAGACTGCTTCATATTCCCAATTTTCCCCCGAAATGCAATAATTTTTCGCAAAAAGCAGAATATGCTTGACATACGGTTTCCTAAGGAGTATCATCCCCCCATGACCCGAACCCAAGAACAGATTGAATTAATTCTCAAAACCCTTTCTCCAAAAACTGATCTTATCTACGACGTTCTTATTGCCTATGGCTTCCCTAAGGTTACGGTGGCTCGTGTAAAGAACGGAGACTTCAATCAGAGCAGAGAACAGGGGCAAATACTTTGGAAAAATAAGCTTTGTTATCAGGAAGTGATGCCTGGTACTGCCCTTTCCACTTTGCAGGACATGCACTCAAATAAAGCCATTATGAAGCATCGCCCTCGTTTTCTTGTGGTGAGTGATGGTGATCGCTGGTACGCGCAGGATACGAAGGATGAAGAAACACGCGAGTTCCCCATAGAAGATCTCTACAAACATTGCGATTTCTTCTTGCCTTGGACAGGGAGAGAGAAAACGAAATTCTATGAGGAAAGAGTAGCCGATATCAACGCTGCTTGTAAAATGGGTAAGCTTATAGATGCAATTAAGGCAGATAATCCCGGCTTTGATGAGCATGCTTTGAACGTTTTTATGGCGCGTCTCCTCTTTTGTTTCTTTGCCGAAGACAGCGGAATATTTCCTGCCGACCAGATGTTTACCGATCTACTGGGAGAAACGACCTTGAAGGATGGTTCAGATATGTCGGACGTTCTTGTTCGTGTGTTTCGTGTCATGAATACGCCGAAGGAGGCTTCCGAACGCAAAACTCTGCCTCAATGCTACGCTAACTTCCCATATGTCAATGGAGGATTGTTTGCTCATGATGTTCGTGTTCCTGTTTTTTCAAAAGGCTCTGTCACAACAAATGGTTGATTTTTGACGAGAAATAGCGTATAATAATAGTAAGAAACAGTACCACCGAAGGAGGTAATTGGATATGCCTACTATCAAAGACGCATTAGATATTATCGGTAAGTTGACTGTCGC
>JALFWB010000024.1 GCA_022787425.1 Akkermansia sp.
GCAGTAATGTATTGAGCCGAGCGCTACTAACATCCGATAGACCTCATATCACCCTCGGTGATACGCTGATTGAATGCTTGAAGAAAGACCTATCACAGAAACACAAAACGCTGCGCGGATGTCAATCTGCCCGACAGGGCAAGAACCACCGAAGAATCCCAGCAAGAAGAGACACCCGGGAAAGCTGACCGAGAGCTGCGAGAGACGAAAGCAGCGATTGCATCAGAACCCCGGTGGTCTTAGCCTGATGGTCCCACCCGGTCCCATCCCGAACCCGGAAGTGAAACATCAGCACGTCGATGGTAGTCGGGCGCTAGGCCCCGCAAGAGTAGATAGCTGCCGGGAATAACGAAGCCCGCGTTCCGAGAAGGAGCGCGGGCTTCACTGCATTTGGGGCAGGGAAATATGTCCACGGATTACACGGATGGGCACGGATTTGGAATGGGATGTGCGTAAGGTGCTAGGAGAAATTCTTGCGCCTCATCCTTGCGGCTCGCATTGTCTACAGAAGGCACATTGCAGAGACGATAGGGCAGGGGAGCCATACATGTCCGGAAGGTGCCATGCAGGGCCTTGTATGGCCTGCTTACGGCCGCGCTAGTAGGGAACTGGTACCTTGTGTAGCCAACGATGATGGACGCCTCCTGAAGCCTCACATGGCTATTTATCCCACAGGTAGAATCATTCGGTGGCGGGAAGTATCGCATAGGACTTCGCATTCCTTTATTCGGTCAGATCCGAGTAAGCCGTGGACGAAGAGCTCCTCTTCCTGAGCCGATCAGATTTTTGTGGTGCCGTAGAAGCGGCGGAGAAAGCAGGTGTTGCGTTCAGTGTAGAGTTGACTTGCAACGGCATCTGCCACGCTGATGAAGAGCTGCTCAGAGGCACAAATGAGGGGTGAGATGCGGTCGATGGTGCCGGTGGCGGCGTAGTTGGTGCAGCCGCAGCCGTTGCGGCAGCGCGGTCGGAGAAGACAGCCGAGGCATTGCGGGGTCTTGTTGCCGCGGGTGGCAATGAGCCATTCCTGACGCGCACGGTTAATGCCCTCCCGAACGTTGCCGAAGGTGATGACCGGGTTGTCTCCGTCCCCTACCAGGCGGGAACATGGGAAGAAGTTTCCGTCTACAGAGACGCAGATTTCCCGCTCCCCGATGCGGCACCGGTCACAGTCCCGGTAGCCGCCGTTCAGGTGGCTGCGTATCTTGTCGTCCAGGTTGGTCATCAGCAGGGGCCGTCCCTCCCGATAGCATTGCAGGGCCAGCTCTCCGCAAGCGCGGTACTGCTCCTCCAGCACGGCGAATTGCTCATCGCTCCACGAGCTCCAGTAGTCGAGGTTCAGGCCGAAATCGCCGTTGTAGTGCCGGTGCAGCCAAGCAACACCCTCTGCCAGCATGTGCACATTATTCGGGGTGACCACACAAACGAGGTGCGAGCGCAGGTTCGGGCGGCGGTTAAGCTCCTCTAGGGCTGCTGACACGGCCTCGTGGCTGCCGCGCCCATCCGCATATCGGCGGTTGCGGTTGTGCATGGCCGCGTGGCCATCCACGGAGAGCACGAGCAGGTAATCCCGCTCCTGCATCCAATCCGCCTTATCGGGAGTCAGGAGGGTGCCGTTTGTTGTTAAACTATTGCGCATGGGGGCGGCCAGACCCTGCGTCTTTTCCCTCGCGTAGGCATCGCAGACCTTCAGCAGATCCCACTCCAGCAGCGGTTCGCCGCCGAAGAAGTTGACATCCAGCGCACCCCCGCGCTGCCGTGCTTCCTCCACCGCTAAATCGATGGCGCGGAAAGCCGTCTCGCGCGTCATGGCATGCCGATACTTGCGCCCCGCATAACAGTAGCTGCAGCGCAGCGTGCAATCATGCGTCAGGCACAGCGTCAGGGTCAGCGTATCGATCATGAATGGGGCTCTGAATCCGCCGCTTGGCTCTCGGTATCGGTCTTGGAATCGGTCGGGGGCGTCACAGCACCGCTCTCCTCAAGGGTCTCGTGCTCCTTCTTTTCTGCCTGTTTTTGCAGCTCTTCGACCTTCCGCATCTTATCATTGGCAGTGGGGTCAGAAAGAGGCTTGGCCCCGATGCGAGGTTCGGCGACTTCACCCGCGAGGCGTTGTTCGGGCTGTTCGATGCTGGGGGAACCCGCGAGCTTTTGTCCAGGCCGTTCGATGCTGGGGGAACCCGCGAGGCGTTGTCCGGGCTGTTCCTCCGGTGCCTTCGGTGCCTCCGTCCTATCGCAGGAGCATAGCAACCCCGTGGCAACGGCGGCGGCCGGGTAGAAGATGCACTTTAGGACGGTAACGGGCCTAATCTTCATGGTATTTTACGTATTTTTCCGGGTATGCGCTGAGGGGGCTGTTGTTGGCGGGGGCCTTTGTCGGATGAATCGGAAGAATGCTCGGTGCAAGGGATAGGTGCCCCCAAAAGGATCTGTCCGGGCTGTTGCCCGCTGCAGGAGCAGAGTAGCCCTGTGGCAATGGCGGCGGCCGGGTAGACAACGGATTTTCGGATGGTAATAGGCTTAATCTCCATGGCGTCTTCCTATTTTTGGGCGGGGAAGACGCCCCCCAGTGCCTGCGGCACTTGCTCCTGCTCACAGGAGCTGAGCAAAGCTGCGGCGATGATGACCGGGTAGACGATCGCCTTCCAATCTGTGACGGGTTTGATTTGCATAGCGGTATCGGGATAAAAGAGCCGCCCCGGGGGAAATGCGCCCGAGGCGGCTGTGAGGGTTAAAATGCAGCGAGGTCAGCGCAGGGAGCGCAGCTTGGTGACCATGTTCTCCATGGAGGTCGCGCCCACAATGGTATCCACGACCTGCCCGCCCTTGAAGAAGAGCAGGGTGGGGATGTTGCGAATGCCGTAGCGCTCCGCAAGATCCGGGCATTCGTCCACATCTGCCTTAAAGACCTTCGCCCACTCGGCTGTGTCCGTAGCCACTTTTTCCACCACGGGGGCAATCATGCGGCAGGGGCCGCACCAAGTCGCCCAAAAGTCCACCATCACGGGCACCGGGCTGGCCAGAACCTCGTGCTCGAAGTTGTCGCTTGTAATCTTGAGTGCCATATGCTGTATAGACAACACGAAGTGACAAACCGTTGAAAAACAGGCGGAATTACTCCTCTTCGGACTCCTCCTCGGCAGCACCCTCATCGGAGCCACCCTCGGCGTCACCTCCATCTGCGGACTCACCGCCGCCGGTGGCAGCAGGGTCGCCGAAGATGCGCTCACTGTTGGTGATGCGGTCCGGCGTTTGGTCGGTTTCGTACTCGAACCAGCAGAAGGTGAGAGCCAGAATGAGACCGATGATGGAAACAATCAGCACCACAAGGCTGGGCTTTTGCTCCTCGGCGTCATCAACGGGCGGGGCCTGCTTGGAGAAGCCGGCCGGCTTGGTAAAGCCCTTCTTGCCGGTGGTTCCGGTGGGCTTGGTCGTAGCCGTGGGCTTTGTAGCAGCACCGGGCTTAGTCGCGGCCGGAGCCTTCGAGGTGGTCGCACCGGGCTTAGCAGGCGGCGTGGGGGCACCCAGCGGGGCCGTTGCGGCCGGCATGGCCACCGTCGGTGCAGCAGGCTTGGTCGGCGGCGTCGGGGCCGTGGGTGCCGTGGGGCGGCTCGGGGGTACGGGCATCGCCATGGTCGGCGCAGCGGGACGGCTCGGCGGCACTGCGGGAGCACCCGGACGAGCCGGTGCCTTGGGAGGACCCAGCGGCACGGTGGCCGCTGCCGGACGAGAAGGAGGAACAGGGACCGCCGGGCGAGAGGGCGCGCTCGGGGCGGACGCTGCGCCGGGAGGAAGAGGTACGGTCGGGCGCGAGGGAGGTGTCGGCATAGCCGGAGCCGCCGGGCGGCCCGGCACAGCGGGAACGCCGCCCGGTACAGCCGGCGGCACGGGTCTCGGTGCTGGTGGAGGAGGTGTGCTCATACGTTAGTAAAATCTATGCCGCTGACGCGGTCTTTCTTGTATTTTGCATTTTTTTGGCTGCATTGCAAGCGGAAAAACGTCCATTTCGCATTTTTCCTGCTGAAAGTTGCCATTTTCTGCCGAAATCAGCTCATCTGCGGTGGTTTGATGCCTCCCAAGCGCGTATCGCCTCAAGGTAGAGAGCAGGTTTACCATGGGGAGGAGCGGGGGCCATCCAGGAGTCGTCGGGGGTAATTCCTACATCCCGCATGATCTGCAAATCCTGCATGCGGTATTGGGTGAGCGCACCGGCCTTTCTGTGGTAGTCCTTGGGCAGAGCGGTCGCCAGATCGCTGCGGTAGGCGCAGCCCTGGATGAGACTGTAGACCTTCCCAAGTCGCTCGGCGTAGGAGAAGAGGGAGAGGGCGCGGGCATGTTCACCGCGCTGCATGCAATAGTCTCCCCAAGCCAGCAGCACCTGTCCGTAGGCTGCGGGCCAGTGGTTCAGGCAGCTCTGTGCGGGGCCATCCCCGGGGTAGGCGTTGCGCAGGGCGGACTCTGCCTCGGCGAACTTGCCTTGTCGGCAGAGCATCTCGGCGAACTGTGTCCAAGTATAGAGCTGATGTGGGTTATCCTGCACGGCCAGTCGTGCCAGCTGCTCGGCCTCGGACAGGTTCACCTTCTCCCGCCCGGGCAGGGTAAGGTAGCGGTCGTAAATGGCAGAGGCAGGGAACTTCTGCATGGCTGCGGCCAGGTGACGTCGCTGCTCCTCCGCCGGTGCACCGCGCAGCACCATGGCATTGTACTGCCAATTGGCCAGCCAAGTGGGTGCCAAGCGGCAGGCCATGGATGTGCTGCACGCGACCAGCACCGTCAGACCGAGGAGCATCAGGGTACGCCCGGCCGTACTTTCCGCCCGAACGGGCACCGGTGTGCACACGCCCTGTTTCATTCGCATACGCGGGTGCGGGGCAGCTAACACGCCGCAGCAGAAAGCATTCATACAGGCCAGCATGGTGCTGTGCCATGGGTAATCGCAGACGGCGTAAGCCGCCAAACCCACCGTCAGGAGCATGCAGACCGCCGTGGAGAGCCGCTGCTCGCGGGGTGCGGATTCCTCCGTCAAGGCTCCGAAGCCGTGGATGAGGTGTGCAAGGATGATACCCACGGCCAACAGCAGGCCGATGATGCCGTAGTCTGCCCACAGTTGCAGGTACTCGTTGTGCGCGGCGTTCGGCAGGTTCCATTCGCTGTAAAAGGGGATGATGTCCCACTCACAGGAGGCCACGCCGTTGCCCCATGCCGGGGCGTTGCTGATGATGTCGAGCACGCCCTTCCAGATGTCGAACCGGCCATGTGTATCGATTTTCAGCACGCGCTCGTACATGTCTCCGCCCAAGAGTAAGTCAACCACCGGCACCAGCATGGCAATGCTCAGCAGGACGGCGATGAGCAGCATCACTCCCCTGATCTTGCGTGCCTCGCTCGTACGCACTGCTATCCATAGCCACCAGCCGATGGTCACGCACACGGGCAACAGCAGCAACACGGCACGGGTGCCGCAGTTCAGGGAGAACCACAGGGCGGCGATGCCCGTCAGCACGGCAGGCACCGCAAGGCGACGCGGTCCTCGTGCCCATACGGCCAGCCAGATGAGGGCCCAACCGCCCAAGAAGAAAAAGGTGCCGGCGTGATTTTTGTAGACAAAAAGGGAGATGCAGCGGGGTACCGCGCCTGATAATCCCACCTCCGGTCGCCCGCAAACGGCCTGTGGCAGGTCGGTGTAGTGCATCAGGCAAAAGCAGAGCATCGCCGCGCCCAAAGCGGCAGCCAAGCCCTTACCGGCCCACTGCACCCAGCGTCCCTGTGCCGCGTTGCATCCCAACAGATAGAAAACAAAGCAACCTGTAATCGTGGCGGCTTCACCCCAAGACTGAGTGACAGAGTAGCTCGTACAACACCGCCCCAAGAAATACCCGCCCGCGAGCAGGGAGACCCATGCCAAGGGAGTCAGTCGCACCACCTTGAAGCCCGTGAGTAACCCCGCGCCGAGCAACGCGGCCACCACTGCCAGACCCGCCCAATATGGTGCCGTTGTGTAACTGTTCCAGTCAATGGTCGGCCCGGAGACTATCCACAGGATGACCGCCGAGGCGGCGATGACACCCCCCAACGCTGTCTCCGGCAACCTGGCTGTGCGTTTCTCTGCTTGCATGTGCCCAGTATACCCCATCCTCGCTTGCTCCGCAATTCCCTTTCCCGTCACGGCTCAGTTTTCGCCCCCCTCCTTGCATGCGATATGCCCCGCCTGAAGCCTGATCAAGCATCCCATTTACCCCGGGGCTATACGGCACCACCATATTGTGCTTGCCCCGTGTAGGAAGGTGAGGTATAATACGTTGCGTATGAAATGGATTTTCCGTCTGTTGCTCGCCGTGTTCCTGTTGCCTGTGGCTTGTACCAAGCTCTACCAGCCCACGGGTCCGGGTGTCATTCCGGATGTACGGAACCTGCAGGAGGAGCTGAAGCGTGATGTCTATGCACTGGCGGAGGATATCGGGGAGCGCAACCATTTTCAGACGAAGGCTTATCAGAAGGCGGAGCAATTTATCGTCCGGGAGTTTGAGAAGGCCGGTTACACCGTCAACCGACAGGTTTACGACATCCCGAATAAAGAAAAATATGGGCGCGCCGCAGGGCAGAAGGCCGTCAACATCGAGGTGCGCAAACCCGGCACCGACCCCGATGCGCCTTGGCTGGTGCTCGGCGCGCATTATGATACTCGCGTCGGCATGAAATCGTGGAGCTGCCATGGCCCGGTCATCGAGGGCAAGACGGGTACGCCCGGTGCCAATGATAACGCCTCCGGTGTGGCGGCTCTTCTCAGTGTGGCGCGTGCTCTTCGCAATGTGCCGACGCGCTGCGGCATTATCTTTGTGGCCTATGCTAACGAGGAAGCCCCCTTCTTCCAGACGGACGAGATGGGATCCCGCCGCCACGCCCGTCTTCTGGTAGATGAGGTAGGGAAGGAGAAGGTGATGGGCATGATCTCCCTGGAGACCCTCGGCGTCTACTCCCCGCGCGTCAACAAGAAGCGCCGCAGTGCTGTTGCCGGGGCCCTCGTCGGCCTGCTGGATCGCTGCGACTACGTTGCCTTCATGAGTACCCTGAGCGGCCGCGCCTACTCCCGCCGTTGCGCTCGCACCTTCGCCTCCGTCAGCCGTTTCCCCGTTCGCTCGGTCTGCTTCGGCTACCTCACCCGCGGCATCGCTTGGTCCGATGACTGGGCCTACATGAAGGAGGGCATCCCCTCTTTTGCCATTACGGATACCGCCTACATGCGCTGTGATGACTACCACGAGACCAGCGACACAGCCGACAAGCTGGACTATAAGGAATTTGCCGAGGTGGTGCTCGGTATCACTGATCTCGTCCGGAAACTGACCAACCCCTGACAGAAGGAGGGAGACTTCGCACCGCCGTATTGATAGAGAAAGAGAGGATTCCGCGTCAATCCTTCTCTCTCTCTATCAAATCAGTGGCTGGAAGTTTCGTCTTCCCTTCCGAAGAGCTCGGCCTTATTCCATTTCCGGATTGTCAATAAGCAGTTTTCTCATTTCTTCCATGTCGGGCAGAGATCTGCGTATGCGTTCCTCCATATCCGCTGCTGTTTTGTAGGTGGATACCCCCATAGGGCGGTTGTAATCGCGGATAACGTATTCCACAAATGCCTTATCCTCACTCTTGCAGAGTAAGATCCCGATAGTCGGGTTCTCGTGTGGTTTGCGCACTTTGTCATCCAATACACGCATATAGGTCTGCAGCTGCCCGATATAAGCGGGCTTAAAGGCCCCTTTCTTCAGCTCAATTACCACCATGCAATTCAGCTCACGGTTGAAGAACAGCAGATCCGGGAAAAGTTCCTCGTTGAATATCTCCAAGTGGTATTGATTACCCATAAAGGCAAAATCGCGCCCGAATGTCATGATGAAACGCTTGATGTTACGGATGACTTCCTGTTCCACCACTCGTTCGTCTACATCGTCTGCCTTGCTTACCTCAATTTCTTCCACATTGATGAAATCCGGCAGATACTCATCCTTAAACATACCTATAGCCTTGCGTGCCTGCACGCTCGGCATGGTTTGCAGAAAATTATTGGCTGTAGTCCCCTGCGTGTGGTAGATATCCGCCTTCAGTTTATCCCGTAATTCGTACTTATCCCACTTGTGAAGAACGGTCTGGTGGATATAGAAAAGAACCTCTTGCAAAACAGTTGTCTTTCGAAGGATTTCTACATGGTGAGAAAAGCTGATGCTCAGAAATTCTTCACGATTCAGTTCATTCAGCTCAGTCGGCCATCGTTGCAGAGAAAGCGAGTCGATATTGATATGTCTCGATTGCGGCAAATCGTCAGCCGTGGGCTGACGATTTAGAAAAGGGCTCCAGAACTCGAAAAAAGTACGCATGTTTTTGAGACTGGTTGCCGAAAAACCTCGCAGACCGGGCAATTCCCTACGCAGCTGTTCGCTGATGCGAGTTAATGCACCCGTGCCCCAAGTGCCGCTGCGAGAGTTGTGTGAAATATAGAAGCCGATGCCGAAATAGAGAGACAACTGCTCTCCGATTATCAACTTCACGGCGTGATACTGGCTTTGCAGTATCGCCTGTTTGATGGTACTTACAGCTTCCCGGAGGGTGGATAATTCGTTCATCTTGTTTCGGAGCGGAATCTCTGCTTTCCTTATAGGAGGAATTGTATCACAGAAAGAGGGTGAAGTAAGGCCCTTGCATGGCACCGATGTCATTTTCTGACTCGCTACACCCTATCCGCTCCTCTATTTCAAATTCCGGACACGCCGCAGCAAACCGGGGCCCCAAAAAGCGGGCCGGGCAGAGGGGTGCGGAGTCTCGCCGGGGCCAGGGATGTTTGCTAGAGGGCGTCGGTGTGGGTGTCCGGGAGGACATCGACGGGGTGGTCGGGGTCGTCCTTCCAGAGGCGAAGTTTCAGGAGGGGTTCGGGGGCGGAGGCGGCGCGGGGAGCGGGGGCCGGGGGCGGAGGAACGGAGCCGAGGAGGGAGCGTAGTTTGGCCTCCCGTCGTTGTTGGTCTTCCGCCGCCTGACGCCGTACGGCCTCGGCTTCCTGAGTGAGCAGAGGGCCGGGGATGTAAATCACCCAGCTTCGCCCGCGCGGGAGGGAGTCGGCGACGTCCCGGAGGCAAGCGGGTAGCGACTCGAAGCGCATATCATTCGTCACGCGGGTGAAGAAGAGGATACCGGACTCGGAAGTGCCGCGGGTGATATCCCGGATCGAGTCACTGCCAGGCTCAACCTCGTACTGGATACCATTCGGCAGCACCGTCACCCCGTCCCGCAGAGCGTTAGCAGCCAGCAGATTCTTCTCCCGCTGCTGCTCGCGGACGCGCAGGAGGGGCAGGTAATCCCTGCGCAGGCGGAAGCGAAGCTGCTGCATCTCCCGCTCGAAAGCCGGGGAGCCCCAATCGCGGCGCTGCAGCAGCTGATCCGTCTTGCTCAGCAGCAACTCCGGGTCAAAGTCCCCCTCATAGAAATGCAGGGCATTGTTAGCGAACTCGGCGGCCTCCGGGCAGGCACTTTTCTGCGGGTCGGGCAGCTCCTGCCCGCTGCGGAGGATGCGCGCGGCCTCCTGCCGGTACAGAGAGCGGTCGAAAGCCTTACCGAGGGCCTTCTCGTTGCGAAGGACAGCGGCGGCGTGCTCCGCGCTGAGGAGGCTCGCCAAGTCCTCGGAAATTCGGGGAGTCAGCTCCTGCGCCGAAAGAGAGAGAGCCGTCAACAGAGAGAACAGAACGGTGTATTTCATCACAATCAATGGTTAGAAGACGAGTTCAAGTGTTTGCCCCCGCGCTCCTCGAGGAAGCGAGCGAAACGCGGGTCGGCATAGTAAGGCATTTCCTCCGCGCCGTCGACGGGGAGACGCAGCATCGCGAAATCCAGCACGCTGATCGAGGCCCCGCAGAAGACAGTCGTGGCATTGACATCCGCGCCGTGGTCCAACAAAAGCTGCGCGATGGCGAGCTGTTTCCGCACGACAGTCTCATGCTCCTCCTCACTTTCCCCGGAGCAGGCAAGTGCCCCCGTCTGCCAGGCGGCATACATCAGCACCGACCATGGACCGACGTGCGTGTTGGCATTGGCGCCGCGCTCCAGGAGCAGCCGCACCAGCTCAACATCCCCCTCCTTAACGGCCATGCTGAGCATGCTGCGCGAGGTAGCAGGCGAGGTGGTATTCGGGTCGTAACCGCCCTTGAGCAGCGCCACGAGCACCTCCCGCGGCACAGCTTTTCGGTCGCGAATCAACCCGATGGGCAGGGGATAAATCTCCCCCTCGACCGAGCGGAGCCCGCGCGCATCCGCCCCGCGCTGCATGAGCCCGAGCACCAAGTCCGCACGCCGCAGCGCGATGGCACGCTCCAGCGCCGTCGTCCCGTCGGGAGAGGCAGGTGCATTGATATCCGCCCCTGCCGCCAGCAGCTCATCCACGCGCGCCAAGACCTCCGATGCATCGGGAACATCGCCTCGGAACAAGGCGGGGATGAGCCCGCAGCCCGTTTCCTCCTCACATCGGTCCGGCGTATAGCCGTAATCAAAGAAGAGCTGTTGCAGCGGCAGGCGGCGCGCCGCAGCCTCACAAAGCGGAGGATACCCGCCGCCGGTATCCAGGGGATCGGCCCCCTGCTCCATCAGCACCGCGATCACCTCCTGCTGCCCGCACACCACGGCACAGGCCAGCGGGGTTTGGCCATTGACATTCCTTGAATGCAACAGGGTTTTTTTCTCCGTGATCAAGGCACGCACCTCGTCCACACGCCCCTCCCGAATGAGTTGCAGCAAGCGGGAGAGGGGCAAATCCTCCGCAGGAGGCGGCAGCGTGGAAGCAGAGACAGAGGCATCCCCCGCCGACAGCTTCAGGGTACCCTCAGCCACACCCGAACCGCGGCTGACCCACAGCGCGCAGGAGCGGTTACAGAGGTCCACGAGCATGGGATCGCTCATGCGCCGCTGCCACAGACGCTCCGCCTCGCTGCCCGGGGCACCCAGCTCCCACTGCAGCAGGGGCAGCCCCTCCGCCTCCGCCACCGCGAGAGCTTCCTCCCGCGAACGGAAACAACGCAGTTGCGCCATACCCTCCACAGCATGCGAACCGTGCTGCGGCTCCTCCGTGCGAAGCAGCCCTGCCCCGCCCCCGAGCGGTGAACCGAGCAGGCGGAGCCCCTCGGCCTCCCGCACACTGCGGAGCCCGCGCTCCCACTCCTCGTCGCTGAGCTCGCGGCGTCCCACGCGTTGCCACGAGGCATCCGCCAGGCGCAGGAGCAACTGCCCCTCCCCCGCGTAATTCGCCCCGAAACGCAACGCGCGCACCAGATCCATCCCCTCACAGGGGATGAGGCGCTCCGCGCGCCCGAGCAGCACGGCAGGCTGCTGCCCCACGCCTCGGCGGTTCGTCAAATGCCAGGGAACCAAGCGGTTGCGAGCAAGCCAATCCTGCACATGTCCCGCGTCCTCCTCACTGAGCTGCGAGAGCGGCAGAGCCTGCGTGGCCCCCTGCTCCGTGCGCAGAACGATGGGGGCGCTGAGCGGATCGAGGGTGAGGGGCTGCGTCCTGAGCGCGACAATGCCGCCGCGGAAGGGACGGCGCCCGATGGGGTGCCACTCGTACTCCCCCTCTACCAAAGCGGGACGCTGCGCGGGAAGCGGCGCAGGGGCAATGTACGAACGCAACTTCTCCGCCAGCGCCTGCGAGCCGAGCTCCACCCCGGAGTTCAGGCGCGCCAACCATTCCGCCGCCAGCCGCGTTGCCTCCGGGCGTTGTTCTTCCTCTGCTAACTTCTCAATGAGCGCAAGCTTGGCCGCGCGCGGCATGCAGTCCCCGCAGCGGCGATTGAACTCCGATATCTGTGCGGCGGGGCCCAGGGCGACCAAGGTCTCCCAAGCCTCCGGGTAAAGCTGAGCGGCCACGGCGGTGTACCACAGGCGCGTGCGTGCCGGCAGGGTCTCTCCCAGGCACAGCGGCGGCAGGTCGAGCCCCACAGCCCGGGAGGCCTCGCGGCGCAGCTCCGACTTCTCCTCCGGGCTTCTCTGTGGGTCCAGCAGCGCGAGGAAGGTCTCACCCACAGGCTCCCCCTCCCCCGCGAGCGTCGCGAGACGCCCCGCCGGGTCATCCCGCAGCAGGGTGAGCACCATGGCACGGCGCAGCGTGGCGGGCCCGCGGAAGTCCCGCACCAGCGCATGCAGAGCCGCGGGACTCACCCCGCGCAGTTCGTACTGGTTGAGCAGCAGGGGCCAGGCATTGCAGCGGTTCAGCAGCCCCGCCAAGTTCTTCGCATCGCGTAGCAGCTCCTCTCGCTTGCCGTCGCGCTCTGCCAAAGCCAGGCGCAACACGCAGCGGTGCAGTGCGAGTTGCAAGGCGCGGGAGCGCGCACGCAGGTCCGCATCATCCATCGAGAAGCGGGGCCCCTGAGGGGTTAGGACGATGTCGATACCGTCCCGCAGCAGGGTAACGGATACGGCGGTGGTGAACTCATCATAACCCTCCACCCCCATGCGGGCGCGGAAGAAGTCCTCCGGCAGGGCGGCCTCGGCCTCCTTGAGGGCGAAGGCCAGCAGGGTGCCGAGCCTCGGTTGCTCCAACTGCTCCCGCAGGTGCTGCAAATCCTGCGCTGCGGTACCGGGGGCGCCCAGGAGATCATCCCGCCAGGCAGGCAGAGCAACCGCCGAGGCATCCGGCATCTCGCGGAGCGCCGCCGCCGGGTCATCGAGCGCGCGCAGTGGCGCGGCCTCCACCCGGCGGGGGGCAGCGGCAGCGGGCACGGGGGCGCGGTTGTTCAGTAACGCACGCAGCGCGGAGAGGTGCAGGCCATGCAAGCGGCGCAGACGCGGCATCAGCGTCTCCGGCGTGTCACCGCGCTCCATCGCCCGTGCCAGGGTGCCGAGCAAGCGGGCGGATTCCAGCTCACACTCATGCCCGCACCAGCGGTTCAGAACACAGATATACAGCAGCGCATCATCCGGTGAGAGATCCGGCGCAGCAAGGCGGCGGTGCAGGATGTCGATGAGCGCGGCGCGGTCCCGCACCTTGCCCAACTCGGCGGCGCATTGCAACTGCTCCTCGCTCAGGCCGGGGAGGGCCAATTCAATGAGCTTGGCATCGATGATCAATCTGTCACTGACGCGGGGAGCCTCCCCACCGGGCGAGGCGTTTTGGGCGCCTACGCTGAGGGCGGCCAGGAGAAACAAGAAGGGTGTCTTCATGGTTGGCTGAGTCGGTAAAGGCGAGCGCGCAGCTCGGCAGGGAGCGCCGATGCCTCTTGCCCGTCGGTGACGGAGTAGTGAATGCCCCCGGCCTCCACATCCACAGCGGCGGGGGTAACGGTGAGGGTAATCATCCCCTGTGCATCGGTATAACGGAGCGTGGTAGAGCCTGCCCCCGCCAGGCCGCCGGTCGCGGTGCGGATTTGGGCCCCCAGCTCCAGCAGCAGCCCCGTGTCCGGCTTTTCCCCGGACAGCGTGCGGGCGAGGCGCTTCTGGCACTCAACGATGAAGGCCATGTGCTCGGTACTGATGGGGGGTACGGGGCGAGACGATGCCGGCACATCGGGGGCGCGCTCGCCGAGTGTTACGGTCAGCCGCTTCTCGCGCCCGTCGCGCAGCAGGATGACGGGCACTTCATCGCCCGGGTTCTTATCCGCCAGGGCATCGACCAAGGCGGGGCGGGTGGGCACGGGCTTGCCCGCTACGTTCAGCAGCATATCGGTGGGCCGAACCCCCGCTTTCTCCGCCGGGCTGAGCCGCACCAGTCGGGTGACGATCAGCCCGCGCCCCTCCGGGTCCTCCACCCCCACCACCCCGAAGGTGACGCGCAGGGTAACGGGGGCTGCCCCCCAAACAACGGAGAGCAGGAGCAGGAGCAGCGTGCTGAAGAGAATGGTGATACGGTGGGACATCAGATCGGTTCGTCCGGGATGATGATTTCGGTGCTTTCGGGGATGGTCACGCAGACGGAGCAGCCGCCGGAGGGTGGCAGGCACACGCGGCGCTCGCTGTGCACGGTGTAGCAGCGTCCCCCGGCGGTGCGCCCCTTCAGCTCGGCGGAGCAGAAGCGCTTGCTGACCGCGGGAATGACAGGGGAGGCCGCAGGCTTCACGGAGGCTACAGGGGCCACGCCGATCGGGGGCCGTGTCATCTCGTACCACAGGCCGACGACCAAGGCAAACAGCAGAACGGCTGCCGCAGCCAAGAACGGGGCCGCGTAGGAGCGCGTCGGCGGCGCAAGCTCGGCTTGGAATTGGCGGATGAAATCGTCCTCCAGCCGCCGGGCCTGCTCACTCGGCAGCTCGGGGAGGGGCATGCCCCTCAACAGGTTTTCGATCTCCTCTTGCTTATGATTCATGATGATGGTGGAATAGGGTTTGGAGCCGCGTGATGGCGGTGCTGTAACGACTCTGCGCGGTGGTGACCGGTATGCCCAGCACCTCGCCGATGTCCCGATAGTTCATATCCTGCCAGATGCGCAGCAGTACCACCTCGGCAAGCACAGGCGGTAGCTGTCGCAGCATCTGCATGGCCCGTTGACAGTCATCCCGCAGCTCCGCCGTCGCAAGGGGATCCCCCGGCCGAACCCCGCGCGCCGCAGTCTCATCTTCCTTGGCGTAGGCGAGCTCCGTGCGGCGGCGTATCTCGTGCCTTTTCTTGGCATCGATGGCGGCGTTGCGGATGACGCGAAGACAGTAGGGAGTCAGCTTCTCCGGGTGCGGGGGCACCGCTCCGTGCACCACGGCAGCGGCTACCCGCTTGAGGGCTTCGGATAGCAACTCCTCCGCCTCCAACATGCCCGCGGCTTGCAATTCCGCAAAGGCTGCCAGAACGCGCTGTCGCTCCCGGAACCATGCAACACAGCTCTCCAAGGGCGTTTTCGGCGCACCCGGGCGGGGGTCTGCATGTGCATGGTTGTCCATCTTCATTATAAATAAACGATTCTGCGGGGCCCTGTAACGAAAAAAAGTTGAAGATATGTCAGAAAAAACGCCCCTCCGTCAAATCAAGCGCGCCGAATCGGGCCCGTTCGCTGCCTGAAAATGCAACAAGAGGAGGGCCGAACGCTCGAGGCAGCTCCATGTGAGTCGATATGGCATAAAAGGTCATTGATACTCCGACAGGACTGAGGTGTGTACCTTTCTCCGGCACACTCGCCCGGGGCAATCCCGGACGGGGTGGAAGGAGAATTATCGCATATGCGGCCGGGCTTGTCAATTCTATTCTCTGCACCCCGCCGGATTTTATGCCTGCCCTACGTTATGTTTCGGTCAATAGCAAAGAGATGTTCGAATGATATTCCCGGCAAACGTGTAAGCCGGGAAGCGGTCATTCGAGCGATTATTCACTAAAGCCCATTGGAAATCAAGCCCGGAAGGATTTTCTTCCCGGGGAAGGCGAGCACGCCAGACTTTCTTACAGTTCACCGAGAATGGGCAGGAAGTCCCGCAGGGAGAACGCCGAGTTGTGTTCGATCTCCTTGGTCTGGAAAACCATGAAGTATCGGTACCCCGGGCCGGCATTCTCCTGCCAGGCTTGCCCCAGTTGCAGTTTTTGCATTGTATTCTCGTTGGCCAGATGGTCGCCCTTTGTTTCGATGACCAGAATCAGGCCGGATTCCGTTTTCACGATAAAATCCGGGTAGTGATTGATATTGCCATTGAGTGCGAAGCCCGTGCGAGACAGGTTGCGGTGCCACCAGCGGATGTTAGGCATACCGGTGATGGACTGTATCAGTTGGGTCTCGAAATTGTTGGCTGTCTCCTCCGCTTCATACAGACTCTTGGCATAGAGACTTGAACCCTTGCTGAGGGAGATGCGCTCCGGCAGGCGGTAGGAGGGTCGGCATACAATCTGCCCCGTGGCCAGCTTGTTCTTGAATTGCTTGGCACAGTATTCCGATAAGAGTTTGCCCACATGGTCCTTGAGACGCACGGCAACCCCCATGGGGTTCTTCTCCAAGGCCTCCAACTGATCCGCCGTCATATGCTCGATTACCTCATCCACATAGGCTGCCAGGTCTTTGGAATTGATAGCATTATAGGCGTTAAGCTCCCGACGCATCAGCTCCTTGCAGTGCTTGATTTTCTGCTCCCCGGGCAGGGTGGTGAAGTATTGCTTGAAGTACTGCTGATCCGAATCCTTCATCTGAATAATCCTCGGGACGGAGCCGGTGCGTTTTTCAAACAGGTCGATGCTGAACAAGGAGTCATTCGTGCCCTCCCAGTCGAAACGGGTTGACTCACCCCGCAGGGTGAAGCCCTCGGCCAGATGGTCCTCATTGAGCAGCACCTTGCCGAATTCGCCCGTGAATAAGCTTTGCGGAGCCTGTCGGTAGAATTGGGGAAGTTGAAGTTCGCGAATATCATCCGCGAATTCTTTGTTGACGGAAAAACTGCTTTTCATGTTTTCGAGATCTTTCGGGATGTATGTTGCTTCACCGCCTGTTTCCGGGAGCTTACTCTCGTACTCGGAGCCTTGTTGCAGCGCGCCGGTCAGCATGCGGTCCGCATTGGCCTTTCCTGTCTCCGCCGTGCGGGAGGTGACCTTCGCCGGATCACTGTTCATGACGTCATCCGTGCCGTTTTCCGCCCCCGTGAGAACGGATTCCTCCCCCTCCGGTGCGAAGGGCAGCTCCGGCTGCTTCGGCCCGGGAGTTTCCGCTGTGGCGGCCACTCGGCAATCCCGCCCGGAGAAGCCGGCGTGGTTCAGCCCCTCCACAATGCGCTCCAGCGTATCCCGGAAGTCGTTGGAGGAGGTCAATACATAGGCCATGTTCAGGCAGAGGCTGCGGTGTTTCACGGCCCCGGGCAGGCGCAGAATGCGGCCCACAATCTGCTCCACCTCCACCCGGCTTGTCTTGTTGGCCAGGGAGGCTAGGATATAGGCGTAGGGGCAATCCCACCCCTCTTTGAGGGCGTTGACCGTGATGATATACCGAATCGGGCACCCCGGTGCCATCAGGTCCTCATTCTTCAACTCGTTGATGTCCGCTGTCTTGATGGCTATTTGTTGCTCCGGTATACCGAAGGCCACCAGCTTGCTCTTGATCTTCGCAAACGTGGTGTTGTCCTCCTTGCCTCTCGGCTGGGCTTGGAAGAGGACAATCGGTCGAATGGGCATGCCGCCTTCCGCAGCCTGTCCGTCGGCCTCCTGCTCCAAGCGGTCGCGCAGGTCCTTGGCGTCCGCTATCACCTCCTCGATGCTGTTGCGGTTGTAGACGATAACCGGCAGCTTCACCATATTCTCCTGCTTCAGCCGTATGGCATCCGTATACGAGATGATGTTACTCTCCTCCCGAGGCGTGGCCGTCAGATCCAGCACAAAGCAGGGGTTGAAGTTCTGCAACATCTCCTTGCTGAGCTTGCTGCGGGCGTGGTGGCTCTCATCTACGATGACGAGGGGGGAGAGCTGATTGATCACTTGGACCAGGGCCGTTTCATCCGTGTCGGGCAGCGGGTGCGCCGGTGTCCCCAAGGCCTGCGCAAAGGAAAGCAGATTGCTGTTCTCCTGCTTGGATTTCAGCGATTCTTTGCGCCCCCGGAAGGAGTCGTAGGAAAGCACCAGCACCGAGAGCTGCTCTCGCACGGTTGCCATATTAAAGTTCTCCCCCTCCAGGAGTTGCTGCTTGCTGTAGACGGCTACGCGGCTGCCGTAGCAGGCATTCAGGCATTGCCGGTAGGGATGCTCCGGATTGCGCAGGGATTTCATCGTCTGCGCCAGGATGGCATCGGACGGCACCAGCCACACTACCACATGCGCTTTGTTCGGCAGGGCATCGAATATCGGCTTGACGGCGTTGCAGGCAAGGAAGGTCTTGCCGCCGCCCGTCGGTACCTTGAAGCAGACGGTCGGCACGCCGGGCAGTATATCCTGATACACCCGAATGCCGTCGAGGCCGACGGAGTAGCCCTTTTCCTCCCAAAAACGAGTATACGCCTCCGCATAATCACGGAGCTTGCAGAGCAGGCCCAGATACTGCTTCAGGTCCTCGATGACCTCCCGCTGGTATGTTTTCAGTTCCATGGTCCTTCTTACAGTTTGGTAATGTCTCGGGGTATCTTTTTGAAGGTGATACCCGTGCGCATCAGCTCCTTCTCGCTGAGGGTGCAGCAGTCGGCATAGATCACCGTGCTTTCCGTGCGCTCCGGAATGGTCGCCAGAAAGGCGTAATCCAGCGTGGTTGTCGTCTCTGCGCAGTAGTAGAAGTAGTACGCCGTCCCGTTGTGCGTTCCCAGGTGGTACTCATTGCTGTTGCGATACTGCGGCAGGTCGCAGCGCGTCTCCGTGTACCATATGTATTCGCGGATCCGCTCGAGTCCCACGGCTTCGTTCAGGTTGCCGTCCGCCGTCAGAAGCGGTTTCCCCAGTTCGTAATAGCTGAAACTCCCGCCCGTGCCGGGGATTTGCTCCACCTTATTACCATATCCGGCAATGACGCGCCTCGTTCTTTCTGCTACAACAGTCTCCGCATAATCTCCCAATTCAATAATGATAAATCTCCTCTTCCCCTCATCCATCGAGTTAAGTTTTAGAATTGCATGAGCTGAAGTTCCAGAACCAGCAAATGAATCTAAAATAATGGAGTCCTTGTTAGTTAATGATTGAAAAATATTCAGCACTAGGTCAACAGGTTTAGGATAATCAAAAACTTTAGGGGACTTCCAATAAGTCATCCTTTATAATTAAGTTTTGACAAAAAATTGCCATTATGATATAATTACTTCATGCCAAGCATGAATAATTCCCCGTCGTTGAATATCCCCGGAGTTGCAGAGCTCACCCCGGGCTATGTA
>JALFWB010000055.1 GCA_022787425.1 Akkermansia sp.
CAAGGAGGCAACCAGGGAGGCAACCAAGGAGGCAACCAAGGAGGCAACCAAGGAGGCAACCAAGGAGGCAACCAGGGAGGCAACCAAGGAGGCAACCAGGGAGGCAACCAAGGAGGCAACCAAGGAGGCAACCAAGGAGGCAACCCGGGAGGCAACCAGGGAGGCAACCAGGGAGGCAACCAGGGAGGCACCACCCCCGTATCGCAGCCTAAGTACGACCCCATTAATGAGCCGCAAAAGCTCCAGATGCTCCGAAAGAAAGGCAAGACCTATGAGAGTGTCGTTGTCGGTAAGCTTTCGGGAACAGCTACAGCATCTAATTGGGGCATTAAGGGCCAAGCTAATTTTGTCTACACCTACAGCGTGCAGAGCACGGGGAAGATCGTAGAAAATAATGGCATCAAAGTCATCGAAGAAAGAACATTCAGCAAGGTCAGTGAGCAATTGTTCTATAGCGAGGGCATGATTAAATTTGATCTACCGCCGGCATTTGTGTGGGCTGCAGAAATTGCTTGGTCGCTCGTGGATCCCTTGTCTGCTACGGTTGTCTCAGAAACGCTGCGAGAGGGAAAATTGGACATCAAATTGTTAAAAATGTTCGGTCTCGATGATTTGGCAACATCGGTTCTGGTGACTGAAAAACTGGATGCCGGGAAACTGCTGCAAGGCAAAAAGGTACGGATTGAGTTTACGGATGGACAAGGGATCACGAACATCACTCCGATCGGTTGTAAGCTAACGCAAGATGAGAGAGACGTCATCAACAGGACAAATTTCGTCATGGACCACTATATCATGCCGGATAGAGAGGTTCGTGTTAACGAGAGTTGGACGGTTGATGCATCTGTCTTCGCCGGTTTGCTTGATCCTCGGATGAAGGGACGAGTCAGAGGGAATGTCACTATTGATCGTAAGGATGATTTACCCTTGGAAGACAAGGTGGCTCGTCGCTTGCGTTTGACCGATGGCACGATTGAGTTCGTCTCTAACTCCACCGATGAGTATGTCAACGGCTGTGTCAAGCAAGTACGCGGTACATGCCAGATTCCGTCGGACGTAGAAGTGGTGACTGAGGCCAATATTACGGGAATTGCCGAATACAAATCCGTTTCGAAGGATCACCTGCTGTTCAAGGCCACTATGTCTACGGCCCCCCGGTTTGAGGTGAAATATGAATGCCGGGTAAAAGACTGACACGACCATGCCCGGATTTCTTCTCTGCCCGAAATGTGAGGCAGCGACACCCGCGCAAGAGCCGCAGAGCCGGTACCGATGCCGGCGCTGCGGCCACAAGTGGGTTTCGCCGCAAAACTCCCTGAACGCCGCCTACCTTGGTGGCTTGGAAGACGTGGAGGTGCGCTTGGTGGCTGCCGACGGCACTGGGATGCGGCTGCCCGAGTTTCCTGCTGTGGTAGGGAGGGATACCGAGTTTACGCCCCTGCAACGCAACCGCTATGTATCGCGTCGGCACTGCTGCATCGAGTATGATGCGGAGCGATGCGGCTTTGCGGTGGTGGCAGAGAAGACACCCGGCAGGACTTGCATCAACGGCACGCCACTTGCCCCGGGAGAACGGCGTCCCCTGGAACTGGGGGACGAGCTTTTGATCGTGAATGTACCCCTGCACCTCGAGTGCACCTTCCGCCGCGTGAGAGGCGTGCCGAGCAGCGTACCCGGTCGAGCGGCGTGCCGGTTCCCCGGGATGTCCCCGGCCTACCTATCCGAGGGGGCGGATGGCCGCTTACAGGTGAGCGACAGAGCCGGGGTTTCCGACATAGCCGTCTTATCCAAAGTGGCTAACGGAGGGTGGAAAATCCTTCCCTTGCAGCGTAACAACATTCTACTGAACGGAGAAGCCTTTGTTGATGCGGAGATAAGCGGTGGAGAAACGCTGTGCATTGCCGGAGCCGTGTACGAATATGATGCCCCGGACCAAGAGCTGGAACCCGGGCGCGTCAGCAAGGGGGTGGATCTTGAGCTCCGGGCACTTGCCGCAAAATATGGAGAAAAGACCATTTTAGCCGGCCTGAACTGCTGCATTCCCCGGGGAAAATTGACGGCGATAGTTGGTAAGAGCGGATGCGGCAAATCGACCCTGATCCGGCTACTCTCCGGATTGAAAGAACCGGCCTCGGGCAGCATCCTCGTCAATGGAGATCAACCGGAAGATTATGAGCAGTGGGCGGGGAAGCATCTCTCCTTGGTACCGCAAGCGAACACGGTGTACGAAGACCTGACCGTACTGCAAAATATCGGCTATGCGGCAGATATTCGGATGAGACGCAAGATGACACCCGGGCTGAGACAATCCATCATTGACCGCGTGTTAAGAGAGACCGGCTTGGAGGCATATGCGAACCAAGAGGTAGGCAGCCTGAGCGGAGGGCAGCAGAAGCGAGTAAACATCGCCATAGAAGTAGTCGGCAACCCTGATGTGTTGCTGCTGGATGAGCCGACGACGGGACTGGACTATGCCACCGAGATGCGCATCATCGGGATTTTGCAACAAATGGCCAGGCAGGGCCGAACAATCCTGTTTGTCACCCACTCCTTGGCGGCTCTTGAGGCTGCTGACCATGTGCTTGTATTGGATAACAAAGGAAAAGGTACGCTGGTTGCCGCCGAAGGAACACCCCCTGCCGTGTTGCAGGATTTGGATGCCCGATCTTGGGGAGAGCTCTACTGCAAGCTGATGGAGGAAGGTACCGGGGAAAAGTCAAAGCCGAAGCCAATCATCCGCATTCCGTGGTTATCCGTTCTCTTCTCCCGACAAGTGGCCATTTGGCTGAACACACCGTATTCATCAGCAGCCTTGCTGCTCGGTCTGCCCCTGTTGCTGGGGATTATGATACGCATGGCCGTATCCATCGATGCCCCCGGCGGCGGCGACCGCTTGCTTTTCGGCTTGGTGGCCATGTTCTGGCTGGGGATGAATCAATCGGTTCGTGAGATTGTCAAAGAACGCAATATATTTGTGCAGGAACGTTCGCACCATGTATCGACAACGAGCTATGTGTTTTCAAAGGTACTTTTCTTCCTCCTGCTGTCTCTTCCTCAGGCTGCTCTGCTGTTATCGCCGCTTCTGTGGCTGAACGTCAACGCCGAAGGAGATTGGTTCATGTTAGGACAACTTCGCTGCACCTTCTCCCAAGCCTTCCCGATGTTCCTGCTGGCCGGGATTGTGGGCTCCTGCCTGGGACTGTTAGGCTCGGCCCTATCCCTGTTTGTTCGGAGCAAGGGAGAAGTGGCGGCCATGTTATTCGCCGTGATTGCCACGCTGCCGCAGATTCTTTTCTCCTCCAAGGTGTTACCGGAGGGCATCTGCAAACCCTCCGTTGCGGAGCACTTCTACGACTGGGTGCTATGGCATGATGGGGCCCGTGTAGCCGAATGGCTCAGCTTCGGCACCTTCTCACGCTACCTCTATGTACCGTTGGAGGCCGTTGCAACCAAACAGTCCGCCATCGTCATCAGTCAATCATACATCTTCAACTGTACGATACTGATTGGAGCCTCTCTCATTATGGCGGTACTCATTTGGCTCACGCTGGAACTCTATGTGATGAAATCCCGGCGCTGACGCCCGTGCTTCTCATCCGGAGGTTTCGGTCGTGTATGAAGGAACAGGGAGGCGGATCCCTTGCTTTCTGCAACATTCCGACGATGCACACAGTGGAGCCGTCTCGAAGTCTTGCCGGAGCTCAGCAAAAGATAGAGTTTCCCAAAATACCCTTCATTCCGCGCTCCTTATTCTCTCGCCCACTGTTACCGCTGCGGTGGGAAGCCCAAACTTCCGCGTGCCCCCGAACACAGAAAAAGGCACACTTCGGGAAAAGGGGCTTGAAAACCGGGGCGCATAGGAGTAGAATGAGCGCAGGGGTGTTCGCAGCGGTGCGGCCCCCGGTTCTGTGATTCAACGATACGATTTATGAACAGTACAACCAAAAACCTGATCAAGATCCTCATCGTCCTCTTGGTGAGCGGGAGCACCTTCCTGCTGCCCTTCGAGGCTTGGGGGGTGCCGATTAACCCGATTCAAGCCCGCGTGGTGGCCCTGTTTGTCATGGCCGCGCTGATGTGGATTCTGGAGCCCATACCGATTTGGACGACCTCGGTGCTCGTCATCACCATAGCGCTGCTCTGCCTGTCCTCCGGCTCGTTCTCCTTTGCGCGCCCGACGGTGTACGATGTGAAAGCGGTGGAGAAAATCGTCAAGACCGCCGCTGCGCCGGGATTGGAGTCCGCAGTGGTGGAGGACGTGATGACCGCCGTCAAGAAACGCCTCGGCAAGAAGAGCAATCTGGACGCCAACGAAATCTACACCTCCGTTGACTATGTGCTGTTGAACCACAGTGACAAGGCCAAGAAAGCCGCCGTCAAGGCCTCCCGCGAGCTGAGCGAGGCCGTGATGAACGAAGCGGGGGCCGCCTTGTCCGCGCCCGTGGCGGAGGCCCTGCGCCTGCGTCTGGCCGCCAAGCCCATTCTCTCCAAGACCGAGGTGGATACCTCCATCGCCTATGTGGTGGACGAGGTAGCCAAGGCCGCCCCGGATCAGCAGGCTGCCTTGCAGGCGGCCGCCATGGGGCTGCAATCGAAGGTGAACGCGATGGACACCGCTGCCCTGGACAAAGCGGCGGACAAGTACGCCAAGCTGGAGGCCACCTGCAACGCCTTCGAGTCGGATGCGACGCGCGAGCAGCTCAAGAAGATGCCCATCGTGAACGTCATCCAGGCCAAGAACGCCATGGCCACCTTTGCGGACCCCATCATCATCCTCTTCCTGGGCGGCTTCTTCCTGGCCGCCGCGGCAACCAAATACCGCTTGGACATCAACCTGGCCCGCTGGCTCATCAAGCCCTTCGGCACCAAGCCCGCCAACGTCCTGCTGGGCCTGATGGTCGTAACGGCCCTGTTCTCCATGTTCATGAGTAACACGGCCACCGCCGCGATGATGCTGGCGATTCTGGCCCCCGTGCTCTCCCTGTTTGCGCCGGAGGACCGGGGCCGAGCCGCCTTTGCGCTCTGCATACCCGTGGCCGCCAACATCGGCGGCATCGGCACGCCCATCGGCACCCCGCCCAATGCCATTGCCCTCAAGGCCATGGCGGACATGGGCCTCTCCGTGGACTTCGGCAAGTGGATGGTCTTCGGTGTTCCGTTTGTTATCGTCATGCTCCTGATTGCCTGGGCCCTGCTGCGCGTGATGTTCCCCATTCAGCAGAAAGAGCTCAAGCTGGAGATGGGCGGTAAGTTCCTCAAGACGCCCAAGGCGATTGTGGTTTACGTCACCTTCGTTGTTTCCGTGCTCCTGTGGGTATTCGGCGGCAGCGTAGGGCTGGACAGCAACACCGTGGCCATCATCCCCATTGCCGTGTTCTCCGCCACCCAGGTGATCACCAAGGACGACCTCAAGAAGATGAGCTGGGATGTGCTCTGGCTGGTGGCCGGCGGCTTTGCGCTGGGCCTCGCGCTGCAGGAGACCAACCTGGCCAAGGACATGATCAACGCCATTCCCTTCGCCAGCTGGGATCCCATGCTGCTGATGGTGGGCGTGGGCTTCATCTGCCTCTTCATGGCCACCTTCATGAGCCACACGGCCACGGCATCGCTGCTCATGCCCATCATGGGCGCCGTGGCGGGCTCCATGATTTCCGCCGGGGCCATGGACAACCCGGGGGCCATCGGCCTGCTGGTGGCGGTGGCGTTCTGCTCCTCGCTGGGTATGGCCTTGCCCATCTCCACGCCGCCGAATGCCCTGGCCTATGCCACGGGGCTGGTGGAGTCCAAGGGTATGGCCATCTCCGGCACCATCCTGTGCCTCATCGGTGTGGTGCTCACGTTCCTGCTCATGCACTTCCTGGCAGCCGTGCATTTCTTCGGTTGAGTTGATACACCCGTTCGTCACATGGTCACGCTTCCCCCGCATATCACCGAGTCTCTGGAGCGCCTTAATCGGGTCTACTTCTGCGACCCCGCGCGCATGGTGGAGATACCGGAGGGGCACCGCTTGGTGTCCCAGGGGGAAGTTTGTCCCTGTGTCTACTTGATCTTGCAGGGCTCCGTGGTGGCTTACCGCCATGCGGAGCAGGTGCAGGGGACGGAGCTGCCGGAGGACACGGCAGGGCGCGGGTACGAGGTCTTCCGCGCCGGCAGCGGTTCCTATGTGTGCGTGCAGAGCTACTTCTCCGGCGCGCGCCGCTGCTCGACGGATATTGTGGCGCTGGAGCCCACGCGCTTGGCCTATGTGGACGACACCACGCCGCTTGCGGAAGAGGAGATATACGGCAACCGTGCGCAGCAGTTCCTGCCCGTGCTCATCCACGAGCTCGCCATGCGCAACACGCGCATTTTCGATCGCACCACGGAGAAAGAGGAGGTCATTCGCCTGTTGCACCGTGCAGAGATGTCGTCAACGCTGGCGCAGCTCACGGCGGGCATTGCGCATGAGCTCAACAACGCCGTGGGCGTCATCACACGGCGGGTGGAGTTTGTGGCGGAGCAGCTGCGCAGTTGTCTGGGAGAGCTGGGCGGTGTCAATGCCGAGCTGTTCTCCCTGGGCTATGCGGATGACGCGGTGATCTCCCCGGCGGAGCTCCGCAGTGTGGCCCGACGCTATGAGCGCCGCCGCAACCTCAGCCAGCCCGCCGCCCAGGTGCTGGCGCACATTGCCCCCACGGAGGAGGCCCTGGCGCGCTGCGACAAGGAGCTCGTCCGCAGGGTGGGTTCGTCTTACCGATTCTGGGAGCTCGGGCACGATATGCACGATATGCAGCTGGCCGCGCGGCATGCGGCGGGTATCGTGCGCGCCGTCAAGATGATGGGTGCGGCGGATAACTGTGTGCGCAAACCGGGCGTGGATGTGGTCGCAACGGTGCGGGATGCCATCACGCTTCTTTGCAATCGGTTACAGCAAATAAACGTACGGACGGATTTTCAGCCGCTGCCGCCCATTACGGCGGATGAAACGGAGCTGGTGCAGGTGTGGACCAATATCATCAAGAACGCCTGTGATGCCATGAAGCATGCCGCCACGCCGAACCCCACCCTGAGCATCTCCACCGCCTGCTACCACGCCTCCGGGCTTAACCTGTTGCCGCGTGATTATCTGCGCATCGCCGTCTCTAATAACGGGCCCGCCATCCCGGAGGAGATACGGGAGAAAATCTTCAGCCCCAGTTTTACGACAAAGAAGCGCGGACTCGACTTCGGCCTCGGGGTAGGGCTCGCCATCGTTCGCCGTGTGGTGGACAGCTACAACGGTACCATCGGCTTGGAGAGCAATGACTCTTTAACAACTTTCACCATTAACCTTCCCATTACCAATCTTCAGAATATTCCCGACCATGGAAAAAATTAATATCATCTGTGTTGACGACCAGCAGGAGGTGCTCGATACCGTCCTGCGTGATCTCCGCCCCCTCACGCCCCTCGTGCGTCTCGAAGCCGCCGGCGGTGTGCAGGATTGCCTCAGCCTCATCGAGGATATCGACGATGAGGGCGACTACGTGGCCATCATCATCTCGGACCAAGTGATGCCCGGGGCATCCGGTACGGATCTGCTGGCCCGCGTGTCCGCCGACAAGCGCTTCACCAAGACCCGCCGCATTCTCCTGACGGGGCAGGCCACCCATGCCGATACCATCGAGGCCATCAACAGCGGCCACATTGACAACTATGTCGAGAAACCTTGGCAGGCTGCCGGTCTCCTCGGTATGGTCAAGCGTCTGCTCACCCTCTTTGTGCTCGACTCCGGTATTCCCTACGAGCCCTACATGAGCATTCTGGATCGGGATACCCTCCTGAGCCGCCTCCACCACTGATGTCTTTTACAGCGCGCCCCTTCCTCCCGCCGGGTCGGGGCGTGTTCTTTTGCGCAGGTTGTTTTTTTTCTGACAGCAGGCGGGAAAATGTTTGACAGTCTGCCCGTGTGCCTTTACAATGAAGGCATGGCCCGCGCGATGTGAAAGACTTCGCACGCTGTCGGCCTCTATCAATTCCAACCCAAACACGAATGATGACGATTCGCACTTCCGTAATGTTGTTGGCAGCGGCTGCCATGCCGCTTTCCCTGCAGGCCAAGCCTGCCAAAACCACGGCACCCGCAGCGGCCACTGCCACGGCGCAGAAGGCGGGGGCTCTTGCCGCCATGGCCCTGTTGCCTGCCGATGCCGATGACTTCGTGGCCCTGAGCCTTACCCCGGAGGTAGCCGCGAGCCTCGGTGAGTTCGCCGAATCGGCGGCGCAACTGGATGGCGTGGCCTTGGCTAACGGCAAGGGTAGCGCCGCCGCCTTCTCTTCCTTCCTGCCCCTGGTGCGTGCGGCTTCCGCCCTGCAGACGGTGGAGGACAAGCTCAAGCCCGCTGTTTCCTTTACGTTCGATGACGAGGAAGAGGCCGGCGACCCCGACCTGAAGCCCGGCAACAAGATGATGCCGGAACCCAAGGACACGCCGGTGCAGAAAGCCGCCCGCCAAGCGAAGCAGCAGCTGGAGACCGCCATGCTGAAGGCCCTGCAGGAGAGCAAGGGTGCCAAGCTGCCGACCCTTTACGTGGCCGCGACGGTGAAGCCCGCCGGTCAGCAGGTGCTCGATGAGATGCTCGGTAACTACCTCTCCGATGAGGGCTTGCAGGGCTTGGCTGCGCAGTTGGGCGGTGAAGGCTCGCCCGTCAAGGCGGAGGTGGCGAAGTCCGGTGACCTCAAGGGCCTGAAGCTGACGCTGGTGACTCCCCCGACCCAAGAGCTGGCTGTCTTTACGGGGCGTACCGTTTATGTGCTTGCCAAGAAGCAGGGGAATGCCGTGCTGCTGGCTCTCTGCGAGGACCCGGCGGACATCAGTCTGCCCACCTCGGAGGCGACGTCCCTGGCTTCCACGCTGAAGGACAAGAAGATCGGCAGCGGATTCTTCCTTCGCTCGAGCTTTACCCCGCAAATGACGCAGGCCCTGCTGGATACTTACAAGGCCGTGGTTCAGGGTGTCCGGGACGGGGAGGCCGCCGTGATCGCGGAGCAGAAGAAGCAGGATCCGAGCAAGGCCTCCGCGCTGGATCAACAGGTGTCTGCCATGGATGACGGTATGACGGAGTTCTTCAAGCTCTTCCCTGCCAAGGTGACCAAGCCGACGGCCTTGCAGGTGAAGGAGAGCAAGAAGGGCTGGAATGTGCAGGCCTCCTTCGATGCCGACGGGGCTACTTTTGCCACGGTGACGGGGGCGATGGCTCCCGGCAAGACGAAGCCCGTGTTCTTCGCCCAGAAGTCCCCGCTGAAGACGACGGCTCCCCAGCCGAATTGGCAAAAGATGGTGCAGTCCGCTGCCACTGCTGCGAGCAGCTCCGGGGATGTGTTGACGGCCATGGTGGGGCAGTGTTGCTCGCGCGCTTCCACCTTCCTGATGCTGTGGGACAGCATGGGCAGTGACAAGCAGGCTTCTACTCTGTTGCTGACGGAGGACAGCGGGGCGCTTTTCGCCGGGTTGAATGATCAGGCGGCCTTTACGGAGGCCTGGAAGAAGCTCATCTCGGGCGAGGGTAGCCCCATTGCTGACAGAGTGAAGGATAACGGTGACGGCTCCTACACGATTGCAGGGGGGGAGGATTCCCCGATCACCGTCAGCATCAAGGACGGTCAGGTGGTGGCGGGTACGCCGGATGTTCTCCAAGCTGTCAAGCCGGATCCCAAGGCAACTGTTTCCGGTATCAAGTTCCGCATCAATATACCGCTCTCTGCCAAGGCCATGGTGGGGGATAAGGTTCCGTTCAGCAAGATCCAAGGCTCCGTGCAGACCAAGGATGGCTGCTACAAGGTGAACATTAACCTGAACAAGTAAGCAGCTCAGCAGATCAATAATACAACAATGCACCGGCCGTTCGGTCGGTGCATTGTTGCATAGTAACCACAGATGCGATATGCAAACCGTGGTGGACGTGGTGTAAATGTCTGCTTACACGCATTCCCTGCGTCGAGAATAGCGAATGGCCGGGGGCGGGAGAAGTAAATGGTACATGCTTCGACGTGATTGGGGAATAAAACGCTCGTGCGGCTTGACTCAGTATCTATGCTGTGATAGAATCGAGCTGCTATGAAGACGATGAGACAAAAACAACGAAGTTCAACTTCAAAATGCGTTAAACGTGGATCCCGCCGGTTTTCTGTAACGTCCGGTGGTAAATCGCGCACGAATAAGAAAAAGATACCTATAACGGATTGGCAGCATCTCACAAAGGCGGATATCGATATTATTATTCGGGCTATGAACACTCCGCCACCACCCCCGAGCAAGGCATCTCAGGAGGCAAGAGCTCTGTTCCTCTCGATTCCACAACTTGACTCTGATAGATGAGTAAGCTTGCTTTTTCCTATCTGAGAAATGATGATTCGGCTTTTTCTCAATTTGATTGTGGTGAGCCGGAGTTGAATTTCTTTCTTCAGAGGGAAGCTGAGCATTATGTGAGAACGGGATTGAGTGCTGTGAAGCTTCTGCTTGATTTAGACGCAGATAGGATTGTCGGTTTCTATGCTATTTCACCCCATAGCGTGAAGCCTGGATATTTATCAGACGATCAGCGTCAGTTCTATAACGTTCCTTTTCCCATCCCCGCTTGGTTGATTGGACGGTTGGCTGTGGATCTTCGGTATCAAAGACAACGTTTGGGTGGAGCTTTGCTACATGATGCTTTCAGTAATATTGCCGGTCGTGCGACAAACGGAGCAGGAGCTCTGATCATTGTAGACGCAAAGGATAAACAGGTTAAGAAATTTTACAAGAAATACGATTTCCGTACCTTATGTGTATCCGGTGGGCTGAAATTATTTCGGCGTATTCAGTATGATAATCCGAATGGATAGAATTTTCCCGGTAGGATAGTCTCGGGGCAGAGTGAGAGGGGGGCTTTCGCCCCCCTCTACTCGGGGTGTAAGGAATCAGTTGCTTTGCAGCACCTGCAGGGCAGCCGTGCGGCCCTCTCGGCGGGCGATGTCTGCCGCAGTCTGACCCTTGCGGTTCTTGAGAGTACGGTCTGCGCCGCTTTGCAGCAGCAGTCGTACCACCTCGGTATAACCTTCATCTGCGGCTTCCATCAGGGCGGTGTCGCCGTCCTCATCGGCCGCGTTGACATTGGCACCGGCGCCCAGCAGGGCACGCACCACCTCGAGCTGTCCCTCGCCGGCTGCGATCATCAGGGCGGTCTCGCCGTCCTCATTCGTCGCATTCACGTTGGCCCCGGCGGCCAGCAAGGCACGAACCACCTCGAGCCGGCCCTTGTCGGCGGCCTCCATCAGGGCAGTTTCGCCGTCCTCGTCCGCGGCGTTCACGTTGGCACCGCCGGCAATCAGGCGCTGCACCTCCTGCACATTTCCGCGCTTGGCGGCGCGGTTCAGGGCGGGCTCATCGTCATCGGCCCATGCCGGCGCGCCTGCAAACGCTGCCAACAGTGCCGCAATTGTCATTGTGTGTATCGTCTTCATGTTCGTTGTGCGTCATCGGTTGAATGACCCTTCTCTTTTACCCCTAACTCGTCTGCTTGTCACGCATAAAGTGCGGCAGCGCGATTATGTATGACTAACTATTGGGGAAGAGAAAAGGCCCGAGCACGCAGCAGGCGCACTCGGGCCGGGAGAGTAGGGGGGGGTTACTTCGTGAAGTCCGCCTCGAACACGAGCACCTCGAAGGGCTGCAGGGTGAGCTTCACCGTCCCCTCGGCGGGCACGGTAAGGTTCTGCACGCGCTGGTCGGGGTAGGCCGCACGCATGACCACGTTCCGCTTGTCCGTCGGCTCGAACACGGCGGCGGAGAGCTCGATCTCCTGCGCTTTGTCCAGCGGATTGCGCAGGGCGAGGGTAGCACCGCGGTCGGCTCGCCAAGCGGCATAGCCGTAGATCTGATCCTTGCCGGGGTCACCGCCCGCCCAGTGGGTATCCGCCAGCACGGGGGCCCACTTGTGGCTCCACTTCAACGCAGCGGCCACATCGTCCCAAGCGGCGTCATTCATCATGCCGGGGGTCAGGTAGAGCTCTTGCTGGTTGGCACCGGAGGCGAAGAGAATTCGGGCATCGCTGCGCAGGTTGTTGTTCACGGGGAACTTATACTTCATCGTAGCACTGGCACCGCCTTGGTCTGCGGAGGCGATGGTGGGATCCTCGCCCTCCACGCGAGCATCGCTGGTGTGGCCGGCCTGGAACTCCGTGCCGAGCACGATGCCGTGGTGCATGATGGAATTGAGGGGGTAGAGGGGGGCCTGCTTTACGATGATGTCGTAGCAACTGCGGTCGCGATAGTTGATATAGCGCTCACGGTTGTTGCCCTTGCCGCACCAGTTCACATCCGCCGAGCCTGTGCGCCAGGTGCAGTCCACATAGTTCAACCAGAAGGGGCTGGGCCAAGTGCCTACCGTGGTGCTCAGGAAGAGGTCCGGGTTGATCTTGCGCAGCTCCTTGGAGATGTCCAGCAGGGCCATGAAGTGCGGGGAAACGCCGCTGCCGGCGCGGTCCCACTTGAAGAAGTTGACGCCGTCTTTCTGCATTAGGTCGCTGCAACGCTGCAGGAACCAAGCGCGGTAGCCGGGGGCTGCCAAATCCGGTTCCTTGGCATCCTGCGGCAGCAGACCCATGCGCTTGGCGTGCTCCGTGCGCTCCTTCTGACCACTGTAGCCGCCCAGCGGGGAAATCCAGATGCCGAAATGCGAATCGATACTGCGGATGGCCTGCACCAGCTTACCGAAGCCCTGCGGGAACTTTTTGGGGTTCGGCTGCCACAGGTCTGCACCGAAGTCGTCCCAGCCGTCATCCAGTACAAAGGAGTCGAGCTTCACGCCGCGCTTCTGCACCAGCTCGCGGCCGTAGGCTTCCACGGTGTCGAGCATCTTCTGCTCCGTGGGGTTCAGACCGTGATCGTACCAACAGTTATATTGCACCACGGGATGGTAGGGCACCGCGCGCTCGCGATCCAGGTACGCCAGGAAGGCGCGGCGCAGCTGCCCCTTGGGGAATACGCCCTCCACAGTGCTGAAGCTCACGCTCTGACCCTTGGCCAGCGGCAGCTTGCAATCGAAGCCGATGGTCGCCGTGCCGTCCTGCACCTTTGCCTGCGCTACGGGCAGCTCCACGCCGCAGAAGAGCCCTGCCGCTTCGTTGACAAGCGGTGAGCCCGGTACGCGGCCGCACACCGTCCAGCCCTCACCGGGGAGGACCACGGGGGTAAAGTTGGTCAGCACCACATCGCGCTCTGCCGTCAGGGTATACACGCGGCGCATGTAGTGCGAGCCGTCGCGCAGCTCCGCTCGCCAGCTCACCTGCACCCCCGCACCGGGCAGATCATAGGTGCCGCTGATGCTCTTGCCGGGCACCCGAGCCCCCGCGCAGGCAGCATTGGCCTCCACCGCTGCCTCGCCGGACACCACACTGTCCAACACCAACGCCGACGCCGTGTAATTTCCTTCCTCCGTAGACAAGCGAACCTCCGCTCCCTTCGGCCCACTGTTAAAGGAGATGTTGATCGGCACCCACTCCGCCACCGCATTCTTCAGCCGCAGCCCTGCCGCCGCCTCCGCCTTTCCCGGTGCTTCCCCGGGATACGGCACATTCGGTTCATGCGCCCCCGCCGCCTGCAGCGCAGCCGCCATGCTCAATATAAGAAGAGTTCTCATACCTCATCACCCTACCACACCCTCCCCCCGCCTGTCAATACAAAAACACGGCAACCAATCCGGGTTTCCCACGTCTCACCTCAGGTAGGCTTCGGGACTCCGGGGTGGTTCATTTGTCACTCTTCTGCTGAATAACAGATTTCGGCATATAGCCATAGTGGACTTTGATCCATTTTGCAACGTTCGTGTTGGTCCAGGAGCTGCTGTCGTCCGATATATTGCCTTTTTGTGTGAGTGTTTCGGCAATTCCTTTTCGATTGTGCTCGAGCTCGGGGATTGGAGGCAGTATGATTTCCTCTTGGTGGAGCCGAGCTTGCCTATCCAATTCCACGTCTCGCTGTGTTCGGAGTGGAACAAGCCGAGCAGCATAGATCGTGCCCGGAACATACTGTGTTATTGCAAAGGCACACAGAAGTAAAGTGATTCCAATTCTGATGATAGTATGTAATTTAGTGTTAGCAAGAAGATAACAGAACGCAATAAAAGCGATAAAAGCTGCGGGATAGATAGAACCTCGGTTAGGTATTGCCCCGGCAAGGTAAAACGATGCACATGATACAGAAATCCCTAATCCGATTAGGCAATAGATCATTGCTTTTCTATTCTGTCGAAAGTGCATCGCTGCCATGCAAAATACGGAACCGCATGCAATGAGCGCAGGTCCGGCTATTCCGAGGTACAGCTCCATCAGATATGGCCAAAAATAGATTCTGAGATGGTATGGTACATCCTTGAGAACCGCTATAACAGCACCTCCTTTCAGAGCCTTCACCTTCTCCCATGACAGATTCCGAACATAGTCGTAAATCTGCTCTTGGGTCATGTTTTCAAGAATTGTATGGTCACAGGTTGCTCGTCTGTGCATAGCTGGAGACGTAAAAAGCATGAAACATCCTGCAATGAAGCCGATGAGAGCGATTGTTTGAAGCCTTGTCCACGACTTTTTTCGGTAATGCTCATACGAAAACAACAATACCAGAGCCCCGAAGGCTAGGGAGCCGCATTCTGTGCTCCATCCTGCTATCAGTGCCGATATAAATGCGACGATTAATGTTGACGTATGTCGGCCGTATTTTCTTCTGAACAGATACAGAAAGAGAAGGGCAAAGGCCGCAGTCCATACATATGTTACATTAACCCAGTAGCATGAATAGAAATATGGGGCAATCAATAGTATAAGTGCATAGGCTGATGCTATGAATAATAATCCCTCAATCGATGATAACTTGAGCCCTCGAGGAGCACATAGCGTAAAGGCGAGAAATGGTATGGCCGAGACAAAGAGCGGGGTGATGAGTCGATTTTGCCACATGTTTCGGGAGAGCCCGAAGGCTACTCCGATGAATTCCGGTGCTCGGCTACACCAGTTGCTATAGTAATATTTAGCTGTATTGATACCCTTCAGTAATCCTTCCTCCCTGCATTTTATCAGCATCCATTCATCACTTCTCGGCCATGCCGTATAGAGCATTAATGTTAGAAAAAGAATGAAGATGAATGTAATGACTGCAATACAATAGGAGTATTTATTCCATGTAAAAGAACCTGCATTTTCCTCCTGAGAAAGGCGTGTGAGATCCATGACAATACCCATGCGATCCTGAGTTTTGAGCAAGGTATAATACGAGGCAAAGCACACAACGAGTGTAAGACCTAATTTTGCATAAAGAGACATGAGAATAAGTGAATCAAATTTTTTCAAGATTTTCCCTTCTTGAGAGATCAGCTCAACGCCGGGGGCAGTATACAGCATTTACAATGCTGTAGTCAAGCCATATGTTCGAAGAACCTTGATAAATAAAGGCTCTCCGATTCTGTCTCTTGATTGGCTGAACAAGGGGTGTAGTCGTAAGTCCTTGATACTGAACAACTTATTGAGTCAGGCGCATACAGCATTGTAAATGCTGTATACTGCATCGCATGATTTGGGTAAAATTCTTGTTTCTTTTACTGGTATCAGTACCCCTGCTGCTTGTAGCTTGGCGAAGAGCATCGGTATTTTCCCAGGAACCTCAGTCCATAACGACAACGAACGAATCTCGCAGGCCTCTGATCATTTCCTTTGTTATCAGCTTTACTTTCTTGGCAGCCTTGCTTTCTTGTAGTTGGATACAAAATGATGAGTGGGTCTTCGCGGCATCAGGCCAGAATTCAATATTAGATCGACTCAAGACAGCAAAGTGGTCACTGTTTTGTCACGTATCTCGAATTGGTGAACTTTCAATCTATCTTACAGGATTGTCTATCTATCGATGGCAGGCAGCGCTCTTTACCCCTCTATACGCATCGCTGGCGCCTATTTTCCTTTATTCTCTCATAAAAAAAAGAGATAAATCCATATATTCCAAGGATGGGATGTTTTTCTATTGGTCCTTTTTCTTTCTGCTACTTCTAGGTGTCTATTTAACACATTGGCGTAATTATTGGTGCTATGCGGCGGCTGCAAATTACCTCTATCCCACAGTTTTAACCCTATACTGGCTCAGATGGTTCCGTACAGACTTCCCTCACAGAGAGTCCCGCTGGTCGCGCTGCATTTTTCTGTTCATCTTGGGAATAATATGCGGCTGGGGAACAGAGTGCATGACAGCTACTCTTCTTCCTCTGCTAACCATTTGGATTTTGTATACACTGAAGAACAGGAAATTACCTTTTTGTAGTTATTTCGGCTATGTGGGTTTCCTTTGGGGGGCGATGCTCTTGTTCGGTTCTCCGGCACATAGCAACAGGGCTGCCGGAGAGGTGGCTTCATGTGCGTTTGACGTGGGTGGGATGAATGCCGAACAACTCAGCACGTTCTTGCACACACTCACATGGGACTCCGTGAATGGTCTGATGGGAGCGACCGGTGTTATCACCCTACGGGATATACCCATATGGTTGCATTATCATTTCCTTCCATTCATCAGTGAACGTTTTTGGAAATGTTGTCTGGCCGGGGCCATTGCGTGGATATTGCTTGCACTTTGTACGGTGTTTCGTGGAGGAGCCTCAAGATGGAAGCATTTAGTTGTGTCTGTCTGCATACTGGCGGGAGGCTATCTGTGTGCTGTTTCATACCTTGTGCAATGTATTCCGACTCGTATGAGTTTCCTTCCTCCCTGTTTTATTGTTGTTATTGCTTGCGCGTACCTGTATTGTAGAATACCCTCGGGATGGGCTCAGAAGATTTTCACCGGAATCGTAGTATTGACCGGATGCATTGTGTTCATACCGGCCGGGATCCAAGCCGCCTCATATAAGCATCTGGACTTGGCTCGAATTAAGGAAATTGAAACTCAAAAGGCCCAAGGAAAGGAGGATATTGTATTAAAGCCTATAGAGGTTCATCTTTGGTGGCCCTCTCTTGGTCTGATTGCCCCGAATGACTTGAAGCCATCATCCGATGTTTGGCCGAATCCCGCAGCTGCCGGATATTTCGGAGTATCTACAATCCGTCAAGAGCGAGCCCAATCCCACTCGGCAGAGCAAAAATAAAAGGGTTATCTACTACTTACCCCGTAGCTGCGTCCAAGCGAATATCGTAACGATGCCTTGTAGACGGATCTCAGCCGGGGAGTTCCGCCGGTGGAAGCTGTAGAATACGTGGAACAGTCCGCTGCTCATTCGGAAAGGCGCCTGAGCGTAGGGCAGGGGGTGGAAAAAGGAAGCGGGCAGCCGGGGGAACCGGTTGCCCGCAGGTTTGATGTGATGGGGGTGGGTCAGCCCTTGAGGGCAGCACCCGCCTTGGCGTCGATCGCCTTCTTGGCGAGATCGAACACAGCCTTGAAGCCCTCCGGGTTAGCGATAGCGAGCTCGGAGAGAGACTTGCGGTCCAAGCAGATACCGGCAGCCTTGAGCCCCTCCATGAAGCGGGAGTAGGTCAAGCCCAGGGGACGCACGGCGGCGGAGATACGCGCGGTCCAGAGGCGGCGGAACTGGCCCTTCCGTCTCTTGCGGTCGCGGTACTCATACTGCCATGCCTTGTAGACGGCATCCTTAGCGTAGCGGAAGAGCTTGCTGCGGAAACCGCGGAAGCCCTTGGCGCGGAGCAGGATGCGCTTGCGGCGGCTGCGGGAAGCCGGCCCATTAGTAGCACGTGCCATAAATGATGTATAGTATAATCGGGTGAACGAACTGTTCTTCCTCACCTCCTTGCAGTCTCGCTCGTTCGATCCATTGCATGAATGGAAGGCTGCATGAAGGCCGCCCGGTCAGCGGGCGGGTGCTTGGCTGGTAGCCATGTTCCTCGGTTTAAGCGAAGGGCATGTTCTGCTTGACTGCCCAAACCTGGGTAGCGTCCACCAGAGCGGGTTTGCCCAACTGGCGCTTGCGCTTGCTGGACTTCTTCTGGAGAATGTGACGCTTACCCTGCTTGCGACGCAGAACCTTGCCCGAGCCGGTCACCTTGAAACGCTTGGCCACGGCCTTACGTGTCTTGTTGATACCACCTTTGCGGGTCATGGTGCGAGGATTATACGCCGAATTTTTGAAAAGGCAAGAAAAATCTCACGTTGGGGCGGATTATTTCTCGTTTTGGAGGGCATAACCGGCTCTTTTTCGCTCCGTCGCGTCCAAAATACGCTTCCGGAGGCGGATAAAGTGGGGCGTAGCCTCCACGAGCTCATCGGACTCGATGTACTCGATGGCGCGCTCGAGGGAGAAAATGCGGGGAGGGGTGAGCGCGATGGAGATGTTCTTATTCGCCGAGCGATGGTTGGTGAGATGCTTCTCGCGCGTGGGATTGACCGGGATGTCGATGGGCTTGGGGTTCTCGCCCACAATCATGCCGACATAGACCTCATCGCCCGGCGAGATGAAGAGCGGCCCGCGCTCCTCCATCGCCTGCAGGGCGTAAGGACTCGCGACCCCGTTTTCCATGGACACCAGCGTGCTGGTTTGGCGCGTCACGATCTCGCCCGCGTAAGGAGCGTACTCCTTGAAGAGGTGGGAGAAAATACCGTGCCCGCTGGTGAGGTTCACGAGCTCGAACTCGAAGCCGATGAGCCCTCGGGTGGGGATGGTGGCTTGGATGTAGGTGCGCCCGTTGCCGTTGGCGTCCATGCTCTCCAGCAGGCCCCGGCGGTTGCCCAGGATGCGCACCGTGCCGTTCACGCAGTCATCCGGCACCTCGATGTACACGGTCTCGAAAGGCTCGCAGGTCACGCCGTCTATCTTGCGGGTGATGACCTTGGGGCGCGAGACCAGTACCTCATAATTCTCACGCCGCATCTGCTCCACCAAGATAGCAATCTGCATGGTACCGCGCGCGGCCACCCGGAACACGCCCGCCAAGTCCGTATCCTCCACCTTGATGGAGATATTCGTGCGCATCTCACGCATCAGGCGGTCGCGGATAACACGGCTGGTAACATTCTTACCATCCCGCCCGCCGAGGGGCCCATCGTTAATACTGAACTCCATCTGCACGGTGGGAGGCTCGATGTCCACGAAGGGCAGGGGCTCCCCCTCGGCCTCCGCCGTGAGTGTCTCGCCGATGTCCACGCCCTCAAAACCGGCCAGGCCCACGATGTTACCGGCCTCCCCGACGGCGGACTCTGTGTTCTGCAGACCGCTGTACTCGAAGAGTTTGGTCACCTTACCGGGCAGCACGGAACCATCCGCGCGGTGCAGGTAGAGGGTATCCCCCTTCTGCACGCGCCCCTCTGTGATGCGCCCCACGGCGACACGGCCCACGTAGTCATCCCAATCGATGTTCGAGATCAGCATGCGGAACGGCTGCTCCGGGTCGGCACCGCGCGGGGCAGGGATGTGCTGCACGATGCGGCGGAGCAGGGGGGTGCAATCCACGGGCGGCTCGCCCTCCGGGCTGTCCATAAAATAACCATCGCGCGCGGAACCGTATACGAAAGGTGCCTCGAACTGCTCCTCCGTGGCATCCAGGTCCATGAGCAGCTCCAGCACCTGGTCGCGCACCTTGAGGGGGTCGGCATGCGGGCGGTCGATTTTGTTAATGACAACGATGGGCAGCAGGCCCTCCTGCAGTGCCTTGCGCAGCACAAAGCGGGTCTGAGCCTGCGGGCCCTCGTAGGCATCCACCACCAGAATAACACCGTCCACCATCTTCATCACACGCTCCACCTCCGCGCCGAAATCGGCGTGTCCGGGGGTGTCCACAATATTAATGGTGTAATCGTTCCAGTGGATGGACGTGTTCTTGGCCTTGATGGTGATACCTTTCTCTCGCTCCAGGTCCATGGAATCCATGGCGCGCTCCTGCACTTCCTGATTTTCTCGGTAGGTTCCGCCGGCCTTCAGCAGTTGGTCAACGAGGGTCGTTTTGCCATGGTCCACGTGGGCAATAATGGCGAGATTGCGGAATTGGGAGGGATTGCTCATAATATCTGAAAATGGGAGCGCCGCGCGCGGTCGCGCGGAGAGTATAGCACACAGCAGGCGGGATGAAAAGCCCAAAATGCGGCAGCGCAGCCCGCAGGCTAGATTTTTTTGCGCAGAGAAGCCGGCAGAATCTTGAGCTTTTCGCGATACTTCGCAATGGTACGCCGCGCGACCACGATACCCTGCTTGGCCAAGGCCGCCTCCAGTTTAGCGTCCGAGAGCGGCTTGGCCGGGTTCTCCGCCGCGATGAGGGCGCGGATAGCGGCCTGCACAGAGTTGGCGGAGAGAACCTCGCCCCCCCCCTCGGCAGCGGGGAGGGCCGCCGCGAAGAAGCTGCGGAGCTCAAAGACGCCGTAATCGCAGCGCAGGTATTTACCGTTCACCGCGCGAGAAATGGTCGAGGTGTGCACCCCCGTAGCCTCGGCTATCTCCTCCATGCGCAGCGGTTGGAGTGCCTGCGGCCCTTTCAGGAAGAAGGGCTTTTGCCTCGCCACGATGGCCTGTGCCACCCGAAGAACGGTCTGTTGCCGGTCCCCGATGGCCTTGATGAAATCCTTACCCTCGCGTATGCAGCGTGTCAGGTAGCTGTGTACATCGCGCCTGTCCGCATAATCCGCCAGCATATTCCGGTACTGCTCCGAGATACCCAAGCGGGGTATGCCGGTGCCGGTGAGCTCAACACGGAGCTCGGAGCCATCTCGCGTGACGAGTAGGTCCGGCTCAATGACATTCCGTTCCGCCGGTGCGAACGCTGCCCCCGGGTCCGGGGTAAGGCGAGCGAGTCGCTGTGCCGCAGCAGCCACCTGTGCCTCCGTCCGCCCCAGCGCGGCGGCGGCTTCCGCATAGCGGTGCGTAGCCAAGGCCTCCCAGTGTCGGCGTACCAGCTCCGCCGTCAGGGATCGGGACTCCCCCAAGCGATCCAGCTGCAGCAGCAGACTTTCCTGTAGGTCCACGGCTCCCACCCCGGCGGGATCCAAATCCCGGATAGCCGCCAAGGCCGGACGCCACGCGCTGTCGGGCAGAGCATTTTCTGCGGCGATGCGCTCGGGCGGCTCCTCAAAAAATCCCCGGTCATTCAGGTGCTCCAGCAGGCAGAGAGCGGCGGCCTCCGTTTCCGGGGGCAGGGCGCTGCGGCGCACTTGGGCCTCCAAATGGTCATGCAGGGTTTCCGCGCTCACCAAATTGTCCATCACCAGATCATGGCGGCGGGTGGCCTCATAATTCGGCGCTCCCTCTGAGTCCGCCGGAAGGTCCTCCGACATCGGGGGCGGCAGCTCCTCCAGCACGGGATTCTTCTCCAGTGCCTCATCCGCCATCAGTCGCAGATCCATGTTGGTAGCCAGCAGGGTACGCATGAACTGCTGCATGGTAGCGGTTGCCACCATGTTTTGCCGCATGCCTTGTTCCATTCCCGCTGCGCCCATATCGCTTGCTTGCTGCCGTGGGGTATTATAGCACAGCAGCGAATTTTCCGCAAGTGCCGGATTGTGTACGCAGGGGTGCAGCGGGCTGCTGACAGAGAGAAAAGCGGACATGCCGCATTTTTCGGATTGACACATGCGGGGGGACTGCTATAATGGGGGCATGTCAACAGAGACTTCCTACGTAACCTATGCAACTCCGCAAGAGGTACCTGCGGAGTTGGTCCGCTCGTACATGAACAAGGTGTACAACTGGATGGCGGTTTCCATGGCCGTCACCGCCGGTGTCGCCTACGGTGCCATCAACTACGCGCCGATGACGATCTGGTGTTCGGAGCATCCCTTCCTGCCCATCATTGCCACCTTTGTGTGCATCCTTGCAATGGCCTTCGGGCGCAACCTCATTTCCGCGTCCGGCTTGGGGGTGCTCTTCCTCGTCTTTTCCGCGGCGGAGGGTGCCGTGCTCGGTCCGGTGCTTTCCCTGTACACCACGCAATCCTTGGCCACGACCTTCGCTTGTACGGGCGGCATGTTCTTGGCTATGTCCATCTACGGCCACACCACCAAGCGCGACCTCTCGGGCATGGGCCGCACGCTGATGATGATGCTTTTCGGCCTCATCATTGCCGGCATCGTCAACATTTTCTGGGGTAACGGTATGATGGACCTGATCTGCTGCACCGTCGGTGTGGTGGTTTTCTCCCTTTTCACCGCCTACGATACGCAGATGCTGCTCAACCAGGGCTTCTGCACGGATGAGGAAATGCGCCGCAAGGGGGCCATCTTGGGTGCTATGTCCCTCTACCTGGACTTCCTCAACCTCTTCCTCTACCTTCTGCGCTTCCTCGGCGATCGCGAGTAAGCGGAGTAACTCTGATATTCAGCCCCGGTGTTGCGCACACCGGGGTTTTTTATTGACATCTGCCCGGTAGATGCTACAATACGCACATGCCCGAAGAAACGGAAACAGGGAAGAAGCGCATACTTTTGCGTAGCATTTATTTATGGACGGCACTCCATGTTCTGCTTGCCGCTGCCGTTGTAATGTGGACTGTGGATGCTCCGCAGCTTGTCGCGTGGATTAGGGAGCAATGGATCTTTTTCCTAATCGTCAGCGTTGGCTGTGGCTCTGCCTGTTTATGGTTCAAGCGCTATTTGTCATGGGGTGCCATGTATTTCTGCTCATTGTTGTTTGTGCTCTCAACTGCTATGATGTACGCTCTTTGCGGTAAAGATTTGGTCGAGAATATCATTTTCCCGGGTTTGCTATCCTCCGGAATACTCTACGCCCTTCTTGCTTGCTATGGGTATGTAACGTCGAATAAGATGGAGGGTACCCTGTTTAATTTTATTTGGCTCCTTATTCCGAGCGCGCTGTTGGCTACATATGTGTTTTTTTTCCGGGAAGCCATGGTATGGGTGCCGATTTTCGTGCTCTTGGGCTTGACTTTTTGTGTTCCGCATCCACGGCGCATGGAATGTTGTGGTTGTCTGGATATCGATTACAATAATTCCAAGGAAGCATTGCGAGGTAGTATGGCCTGCCTGGCGTTCCCCCTGTTCATCGTTCTCTATCTGCTCTGTAAAATCACGGTGTGCCTTTTTTATATCATGAGTATATTAGACTTCTTCGACGATGACGACTAAGAAAAGTAGCTCTGATATTCAGCCCCGGTTTTGCGCACACCGGGGTTTCTTATTGACTTCTGCCCGGTAGATGCTACAATACGCACATGTCCGAGGAAACGGAAACAGGGAAGAAGCGCATACTTTTGCGTAGTATTTATTTATGGACGGCACTCCATGTTCTGCTTGCCGCTGCCGTTGTAATGTGGACTGTGGATGCTCCGCAGCATGTCGCGTGGATTAGGGAGTATTGGATCTTTTTCCTAATCGTCAGCGTTGGCTGTGGCTCTGCCTGTATATGGTTGAATCGCTGTTTGTCATGGGTTGCCATGTATTCCTGCTCATTGTTGTTTGTACTCTCAACAGCCATGATGAATGGTTTTTGCGGTAAAGGTGTTGTTGAGAATATCATTTTTCCGGGTTTGCTATCCTCCGGAATACTATACGGCCTTGTTGCTTGCTATGGGTATGCAACGTCGAAAGAGATGGAGGGTGCCCTGTTTAATTTTATTTGGCTCCTTATTCCGAGCGCGCTGCTGGCTACATACGTGACGTTTTTTCAGGAAGCCATATTATGGGTGCCGATTTTCGTGCTCTTGGGCTTGACTTTTTGTGTTCCGCATCCACAGCGCATGAAATGTTATGGTTGTAAGGATATCGATTACAATGATCCCAAGGAAGCATTGCGAGGCTGTGTGGCCTGCCTGGCGTTCCCCCTCTTCATCGTTCTCTATCTGGTTCGTATAATCACGGAGTTACTTATTCGTATCTTAGGTTGTCTTTTCGGGGACGATCCGGGTAATTGAGTGTGCACGCAGAAGGGGGCCGGGGGAGAGCCATCTGAGAGACGCGACCCGGATTTCCCCTACCTCCTGCGCTTCCTCGGCGACCGCGAGTAAGGGAAGAAGCTCTGATTATGCAACCCCGGTGTCCCGCGCACCGGGTTTTTTTTATTGACAGGTGAATCATGTCGAATATAACGCAGGTATGACTGACGAGGTCGAGAAGAGGCGTGCGTTACTGTGCCGAGTCTACCTGCGGACGGCGGCCCGGTTGGCATCGGCTGCCGTCCCGATGGTTTGGACCCCATATACCCCCGATGTGGCCGATTTCCCCCGGGGATGAAAAAGGGGGCTCCCGGAGGAGTCCCCTTGTATGTGTGGAAGCTGAGGGCTTAGGCCTGTTCGCCGGGCAGCAGTTCGTCCTCCACCATTTGCTCGAGGGTTTGGCGGCGGCGAATGACGCACCACTGCGTGCCGTCCACGAGCACCTCGGCCGCCAGGGGGCGGGAGTTGTAGGTGGATGCCATGCTGAAGCCGTAGGCACCGGCGCTGAGCTCGGCCAGAACCTCCCCGGGCTTCACGTCCGCGATGCGGCGGTTCTGGGCCTGGAAGTCGCCGGACTCGCAAATCGGGCCGACGATGTCCGCCGTGATCTCATCCCCGCTGTGCTCCGTGACGGGCCAAATCTCGTGGTAGCCCTCGTACAGGGCAGGGCGGATGATATCATTCATGCCTGCATCGATCATCTTGAAGGTCTTGGCCTCCCCCTTCTTCTCATACAGGCAGGTGGTGAGCATGGCGCAGGCATTGCCCACGAGGCGGCGGCCCGGCTCCACCAAAATACGGAGTCCGAGCGGCTTGAGGAGCGGGATGATGGCCTGAGCGTAGCTGCGGATGGTGATCTGCTCCGGGTGGGCCGCCCACCACTCCGGTTTGCCGGAGGCCAGGCAACCGTCGTAGACGATACCGATGCCGCCGCCGATGGACCAGAACTCGATGCCGTAGAGCTCCTTGAACTTAGCAGCGATGGGGGCCACCTTTTCAATGGCCATCACAAAGGGCTTCACCTCCGTCAACTGGCTGCCGATGTGCATTTGCAGACCCTTGATGCAGAGGTTGGGCATCTCTGCCGCAATGGTAGCATACAAAGACTCGATGCGCGAGATGTCAACACCGAACTTGTTCTCGTTGGTGCCGGTGGTGATATACTTATGCGTATGGGCATCCACATTCGGGTTGACACGGACGGCCACGGGAGCCTTGCAGCCGAGCTCGCCCGCGATGCGGTCGATGGTGCGCAGCTCGTTCTCACTCTCGCAGTTAAAGCAGTAGATACCCTGTTGCAGCGCGTAGCGGATCTCCGCCTCCGTCTTGCCCACACCCGCATAGGTGCAGAGAGAGGGATCCCCGCCGGCATTGATGATACGCCAGAGCTCGCCGCCGGAGACGATATCAAACCCGACACCTTGCTGTGCCATGAGGTGCAGGATGGCCTTGTTCGAGCAAGCCTTGACGGCGTAGGCAATGTGAGCATTCAGCGGCGCGAGCTCGCGGCGGAACTCCTCCAGATCCTCGAGAATGGTCTTCTTGCTGTAGACGAAAACCGGGGTTCCGACAGCGGCTGCGATGTCCGCCAGATTGACCTCCTCGCAGTGCAGCGAGCCGTTTTTGTATGAGAACGAGTGCATATGTGTAAGTTAAGAAGAATGGTGAGAAGAGGGAGTCGGCTTGTTATCCGCTGCCCCTTTGTCATCGAGCATGGTTGCGAGCCAAGAGAGATCCCGGGAGTTTTCGAGCGCCAGCTTGATGAGTACGGAAATGGGCACAGCCAGGAACATACCGCAGGGCCCGAGCACCCAGCCCCAGAAGATGACGGAGAGCACCACAACGGTGGTGGCAATGCCGAATTGTTTACCGAGGAAAAGAGGCTCGATGCCGTTACCGATGGCCATGTTAATGCCCAAGTAACCAAGCCCCACGATGACGACATCTCCCCAGCCGCTGAAGAGCAGGGCCAGCAGAATGGGCGGCACGGCGGCCACAATGGAACCGATGGTGGGTATATAATTGAGCACCCAGGCCAATACCCCCCACAGGAAGGCGAAAGGCACCCCCATCGCCGAGCAGAGCCCCCAAGCCAACAAGCCCGTAAAGAAACTGGCAATCGACTTGATGAGCAAATAACGCTGGATGCCCTGCAGGGCGCGGACAACGTTCTCCTTGCCCTTTTTGCTGTTGGGGAGACGTTGCAGGTTGCGGTAGAAGAGCGGAGCTTCCCCCAGCATAAAGGTCATGAGAACCAGCACCAGCGTGACGGCGGAAAGGGTGGAGGCCAAGTTTACGGAAAGCCCCTGCACAAAACCTATGACTCGCTCTGCACCCAGCATGTTCGACGGTGTGCGGAACTGCGGGGTGTCCGACAACCCGGGGGCTATCCCCAGCAGGGCCTCCCGCATTTGCTCAAAGCGCTCAACAAACTTCTGCGTCACGTCCCCCCGCAGTGTGGTCACAATATCCGCCGCAAGAAAGTTCAGTAGAAAATAAATGGCCAAGATGACTCCCAAATCCACCACAACCGTAGTGGCAACGGCCAGCCAGTGCGGGAAGCGCAGCTTAGTGCGCGCCGCCGTCGTGATGGGGTAACTGATAATGGCTAGGAAAGCACCCATCAGCAGGATGGAAACCACCTGACCCATCACGCGCATTCCGAGGATGAGCACAACGGCAGCAGCGGCGGCAACGAGGAAGCGTGTACCCTCCCCGGGAAAGCGGGGACGCGCCGGGGCGGAGGTCAGGGGGCTCTGGTGGTCGTCTTGTTGCATGCGCTCGGTATTCTACACGCTCCGGCCCCGCTTGGCAAGGATGATGACGCGAGTAGAACGCACTTTCCGCCGTTCGACTGCCTTCCCGGTGCATTTTGGGCTTGCAAATCGCCCCGATTTTGCTATGTTTGAGCCCGTACATGAGCAGCAGTGACTATGAGGGAAGGGCGATCTACATTGCCCTCGGCGGGAGGCAAACGGGCCCATACTCGCCGACTGAATTAAAAGCGCGGATCCGTGGCGGTGAGTTACCGGATACCGTCTTTGCTTGGTGCTCCGGCATGAGCCAATGGAGTCCCCTGCGCGAGGTGCTTGCTGAGCTGCCGCCTGTGCCTCCCCCACCTCCACCCCCTCCGCCGGAGGCCGATAAGGAATTCTTCGCGGATATCACCGGGCTGGATCGCTTGGAGGGCTTCTCTCTACGCCGCTTTTTCGGCGGCATCTTTGCTCACCACACGGCCGAGGAGGTCGCGGATTTCTTCTGCATGGGCGGCACGGAGTCCAAGCTCCCGCTCAGCCGCGTGCAGACGGAGTGGCCCTCCCCGTGGATTTTCACCCGACTGATTCTGCTGGCTCTGGTGCTGTACGCAGGCTTCCACTGGTGTGGGGATATTTTCCGGAACCTGAAGTTGGTGCCGGGGTGTCTTTTTGTGGGTAACTTCGGTATTCCGTTCTGCATTATGGTGCTTTTCATGGAGCTGAACGTCTACCGCCATGTGGCTTTTTACGATGTGCTCAAGGCCTTCATGCTCGGCGGATTGTTAGCGATTTTCATTGCTCTCTCCCTCTTTGTGCAGATGGGCTTCTCCGCCGCGCCCCTGGCCGGTATTATCGAGGAACCTGCCAAGCTGGCCGCCGCTGTGCTCATCGGTCGCAGGATGATGGACGGCCGGGCCCTCACCGGTTTGCTCTTAGGCTCTGCCGTGGGCGCAGGATTCGCGGCCTTCGAGAGTGCGGGGTATACCTTTGAGAGCATTATCGCCCTTTGCCTGGAGGTGAAGAATAGCGGAGAGTCCTCGGCGGATCCGGGGGGATTGATGCATATGCGCGCCGTGCTCTCCCCCTTCTGCCATGTGGTGTGGACAGCCATTACGGCCGGCGGTCTGTGGCTGATGATGGGGCGGCTGAAGGACGAGGGGAAGCCCTGCGGTGTCCTGCATGCCCTCCGTGAGAAACGCTACCTGGCCTTGTTTGCTGTGCCTGTGCTGCTGCATACGCTGTGGAACTGCGACTGGGTGCAGTCTTTCGGCCTGATCTCCTTCGTTTTGTTGGGGCTGGCAGCGTGGGCTACGGTCCTGCGGCTGGTGCAGGCGGGGTTACGCCAGGCTGCCAAGGAGAAGAAGGATGCCGGCTACTGAGGTCCCCTGCGTGTCAGGTAAGGGGCAGCTGCTCCTCCGGGTATCGGAAATGTTCCGGCTCCCCGGGCTTGATGAAAATCATCATGAAGGAAAAGACACCGATGCGCCCGAAGAGCATGTTGACCGTAATCAGCAGCTTAGAGGCCAAGCACAGGTGAGGGGTGACACCCAGGGAAAAGCCCGTGGTGGCAAAGGCACTTACCTCCTCAAAGAAGAGTGCCTGGGTGCCGCCCGCCGTTCGCGCTGTCTCCGGTTCCAGCATTAACAGCAGCATGGTGCAGAAGAACACCCAGCTGCCCGCCAGCACTACGGTGGCCATGGCTCGGCCCACCGTGCGGCGAGAGATGCAGCACTTGCGCAGCACCACGTCTTGTTTGCCCCTGAGCACGCGAAAAACCTCCAGAACGCACAGCATGAACACGGGCGCAAAGACGCCGCCGCCCGTGCCGGCCGGGTTGCCGCCCACAAACATCAGGAAACATACGAACAGTTTGTGCGCGGGGCCATAGGTGTTCATGTCACTGAGGTTGAAGCCGGCCGAGCGTCCCACCGTGATCCAGAGGGACTCCCAGAGGGTCCGGAGCGTGCTCCCACCGTGCTCGGAGGGCTCCAGCGTGCCGATGAGGAAAAGAATCAGCGTGCCCACGAGGGTGACAACGAGTGTGACACGCACCGCCACCCAGACATGCGTGCCCCAGCGGGCGGGATTCGGCTTGCGCAGCAGCCTGTTCCTGAGCCGATGCACGGCCTCCAGATACACGGTGAACCCCAAGGTGCCCACGATGGTGGTGAGCATGATGATGCTCTGACTCGAATAGTTATACAGGATGCACTCCTGCGCCATGTTGTCGGGGAAGAGAGAAATGCCGGCATTGCCGAAGGCGGAGACGGAGTGGAAGATCGCGTAGAACCACAGGTGCTCCTGCGGCACCCCCGGTACCCCCAGCCAAGCGTAGTAGAGGGCCACAGCTCCCAGGGCTTCCACGACAAAGGTAACCGTGATGATGAACTTGATGAGCGGGGGAATGTTGCTCACCCCATTCTGATCCAAAATATCGGAGATGATCTGCCAGTCTCTCACGCCCAGACGCCTACCCAGCAGCATGAGGAGGAAAAAGGAGAAGGTCATGACACCGATGGTACCTACCTGAAAATCCAACAACAGCACACATTTGCCGAAGGGGGTGAAGGTTCCGGCCACATCCACGCAGGACAAGCCCGTGGTGGAGGAGGCAGAAACACACATGAAGAAGGCGTCCTCCGGGCTGATGCCGTTGTGGGTTGCCCCGGGAGTCATGAGCAGCAGGGTGCTGATCAGGTTGAAGGCGACCATGCCCGTGAAGAAGACGACCGCCGGGGTCCAGCTCTTGTGCCCGGGGCGGAAGTCCGCATCCTTGTGGGCCTGAATGTAGCTGATGAGGTTGAGCACGGCCAAACCGCCGATGAGCAGGCAGCAGACTAGGGTGGTAGCCATTAGGGTTACGCTGCGCTCGCCCTGCAATACATGCACCAAGCAGGGGACTGCCACGGCAGCGACTGCCAGCTGTATCCACAGAATGGCCGGGCGCTCGTGCTTCTGAATGTAGGTGGCGATCAAATGAACCGGCACGGAGAGACTGTTGAAGAAGACCAAGCAGGCGATCAGAAGCAGGCAGGTCTTCTTCATGCTCAACAGTTGTGCCTCCGATGCGCCTGCATTCATGAAGCAAGCTTGCCAAAGCACGATGAACAGGATCAGGATGCCGGAAATAATCTCCGGTATCTGTAGGGTTGTGTGATGCCGTTTCGGCCCTCCGTTTTCCATCGGCGGGGCATTATACCACCGCTTCGGCCCCGGTGCAAGCCCTTATGCCGTCCTCGGCTTGAGTCAGGTAAGGGGCAGCTGCACCTCCGGGTATTGGAAGGGCTTCGGGTCCTTCTGCTGAATGAAGATCATCATGAAGGTAAACATGCCGATACGTCCGAAAATCATGTTGAGGGAGATGAGCAGCTTGGAGGCCGTGCACAGCTGCGCGGTGATACCCAGTGAGTAGCCTGTGGTGGTGAAGGCACTCACTTCTTCAAAGAATAAGGCCTGCAGCCCCCCCGATGAGCGGGCCAGCTCCGGCTCCAGCAGCAGCAGCACCAAGGTGCAGAGGCAGATCCAGCTGCCCGCCAGCACGATGGTGGCCATGGCTCGGCCCACCGTGCGGCGCGAGACGCGGTATTGATGCAGCACCACGTCCTGCTCGCCTCGCAGAATGCGTAGGACTTCCAGCAGGCAGAGGGCGAACACGGGGGCGTAGATGCCACCGCCCGTTCCGGTGGGGTTGCCGCCCACGAACATCAGGAAACAGACGAAGAGTTTGTGCGCAGGCCCATAGGTGTTGATATCGCTGAGCGTGAACCCGGTTGAGCGTCCTACCGTGATCCAGAGAGACTCCCAGAAGATGCGGTGCGTCTCTCCGCCGTGTTCGGAGGGCTCCAGCGCGCCGAGCAGGAAGAGCAGCAGCGTGCCCGTGAGCATGACAATCAGCGTAACACGCACCACCAGCCAAGTGTGCGTGCCCCAGCGGGCAGGGTTCGGTTTGTGCTGCAACCTGTTCCTGATGCGTTGCATGGCCTCCAGATACACGGTGAAGCCCAAGGTGCCCGCGATGGTGCAGAGCATCATAACACTCTGGCTCGTGTAGTTATACAAAATGCACTCCTGCCCCATGCTGTTCGGGAAGAGGGAGATGCCGGCGTTGCAGAAGGCGGAGACGGCATGGAACAGCGCGTAGAACCACAGATGCTCCTGCGGTACCCCGGGCACATCCAGCCAGGCGTAGTACAGTGCAGTGGCTCCCAAGGCTTCCACGGCAAAGGTAACCGTGATGACTGATTTGATGAGCGCGGGGATGACGCGTGCGCCCTCTTGGTCCAGTATGTCGGAGAGCACGCGCCTGTCCTGCACACCCAGCCGCTTGCCCAGCAGCATGATGAGGAAGAAGGAGAAAGTCATGACCCCCATGGCCCCTACCTGAAAATCCATCAGCACCACGCATTTGCCGAGGGGGGTGAAGGTGCTGCCCACGTCGATGCTCATCAGACCGGTGATGGCGGAGGCCGAGGCACAGGTGAAGAAGGCGTCCTCCAGCCGGATGCCGTTGTAAGTGGCTCCGGGGGTCATCAACAGCAGGGTGCTTACCAGAATGAAGGCGACCATACCCGTGAAGAACACGACTGCAGGGGACCAGTTTTTGTGTCCGGGACGGAAATCGGCGTTCTTGTGGGCCTGAATGTAGCTGATGAGGTTGAGCACGGCCAAGCCGCCGATGAGCAGGCAGCAGACCAGGGTTGTGGCCATCAGGGTTACGCTGCGCTCGCCCTGCAACACATGCACCAAGCAGGGGGCCATGACTGCGCCGATCAACAGCTGAATCCACAGCAGCGGCGGCCGATCGCTCCGCTGAAAGTAGGTGGCGATCAGGTGAACGAGCACGGAAAGGGTGTTGAAGAAGGCCAAACCGGCGGTCAATACCAAGCTGGCTTTCTCCATATTCAGTAGCTGCTCTTCGGAAACACCGGCCTCCATGAAACAGGCTTGCCATAGCACGATAAACAGAATCAGCATGCCGGAGATTATCTCCGGTATCTGCAGTGCTGTGTGGTGTCTGTTTCGAGTTGACATCGCGGGCAGTATACCACAGCGGCGGCGGCTGTGCAAGCAGTATTATTAACGGCCTGCGTGGCAGCTTCCGTGCCTGCTGACATAAAGTCTGCTTGCGCCCGGCGCGCGGAGGGGGTAACATGGTGGGCGTGTACGGGGGTGAGCACAGACGCAGCAGGGGAGGCCGAGCCGGCTTGGCGGTGGCTTGTGCGGTGCTGTCTTTGTTGGTGCACGGTGGGGCTGCCGTGGGTGTGGTAGCTTTGCAGGGCCTGCTGCCCGAGCCGTCCGTTACCGGGTTTTCATCCCGTGCTGAGGAGCCGCCGAAGGTGCGTTTGTTGCGTGTAGCTCCTGCAGCGGAGCCGGAGAAGCCGCTCGCTTTTGCCAAGACGGATCCGGATCGACCGCAGGAGTCGCCGGAGAAGCCGGATTTCATCGGGGCTCGCGATGCCCGGGCCGCGAGTGACCCCCATGCTTATACCAACCGTTCGGAGGAGCATGCCCCCGCTATGGAGGGGCTTGAGGACCGGCAGGAGCTGAATACCGTGGAGCAGGAGCGGCAGGATGGGTTCATCGGGTCGGAGGCCGGGGCTGCTTCCGCCGAACCGCCTTCGCCGCCTTCTCCGCAGCCCACCGCTGAGGCGGAGGCGAAGCGGAGTCCGGATGCACCGAGCAGCGCGCCGGAACGCCCTGCGGAGCAGCAGCCGACCGTGCCGGAGGAGAAGGCGCACGATGGGGAGGCCGAGGAGCCCTCCGAACAGGGGGAGACTGAGCAGACGAAGGTGGGGGAGGTGCCTGTGCCGACATCCGCTCCGGCTCCCAAAAAGGTGTATTATGACCCCACGCTCACGCCGGCTGCCCAGCCGGGTTTCCGTACCCACGAGCGAAAGTCACGCAGCACGGGTAGCTTCGTCGTGGGGCGCGGGGCTTCGTTGAACGTTTCGCGCACACCGATGGGGCTATATCAGGCGCACCTCTACCGCCTCATTGCTGCTCACTGGTATGCTCAGTGTGATGAGCATCGCGGAGACATCATCCCGGGGTCCATTACATTCAGCATCCGACTCAACCGGCGCGGGCGCATCGTGAATATGGATCTCGTGCGCCGTACCGGTGCCGGTGTCCTGCAGCAGAACTTCACCCTTCTGGCCATTCGTCAGACTTCGCCGCCCCCCATGCCGGAGGAGGTGCAGCGGGAGATGGTCGGTGATTTATTGGAGCTTTACTTTACCTTTATTTTCTACTGATAACCTACGCATTCGTTTATGTTAAAATCGATTATTGAGTTCTTGGATGTCTGTCAACCCTTCGGTTACCTGCTTCTGCTTTGCTCGCTGACCATGGTGGCTGCGGTGTTCTATCACCTGATGAGTCGTGGCAATTTGCGCACGTTGCGGCGCCTGCAGGCCCTCCCGCTCTCCGACATGGCCGCCTCTTGTTCACCTTCCGGCGGGCCCTTGGAGGCGGAGGTGGTGTTTATTCGTGAGCACCGCGATGCGCCGGGGCTGGAGACGGAGGTGGAGGCGCACCTGCGTGTGTTCATGGATTCCCTTCGCTCGGGTCTGTCGCTCATCAGTACGATGACGAACGTGGCTCCCATGCTCGGCATTCTGGGTACGGCGCGGGGCTTGGTAACCATTTTCGGGGTCTTCGGTAACGAGGCCGCACAGCAGGGCATTGCTCTGGGTATCTCGCAGGCTTTGTATACCACCATCTTCGGCCTTGCTATCGCGGTGCCCGGTGTGATTGCAACGGCTTGCTTTGAGCGTGCACTGGAGCACCGCGCCGCACTTGTGGAGGCTTTCTTCGCTCATCTCCTCGCCAACCGTAACCGGCTGTAACCCATGAAGATTTACTCTCGCAAGCCCCGGCAGGAGGGTATCCCGCTCGTTCCCATGCTGGATATCCTGACCATTCTGCTCATTTTCTTCATCGTTCACACGGAGCTCAAACATCGTGTCAACGTCATTAACCTGGACCTTCCGCGCACCCATCATCTCGCCGGAAAGCAGGATAACGCGGACGCCGTCCTCCTGGAGCTCGGTCCGGATGGCTCCATCGTCTTGGACGGCAAGGCCCTCGGTGCCGCCGACCTCCCCGAGGCCGTCCGTCGCCTACGCCAAGCCAATCCCTCCGCCTCCATCCAATTCGCCGCTTCGGAAGCCGCTGCCATGGGCCGCTTCATCGAGGTCCTGGATTGCCTTACCTCCGCCGGTCTCCGCGTCGAACAAGTGCCCGTCCGCATCGATTACAGGGGGAAGTAGGGGGGATTGACGCAACTGCCGTTCTGAATGCTACCCTTCCCGGATGGGCAGCATGCGTATGGGGGTGCCGTCATCTGCATTTGTTCGGATGATGAAACCGGGGTAGTGTTGGATATTTTCGAGCGCGGCGTCAATTTCACGCATGGCCTCTTCATTTTGATCCGAGTCACAGAGAATAGCCCGGCACAGTCGCCCCTCCGGATCTCGGAACCAAAGGTGCGGCAGAAGTCCGGAATCAAGGTCGCAGTAGACAACTGTGTTGTTTGTTTCTGTTAACAGGTCGATGACTCGCTGTAATTCCGGGCTGCGCGGTAATCCGCAGTCCCATGCCGTCTCTGCGTCATGGGGCGGTAGTGCTATGCCGGGTTCGTCCTCGGAGCCGGCGTCTGTCCTGATCATCGGTGTGTCTTGCTTGTAGTAACAAAAACAATCCGGGGAAACATTGTGCATGTGCCCGACAAGACCTCGGGCATCATCAAAGATCGTGAGTGCCGTCGGAATGCCGTGATAATGCATGGCGGTGCACGGACGATATTCCCCCTTGTATAAGACTTCCCCCGCAGAGAAGGAGAAAGCACTCCATGGAACGTCGATATCCTTCTTCCGTGCTGTGATCCATCCATTGAAATATCGCAGAAGGGACAATTTTCCCTCTTGGGCGATATTCTTGCAGGATTCTGATATAAAGCTCGCTTCCTCGCGCACCCACTCCGCAAAATTTCCCCATTTTCCATGGGCCATAGCCTCGAGGAAGAGGTGGCTCACCATGGACTCATCCAACTTTTCCGGGCGGAGTCTCTTCTCATGGGCTTCCCCTCCGTTCTCGAAGCTCAATATAGTTTCTCTGATGGGATTCCGTGTATACACCAAGTTGCACTCGACTCCCGGAATGGCAGGCTCCAATTCCATGGTAACCTTATAGGCGTCCGAATGTTGATTGTAATCGAGGTGCACGATACACCGGCAGCACGATGGAATCTCCCCGTCTATGGGATCGGATAACTTGTCAATGCCTTCATGCGACAGCTTCGGCTTGCGGCCGTTGATGACCGTGTCAACGGCGACCACGGTAGAGCTTCCGTCTTGGGCAATGGCTGTCAGTACCGCATCACGGGCATAGAGATCATCGATGTCAGGCGGAAGGACATCCCAACCGGCACCGACAAATGCAGATGCCGCGACCGCATGCCCCATGGAATATCTTGCGAAATGTTCATAGATGGCATACGCCCGGAAGGAGTCTTCGCGTTTTTGCATTGTCTCTCCCGGCTCGGGCGAATCCTGCCATGACGGGGCATCCGTAAGAAGCTCATCGGCAGAGGCATAGATGTGCCCGGCTGCTAAAATCGTGTCCCCCGGTTCGGGTTTGTATTGATCGAGAATCTCGGGACTGACGAAAACCTGCAGATGGACATCCTCGTTGTCGGCAAACGGACAGATGGTGAGGATGGTCATGGGCTGCATATTAACAAAGGTTGACTCGATACTCGTGACTTCTCCGGTAACGGAGGCGTAGGTGTCGTGATCCTCTTGCGCAAAGGAGCGCATGCCTCCTGTCGATACAGTGAAGGCAAAGTCATCGGGCGGCTCACATCCGTGCTCCTCGCGGTACTGCTGCTTTTCAAGCTCAAAGAGTGGACCGGAGGTAATGGAAATCTCCTGCCCCACCGTTTCGATAAGTCCGGCAACCATGCTGAGATGCCATAGATAGCGACGACTGGTTTGCATGCGGTTCCGGTAAAGCAGGACTTCGGGACACTCCGCAAGGAGAGTCGTTCCCTGTGACTCCATCAGTTCAACCAGCCCATCCTCGGGATCGGCTTCGGCCGGCATCGAGACCAGTTCCAGTTCACTTCTCTCACCATCGCAATTAAGAAACAGCGGACGTTCAAAAATGAAGGAGTTATCTTCATCGGATTTCCGGACTGCGAAGATCAGGGTAGGGCTGTCAAAAAGACAGAAGGCAAGATGGCCGCTTTCACCCTGATTGAGGCATTCAAAGAGGTTCTTGACCGTGAATGTAGGTGCATGCGGTCGGTAGAAGGTTATGGGGATTATTTCCTGCTGTAATTTGAATAACACCGCACCGTTGAATATGGTGCTGTATCTGCCGATCCCATCGCGCATGGAAATCGGTAGATACTGACTGTATGTCAAATCGTCATTCAACCATTGCCCATCTCTCTTGACAATCATCGGGCCGAGGAGCTCGATCTTCTTCAGATGCCCCTCGAAGATGCATGCATAGTATACATCGTATTCGGAATATTCTCGGTCGCAAAGGTCACATTGTTCTTTTGATAAATGATCGACTGCCAGCGAAGATTCGGCCAAGGGCGCAAAGCAGATACAGGCCTTCCGCTCCTCGCGAACGGCAAGGAAACGGGGACTTATGTCCGATTTGTCCTTTGTTGCCGTTATCTTGCTGAACCCTTCCTCACTCAATACCCGCTCGATTTCTTTTCCGTATCGCTCTGACGCACGAGCCATCGATGCAGGAAAAGGCTCCTCCTCCGAAAGAACTCCCAACGTATAACGCTCCGTTTGATAAGGTGTCTCCATAATAGTGATGTGTTGCTCCGACTCGGCTCAGAATATTGTTTCCCGTCATCAGCCGGGCTGCACCTTCATTATCCGGCTTTACATCATCGGTGTCAAGCTCTTTTCGCAATTAACCCTGCAATTTTCGCCCATCCCTCCCCAAAAGAGAATATCCCGGTCAACGCTGCGGTATTCAACCGCCCCTTTTGCATGCGCAGAACTGCCGGCAGGAGGGGATCTGTTGATTGATTCTCCGGTGCTGCCGCGAAGAAGGCTTGCCAAGGCGGGGGGAGTGTGGTAAGGTAGCGGGGATATGGCAAACACAACACTGACCCCGGAGCTGGCGAAGCTGGTGGGCGAGCTGGCAGGCGTTTTTGCGCAGAGCCAGCCGGTCGTAGCAGCAAAGGCCCGCATCAATCTTTTTTATCAGAACCCGCAGGCAACGGATTTGTTCCGCTCCGTGCAGCAGTACGGTGAGACGCTGCGCAATAAGCACATGGAGGGAATGCCCCCGACGGAGGAGGAGATCTCAAAGTTCGACTCCATGCGCCAGGCGGTGGTGGACAATCCCCTCTGCAGCGGCTTCTTGGAGTCTCGGCAGCTCATCGATGACATGCTGGTAACGGTGAACCAGTACCTGTGCATGGCGGTGGAAAAGGGCACGGCACCTACGGATGAGGAGGTGGCGGAGGCTCTGGAGCGGGCCGCTTCTCAGAGCGTCAGCTGCTCCTGCGGCGGGAATTGCCACGGTGGGGACGGCGAGTGCTCCTGCGGCGGCGATTGCCACTGCGGTGAGGGCGGTGAGTGCCACTGCGGAGATGACTGCAAGTGCCGCGAGGCGGATGGCCAATGCCATTGCAACGAGCCGGGGCACGAGTGCACCTGCAATAAATAACAAACCACTCCTGCTGCGCCCATGAGGAAGCTGCTTTCCGGAATCTGTGCGGGCTTGTGCCTGATTGCCGTGTTGCTGCCCGTGGGCGTAGCCGTGTGGGACATGAACCGGAGCGGGGGCGGCGAATGGACGGCGGAATGGCCGTGGCTGCTGCTCCCCGTGCTTCCGGCGGTCGCGGCGGGGGTGCTTGCGCGCCTGCGTCGGCGGCCTTTTCTGCTTTCCCCCCGGAGCTTGGCCGCCGTGCTCCTGTTGGGGGCCGTCTATAATGCGGGTGGCAATTTGGATACCTACTTGGAGCCTGCGTATATACCCGCCACAGTGCTGATGACGGCGGGTGTTCTGCTGCTGCTGTGGGGCTTGCTGAAACGTTGGGCGGCCGTGCTGTGGGTTCCCTTCCTGCTGCTGGAGGCCATCCAGTGCGGGGCCTTCATGCAGTACGGTACCACGATCAACTCCCTGGTGCTGGCGGAGGCCTTCGAGTCCTCGTGGGAGGAAGCGAGTGCCTACATCACCCCGGGCAACCTGGCCGCCTTTGCGGGGGCTGTGTTGGTGGTGGCTCTGCTGGTGTGGGTGCAGTGGAAGGTGCTGCGCCGCTGCCGCCGAATTGCCTCGCTGGGTACGGGCGGCGCGCTGGCTGCGGTGGCTTCCCTCTGTTTGATTTGGCTGCCGGATGAGCAACGGGAGCCAACCTATTTTTGGCCTGCGGCGGAGGGCTTTAAGCTGGCCGATATGGTCAGTGAGGCTATCGATGCGAATGTGGACACCATCGATACCGTGATGGCCCTGCAATCCCCTACGGACCGACCGAGCTCGACCGATGTGCCGCTGCCTGAGGATGCCGGCGCGGTGCTGGTGGTGCATGTGGGCGAGAGTGTGATGGCCCACCGCATGAGCATCAACGGCTATGAGCGGGACACGACCCCTTGGCTGCGGAGCTGCCCGTATGTGGTCAACTTCCCCCGCTGCGTGTCCGCTGCCTGCGATACCTGCCGGGCGGAGATCGCCATTCTCACCAATGCCCGCCGCAGCATCACCGACCGCACGCCCGGCATGCAGGCGACCACGGGCTCCGTGCTGGATCTGTTCACTGTCAATGGGTTTAAGATGTACACCTTCTTCGGCCGCCGCTGCGCGCAGAAATTGAAGTACGACCGCGTGGTTCGTGTGCTTACCCGCCGCTCCGAGGCCCGCTTCAATGCCCCCGGTTCACCCTGGACCGCCGTGCCGCAGATGCAGCAGGTGCTGCGCGACCACCCGCGCGAGAACCTCCTCTTTTTTGTCAATAATGAGGGAAGCCATGTGCCTTTCTACCACTTCGACCACGATGCGCCGCCCTTTGCTCCCTGCGTGGATGACTTCGATTCTCCCACCAAGAACGGGGTGGGGATTAACAACGCCTATGACTCCACCGTGCACTATACGGACGAATTTTTCCGCCGTGTGTGCGAGAGCCTCAAGGGACGCCCCTTTGTCTACCTGTATGTGAGTGACCACGGCGAGTACCTGGGCAAGGATGGCATGTGGGGCAGGGGCGCGCTGGGGGACAGCAAGCTGAGTTATCACGACACCGATGGCTGCTTGGTGGGCATGTTTGTCATCGCCTCCCCGGAGTTCACCGCCCTGCATCCGCACTTTGCGGAAGCCCTGAAGCAGCTGCGCGACCACAGTACCATGACAGTGGCGCATGAGCACATCTTCCACACCCTGCTGGGCCTCTTCGGCATTCGCACCCCTTATTATGAAGAGACCCTGGACCTGACCTCCCCCGCTGCTCGCCCCTACGAGGGACCGTGCCCCGCGCTAGTTCAGCCCCGACAGGAGCTGCAGCAGCCAGATGAACAGGATGACCAGCGGGATGCTCAGCCAAACGATCACTGAGATAGGATTGCACAGGTTCCGCCGCCGATTGATCTCGCGGTTGTCAACGCGATTCTTTTGTTTGTTAAGGATGGACTCCTCATCGGGCGGCAGTTTTCCTAAAATCTTCTTCATGACCTTACTGTAGCACAACCGGCGCAGCCGGGCAACCCTTTTCCGCATCATCTCCCCGCAGCGCGCGCACGAGGCGGCGCACCCGCTCGCCGGGCAGGATGCCGATCTCCATGTCATTCATGGTAAAGGCGAAGGAGAGGCCGCTGTTCGGCTCACAGAACGCATGGCATCCCCCTGCGCCGGCATGGCCGAAACCGCCGCGCCCGAAGAGCTCCGCCGGCTCGTACATGGCCCCGCAGGTAAAGCCCGTGGGCTCCGCCAGCGTGGCGTCCGGCCCGCTGCACATGGGCGTGCGCAGCCAATCCGTCACCTCGGTTGGGAAGGGGCTGCCGGGCAGCAGGCCGAGGAGGGCTTGGTAGAAGGCTGCCAGCCCGCGAGCCGAGGCCACGCCGCCCTTGGCCGGGCATGCCATGGCCCAAGCCTCCGGGGTTGACATCTCCGCTGCGGAGTCCGGACCGAGGACGCTGTGGAAGGCGCGGTACACCGGGGAAGCGGGGTTGAAAAAGGCGCGGTAGAAGGGGGTATCCGGCAGCGGTCCCCGCAGTTTAGGCGCGTGCAGCGGGGCCACGCGCCCGTATTCGCTCGGCGGCAGGCCGATGTAAAAATCCAGCCCCAGCGGCCCGCGCACCCGCTCCTCCCAGTAGGCCCCGATGCGCTGCCCCGTCAGCTCCTGCATCAGAATATCCAGCATGGGCCCGAAGGTGTGGGGATGATACCCGTGCTGCGGCGGGCCCCAGAGCGGGGTGCTTTTCTCGATGGCAGCGCGGCAGGCCTCCAAATCCCCCTGCGGGGCACTTGTGTCCCAGGCTGCGAGCCCCGATTGGTGGCTCAACAGCTCCCCGATGGTGCAGTGCGGGGCGGGAAAAGCAGGCCACAGTTCCCCGACCTCCAGCTCCGGGCCTTGGCAGCAGTCATACAGAGCCAGCAGCAGGCAGGCCGCGCTTGCCGGTTTGGTGGCGGAGTAGATGGGCACGAGGGTATCCCGCCCCCAAGGGCTGCCGGGACGGGACTCGCCGGTGCACAGGGTGCAGAGCTCCCGGCCCCCCTGCCACAGGCAGACGGAGGCACCGGTGCCCGCTTCCCTTTCCTGTAGCCGGGCAAAGGCTTTCTGTAGCGCGTCAATCATGGTAGGGTCGGATGCTCAGGATGCGGGCCGTGCGGTTCTGCACGCGGAAGTCGATTTCGTAGGGCTTCAGAATCAGGTGATAGCACCTATCCGGGTCATCTTGGTAGGCAGGGCGCGGATCCTGCGCCAGGGTCTCGCGCAGCGCAGCCTGCCACGCTTCATCCCCGGGCAGGGGCACATCGGACTCCACCTCCAGACGCTCCCCGGGGGGCGCGGCAAAGCCCTCCGTGGCATCGGTCAGGCAATCTGCGTAGGGGAGGTAGGGCTTGATGTCGAAAATCGGCGTGCCGTCCGCCAAATCCGCCCCGCTCACGCGCAGCACGGGCCCCGGCAGCACCTCCAGCAGGCGCACGGCGGAGAGCCCCAGCCCGTTCGGGCGGAAGGGGGAGCGTGTAGCAAACACCCCCAGCCGCGTGTTGCCGCCCAATCGCGGGGGTCGCACGGTGGGGCGCATGCTTTCGCCGTTCAGGTGAAATTGCCATATCAGCCACAGGTGGGAGAAAGCCTCCAGCCCGCGCACGAAGTCGGCGGAGCTGTAGGGCGGGGTGAACACGATTTCCCCGACCGCATGCGGTGCTAAGTTACTCTGCCGGGGAATGCCGAACTTCTCCGCATACGGCGTGCGGATATGCGCTATCGGTTCCATCACTGCCCCACGCCGAAGAAGTGCCGCAGCACCTTCTCATACACCGGCCGCTTGAAATCCGGCAGGCTGTTCAGGTCAAACTCGGCGGGCTGAATCCAGCGGTAATCGCAGAACTCCTTGCCGTCCAGCCAAGGCTCGGCCTTGCTGTCATTCATTTGGCAGAGGAAATAGTGCTGCTCCTGCCCGGCGTAGGGAATGCCCCGTTTGCGCAGCACGCGCTCGCGCTCCTTGGGCGGGTAATCGTAGCGGAAGGGGCCGCACTCCGCCACCACGCGGTATTCATTCGGGCGGAACCCCGTCTCTTCCATCCCCTCGCGGCAGGCCGCTTCCATCGGCGTCTCGCCCTTTTTGATGCCTCCCTGCGGGAATTGCCAAGCCCCCGCGGGTTTTACGCGCTCACACACCAGCACACTGCCGTCCGCTCTCCGGTAGACAATCGCTGCATTCGGGCGATATAAGTTCGCTTGCGTCATATTCGTTCTCTGCCTCGGCATTGTACCACGCCCGCCCCCGTTTGGCAAGCCGCGACGACATTTTTTCTTCATGCCGCCCTTTTTTTGCCCTTTGCGTGCGATTTGCCTTGAAATATCACCCCGTTTTGTCTATAATGCCCCCGGACAGGGTGTTTCTCACCCCGCGTCAATCTTCTCAACAAGAAACAGACTATGGCTAAACTCACTGTGCGCGACCTCGACGTCGCCGGCAAGGAAGTCCTCATGCGCGTGGACTTCAACGTTCCCATGAAGGATGGTGCCATCACCAACGATGCCCGTATCGTTGCGGCTCTGCCCACCATCAAGTACCTGCTGGACAAAGGCGCCCGCCTCGTCCTCTGCTCCCACCTCGGCCGCCCGGAGGGCACCGGCTACCAGGCCGAGTTCTCCCTGAAGGCTGCTGCCGATTGCCTTGCAGGCCACCTCGGCAAGCCCGTCGCTTTCGTGCCGGAGACCATCGGTGAGGCCGCTACCGCTGCCCGCGCTGCCCTCAAGGACGGCGATGTGCTGCTGCTGGACAACGTGCGCTTCGACAAGAAGGAGAAGAAGAACGACCCCGAGTTCGCCAAGAAGCTCCTGGGCGATGCCAAGCTCTATGTGAACGATGCGTTCGGTTCCGCTCACCGCGCTCACGCCTCCACGGAGGGTGTCACCCACTTTGCGGAGAAGTCCGCCATGGGCTTCCTCATCGAGCACGAGCTCGAGTACCTCGAGGGCAAGCTCGAGACCCCGGAGCAGCCCTTCGTCGTCATCATGGGCGGCGCTAAGGTCTCCGACAAGATCCAGGTGCTCTCCAAGCTCATGGAGAAGAGCCAGACCTTCATCATCGGCGGTGCTATGGCCAACACCTTCTTGGCCGCTCAGGGCAAGAACGTCGGTGCCTCCAAGATCGAGGCCGACAAGCTCGACCTGGCCAATCAGATTCTGGCGGATGCCGAGGCCAAGGGCGTCAAGTTCATCCTGCCGGCTGATACCCGCTACTCCTTCAAGTTCGAGGAGGGTGCCGAGACCTTCTGCACCGCTCCCTGGGCAGAGGGCGGCTCCGTGCCGGAGGGCGGCATGGGCATCGACATCGGTGACAAGGCTATCGAGGAGTTCTGCTCCATCATTAAGTCCGCTAAGACCGTCCTCTGGAACGGCCCGATGGGCGTCTTCGAGCTCGACTCTTTCGCCACCGGCACCAAGAAGGTTGCCGAGTGCCTCGCTGAGAGTGACTGCACCTCCATCGTCGGCGGCGGTGACTCCGTGACGGCTGCCAAGAAGTTCAAGGTGGCGGACAAGCTCTCCTTCTGCTCCACCGGCGGCGGTGCCTCCCTGGAGCTCCTCGAGGGTAAGGTGCTTCCCGGCATCGGCTCCCTGACGGACAAGTAAAACGCTTTCGTTTCATAGCAGGACACAATTCGGCGCGCGATCGGTTCTTCCGGTCGCGCGCTTGGGATTCTGCCGATGCCGCAGGGGAGAGGGGCCTAGAGGGCGGTGAGGATGCGGAGCATGCTGCTGAGCTCTGTGGCGCGGCGGAGGGTGTATTCCTGCTCCGGGGAGAAGTCCGGGTAGCAGAACGCGAGGTATTTCTTGAGGCGGTTGCAGTGTCCGGCGGGGGTGCGCTTGGTGTGCAGGGTGCGGCCTATTTCCTCGGCCAGGATGGTGAAGTAGGCAGCGCGTTCGGCGCGGGAGGGGGCGGGGCCGCCGCGCAGCATGCGGAAGATAAAAGGATTGCGGACGGCACCGCGACCGATGAGAATGCCCGCAGGGGTGATGCGCAGGACATCTGCAGCCTGTTGCGGGGTGGTGATGTCTCCGTTGCCCAAGACCGGGCAGGGGAGGGTACGCACCGCGAGCGTCAGGGAGGCGATGTGGGGCACCCCGCCGTAGAGTTGGCGGCGGGTGCGGGCGTGTACCATGACGCCATCCGGTTGCGCTTCGGTTAACAATTCCAGCAGGCGGGGAAACTCCTCGGGGGAGTCCCAACCAAGGCGGCATTTAACACTGAATTGTCCCGCCGGTACGATGCGGCGCAGGGCATTCAGGCAGTCCGTCAGCCTCGGCAGGTCGCGCAGCAGGCCCGCCCCGGCGTGGTGACGGTTCACCAGCGGCGAGGGGCAGCCTGCGTTGAGATTGATACCCGCGATGGGCAGGGCGAGCAGACGCTCGGCATCGCGGGACAGGGCGCCGGGCTCACTGCCGGCCAGTTGGGCGTGGATGGGCACTCCTGTCTCGTTCTCGAGGATGCAGCGCAGGTTCTCCTCCCCCATGGCACAGGTGGTGGGGGTGCTGCGGAAGTATGGGGTAATAAAGAAGTCCGGCAGCGAACCGAGACGATGCAGGGTGCGCATGAAGGCGAGGTCCGTGACGTCCTGCATGGGCGCGAGGCCCACGCTTGCCCGGAGCTCCGCTTTGTTACAGGTGCATGAAGTCATCGGCGGGCGCGCGGTAAGGCTTCGCGGGGTCCTCACGCCATATCCTCAGACGGATGAGGGGCAGGGGGGCACCCTCCGGAATGGGCTGAATAGCGCATGCAGAAGGTAAGCGGGCCTCCCCGCCGAGCACGCTGATTTGATTACCGAGGCGCAGGGCGAGCAGGCGGCAGCCCTCTCCGGCCTGCGCGGCGGCTGCGCTTTCCGCTTGCCCGGGGATGGTGAAGGACCACGACGAGCCGACGGGAACCTGCGGCGCAATCTGCCGGAGACTCAGGGGAAGGTCCTCGAAGCGCAGCGGGAGGGTGCGGCGGGTGTAATAGGCGACACCGAGCTCTAAGGTGACTCGGTTAGCTTGTGAAAAAGGGGTGTCGCCGGGCTCTGTTTGCAGCAATACACCATTGGAGAAAGACACCGTCCCCGGGGCGGCAGCGCGTTCCTGCAGCAGCTTCTGCTCGCGCTCCTGCTCACGCTTCAGGCAGCGGGGGCGGTACTGTTGCATCAACAGGGCATCGCAGCGTTCGCACTCGCGGCGCATAGCCGGTGCATCCGTGGCAGCGCGCGCCAAGTTGTCCCTCAGAATTTGCATGGCGGCGGCGGGGTCGAAATCCCCCCGGGCGAAGCGCAGATATTTTTCCGCACAATCCACGGCAGCGGGGTGAGCTCCCTCCGGGGCTTTCCCGGTCTCCAGGGCTTGCTGCAACTGTTGCACGAAGAGCTCAGCGGAGAAGGGGAGCCCCTGCTGCCGACTGCGCTCCTGCCATTGGCTGATCACCGGTGCCAGGCTGTTACCGATGTAGCTCTCCAAGCAGCGCGCCACCTCCGGTGCTGCCTCCTGCGCCGGGCACACGAGCACGGTTGTGCCGGCCATCATGATGGTGAGGATTTTCTGCATAGCTGCCCCATTGTACACCACCGGACGCCCCCTGCGCAAGTTCAATCTGCGGGGATGACGGAGAAGGGGGCTCGCGTGAATGCATCGAACAAAAGAATAGCGGCATGATTCATTTGCTGCTTGACCCCTCGGGGGTGCTGTGGTAGGATGTGGGGGATGAAGAGGTTTTGGACCGGAATGGTGATGTGGGTGCTGATTGCGCTTCTGTTAGCGGGGTGCAATCGGGAGGATCCGCACAGTAAGGTGATCCGCATGGGGAGTTTCCCTAACATTACCCATGTGCAGGCACTGGTGGCGCGGAACATGGCGCGGCACGGGGAGGGTTGGTTCGAGCGTTACCTGCCCGGTTACCGCTTCGAGTGGTATACCTACAATGCCGGGCCCTCCGCCATGGAGGCTATTTTCGGGCGCACGGTGGATTTAACCTATGTCGGGCCCAGTCCGGCGATCAATGCCTACGCCGTGTCCGCCGGGCGGGAGGTGCGTCTGCTGGCGGGCGCGGTCAACGGTGGGGCGGCGCTGATGGTGAGCCCCGGCTTTTCCCCCGAGGGACCGGCGGATTTTCGCCATAAGCGGGTGGCGACGCCTCAGTTAGGTAATACACAGGATGTTTCGTGCCGTGCTTGGTTGGCAAAAAATGGGCTGCATTGCACGCTGGAGGGCAGCGGGGATTGCCGTGTGATGCCGACCCCGAATGCCATGCAGTTGCAGCTGATGCAGCAGGGGGAGCTGGATGCCTGCTGGACGGTGGAGCCCTGGGTCTCCCGCTTGGAGGAAAAAGCAGGCGCGAAGGTTTTTGTGCAGGAGCCCGGTGTGGTGACAACCGTGCTGGCCGGGCGCGTGGCTTGGCTGCGTGCTCACCCGGCGGAGGCGAAGGCTCTGCAGAAGGCACACAGCGAGCTGACGCAGTGGATTATCGACCACCCGGCGGAGGCCAAGGATCGCGTTCTGGAGGAGCTCAATGCCCTCACGCAGTCTAACCTTGATCGCTCGATTGTGGAGTCTGCTTGGAAGCGACTTACGCTGACGGATCAGGTGGACGTGCCGGGGCTGGAGCAGTTTGTGCGCGATGCGCAGTCGGCGGACCTGCTGGACCGTGTGCCGCCGATCAATGATATGATTTACCGAGATAACCTTTGATTTATGGAGAAAATACATGAGGAAATTCACGCATTCCCCACGGCTAAGCTGAGCGTGGAGCATGTGTGCAAGAGTTTTGATACGAGCCGGGGCCGGGTGCAGGCCTTGGATGATGTGTCGTTGACCATCAGCGAGGGCGAATTCGTTTGCCTGCTGGGGCCCAGTGGCTGCGGTAAGTCGACCCTGCTGAATATCATTGCGGGCCTGGAGAAGCCGGACAGCGGGATGGCGCTCATTGACGGCACCCCCGTTACCGGTCCGGGGCGGGATCGCATGGTGATGTTCCAGGAGCACGCGCTCTTCCCTTGGTTGGATGTCATCGGGAATGTGATGTTCGGCCTGCGCCAGAAACCGAACCTGACGAATAAGGAGCGGCTGGAGGTGGCTAAGTATTACCTCTTCCTGGTGAAGATGGATAAATTCTCCCACAGTAACATCCACGAGCTCTCCGGCGGTATGCGTCAGCGCGTGGCATTGGCGCGCTCGTTGGCCCCGAATCCCAAGGTGCTGCTGATGGATGAGCCCTTCTCCGCGCTGGATGCCATGACGCGTGAGCGCTTGTACGGAGATATTCAGGAGATTTGGGAGAAGCGTCGCAAGACAATCGTGTTTGTAACGCACAACGTGCGCGAGGCCGTTTGCCTGGGCAATCGCGTGGTGCTGCTGTCGCCGCATCCCGGGCGTCTGCGTGAGATTTTCAACATCAATCTGCCGCATCCGCGCAATATCAATGACACTGAGCTGGCCGAGCAGGCAACTCTCATCACCGCTGCTTTGAAAAATTACAGTTCACCGCAAGACAACTGAAGATAATCATGAGAACTTTTCTGACAACACTGATTTTTTTCCTCCTTCTTTTGGTCGTTTGGGCAGCCCTGACGGGGGATCTGAGTTGCCTGGGGATGCAGGATGCGCTGTGGTCGCCCTATGTGCTGCCGCCGCCGAGCACGGTGCTGCATTATCTGTGGGATAACTGCGTGAACGGCAAGATTCCGCTGGCCATGCTGGTGACCCTGCGGCGTCTGCTCATCGGCTACTGCATCGGGCTGCTCATCGGTGTGCCTTTGGGGATGCTGGCGGCGCGGTTCAAGGTATTAAATGACACGCTGGGGATGCTGGCCATGGGTTTGCAGGCCCTGCCGAGTGTGTGCTGGGTACCGCTGGCCTGCATTTGGTTCGGGCAGACGGAGGCGGCGCTGCTGTTCGTGGTGATTATGGGTACACTGTGGAGCGTGCTGCTCTCTACCGAAAACGGCATGAAGAGTGTGCCGCCCATCTACGCGCGGGCCGCTCGCACCATGGGCGCTTCCCGCCTGTATACGCTCACGTTTGTCACGCTGCCTGCGTCCGCCCCCTTCGTGGTGAGCGGTATGAAGCAGGGCTGGGCTTTCGCTTGGCGTTCCCTGATGGCGGCGGAAATCTACGTTTCCGTGGTGTCCGGTTTCGGTATCGGTCAGTACCTGCACTACGGGCGCGAGCTGCAGCGCATGTATCAGGTGATCGGTATCATGCTGATTATCATCCTCATCGGTTTGTTAGCGGATAAAATCATCTTCTCGCCGGTGGAGGCTTGGTTGCACCGCAAGTGGGGAACGGGTAAGGAGTGATGAAGACGGACTGGATAGACGAGCTGAAGCAGCTGCTCCCGGAGAGTACCTTCACGGACGCCGAGACGCTGGCAGCGCACAGCGGGGATAAATGGCACGCGGCGTCTCTGCCGCAGGCGGTGGTCTTGGCTCGAAGCACGGAGGAGGTAGCGGCGGCAGTGAGCCTTGCCGCCCGCTGCGGGGTGCCTGTTACGCCGCGCGGGGCAGGGGTTGGCTATGTGGGGGGCTGTGTGCCCTGCCGGGGCGGGCTGGTGATCAGCACGATGCGCATGAATAGCATTCTCGAGGTAAACCCTGCGGATGGTGTGGCGGTGGTGCAGCCGGGGGTGCTGACGGCAGATTTGCAGGCGGCTGCGGCGGCCGTGGGTTGGTTCTATCCGCCGGATCCCGCATCGCGCAGGGAAAGCAGCATCGGCGGTAATATCGCCACGAATGCGGGGGGGCCTCGTTGCCTCAAGTACGGTGTGACGCGCTCCTATGTGCTGGGGCTGGAGGTGGTGTTGGCCGATGGGCGGGTGCTGCGCTGCGGCGGCCGCACGCATAAAAATAAACAGGGCTTTGATTTGGTAGGTCTTTTCTGCGGCAGCGAGGGGATGCTGGGTATCATCACGGAGGCCACGCTGCGGCTCATTCCTGCCCCTCAGACGCGCGCCGCCCTGCGGGCTTGCTTCCCGCGCTTTGCCCGGGCGGCGCAGGCCGTGCAGGACGTGTTGCAGGCGGGGCATCTTCCCTGCGCCATTGAGATAACGGATGCTTTCACTCTGCGGGCGGCGCGTGCCTATCTGGGCGCGGATGCCCTGCCTGCGGAGGCGGAGGGTCACATCATCATCGAGGTGGACGGCCGCGCGGATGCCGTGACACGCGAGCAGGCGGAGATTGCCGACATCCTGCGTGCTGCGGGGGCTGTGGATGTGGTCGCTGCGACCACGGAGGCGGAGGTGGAGCAGATCTGGCAGCTGCGCCGCGAGTTCTCCTACAGCCTGAAGGCCACGGGCCTCACCAAGCTGAACGAGGATATTGTTATCCCCCGCTCGCGCTTGGTGGATTTGGTGGAGTTCTGTGCCGACCTGCAGCGCGAAACCGGCATGCCCGTGGCCTGTTTCGGTCACTCCGGCGATGGCAATATTCACACCAATATCATGGTCCCCAAGGACGCCCGGGGTCGCGACATCCGTCCCCCCGCCGATGCCTTGGTCCACCGCCTCTTCGACTGGGTTCTCTCCCACGGCGGCAGCATCACCGGTGAACACGGCATCGGCCTGGCCAAAGCACCTTGGTTCCCCACCGCCATCGGCCCCGTCGCCCTCTCCCTCCACCGCACCCTCAAACAGGCTCTCGACCCCCAAGGCCTCCTCAACCCCGGCAAAATGGGGCTGTGATATCCGCAGCGGGTGCTCCGTTGGTCATCCGCTGCAGGGATCGGAGCGGGGCAGAAAAATGCAGGTGGCAGAGATACGGCTTGACAGTGGGGGAGGGTGGTGTATGATGAAGACATGTACGTTGCTGTTCTTTTGGGGCATTTGGTTGCGCTGCTCTTTGCTTTTTGCGGGGTGGTGAATTTGTTCTATTTGGATTTCAGCCAAGAGATGGGTGCCCATGCCTTCTTTGTGCAGTTGGCGCAGGCGGCGTGGCCGCTGGCGGTGGGAACCGGGCTGTATGTGCTGGTGCAGGCGGCGATGTTGCTGGAGCGGCTGGTGATTGTTTCTGAGAATCCCGCTGTGCCGGAGGCGGAGAAGAAGAGTGCCAGGAGTGAGGGGAAGAAGAGCAGTCGTGCGGAAGCTGCGTTGCAACCGGGACCATTGCCTGCGGCGCAGGTTGTGCGGCGTCCCTTCGGTGATGCGGCTCAGCCGAGCTCGGTATCATCGGCCCGACCGGCCGCAGTGCAGGCACATGCGCCTGAGGGGGCTCCGGTTGCCGTGCCTCAGCCGGTGGTGACGACACCCCCGGTTCTTCCTGCCGCGCCGGAGGAGAAGAAACAGGCGGAGGTGCCCTCGCCGGAGAAAAATAAGGTTCCCGAGCCCCCGGCGGAGCAGGGTCCCCGGTTTTTCAAGCTGAACTGAGGTAATGAGTGGCGCATCACCGGAGACGGCGCGCAGGGCTTTGTCGGCCTTGGCGCGGCAGACGGAACGGACGGTGCCGGAGTCGGCGTGGCAGGCCGTTTCCGCCGGGGCATCTGGGCGCAGAATCATGCGTTCCGCCGGGGTGCTGGGTATTTACTGGACCGCCGACCGCGCGGACAACGCCTCGTTTGTGCCTGCTGCGCGGCATTTGGCCGCAGCGGGGGTGCAGGTGCCTGCGGTGTTGGCGGCGGAGGACCTCGGCGCCGGGTGCGGGGCCTGCTTGGTCACCGACTTGGGGGACCGCGACCTGTTGAGCCTCAAAAACGCGCCTTGGGAGGAGCGGCGGGCGGCGTATGCCCTTGCCTTCGAGGCCCTGTTGCCGTTGCATCGGCTGAAGCCTGATTGGCCGCTGCAGCCCGCCTTCGATGCCGACCTCTACCGCTGGGAGCAGGAGTACTTCGCCCGCCACTTGGTAGGCCGCCACTTCGGCGGAGATACCGATGCCTTGTTAGCCTGCCCCGCGCTGCGCGAGCTTGCCGATTGGCTTGAAGCCCTGCCGAGGGGTCCCGTGCACCGCGACTGCCAGAGCCAGAACATCATGCTCTGCGACGGCAAGGCTTGGTTGATTGATTTCCAAGGCATGCGCCTCGGGCGGTGGGAGTACGACCTCGCCTCCCTGATCTACGACCCGTACATGGACTTCAGCGAGCCGGAACGCGCCGAGCTGTTGCAGCTGTGGCAGCAGGCGGGCGGCCCGCAGCCGGACCCCGCCGTGCTCACCGCCTGTGCCCAGCAGCGCATCATGCAGGCTCTCGGTGCCTTTGCTAACATTGCCTATCATCAGGGGAAGGACTGGTACCTCTCCGTGATTCCCGCCGGGCTGAATGCCCTGCGCCGTGTCTGCCGCTCGGCGCCTTCCGGAAGCCCCGCAGCCCGTGTTGCCGCATGTCTTCTTCCTCTCCTCGGCGCCTGAGCTCCCTGCTCATCGCCCTGCCGCTCATGGCCGGCTGCTGGTGGTTTGCTTCCTCCTTCCTGGGTGGAGCGGACGCTTGGATTTTCAGCAAGATCGGCGGGCAGAGTGCCTACTTGGAGGGCTCATCCATGCCGCGCGTGGAGGTGCCCACCACGGTGGAGAAGCGAACCCTGCACCCCGTCTCCGTTGGGGCACTGGAACTGGATGACGAGCAGGCCGGGCGCGTCTTCGCGGCCTTGCCCCTCGGCCCGCAGGACTTCGCCGTCATCCTCGCGCGCCTGCAGGCAGCGGGGGTGAAAACGCTCGGCATTTCCTCTCCGCTCATTTGGCAGACCGAGACCGGCGACATGTCCCGCGAGATCTTCTGCTCCGCTCTCCGCAAGATACCGCAGGCAGCGGTGGGCCTGCGGGGACGCACGGCGGCCTCGGCGGATTTCACCCCCGTCGAGCTGCAAAACACCGCCATTCCTGCCGAAAATATCAGCGGTGATGTCTCCGGTTTCCCGTCTGCCAACCGAGCCTTGCCGAACGGTTTTACGGACAAGCCGGACGCCTTGGATATCGTCTGGGCCCCGGATTGGCTGGAGGACGAACCCCTGACCGGCAGGCCGACCACCCAGGGCAGCACCTCTTTCCCCCTGTTCGTGCGCTGGAACGGCGAGGTCATTCCCACGCTGCCGCTGCGTTTAGCCATGATGGCCCGCGGCATCCGCCCGGAAGACGTGAAGGTGAGCCCGGGTCGCGAGCTGCGCTTGGGAACCCGCCGCCTGCCGCTGGATGCCAACGGACGCACTCGCTTGGTGGAGGCCCGTGTGCAGACTCTCGATCCAACGGTCGTGTTCGGTTCGTCCCCCGCACCCCTGCCGGAGGCCGTTCTGGTGGAGCAACCTGCTACTGCTGCCGGAAACCCCGAACGCCTTGGCCTTCTCGCGCGTACATGCTCTACCCTTTTGGCAGGGGAAAGCGTGAGCTACCAACGCGGCAGCCGCTTGGCGCAGGATGTGGTTTACACCCCCGCGCCCTTGCAGGCCGATATGGTCATGGCACTGAAATGGGGCGGCGGCATAGGCTTGGCGGCCCTGCTCTTGCTGCCTTTTTTCCCCGCCTTGCTGCGGCGTGGCGTTCTGTTAGCCGTACCTGTTTGGGTGCTGTACCGCGCGTGGATCTGCCCGCCGCAGTGGTTCAGCGTGTGCGGGGCCTTCCTCTGCTGGGCCGTGTTGTGTTGGGGTGTTGCCCGATCGTCAGCCCGCCGCCGGGGCGTCTTCTCCTCGCGCCGCCGATGAGCGCGCCTCAGTTGGCGTAGGAGTGCAGGCTGTTGACCGAGGGAAGGAAATTAACAATCAGGAACGTGATGACCACGCAGGCGAAACCCAGCAGCAGCAGGGGACGCCGCCAGCCGAGGAAAGCCGGCTCGTGCCGCAGGTGAAACCACGCCGCGTAGACCAGCCAGGTGAGCAGCGACCACGCCTCCTTGATGTCCCAGCCCCAGTAGCGGCCCCAGGCATCATCCGCCCACAGGGCCCCGCTCGCCAGCCCGAAGGTGAGGAAGGGGAAGGCCACCCGCACCACCAAGGCGGCCCGGCGCAGGGACTCCTCGCCCCGGCGGCAGACCAGCAGCGCACTCACCGCCAGCAGACCGTAGGCCACCACATAGGACGTGACGTGCGGCGCGAACCACGGCGACTTGAGGGCCGGCATGGGCCGCCACGCCGCCTGCAGGGGCATGCAGAGTGCCCCCGTCAGCGCCACTGCCGCCGCCGCCGCCAGCCAGCGGCTCAATTCCTCCCCGTGGGCGTGGCGCAGGTAGTATGCGGCGGGGGCCATCACCAAGGGGAAAAAGCAGAGCACATGGCGCATGTTGCCGAAGGGCAGGGACTCCGCCAAGACCGCATTCAGCCCCAGCAGAACAGCCCCGCAGCACCAAGCCGCCCACAGCAGGCGGTAGCTGTAGCGGGGCAGGGCGGCAGACGCCGCACAGAGCAGCAGCGCGAGCGCCTCGCAGAGGATAACCGCCGCGCTCATGCCGCCTCCTTTCCCTTATCACTCGGCTTGCGCTGCCAGCACATGCCGCAGGTGCAGATGATCAAGCCCACGAGCCCGGCCAGCACCATCCCGCGCCCCGGGGCCCGCCGCGCCTGCATCACCGCCGCGCCGCCCGCCGGGGTCTCCTGCATATCCAGCAGGCTGATCTGCCACCCCTTGCACTCCAGCGGCGTGTTCACCCGGATATGCCGCGTCTCGGTGGTGGGGGTGCCTCTGTAGCTTTGGGTCAGGAGGCACTCCGCATCATAAAAGGAAACCGGCGCAGGGGTGCGCACGATGAGCCGCATCGGGCTGCCCGGCAGCAGCAGGTGGGCCTGCCCGCCCGGCAGCTCGCGGTTCCAGGTCTCCTCGCCCAGCCGCAGGGTGTTGCCCTCCACCGCCAGCGGCACGGGGGCCACCCAGCGGTTGTTTTGGTAGGTGTAGAGCGTGTAGGTCGGCTCGCCGGTGCGCTGAATATCGGTGCGCAGCAGTTGCAGCTCGAAGTTCAGGGGCAGGGTGCTTCCGCCCTCCGTGGTCACCTCGCGCACGGCAGGGCCGCCCGCTGTCATTTGCAGCACGCCGCGTTCCTCGCAGAAGAAGTCAATCATGCCCCCCAGCATGATGAAAAAGAACGCCAGGTGCGCCGTCGCGGCCCAAATGCGCCCGCGCAGGGACTTGTAGGCCAAGTAGCCGAACACCAGCATGAAGATGAGCCCCATGAGGGCAAAGCAGAGCATGCCGACCGCCCCCACCCATTGGCCGCCCATCAGGAATTCCCAAGCCTTCGCGCTGTAGTTATAGATGATACCCAATCCGGCGGACAGGAAGAAAAGGCTCACCGCCCCCACGATGAGGTTGGCCCGGTAGCCCGCCGCGAGTTTCCACGCTCCGTACAGGGCCAGCAGCCCCGCCAGCGTACCCACCGCCAGCATGGCTCCGCTGCGGTACACCGCCTCCGCCCCCAGCCGGGGACAGGCCCCCGCGAAGAGCAGCACGCCCGCCGCGCCGATGACCATCAGGGTCGCCTTCAGACCTTGTGTCATGCGTGCTTACCAGTTCAGGGTGATGGAGAAGCAGCCGTACAGGCTCCCTTTACCGTGGCGGTAGGTGGGGGTATGGTAGACCGCTCCCGCAAAGTAGTCCACATTGCGGCGGGCGACCCCCACGCCGGCGCGCAGCTCCGCCTGCCAGGGGCGGCGGGAGACCGTCTTGTTCTCAAACCGGTGGAACACCCCGCCGTCGATGCCGTAGTCTCGTGCGTAGTAGCCCACATCACCGCCCAAGGAGAAGAAAACGGAGGTGGCAGCGGGGTTGTAGTTCTCCTTCAGCAGCAGGCCGAGCCCGTAGTTGGCCCCGCCGCTGCGGGTCATCTGCAGGTTGGTGGGCAGGTTGGTGCCGATGCGCACGTTGAACCCGACTCGCCCGTCGATGTGCAGCGTGCCGATGTTCTCCTGCGTGTAGCACATGGCATCCGTCTCCCATCCGTTAGCGAAATGCGTCTCCAAGAAGGAGAGGCGGTAATCCTGCCGGGCGGAGAACTGCACCGCCGCCTCGGAGGGTGCTTGGGAGCCCCAGCCGTCCCACTGCTCCATGTTGCCGATCTTGTGCACAAAGTTCTGGGTGTCGCGCGCAAAGGCTGCCTTGCCCATCATGCCGACTTGCAGCTCCACGCAGTGCCCGAAGTTATGCCAACGCTGCATGTAGGCCCCGCCCACGCGGAAGTCCCCGGCGTATGGGTGCTCGCCCGGCACGGCCCACCGCGTGTGCGTGGTGGGGGTGTAGATGTTCTGTGAGATGCTGATGCCCCAGGCGTCGCTCAGGCTCAGGGAGTTCTCCTGCGACAGGCTGTGCGCGTAGTCAAAGCGCGTGCCGTGGGAGTAGTCCCGGTCCTCGCCGAAGGCGCAGTCGTTCTCGAACATCATGCGCAGGTGGTTGTTTGTGGTCGTTACACTCTCCGGTCCCGTCGGTGCCACCGGGTCCAACCACGCTACCGTGCCCGATGCCGCCGCCATTACTGCCCATGGAATTACGCTCATGCCCTTGGTATACGCTCGGTGTTGTCGTCAGTCAATGAGAAAAACGGTCATCGTGCCATTACTTGGACACGTTGAAGCGGAACTCCACCACGTCGCCGTCCTTCATCACATAATCCTTGCCCTCGATGCGCAGCTTGGCCTGCTCCTTGGCCTTCAGCAGGCTGCCGCAGGCCACCAGGTCCTCATAGGCCACCACCTGCGCCGCAATGAAGCCGCGCTCGAAGTCGGTGTGGATGACGCCCGCCGCCTGCGGGGCCTTGGCTCCGGCGGGGATGGTCCAGGCTTTCGTCTCCTTCTCGCCCGTGGTCAGGTAGGTGCGCAGCCCCAGCAGGTGGTACACCGCGCGGATCAGGTCGCTCACGCCGGAGTCCTCCACGCCCAGGTCGCGCAGGTAGTCGCGGGCCTCTTCCTGCGGCAGCTCGGAGAGCTCCTCCTCGATGCGGGCGGAGATGACGATGGCCTCGGCGTTGTGGTTCTCCGCCACATACTTGCGCACGGCGGATACATAGGGGTGCGCGTCCGGGTTCTTGACGGCCTCCGCCAGCTCGTCCTCGCTTACGTTGCAGGCAAAAATGCTTTTCTTGCTCGAGAGGAGGTAGAAGCTCTTGAGCAGCTTCTTTTCGTCATCGTTCAGCTCCAGGGTGATGGCGGGTTTGCCCGCGTCCAGATGCGGCAGCAGTTTGTCGATGAGGGCTATCTCTTCTTTGGCTTCCTTGTCCCCGCCGCGCGCTTTCTTGATGCGGCTTTCCTTGCGCTTCTCCATCGCGGCCAGGTCGGCCAGAATCAGCTCGTCGTTGATAATCTCGATGTCGCGCACGGGGTCGACGCTGCCGAGTTCGTGGATGATGTCGTCGTTCTCGAAGCAGCGCACCACCTGCACGATGGCGTCCGTCTCGCGGATGTTGGATAAGAACTTGTTGCCCAGCCCGGCGCCCTCCGCCGCGCCTTTCACCAGGCCCGCGATGTCCACAAACTCGATGGCAGCCGGCACTACGCGCTCGCTCTTGCTCATCTCCGCCAGCACAGCCAAGCGCGCATCCGGTACCTCCACCATCCCCACATTCGGGTCTATTGTGCAGAAGGGGTAGTTCGCCGCCTCCGCCTTGCGGGAGCGCGTCACTGCGTTGAACAACGTTGATTTGCCTACATTCGGCAGGCCTACGATTCCGGCTTGTAACATAGCGCGGCTATTATACCCCATTTCCAACGCCTTGAAAAGCCAAAACTCTGCCCGCACTGCCTCTTTTGCCGCAGCGACAGCTTCCTTCCGCCCCGCAGCCTACAGCATTTTCAATGCACACCCCGCCGCCATGTGCCTCAAACGCCCGCCTCATGCGCTTTTCTGCCGCTTCCGCAGCTCCGAGCGTACCCCGCCGTAGGGCTTTATCCCCGCTCTGACTCTTTGATTTTCAAGGCTTTACGCTATTTCCTGCTTGACTCCGCCTTGAAAATGCTGTATGCTCCGCATCGTGGGCGCGGGCTTGTCCCCGCTTCTTTCCCCCACATCGTCTGAATATGAGAAATCGTTTTGTCCGTCTGGTCTTGCTCGGCGTCTTGGCCTTCTCTGCCACAATGGCCGAGGCTTTGGAGGCGTGGGTTTACGGTGTGTCCTCCAACGCGGGATGGTATGATAATAATAAAAATGGAGATGGGGATTACAATCTCTGCTGGGCGGCTTCAGCGGCTAATGTCATTAACTGGTGGCAGCGTTATTCGAATTACACGTCAACCACGGCACCTACAGGGACGGGGGTATGGGATACTTTTAAAAGTACCTTTGCTAATGAAATGGGAAATCCTGTGAACGCCTTATATTGGTTTTATTATGGAAGTCCGTTTGTTGTTGATGTAAGTTATAATACAGGAGTTGATACTGCGGGTGGTTTCTATGAGGATTTAGCGAGTATAGATTTGGAGATATATATGACTCCCTCCTCAGGCCCTGCGTTAAAGGAGTCGACAATGGCGAAAACTATTCTTTCGTACATGGAACAAAAGCGTGGAATCTCCCTTGCCCTTACAAACGATGCTACCAATAAGTTAGCTCACGCAATAACTCTGTGGGGAATGGATTATGAGGTTGATGTGAATGGCGTTTATTCTATTAACAAGTTGTATGTAACAGATTCTGACGATTATGGAATATCGAGCGAGCCAAGACTGTATACTCTGATCAAGGCTGACTACGGCACAGAACTGTCCACTACATATGAGGACGTGTTTGTCTTTACAAGTGAGAAAGATGGGTGGTATTCTGCTTATGAAGGAGTTGATGAGGATCGCAAGCCTGTTTATAATCGGGTCGATGATATTTATGCCTTGGCACTTGTTAACCCCATAGATCTTCCCGAACCCTCAACAGGAGTGTTGGTGCTTACGGGGCTGGGGCTGTTACTGCGCCGTCGGCGGCGGGTGGCGTGAGCGGAGTCAGTTCTTCTCCATGACAAAGAGGAACTCCTTGTTGGGTTCGCTGATGGCCTTGGTCCATTCGTTGGTCCATCGCATGTCGGCCATGACATTGCGGCGGTAGTCGATTTTGCGGACGCGGAGGAGGCGGCCGTAGGAGGACATCAGATCCATGAGCTCTCCGGCCGTTGCGCGACCGCCGGAGCTGTAGGAAAGGATGATGTAGGGGCATTGCACGGCGCGAATGAGACGCTCGATGGCCTCCACGGCGATGAAGCGTCCGGAGGGGGAGCGGCGAAACTCCTCAAAGACAGAGGCCGAGACGGAGTCAGAGGAATCGACTCTGCGATTGGCCTTGCCGAAGAGCTCAGGGCGGTCATTCAGGCACACGGTTGTCCAGATGTGGTAGTAGGCATCGTAACGCACGCGAGAGGGCGGCATTTTCTCGTTATTGGAGCCGTAGGGCGGGTCGAAGTAGGCGATATCGGCCTGTATCTTGTCTACTAAATCGAACACATCCCCGCGCTCCGCCCGGTGAAGGCCGTCGTAGGGGGTAAAGTTCGGGATTTCCAAGTGTAGGTTGTTGTAGGAACGCGGAGACCAATCCCGCAGGTAGGAGACATAGTGCCCCAGGGTACTGTCCACCTTATCCAGCGCAAGCATGAGACCGGTGAGTGCGACGGCCTTATCCGTCGGGGAGAGATGAAGACGGTCGATTTCGCTGCGGATAGCATCCAGCTTGCGCGTGTTTTTGAGCTGCCACGGGCGTTTTAGGCCCCCATCCCCGTAGGCTGTTTCCGCCCCGTAGTGCTGCGAGAACCAGCCATCCACGGGCGGCAGCGCATTGAGGTGCTGAAACAGGTCGCGGTAATAACTTCGCCTGTGACTGTTGAGCAGATAGCAAGTGGCGAATTGCTCCGACCAGACGGAGCGGTCCGAAGAAATGACCCGGTAACCGTTCTTCGCTAAAGCCTGCGACACCCGCGTCGTGCCGGAGAACGCATCCCACACGGAGTCACCGGGCAGCTCCTGCGCCGTACGGATGATGTCCCCGAGCAGTTTCAGCTTGGAGCCTGCGTATTTAATGCCCTCCGTTTGGGTGATAACGTTGGCTTTCGGAAAAAGGAGACCCTGCATCATTTTGTCGGTGGGATATTTTTGAGTCTTTCGATATCTGCCTCTATTTCCTTCAGCGCTGCTTTATGTCCCTGCTCGGAAGCCACGAGCATTCGCCGGAGGAGTAGGAGCAACGTCTGATTGAGGTCGTATTTAACATCTTGTGCAAAGAGCTTCCTGAAATAGGATGCTGCTTTTATTGTATGAGTCCAGAAGCCCCGTTGGAGGGCGTTGCTTCCTTGGTCCCCGTAGCGGACCTCACAAATATAATTGCCTTCTTTGTCCTCGAACCTGTAGATGGGGTATTCTCGGCGCTTATCACGCCCGATGAATTGAACGACGGCAGTGTCGTGCAGTGCCGCATTGATGTCGAACAACTCTAAGTTACAGAGATGTTTGCGCTCGTTGTAAATCAGCAGAAGGATGCGCAGTTGACGGAGCCCTGTAAAACATGAATCCTCCAAAAGTACAGACAAATCTGCACCGGTTATGCAGTTCCCGAACTGCCGGATGCGGGGGAAGAGTTTCCTCTCTTTGTCCGTTGATAGCTGCACGGGGCCGACGCCGTAGGCTTTCAAGCTAACCGGAAAGGTTGTTTGGTTGACATCATCGGTAATGAGAATATCCTCTTCATGCGTTTTGGAACGGAATAACTCCTTGCCTACGTGTTCGGAGGAGAAATCGTACATATACTGATTGATAAACTCGGATACGGCAATCTCCGCCATATCTCCGTGGGTCTTATTACCGATTTCTCGCATGGAGAAGATGTTCCTGAGCGTCATCTGAAGAACCTGTGGGTTCTTCGATGCAAAGAGCTCTAAACGCTTGAGAAAGTTTTCGTAATCCATTGTCAGGTCGGGAGTCATTGTAGCACGGGGAGGGGCGAGGGGCAAGCGGAAAGTGAGCGGAAAGGGGGTGGTTACGGCTTCGAGTGTGCTCGGTGACAAAAAAACTGAAAAAGGGGCTTGCATAGCGGGGGAGAGTAGGGTAGGATAGAGGGGAGATGAACAGACGAGCATACATAGCGTTGTTTCTTGGTGCGGTGGTCATGCCGCTGTTGACGCAGTGCGGGCAGGGCATGGGGGAATTGGTACCGGCGGGGATGGTGCGAGCGAGGGAGCCGGAGGCGGAGCTGTTGATGCTGAAGGCGAAGGCGGCGATAAAGGAGAATGATTGGGGGGATGCGAGGAGTTATTTGCAGAAGATCGTGCGGGGGCATCGTTTGGCACCGAATGCGGCGGAGGCTCAGTTGCTGCTGGGGGATGTACACCGGCAGCTCGGGAACTATCGGGATGCCTTTAAGCAGTACGATACCGTGGTGCAAAGCTACCAAAACAGCTCGCTGTATGAGCAGGCTCTGAACCGGCAATTGAGCTTGGCAACGGATGCTGCGACCGGCAAGCTGCAGGTCCCCGTGTTCTGGGGGGCTTGGGAGGCACCGATGGACTCGAGCGTGGTGGAGGAATGGCTGCGTAAGGTGATATCGAACGCCCCGTATGATGAGATGTCCGCCACGGCGGCGAGTGTGTTGGCCAAGTATCTGGTAGACATTGACCGGCCGTATGAGGCCATCGGGGCCTACAGTGAGCTGGCGCAGAAGTACCCGGACAGCAAGTATGCGCCGGGTGCGCAGCTGATGGTGGGCAAGCTGTGGGCGCAGAGCCGCACGCGCGGCGACCGCAACCCTGCGAACCTGCGGCATGCTCAGGAGGCGTATGAGGACTTCTGCCTGCGCTTCCCGAACCACGCCGGGGTGCGTGAGGCGAAGGCGGGTGTGCAGAGCATGCGCAGCCTGCTGGTGCAGCAGCAGCTGGATGTGGGCCGCTATTACTTGGAGCGCGCGAAGGAGTATGACTCCGCCATCTTCTGCTTCCGCGACGTGATACGGCAGAAGGCGGATAACCCCGAGGCCGCCAAGGTGGCAGCCACGCTGCTGCAGCAGGCAGAGGCCGCCAAGAAGGCGAATGCGCGCTGAAAACAGATAACCCCATAAGCCGACAATGACGAAGACGCTCCTTTGGGCACTGTTCCCCCTGCTGTTCGCAAGCTGCGGTTACCACTTGGGCGGGCTCAAGAAGAAGAGCCTGTCCGGCATGGAGACCTGCCGGGTGGAGATGTTTGCCAACCATACCACGCAGCCGCAGGTTTCCCGCCTGTTGACGAGTGCGCTGGCCGACGCCGTGCAGAAGGACGGCACCTTCCGCATCTCCTCATCGCCGGACTTTACCATCAGCGGCACGGTGACGCGGATAGGCCGCACCTCCCTGACCACGGACACTGTGGATACCTACCTGAGCTCCGAAATCGGGCTGACGGTGAACGTGCAGTACACGCTGACCGATAACCGCAGCGGCAGGGAAATAGGCCGGGGGACGGCGCAGGGCATGGCCGGTTACTTCAATAACAACGACTCCAACATGCAGACCGCGCGGGAGAACGCCATCTCTTACGCCACACGCTTGGCGGCAGACAGCATTGTGCGCGACCTAACGCTGCCATGATCGACTACCCCGTCAGCTTCGTGGGGCTGCCGATCGGCAACCGGGAGGACATCACGCGCCGCGCGCTGGCGGTGCTGGCGGGGGTGGATTGCATCTGTTGCGAGGATACGCGCAACACGGGCCTGCTGCTGGCGCACTACGAGATCAAGAAGCCCCTGCTGAGCCTGCACGAGCACAACGAGGCCGTGCGCGCCCCGGAGGTGGCGGACCGTGCCTTGGCGGGCGAGCGTTTTGCCGTGGTGACGGATGCCGGCATGCCCGGCGTGAGCGACCCCGGGTATCGGCTGATTCAGGAGCTGAAGAAACGCGGCGTGGCCTTTACCGTGCTGCCCGGTCCCAGTGCGGTGGTGACGGCTCTTGTGGGCTCCGGCCTGCCGAGTGATGCCTTCTTTTTCGGTGGTTTTCTGCCCGTCAAGAGCGGTCGGCGCGCGGCGGTGCTGCAGGCGGCCCTTCAGGCGGCGCATACCGGTATTTTCTACGAATCCCCCTTCCGCATTGTGAAAACCATTGCCGCCCTGGCGGAGATGGACCCGGAGGCCCCGGTGTGTGTGGCGCGGGAGCTGACGAAGGTTTATGAGACCTACCACCGGGGCACGGCGGCGGAGCTGCTGGCGGAGTTCACGGCCCGCCCGCCCAAGGGCGAGATGGTGCTGCTCATCGGTGGCACGAACGCCCCGAGGCCTCAGCGGGATGCCGCCGGCTCGGCATAAATCACCACCGGATTGAGCGCGGGTATCACATTGGCACTGCTCACGCGGCGTCCCCGGGCTCGCGCGTTCTCCAGCAGCACCCTCAGCCGCTCAATCTGCGGTTTGATGTCCAGCACCTGCATCATCACCGTGGTGCCGCTCTCCAGCGTCAGGTCAATCCGCCAATCCTTGCTGCGGAAAATCTCCTCGATGCGCGGAATGTCGGTCGGCCCGTAGGCATTGACGGCGGACACCAGCTGCACGATGGGGCGATATTTCTCCCGGCTGATGCAGATGCCCGGTTTGAGCTCCGGCACGTCCCCCGCATTCAGGTACCAGATGGGCACGCCCTCGAAGTCTTGGTGAAACTCCGGCACCTTGGGGAAGATGAAGCCGTCCGGTGCCATGAAGTACTGCGCCCGGTTGCCGGTATCCGTGCCCTCCCGCATCTCCACATAGACGATGGGGATGCGTTCCTCCACCTCCACATAGAGACTGCGGGGGTATTCGGCGCGCACGCGGGCGGAGAGGATGGCGGGGTGCTCCTCCAGCTTGCGGCGCAGCTCGCGGGTGTTGAGCGTGGCCACGTTCACGGAGTCCGTGATGCCGAGGATGCGCATGGCCGCCTCCTTGTTGATGAAGCCGTGGCGGGATGTATACTCGATATTCTGCAGATTGAGCCCGTAGGCTTTATCCAGCGCATACTTTACCCCCCACCCCAGCAGAAACAGGACGGCTGAGGCCACCGCCGCTATCAACAGAAAACGCAGCAGCCGCCGCCGGAGACGCCGCAGGGCCAAGGGGTGGAAGAAGCGCTCCGTGAAGGAGAGCCCGGAATCCAGCTTCTTGAGCTTGTCACTGCGGCGTCTGTTCTGCTGCATGTTGTTATCGGAAGCACTTGCTTACCCGCGCGGTTGGCAGAGGGAGACCTCTGCAATGCGGCGGCAGAGTTCGCCGAAGGGGATGCCGACGGCAGCGGCTGCCTTGGGGAAGAGGGAGGCACTCGTCATGCCGGGGATGGTGTTGATCTCCAGCACATAGGGCTTGCCGTCATCGGTGAGCAGCACGTCCACGCGCCCGTAGACCTCCACGCCCAGGGCGCGGTAAGCCGCCAAGGCTGCGGCCTGCACGTCCTTTGTCTCCTGCTCCGTGATGTCGGCGGGGCAGATGTAGTCGGACCCCACCGCGCCGGTCATGCCCGGGTATTTGTTCTTGTAATCGTAGAAGCCCTCGCGCGGGCAGATGTGGATGACGGGCAGGGGGGTGCCGTCAAAGATAGCCACGGTGAGCTCCTTGCCCTTGATGTACTCCTCCACCAGCAGCTCCTCGCCGTGTTCGCCCGCGCGACGCACGGCTGCGGGCAGCTCCGCCGCATCGTGCACAATCTCCACGCCCACCGAGGACCCCTCGCAGGGCGGCTTGACCACGCAGGGCACGGGGATGCTCGGCATCTGATCACGCGTGATGACCTCGCTCGCGGGGGTGGGAACACCCGCCGCTACCATGGCCTTTTTGGTGAGCACCTTGTCAAAGCAGTTGCGGCTGGTGGCAGAGCCGGCCCCCGTGTAGGGCAGCCCCAGTTTCTCCAGGTAGGTCTGCAGACCGCCGTCCTCGCCGAAGGTGCCGTGGATGATATTGAAGCAGAGCTCCGTCCCCTCCGGTATGGCCGGCGTCTCGTCGTCCACCACAACGGGCGTCACCCGGGTGAACCCCTCGGCGCGCAGGGCCTCCAGCACCGCCTGCCCGGAGACCAGCGATACCTCGCGCTCCGAGCCCGGCCCGCCCATCAGCAGGGCGATCTTCGTGTCTTTCGTCAATGTTTTCATGGTATGTAAGGGGAAAAATCAGAACTGCGGTTCGCGGTCGCCGACAACGAGTACCTCCGTGCGCAGGGCTATGCCGCGCTCCGTCAGGGCCTTGTTCTTGATGTAGTCGATGAGCGATGTCACGTCCGTGGCCTTGGCGTTGCCGGTGTTGACAATAAAGTTAGCATGCACGGGCGAGACCTGCGCGCCGCCGATGGAGAAGCCCTTGAGGCCCATCTCATCGATGAGCTTGCCTGCGGGTATCTCCGGCGGGTTCACGAAGGTGCAACCGGCACTGGGGTCGCGCGGCTGGGTTTCCTTGCGGCGGGCGCGGCTCTCTTCCATGCGTGCCTCGATCTCCGCCGGGTTGCCGGGGTAGGCGCGGAAGGAGGCCTGCAGCACCATGCTGCGGTCAAACTCCGGGATGAGGCGGTAGCGGGCTTCCTCCATGGTCTCGCGCTCAAACTCCACCACCTCGCCGTCCTCGGTCAGGGCGGTGGCACTGCGGAAGAGCTCCCACATGTCGTGCCCCAGGCAGCCTGCATTCATGCGCAGACTGCCGCCCACGCAACCGGGGATACCGTCCATCCATTCAAAGCCCTCAATGCTGTGCTGGGCCGCAAAGGAGGCGAGCTTCTTGAGGCGCACGCCCGCACCGGCGATGATGCGGTTGCCGCGCAGCTCGATGGAATCGAACTCCCCGCCCGTGGGGTGAATCACCGCGCCGCGTATGCCGCCTTCTCGCACCACCAGGTTGGAGCCGCGCCCCACCACATGCACGGGCAGGCTGCGGTCTTTGAAGAAGTTGAGCACGTTCTGCATGTCCTCAAAGCCGGCGGGCTCAATCCAGTACTGCGCATCGCCGCCCACGGCCAGGGTGGTGTGGCGGCTCATGGGCTCATACAGGCGGTAGGGGATGTTGCCGCACTCCCGCTGCATGTCGCTCATCAGGCGCAGGTCCTGCGCAATGCGGGTGCCTGCGGTGTGGATGTTACCCGCGCCCAGGGTGAGCAGCAGGTCTCCGGGCTGCAGCATGTTGCCCACGCGGTGGTGCGCTGTCTCCGGATTCGGCAGAAACTGCGCCTGCAGCGGGCCTTGCTCGCCCACGGCATCCACGATGGTCTGACCGGTGATGCCGGGGATGGGCGGCTCGCTGGCGGGGTACACATCCGCCACAAACAGGACATCCGCCTGCTGCAACACACGCCCGAAGTCGTTGCGCAGCAGTTTGGTGCGCGTATAACGGTGCGGTTGGAAGAAGACGACCAGCCGCTGCGGTTTCAGGCTCGCCGCCGTCTGCAGCGTGGCGGCAATCTCCGTGGGGTGGTGCCCGTAGTCGTCCACAATCCGGTAGTCGCGGGAGAGGTACTTGGTCTCGAAGCGGCGGCGCGCGCCCGCAAAGGTGGCCAGCCCGCGCGTGATGCTCGCAAAGTCACAGCCCATCTCCAGCGCGGCAGCGGTCGCTGCCAGGGAGTTGAGCACGTTGTGCTTGCCGGGTATGCCCAGCTCCACACGCCCCAGCGGCTTGCCCAGGTGGTTAATGACGTAGAGGGTGCGCCCGCGCTTCACCGTCAGCTCTGTGGCGGTGTAGTCCGCATCCTGCCAGCCGTAGGAAACGCTGTTCGGGTAGCGGGAGCAGACATCGGCGGCACCGGGGTCGTTCTTGCAGTAGAAAATCTTGCCGCGCGTCTGGCGGCACAGGCGGTCGAACACGCTCTTGATGTGGTCCAAGTCGCGGTAGAAGTCCAGGTGCTCGGCCTCGATGTTCAGGATGATGCTGTGCTCCGGCACATAGTTCACCAGGGTGCCGTCGCTCTCATCGCCCTCCGCCACCAGGTACTCGCTGTCCTCGTTCCAGTGCGCGTTGGAGCCCAGCACGGGTATTTCCGCACCCACATAGTGGCAGGGGCGGAGGCGTCCCTCGCGCATCAGGTGCGTGGTGAGGGCGGAGGTGGTCGTCTTGCCGTGCGTGCCTGCTACCACCACACCCTTCTTGTTGTTCAGAATCGCCGCCAGACATTCCGCACGGCGCAGGCAGAGCAGGTTCCCTTCCCGCGCCGCCTTCAGCGCCGGGTTGTCCTCCCGTATCGCGCTGGAGTAGATGACAATCTCCGCATGGCGGACGGCATCCGGATTGTGCGGGCAGGAGAAAGCCAAACCGGCGGCCTGCAGACGCTCGGTCTCATCACTCGTCACGCGGTCACAGCCACTCACGCGGTGCCCCATCTCCAACAGCATGCGCGCCAGCCCGCTCATTCCGGCTCCCGCTACGCCGATTAAGTGAATTCGCACGGGGTGCTCCCGGTCCAGCAATCGTTTCCTTAATTGTTCTATCATGACTCTCCGCAGCGTAGCATACCACAATTCTGCCGTTTTTCAAGGCAAATGTGCCGCCGCGCGTACATTTTGCCCACGCTGAATCCCGGTGCAGGCTCAGAATGTCAGCATATACGAATGATACACGGCAACGCCTCCCCTCCAAGGCACCACCCACCTCGGCGGCAGAAAGTCTGAACGAACAATGTGCCGAGTCCGTTGCAGCCTTCCCGCCGCCTCGGTAGTAGAGAGGGGGTGTTGGGGGTGACGCGGAATTTTCGGAAATTCAGGAAATTGAATATCATGCTGATCATTGACGAGAACGTCTGTCCATTCCCCTCCGCCGGAGCCGGGGGCATAGGTTGGGTGGCTAAAGTCCACGGATTGCACAGATTACACGGATTGGGTAGATTTTATTCAGATGATAGTTTGAGTCAGATGCCATTGAAGTAAATGTACAGCCCTCGTTCTTTTTCAAATGGAATTCCCCTTTGCTTCATGCTGATAGCAAGAGCCTCCTGATAGACGGCCTCCGAAAATCCATGTCCTAAAACGTTATAGACCTCTAAGGCAGCACCGTTAATTTTTTAGGTCAGTTCACCGTCTATAAGCTCGCTGTTCTCCCGATCCATACCTTTGTGTATCTCAAAAAGATTCTATGTCAATCTCTTTTCCGTTGCAGCCTCCTCCCTCATCCTCGCGAACAGCATCCGCACTTCTTCTTAACCTTCCCGAAATTCCGCGTCTCACCCCAAAACAACCGGCCGGCTCTTGTTACGGCGGTGGGAAGTCTGCTGTAGGGGGTGTTATTCTGCGGTCGGTTTTTGTTCGAGGAGGCGGATGACGGACTCGCTGTGGGCGTGGTCGCGGGCTGTTTCCTCGGCGGAGTCACGGGCATTCGGGTCGGCACCGGCATCCAAGAGTAGGATAACGGCGGTGGCGTTGTCGCGCCGGGCGGCGAGTATCAGGGGCGTTTGGCCGTTTTTGTCAGCGGTTTCCGTGCCGGCGCCGTGTTTGAGCAGAAGGTCGATGAGCTCCGGTTTGTTGCGGAGGACGGCCACCGCCAGGGCAGTGGTGCCGTTGTTATACTGTGACTCCGTGTCTGCACCGGCCTCCAGAAGCACTCGGGCGGCCTCCTCATGCCCCCAACCTGTGGCGATCATCAGGGGCGTCTCTCCCCAAGCCGTCTCCCGGGCCTCGGTCTTTGCCCCCACGGCCAGGAGCAGGCGCAGAGCCTCCGGCCGCCCGACTGCTGCCGCGCGCATCAGGGCCGTTTTCCCGCCCTTATCGGCTATCTCCGGTTCTGCTCCGGCATCCAGCAGCAAGCGCATGCACTCCGTGCTGCCCTTACCGGTTGCCTCCATCAGGGCCGTTCTGCCCCAAGCATCCTGCGCATTGACCCCGGCCCCCGCCTCCAGCAGCAGGCTCACCGCCTCCGGATGCCCCTCGCTTGCCGCAATCTGCAGCGGGGTCCACCCGTCGCAGTCTGCCCGGTTCACATCAGCACCCGCCTTCAGCAGCACCCGCAGCACCTCGGCATCCCCCTTGAACGCCGCCTCCGACAGTGCCGTCCAGCCATCCTCATCCTTCGACTCAAGCTCCGCCCCATCCGCCAGCAGCTGCTTCACATCCTCTACACGCCCCGCCGCAGCCGCTGCCCTCAGCGCTTCCCCCGACTTCTCGCAGTCTCCCCACGCCGCCCCGGCGAGCAACACCGCCGCCGCCGTCACCGTTCTCAGCACAGTATGTATCATCATGCCCCCATTCTATGCCCTTTTCCTCCCCGGGTCAAGGCAGAAAAAACAGATTTTCGCGCCCCCCGCAGCGGCCCTCCCTCTCCCCGCATGTGCCGGACACCCGCCTTTGCCTGCGGCGTTGTGTGCGCGGCGGCGGCGTCAGGCTGCCTGATGAGGCGGCGAGCACCCCGGAAGCAGAGACCCACGTCCGGTGCCGCGCGGGCGAAGGTCGGGACGTGGGCCGATGTGTAAGCGGGGAGGGGCAGGGTCAGCTGCGGCGGCGCTTCTTGGATACGCTGTTGCGGCGGGAGGTTGCAACGCGGCGTTTGGCCGCGGTGTGGCGCGACCGGGCTTTAGAGCGTGAGGAGGCCAAGCTGCGGCGGGAATGGTAACGGCGGGAAGAGCTGCGCACGGAGTCCTTGGGCAGCGCGGCGATGAGGGAGTCCGACAGCTTGATGCGGCGCGTACCGGCCGTTTCCTCCGCCTTCATGTAAGTCTCCTGGGTGCAGAGCTCGATGGCGATGGGCATGCCGCGGTAGACGTTGCGGAACAGGTCGATGACATCGGCACTGCGCATGCGGATGCAGCCATAGGACGCGGGGCGCCCGATCTTCCGCTCCTCCGGGGTGCCGTGGATGTAGATGCGGCGGCTGTGGGAGTTGCGGTTGCGGCTCTCCAGCCCGGCGAGCTGGATGATACGCGTAACGATGGGGTCACGCCCCCGGGCGTTGACGGGCACAACCTCCCCGGTGGGGCGGCAACTCTTGAAGACCATGCCGCTGGGTTGCCCCTCCCCGATTTTGGAGGAGACGGCGTGGATGCCGACGGGGGTGCAGTTGCTGCCGGAGCGGCTGCCGATGCCGAATTTGGAGGTGCTGACATCGTAATCCTTCACCTTTTTACCGTTGCGGATGAGGGTGAGCTTTTGGTCATGAAGGGTGATGGCAACACCGTCTTTAACAACGGCGCGGGGCTTTACCTCCGGGCCGCGGTAGAAGGAATTCTGCTGGCAGGAGACAGCGAGGAGCGTTGCCGCAAGCGCGGCAGCACGGGTGATGAGAGGAGGGAGGCGGAACATGGGGGAGGGGGTAGAAGCGGTGTCAGGCGTTCTCTGCGGACTTCCTGCTGCGGTACCCGTCGATGATGCGAGCGAGCGAGTTGAAGCTCGTGTAGAAGAAGCCGAGGAAGGGAGACATGAGGAGGAAGGTGATAATGTTACCCGTGAATAGGTTAATGGCCTCCACATAGCCGAAGAAGAGCGCAAAGGCCAGCTCCAGCAGCGGAACGAGGACGGACTTGATGGCTTTATAGCCCCGGGCGCGTTTCTCGATGGAGAGGGAACCTTGCTCGGATTCCCCGAACTTGGGCGTGCGGACGAATTCACTCTTGTGGCCGAAGACGGCCTCCAACACCGCCTTGGCGTTGTTAACAGCCATGCCGACGCCGAGGGCCATGAGCGGGATGATGAGGAAGAAGACAGCCCACCAGCGGCGCGGGCGCACGATGTACTCTGCCGTGATATAGAAGAGGCAGACGCTGCATGTGGCAAAGAAGAAGAGCACGGTGGTGAGCGCGATCATCTGCGGCGTACCCCAAGCCCAGTCCCCCTGCGGGGTGATGGAGCCCAAGCATATGGGCATGACGAGGATGCACATGAGGATGAGGGCCAGGTAGGAGTAGTTGCAGGTAAGGTGGGTGGTGGCCTCCAGCTTGGCCTTGAGCGGGGCCGTGGGGCAGCGCCAGATGTCCAGCAGCATCTTCTGGCATACCTGAATGCAGCCCTTGGTCCAGCGGTGCTGCTGGGCCTTAAAGCCGTCCATGTCCTCCGGCAGCTCGGCGGGGGTGACGTAGTCGTTCAGGTAGACGAAACGCCAGCCCTTCATCTGGGCGCGGTAGGAGAGGTCCATATCCTCGGTGATGGTATCATGCTCCCAGCCACCGGCATCCGTGATGGCGCACTTGCGCCAGACACCGGCGGTGCCGTTGAAGGTGAAGAAGCGGCCGGAGCGGTTGCGGACCGCCTGTTCGAGCGCGAAGTGGGCGTCCAGGAAGATGCTCTGCAGGCGGGTGAGGAGGTTCTTGTGGCGGTTGATGTGGCCCCAGCGGGTCTGGACAAGGGCGATGCCGTCATCGGTAAAGTAGGGGATGGTGGCCTTGAGGATGTCCGGCTCCGGGCGGAAGTCAGCATCGAGGATGAGGAGGAATTCCCCCTTGGCAACGGCATCGGCAGCCTCGAGGGCCCCGGCCTTAAAGCCCGTGCGGTCCGTGCGGTGCAGGCATACGATGTCGAAGCCCTGTTGGCGGTAGAGCTCCACCTGTTGCTTGCAGAGGTCCCAAGTGTCATCCGTGGAGTCATCCAGAATCTGAATTTCCAGCTTATCCTTGGGGTAATCGATAGCCGTCACCTTGCGCAGCAGGCCCTCCACCACGAACTTCTCATTGAACATGGGGAGCTGCACGGTCACGTGGGGCCACTCCTTCCACTGCCCCTTGGGCCGGGGAAGGTTCTTGCGGTAGATGAGGTAGAGGAAGAGCATCATGAGCCGGTGGAAGCCATAGCCTGCAAAGCTGATGAGCACCAAGAAGTAGGAGATCAGCCAAACGAAGCTGAACCAGGAAAGCTGACTGCCGTCGGCGGTGGCGAGTGTGTGTAACGTCATGAACTGTATTTGTTGGCTCGGGTTTCAGGCGGAGCCGCGCACCGGGCAGATGTGGTGCCGCTGTTCCGCCGCGCGTATGATAGATGATTTGAAAAGGGATGTCAAGAGAAATAATATGGGAAACTAAAGGAATTTGAGAAAAAACGCCGCTCCGGCATTTCTTATGGGGTGCGGCAGCTCAGGCTCGGGGCGTATCATCTTGCGGAGGCTGCGGGTTTTGTGTGCGTTGTTTGTAGTCCAGGAAGCCATGGTCCTCGGCGTTGCGCATATCTACCAGCTCGTTGGAGCCTCGGAAGAGGCGTGAAGCTGCGCGGTGGGATACCTGATCACCGAGTTCATGCGGGGAGAGGCCGGCGGACATCAGGGTCCATTTACCGAGGCGGGCCTCAAAGAGGCGGCACAGCTTGGAACCGATGACGCGGGCCCGCTTGTCGCTGCTGAATTCATCGCAGCCGATGTCATCCAACAGCAGAACGGGGGCGCGGCAGAGGCGGTCGAACTGATCGTTCCCGAACTCGAAGAGCTCATCTGAGATGAGTGACCAGTTGCGCAGGATGGAATGAACACCGGACTTGCGGAGGGTGTAGTGGGCCAGCTGCAGCAGGTGCGTTTTGCCGGAGCCGGATCTGCCGAAAAGGGTCACCCAGCGGTGGTTTTTTCTGCCTGCAATGATATCCCGCACGCAGGCTTCCACGCAGTTGTAGGCCTGCCGCACACAGTCCGCCACGCCATGCAGGCGGAAGACACCCGGGTTGGTAGGCAGTCGAGGGGAGGGCTGCGGGGGAGGGGGCTCTGCGGCGAATTGTTGCTCCCTTTGCGCGGCGGTGGCCAGCATGCGTTCGAGGATCTTGTCGATCTCCGTATCGGTGGCTTCTATTGACTCAGATTTCATAATTGGCTCCATAGTTACAATCACGGCGGACGCGGTGGGTGGGGTCCATGCGGTGGCGGCGTTCCTCGATGCGGCTCTCGATGTCGCGCTTCATCAAGGCGGTGCGTTCATCATCAACCTTACTGCGCTGCTCGAGGGCTTGTTTGGCTCCGGAGTTGAAGGCGGACCAGGTGGCTAGGTAGTGCTCCGCAGCGGCGCGCCAGTCGTGGATGTGGATGCCCCGGGCATCTCGCCAGCCTCGGCTCTGCATGGTCAGCAGAAACTTGTGGGCCACGCGGTCCAGCTCGTCCTTCGACACGTTCGGGTAAGACTTGCCGCCCATCACCCGCACCACGTCATCATGCGTAGGCCCTCCGCCCACCGGACCGGGGTCTGTCCGGGGTTCAGCGGGTGCCGGGGCAGGGGCATTATCCTCGGCTGCCTGCCTGTGCTCCCCTGCCATTTGGGTAGGGAGAGTGGCCTCCTGCAGCTGCTCGGGGGGCGGGGGAGCGACCTCCGGCGCGGGCTCCTGCACCGGCAGCGGCGCGGCTTCCGGGGCCGGCTCCGGGGCCGGTTTAAGCCTCCGCACAGGCTTGCTCAGCAGCTTGGTGATGCCCTTGGCAGCGGGCTTCGGCGACCCTGCGGCGTTCTTTTTTTTGGCTACGCATAACTCCTTGCGCCGTGCACACTCCGCGCGCTGCTTGGCGGTGTCACCGCTGTGCTTATCGAACTCCAGGGCCACCAGGCAGCCCTCCTCATCCAAGGCCGCCCAACCGATTTCGATGAGCCCCTGCGCACCCCCTCGCATCCCCATCTCCTTATCCAACTCCTCGGGGGTCAGATGTGTGTGTCCATCGAGCGTCTGCTCATCCACCCAGCACAGCCATTTGAGGGCATAGCCGAGAGCCGCAAGGTGATTTTTGCAGCTGAGGTATTTGCAGAGTCTGCGCACCCGCGCACTGCGCACCAGTGCATGCCGAGCCTTGATCCAGTTTGCCATATGTTTGTAAGAGCTTCTGCGCCCGTTCCCCGCCGGTCCGGCCCCATGCCGACCTGCCGCGTGTCCCGTGGCGTGCCTCCATTGTACCCCACCTTCCCGCCTTTTGCCTCCCCCTGCAGCCCCCCCCTGCAACACTTTTTTGCCGGAATCCCCCGCTCCGGCACCTCCTCATCCATTTCAACCCCAAAAACACACACCCGCAAGCGCAGCGCGCGCCGGTGTGTGTGTGTGAAAAAGAATTTACTCTTTTCTCTTCTTTTCTTTTCTTTTCTGGTAACGCTTTTCCGTTACCTACCCCCCCCGAAACGGAACACGACGTGCGCGCAGAACGGTGCAGGCGGAGGCGGTCAGCAGAGGCGGAATTTGCGTTGGAGCTCGGTGGAGGTGAGGGGGACGAGGGTCGGTTTGCCGGAGGGGGTGCAGTAGGGAATTTCGCAGCGGAGGAGGGCGGCGAGGAGAGAGAGGGCGGCGGAGGGGGTGAGGTCCGGGGTCTCTCGGGAAGCTGTGCGTTGGGCGAGGCGGCGGGCGTAGGGCTCGAAGGGGTGGAGGCCCCGGTTGGTGCGGAGCTCCCCTCGGGCGGCAGAATGGATGAGGTCTGTGAGGAGGGCCTCGGCATCGGCGGCGGAGAGCAGGGCCGGGAGAGACTCGATGCGGAGGGTGGTGCGCCCGAAGAAGGAGAGGCGGAAGCCGGCCTGAGAGAGGGTCGGTAACATCTCACGGGCGGTCGGCAGCTCGCGGGGGTCGAGCTCGAGTAACAGCGGCAGCAGGAGATCCTGGACGGCCGGCGACTGCTTGCGACAGCGCATGAGCTGCTCGAAGAGAATACGCTCCCGTGCCGCTTGAGGGTTGAGAAAGACCAAGCCTTCCCGCCCCTCGAAGAGGGCGAATTCCCCCCCCACCGGGCCCAGGAAAGAGAAGCCCGGCGGGGGCGGAAGCGGGGCCGGGGTTTCCTCCGCGCGGGTCGGGGATGATGCGGCAGGCTCAGCGGTCGGTGCCGGGGTAGGGGGTAACACGGCGGGCGACGGGGTGGTCGGTCGAGGTGCCGGAGAGGCAGTTCCCGCCGATGGTTTGGCGGCGGGTAAGCCCAAGCTGCCCTGCACGGGTTGCAGCACCGGTTTCAGCACCAAGGGCGGCGCGGGGGGGGGCTCCTGCGGCTCCGAATGCGGCGGGGCATCCTCCTCCGTGCCGCGGGCATGACCTGCCAGGGTAGCCGTCACGGCGTCTAACACCGCTGTCACCACGTCCCCGGGGCGGCGGAATCGAACCTCCCGCTTGGCGGGGTGCACGTTTACATCGACCAAGCCCGGATCTACCTCCAGATAGAGGAACAGGGCGGGATGCACCCCTGCGGGCATGCCGCCGTAGCCATCTCGCACCGCGCGGGAGACGAGCTTATCCTCGATGGGGCGACCGTTCAGGAATACGAACTGAAGCCTTCGCGTGCGTTTTGCCTCGCCCGGGGGAGCGAGATAGCCCGACACCCGCACCCCGGGGCCGATGGTGGGGCGAATGCGCATGAGCGAGGCCGCGAGCTCCCGCCCCAACAGGTCTGCAATGCGGCTCCGCAGGTCACCGGTAGCGGGTGTATCGAACACCGTTCGGCCATCCCGTTGCAAGATAAATCGGATGGTGGGGAAGGCGAGCGCATGGAGCAGTGTCTGGTGCTCCGCATGGGCGGCCTCGGTGTCATCGCCCTTCAGAAAGCGGCGGCGGACCGGTGTGTTGAAAAACAAATTACTCACCTCGATGACCGTTCCCGGGGCGCAGCCTGCGCTTACGGGCGGAGCCATCTCCCCGCCATCACAGGCCACCATGGTCCCCTCCACGTCCTGCGGCCTGCGCGTGGTGATGCGCAGGTGGGCCACGGAAGCGATGCTGGGCAGGGCCTCCCCCCGGAAACCGAGCTGAGATACGGCACAAAGGTCATCATAACAAAGCAGCTTGCTGGTAGCATGCCGCTCCAAGCAAAGCAGGGCATCCTGCCGGCTCATGCCGCAGCCGTCATCGCTCACCTTGATCAGCGAGATACCGCCGCGCCGCACCTCCACTCGCACACAGCGGGCCCCGGCATCGATGCTGTTCTCCACCAGCTCCTTGACCACGGAGGCAGGACGCTCCACCACCTCGCCGGCCGCCACTTGGCTGGCCAGCACGTCATCCATGCGGTGAATCCGCGGCGCCTCCTGCTCCGTTTCCATTGTCGACCGGCATTTTACTCGAAAAAACGCCCTGTGTCAACCCGGGGACGGGAGAAAATGAGAACGCAGCGGCGGTATGTCTGCCTTTGTGCTTGCTTGCCGGGCGGTGGCAGGGTATAATGCCATTCATGCAATGGGACGATCGCTTCATGAACATCTTTAACAGCGGGGTGGCGCGTTTTTACACCAACCCACAGGTGTTGCCGGACAACTTCTTCAACCGTGAGGAGCTGGAGCTTCTGGCCGAAATCGGCTGCAACCATCGGGAGATGCATAACTACATTCGCACCTATGCTAACTATGGTCGCCCTACGCCGAGCAATGTGCTGCTCATCACCTCCGTTTGCCGTTCCTATTTTCTGATAGCCCGGCGCGGCATTTCCGGCAATACCAAGCCGTTCCCCGCTAACAGCATGCCGCACGAGAGCGAGGAGCTGCAGGGGATGCCCTACCTGCCCCGTCTCATCAAAAAAGCGCAGTTAAAGTTATACGGCAGTTTAGATCCATCGCTTCTCTACGGAGATGAACAGGACACAACCTTCCTGATGGAACACGGCAACATTCACCCCGCAGACTTTCTGATGATGACCTGGCACAGCCACGGTGACCAGCAGAAGCTCATTACCTCCTTGATAGCTGCCATTAAATCCAACGAACAAACGGCAGAGCGGGACGCAGCGGACGCCTTTAATCTTCCCCGCGACGGCGAACTCTTTTAACCCCCCGACCCGACCATGAGCACAGACCCGAGTAGACCGGATGAGGTCAATACTGAGGCCCAACGGCAGGCGTTGGATGCCATGTCTGCCGACCTGCTCCGCAAATTCAACACCATGGTGAAGGAGCAGGAGCAGCGCGCGCAGGAATTCAGCGTTTTGCAGCACTCCGTCTCGCACCTTCCGCAGAACCCGTCCCCCGTTGCGCCGGAGCCCTATCGCCCCGCAGCGCAAAAGCCTGCCCCGGATGCCGCCACCCCGCTTCCACCCATTCCGGATGCCGCTCAGCGCAAGCAGCGCCGTCAGTCGCCCCCCGCGCCCTCTCCCGCGCCCAAGCCGCCCACCGGGCCTCATCAACCTGCGTCGGCCACGCCGCACAAGAGCCCGGACCCCGTTAAAGTCAACGAGATCTTCGGCAAGACCTTTTTCATCATGATTGTCGTTATCTTCTTGCTGCTGCGAGCCTGCAGCGACTAACGGAGGCGATTGCGCTGCGGAAAGACCAGCGGCGGCGTCATAAAGGGGGAACGCAGCTGATCCTCCCCGAAGAGGCGGAGCTCCACACGCTCCGGCGGCGTCGGGAAGGGCATCTCACCGCCGAAGCTGAAGACTGCCCCGCGCTCCAGCACGGGGCGGCAGTTGAATACCTGTGTGGCCTCCACCACGCGCTGCTCGCCGTTGGCGTAGGACATCACCCACTTGCGACCACGCAGGCAAATCGTGCCCGGGCTATTGTTACGCATGCTCACGCGAAAACGCCACAGCTCACCGCGCCGCCTGCTCGGCATCGGCAGGCGCACAAAGCCCGCAATCGCCATATCCGGCACGTTCCGCACCGGCAACCTCCTGGTCTCGTCAGTGCTCATACCCGGCACCCACTGCCAAGGTCGAAAGGCGGGACACCGTCTCCTGCATCCTCCGCACAGCCTCCGGTGTCGGTTTCATGCCCTCCGGCAGTGTCATTTCCTGAGCCAGACGCAGCAGCAGGGTGTTCATCTCCTCCACATGCAGCTTCTTGGCCGTTGAGGGGTTCAGGCAGGCTAAGACCTCCGAGAAGTACTCCGGCGCATCCGGGTAAAAGATAACAGCTGCAGCCTCCTCCGAGAAGCGGCTTTCCAAGGCGGCACAGGCTGCATTAAGGGCGCGGATCCAACCGCCCAGGGCGATGAGGTGGGAGAGATCCGGGTCCCGCAGGGCGGCTAACTCCGCATTCACATCCGCCTGCGTTGCAGAAAGAGTGCGCTTGAAATCCTCCAACTTTCCCTTCTCGGCATTCTCCAGCAGGCTGGCAGAGTGCACGTTCATCTTATCCCCTACGCCCAGAACCTTACCATAGCGAGTCAGCTCCAGCGCGATGGGCTTTACATCATTCATATGACCACTGCGAACGGCAATGAAACCATCCGCCAGCAAAAATCCCATATCGAGAGCCAATGCACCCGCATGGGTCGAGAGCTTCTCCGGGCGCGCGCGCAGCACATAATCCTCCGGAATAGGCGGCATGGCATCCAGCTGGTCAAAAATTTTCTTGATGGAAGGTGCCGTGTATACATTGATGCCCAACTCCTGATTGGCATGAGAATCATCCAACTTCTCATCATCGCGGAACATGGCCGGCACCTCCCCGGGTTTGCGATCCTCGCGGCGCGGCATATCGGGGTTCATATCCTGAGCCTCCTCAACATCCGCCGGCTCCTGCGCCGGTGCCACAGTCGCCGCCATCAGCAGCGCCATCCATGCGTATTTTTTGACCTGATACTTCATACCTAATCGCTTTTCTGCCCCACATTCTACCACCCCGCCCCCCCTTACGTCAAGCCCTTCCCCGCCGGCTGACGCAGGATGGGGCAAATTTCGACCCCGGTAGGGGCAACGCAGCGGGGAAATCGCCTCTTTTTTGTGTCATGACGTTTTTTTGCCTTGCCATTCCGAGCCCGGGGTGGTAGAATGCCCGCATCACCCAACGCACGGGTAGCTCAGTGGTAGAGCGGCTGTCTTACACACAGTTGGTCAGGAGTTCGAATCTCTTCCCGTGTACGGAAAATAACATATGCGCCCCACGGTATAAACCCCGTGGGGCCTTTAGTTTCAGGGGATTTTGCTTGCGGAGGCTTGCGTGCGGTGGGGAGCTGACTTAGGGGGAAATCCCCCCAAGTGGGGAGTTGACTTAGGGGGAAATCCCCCCGAGTGGGGAATTATCTACGGCGGCGGGAGCGGTAGAGGAAGAAGCCGAGGATGAGGCGGAGGAGAGAGGAGAGGAGGCCCCGCCGGGAGGTGGGGATGCCGGGGGTGAGGGAACGGCGGCGGGGGAGGTAGGAGCGGCGGCGGGGCATGGTGCGGGGAGGGGGATCAGTCGCGAATGATGTAGCCGGGCTTGCGGGGGGCGGGGGTGGTGCGGATGCCGTCCGGTTCGGCGTGTCCGAGTGCGCAGATGCCCATACCCTCCATGGAAGCCGGGAGACCCCATTTGGCACGATAGTTCTGCAACTGCGGCTGCTCGAACATCTCCTTGGCGCGGTTGATCCAGCAGGAGCCGATGCCGAGGGCGTGAGCCGCATTCAGCAGGTTACCCATGACGAGGACCGCATCCTGGCGGCCCGTGTGGGCAGCGGTGTCCGCGAAAACAATAACGAGGGTCTTTGCGCCATAGAAGGGGTCGTGCTTGGTGCCCATGATCTCACCGTTGATACGCGAGAAGAGCTCCACCGTCTGCGGGTCTGTCACGAGCACCATGACGGGGCTCTGCGAGCCGTGACCGGTCGGCGCGAAGGTTCCGGCCTTCAGGATGGAGTCCAGAACATCGGGAGCGATTGGGTCAGCGGTGAACTTACGGCAACTGCGGCGAGTGATGAGATCGGTAATCGTTTCCTTCATACAAGGCACATTGTACGCGAGACGGGCCCTATGTCAACGAAAAAAAGCAGGTAGAGGGGGCTTGTGACGCAATTCCTACTTGCAGGAAGGGCGCAGAGGGGATATAGTGGAGCATATGGCAACGATTTACGAACAGATTACCGAGGGGATGAAAGCCGCCATGCGCGGCAAGGACACCGTGACGCTGGGCGCGCTGCGCGGGCTGAAGACCGCCCTGCAGAATGCGCAGGTGGCCAAAGGCGGCAACGTGCACGACGAAATGAGCCCGACCGAGGCGCAGAATGTGGTCCGCAAGCAGATGAAGCAGCGCGAGGACGCCATTGCAATGTACGAGAAAGCAGGCCGCCCGGAGCTGGCGGAGAAAGAGAAAGCCGAGATGGCCGTGCTGGCCGCCTTCCTGCCCCGCGAGATGACGCCGGAGGAGATCGCCCCCGTGCTCGAAGCCGTGGTGGCGGAGCTGGGCGCGAGCAGCAAGAAGGACATGGGGCGCGTGATGAAAGAGATGCAGAGCCGCACGGAGGGACGCGCCCCGGGCAAGGTGCTCTCTCAGATGGTGGCGGCGCGCCTGAGCTGAAGCTATGTTCTGCGCGGTGATCGTGGCGGCGGGCAGCTCCCGCCGGGCGGGTTTCGACAAACTGGCCGCCGATCTGGCCGGGGTGCCCGTGCTGCGCCGCAGTGTGGCAGCCATGGTGGCAGGCGGCTGCCGGACCGTGGTCGTGGTGTGCCCGGTGGAACGCTGGCAGGCCTGTGGTTTGGCGGCGGAGGAATGGCCTGTACCGCTCATCCGTGTGGACGGCGGGGCCGAGCGTCAGGACTCCGTGGCAGCAGGCTTGGCCGCCCTGCCGGAGGGGACGGAATGGGTGGCGGTGCACGATGGCGCGCGTCCGCTCATCAGCCCCTTGGGGGTGCGAGCCTGCTTGGCCGCAGCACAGCGCACCGGGGCAGCCGCCTGTGCCCACCCCGTGGTGGATACCCTCAAGCGCGTGGATGAGCACGGTTGTACCCTGCCCGAGCCCGTGAGTCGCGAGCGGCTGTGGGGCATGGAGACTCCGCAGATTTTCTCCCTGAGCCTGTTGCAGCGCGCCTATACCGCCGTGCGCGAGCGCGGGCTGACCGTAACGGATGAGGTCTCCGCCCTGGAAGCCATCGGCGTTCCCACTACCCTGGTGCAGGTGGGAGTGAATATGAAGATAACCATGCCCGGAGACCTGGAACTGGCAACACTTGTCTGGAAGCACGGATGCTGACACCGGAAACAACGAGAGTGTGGATTGTGGGCGCGGCCGGCTTTCTCGGCTCTGCCCTGCGCTTGGAATGCGCGGCCATGGACCTGACGACACTGGCCCTGGACGTTGCATCCCCCTTGGTGGATGTGCAGGGGGATGCCGCAGACCCCGCCACCCTGCAGCAGGCCCTGCGGCACTGCACCCCAACGCATATTTTTTGCTGCACGGCAACGCACGGCGGGGATGCCGCAGCGTACCGGCACGCCTATGTTGACGTGGTGCGGGCCCTGGCAGCGGCAGCCCCCGAGGCCCGGCTCATCTTCTGCTCCTCCTCCTCGGTATACGGGCGGCAGGACGGCGGGGTGGTGACGGAGGAAAGCGAGTGCTTAGCCGAAGGCGAGCGCGCAGAGGCCCTGAAAGAAGCTGAGCAGGTGGTTCTGAGAGCTCACGGGAGCGTGGCTCGGTTGACAACACTGTTCGATGAAACGCGCTGTGAGCTGATACGCCGATTTTCGGCCGGCGAACCTAAACTCCCCGGTCCGCCCGAGCGCATTCTGCAATACCTGCACCGGCAGGACGCCGTGCGTGCCCTGTTGCTGTTGACCGAGCTGCCGAGCGGCATCTATAATGTGGCCGCGAATCCCATTGCCAAGCATGAGGTGTACGAGCTGCTGGAGCGCAGTTTCTCCAAGAAAGCGTCTCGGGAGACCGCTCTCCCCGGCAAGCGCGGCTGCTGTCACCAGTATGTCGTCAGCTCCGAGGACTTGCAGGATGTCGGTTGGCAGCCGGAGAAAACGATCACCCACTGCATCCGCGCCCTGGCCGGAAAATGAGACTGGACTACTACGAGCTGCTGAACTGCGAACGCGGTGCAACGGAAGCGGAGCTGAAAAACGGCTACCGCGCCATGGCAAAGAAGTATCATCCCGATCTCAACGCCGGGGATGCGGAAGCCGAGGAGCGTTTTAAGCTGGTGGCAGAGGCCTACCGCGTGCTCGGTGATCCGGAAAAGCGTGCAGATTACGACACCTGGCTGGACCGCCACGCCGTGTATGCCGAGAAACCGGAGCTGGAGAGCATGCGCCGCCGTCCGGCCCGCTTCTCTGCTGCCCGGGCGCGAGCGCGACGTGAAAACCGAGAGTCAAGGCGGCGCGAGCGTGAGGAGCGCGAGGCGAGACGCCGCCCCCGCCGCTTCGGCGAACGTCCCGCAGCGAATCCGCTGCCCAAGCGCGGCTTTCTGCCACTGCTCAATCTGCCGCGCGTCAAGCTCGGTACACACCCTTTTCTGCCCATCATCTACGCGCTGGCCGTTGTTTGTTTTATCGTGCCGCCCATCGTGCACCATTATCGATTGACTCGTGAGGCGGAAGAACGGAAGGCAGCCGCCGCAGCAGAGCAGAAGGCCGCGCTGAAGGCTCAGCCCCGCAAGGTGACGGTTTGTGCCCGCACGGCAGAGGAACTGATGAGCCTGCCTGCCGAGATGACGGACCTGGAACGGCGCGTCAATTATCTGAGCTATACGGATAACCTGATACGCGCGGCGCATCGGGGGGATGCGAAGGCCCAAGTGCGCTACGGCATGCTGCTCTACACCGGCCAAGGCGAGTGGTTTGATGCCGAACGCCTGACCCGCGATGCCTCGGCTGCCTATGTTTGGTGGGAGCGTGCCGCTGCATTGGGCGAACCGAATGCCAAGGGACTGCACACGCTGAAAGGAGAGGCCCCGCGCCTGCGCTTGGTGGAGCTGCCCCCCGGCCCCACAGATGATTATGCCGGGGACTTGCCCTTGTGAACCTTATCTGTTCCCGACTTCCTGCTGCGCCTGCGTCTGCGGTGCTGCCCCGCCCCGGCGGGCTTGGGCCGCTGGGTCATGAGTAACAGGAGAAAAACGGAAGAGGGCGTGATGCTGACCGGCGCATCGGCATACACGGCTTCCACCAAGCACATCGCCTTGCGCAACAGTGCTTCATAATCCTCCTCCCCCGGGCACAGACCTGCCTCCACCAACTCCTGCAGCAGGAGGGCAAGGCGCCTCATGGGGGCCACCACGTCTGCGGCAGAGGTCGGCGCCGCACAGTTCGTCATCTCAACCGGCAGGGATTCTGCCATGCGATGCAAACGGCGCAAACGCGCCCGCTGCTTGGGGCCCTTCCCCTGAACTGCCGGGGAAGCCTCTAACAGAAAACGAAGGTGCATGCTGAACTCCCCATAGGCAGCAATGGACTCCTTGGAGACGTGCCCCCGCAGCGGAGCCGGATGGGGGCGCAACGCCGTCTTTGCAAGCAGGCGCTCCGGGACGCAGCGGCGTCCTTCGGGAGTCAGGGGCTTGTCCTCAAATAACATAGGCGGAAGCGTGGGGCAGGGGTGATTAGGACTCCGGGGCCGGGGCAGACGGCTGCTCATCCGGCGGCAGACCGAGCAACACACGGAGGGCCTCCGAGATAAGACCCGCACTGCGGAGCCGCTCGATATGCTGCGTGATCTGCGTGCTGGCCTGCACAAAATCCTGCGCGACAGCCTGCACGGCATTGTAATCCGCCGTTGAGGGATCCGGAAGCTGCAGCTGGGCTGTGCGGGTTTCCCGCGCTTGCTCTGCCAGCTTTTGCAGGGCAGGCAGGGCGGCCTCCACCCCCGCAGCATCCTTGCAGCCGGCCAAGACCTGCTCCGTCTGCTGAAGAATACGCACATAGGACTGCGCAACACCGAGGTGATCCGTTGCTTGTTGCGCCGAGGCAACACAGCCGAGCAGGATGGGGAGCGGAAGAAGGCGGGAGACAGCGATCATGGAAACGATTCAGCGGTGAGAAGTGTGAGTGAGTTCCTGCAGGGTACCGCAGGCAGGGCAGCGAAAGCGCATGGTGAACGCTATGCGCAGAGCCGTCGCCAGGCAGGAACCGAGCAGCGGCAGGCGGTGCGCCATCCTGTTGCGCGCGTAGTGCCGGAACGTGAAGAGCTTCATGTGGCAAACCGAACAGAGCGAGAGGTTCATGAAGATAAAGTACAGCCCCACGACGGAAAGACAGGTATACATCAACGTCTTGAGACTTTCGCCCGGTAAATGAATATTCAGGCAGAATTGACACACTAACAACGCAGCAAGCCCCATCAGCGCACAGGGGAAGAGCAGGGTAAGCCACGCCCCGATCCATATCGTGAAGAGCCGAGTGTTGCGGATGGCGTGGTCGTGGTCGTACCCCCCGGATGCCCTGTAGGATGCCGCCGTATGGTGACTGCCGTGCGTGTGGTGCACGGGCGATGCCTCCCGGAAATCCTCCGTTAAGACAGCCGATTGCGGGTCCGCTGCGGGACGCTGCAGGGGCGGCAGGTCGGCATCCGCCTGCACGCCCTTATCGGCGTCCGCCTGCCCCGGCTCTGCCATCGGCTGCGGGAGCTCCCGCACGGCAGCCGCTGCACGGCGGTGTATATCCTCCAGCCTCGGGAGGGAAATCACATAGACATCCGGAAAATAACCGAGCGCGAGCTTCAGGTCTGCGGCAAGGCCGGCGGGAGAGCAGGCGGCGAGCTGCTCGTCCTGCGTAATACCGCAGATGGAGAGGCTGCGCCGTTCCTGCTCCGTGAGTGTCTGAATGATTCTGCCGGACATATGGAGAGAGAGAAAGAGGGAGATAAAGCTCAGGAAAGCGAGGTCAGCATGTTCTGCAGCTGAGCCTGCTTAGCCTCCCAATCTGCCAAACGGGCGCGCTCTTGGTCTACAACCGCCGCCGGTGCCCGGTCCACAAAGGAGGCGTTGCCGAGCTTCGCCTTGCTCTTGGCAATCTCCTTGGTAATCTTCTCCAGCTCCTTGGAGATGCGGGTGCGCTCTGCCTCCACATCCACCAAGCCCTCCAGCGGCAGGAAGAGCTCGCCGAGCGGGGTGAGGGCCGTGGGCGTGCCCTTGGGGGCTGCGTACTCGGCATTGCAGGCAGCAGACTGAGCCCCCGCCAGCAGAGCCAGGCGCGCTGCAAGGTCTGCATCCACCGGCAGGGCCCCCGGCTTCAGCACGAAGGAGACCTTCTTGTTGGTGGCCAGGTTGTACTCCGCCTTGAGGTTACGGGCGCGGTTAGCTGTTTCGTAGAGAGCGGTTGCGGTGGCGCGCGCCTTGGAGACGGCATCCTCATCCAGCCCCGGCAGCAGGCTTTCCGGCTTGGGCAGCTCGGTGCTCATGAGCGGTTTGCCGCCCTCCCGTGCCGAGAAACCGAGACTCTGCCAGAGCTCCTCCGCAATGTGCGGCATGATGGGCGCGAGCAGTGCCAGGTAGTGCCGCAGCACCGTGTCCATGGTGAGCAGGGTAGCATTCTTCACGGCCTCGTCACCGCCGCGCAGGTCGTTCTTGACGGCCTCCAGGAAGAGCGAGCAGTACTCATTCCAGAAGAAGCTGTACAATGCCTGCGTGTAGGCGTTGAACTCATACTTGGCCAGAGCCTCCGCTACCTCGGCGTGCAGGGCCTTGAGCTTGGCGAGAATATCAATGTGAACGGCGGAGAAACGCGGCGCGGGGCTCGTGCCGGCCTCGCCCTGCATCATGCGGAAGCGAGCGGCGTTATACAGCTTGTTCGCAAAGTTCTTGCCCTCCTCGATCTGCTTCTCGTCGAACTTGACATCCGTGCCCGTGGGGGCGATGCGCATCAGCCCGAAGCGCAGGCCGTCCGCACCATAGCGGGCGATGAGATCGAGCGGGTCGGGGCTGTTGCCGAGGCTCTTGCTCATCTTGCGCCCCTTGAGGTCGCGGACGATGGAGGTGAAGAACACGTTGCCGAAGGGTTTGCCGTCGGCGAAGCGGTAGCCCGCCATGATCATGCGCGCCACCCAGAAGAAAATGATATCCGGCCCCGTCACGAGGTCACTGGTGGGGTAGAACTTGGCCAAGCACTCCTTGTCCATGGTGGCAAAGGGCCACAGCCAGCTGCTGAACCAAGTGTCGAGCGCGTCCTCGTCCTGCACCCAATTTTCGGGGTCGGCGGGGGGCTCCACGCCCACATAGATATCCCCGGCCAGGGCGTTCTCCTCGGTAAGGGTAGCAGCCTCCCGCAGCTCCGCCGCCTTGTCCTTGCGGTACCACACGGGGATGCGGTGCCCCCACCACAGCTGGCGGCTGATGCACCAATCCTGGATGCCCTCCAGCCAGTGCTGGTAGGTCTTGGCCCAGTGGGCGGGACGGAACACGATGTCGCCGTTGGCCACGGCCTCCGAGGCCTCCTTCACGCAGGGGTACTTGAGGAACCACTGCATGCTGAGGCGCGGCTCGATGGGAACATCCGAGCGCTGGGAGATACCCACGTTGTTATCGTAGTCCTCCACCTTCTCCAGAAGCCCCTTGTCGCGGATGAGCTCGATGGACTTCTCGCGAGCCACAAAGCGGTCGAGGCCGTGCAACTCCGGGCAGGCGGGGCAGTTGATGTGGCCATCCGGGGTGAGGATGTCGATGATCTCGAGATTGTTCTTCATGCCCACCTCAAAGTCCGTGCGGTCGTGCGCAGGGGTAATCTTGAGGGCACCGGTACCGAAGTCGATCTCCACGTGCTCATCCGCAATGATGGGGATTTCCGCCTCGCAGAGGGGGCGGAGCACCTTCTTGCCGATGAGGGATGAGAAACGCGGGTCCTTGGGGTTGACCGCCACCGCCACGTCTGCCATGATGGTCTCCGGGCGGGTGGTGGAGACCAAGAGCTGCCCGCTGCCGTCCGCCAGCTTGTAGCGGATGGTGTAGAGCTTGCTGTGCTGCGGGGTGGGGATCACCTCCTCGTCAGAAAGGGCGGTAAGGAGCACGGGGTCCCAGTTCACCATGCGGCGACCGCGGTAGATGAGCCCCTGCTTGAAGAGCTCGGTGAAGGCGCGGGCCACCTCCGGGGCGAAGATGTTATCCATGGTGAAGCGCTCGCGCTCCCAATCGCAGGAGCAGCCGAGCTTCTTGAGCTGCTTGATGATGATGCCGCCGTGCTTCTCCTTCCACTTCCACACCATGTCCACAAAAGCCTCACGCCCCACCTGGAAGCGGGTGCGGGGCGGGTTCTCCTTGGCCAGCTCCTTCTCAACGCGGGCTTGGGTAGCAATGCCGGCGTGGTCCGTGCCGGGCAGCCAGAGCACCTCCTTGCCCTCCTGGCGGGCGCGGCGGGCGAGAATGTCCTGAATGGTGTTATTGAGTACATGGCCCATGTGCAGAACGCCCGTTACATTCGGCGGGGGAATCACAATGCTGTAGGCGGGCTTGGCAGAGTGCGGATCCGCGTGGAAGCATCCCTGCTCCATCCAGAGGGCCTGCCACTTTTCTTCGACATGAGTCGGCTCATAAGCCTTGGGCAATTCTGACATAACGCGGAGAGTATACACGCCCCGGCCCCGCTTGGCAAGCCTTTTTTCGCGTTATCGGGGCATCAGTCTCTGCAGGTCTGCGGAGTCGGGCAGGGAAACGAGCTTGATGCGTCCGGAGGTGCCGTGGGTGATGTCAACGGCGGACTTGGGGAGACCGAGGCACTCCGCAAGAAAAGAGGCCAGTTCTTTGTTAGCCTTGCCCTCCACGGGAGGGGCGGCTATCTTGAGTTTGAGAACGCGCCCCGTGCCGGGGTAGTCCTCCCAGCCCAGTATCTCGTTACGGCGTGCGCCGGGGCTTACTTTGACGGGTAGCTTCATGTTTCCTCCGGGGGTGGGGTGAGGTAGGTTGCCACAACGGGCAGGCGGACGAGTTGCTTGCCGCAGGCGGCGGCATCCTGCGCGGTGGGTAGGTCGCGGGTGGTGTGCAGCCCCTCGGTGAGCAGGAAAGGCAGCAGCAGCACACGCGCGGCACGCATGCGGGGCAGGCAGTCGCGGGCCTCCGGTTGCTTGTTGAAGAAGCCGAGCTCCACCTCCACCCCCGGCAGCAGCTTGCGCAGGCGGCGGCAGAAGAGCGCGGGCTCCGGCGTGTCCTCTGCGGAGCCGTGGGCCACCACCAGCACCCCGCTGCCATCCGTGCCGACGGCGCGCAGACGCTCCGCTGCGGCCTCCGCCAGCCAGGGAGAGGCCCCGAGCACGGGTTGGTAGTACAGGGCAGGGCGGTAGCCGCGCGAGCGGAAGGCGGCATCCACCTCCTGCTGCAGGCGCACCCCGCTGGAGAGGCCGCTGAGCATGAACATGGGGTACACCAGCACGGGCGCATCGTCCGCAGGGGGCAGCTCGGCCTCCGCAATGTGGCCCAGACAGCAGCGGTAGACCCGCGCGGGGGCCATGCGGATGCCGGGTGGGTTCAGGTGCTGCCCCTTCTCGTTATAACTGATAATCAGGTAGTGCCGCTTCCACTTGCGGTGCCGCAGGTACAGCAGCATGCAGCCCCCGATGATGGACACCTGGACCAGCGCAAAGTGAAAATAGATGAGCAGGCGCAGGTGCCGCTCCTCCTCTGCCGGCAGATTCGGCTGCTCCAAGAGCTGCCCGCAACGAACCGACCCCCACATGGCAGCCACGAGGGCTGCCACGCAGAGGCCGAACCACAGAATGAAACTCCGTTGCCGCACCGCGCCTTATGGCTGATTGCTCACGCTGTCCGCCTCTGCCAGCTCGCGGCGCAGATCCCCTCGGCGGCTGAAGTACAGCACGGCGGTGGAGGAAATGTAGACGGAGGAGTAGGTGCCGATGATGACACCCAAGAGCATCGTCACCGAGAAGTCACGCATGGCCGGGCCGCCGAAGGCCAACAGCGAGGTGAGGCAGGCCAGGGTGGAGAGACCGGTGAGGATGGTACGCGACATGGTGCTGCTGATGGACTCATTCATGATGTCGATGAGCGGCTCCTTCTCATCCGCCAGGCGCAGACGCTCGCGGATGCGGTCGTAGATAACGATGGTATCATTGATGGAGTAGCCCGCCACGGTGAGGAAGGCACCGATGTGGATGATGCTCAGCTCCGACCCGATGAGGATGACCAGACCGATGATGGCCAGCACGTCATGGAAAATGGTGATGAGCGCACCCATGGCAAAGCTCCATTCGAAGCGGAGAGCCAGATACATGGTAATACCGATCATGGCGGCGAGGAGGGCCCACATGGCCGTCTTGAAGAAGGACGAACCGAGCGAGGCACTGACACTCTCCAACTTGGGAGCGGCGAGGTCCTTCATGCCCGGTACCTTCTCCCGCAGGGTCGCATCAATCATCGCAGCCTCTTTCTCGCCCGCCTTGGTATCCTGCCCGGCGGCGTGCTCCGGCTCATCGGCACCGACGAAGCGCACCTGAATGCTGCGGACGTCACCGGCCTTGAACTCCTGCACACTCGCGGTCTTGGAGAGTTTGATGCTCTCCACCGCCTTCTCCACGGACTTGAAGTCAACTTGATCCTGCGGGCTCAGCGTGTAGGTGATGGCCGAACCGCCCGTGAAGTCGATGCCCAGCGCATCCTTGCCGCGGATGGCTGCTGCAACAATGCAGATGATGATGAAGAGGGAGGAGCAGACCATAGCCACCTTGCGCCACTTCATGAAGTCGAAGGTGCGGTCCTCCAACGGGGCGTGGGCAAAGGTGAAGTCGTCCTTGATGAGCCCCAGGTGCTCCGCGATAAAGAAGATAACGCGGGTAACCACGATGGCACCGATGAGCGAGGTGATGATACCGACGCTGGTGGTGACGGCGAAGCCCTTGATGGAACCGCTGGCCAGCCAGAAGAGAATCACGGCCGTGATCAGCGAGGTGATGTTGGAGTCCCAAATGGCCGAGAAGGCTTTCTCATACGCATTGCGCAGGCAGGTGATGAACGGGCGCCCCAGCTTGCGTTCCTCGCGCATGCGTTCGTAAATCAGCACGTTGGCATCCACGGCCACACCCATCGTCAGCACGATACCGGCGATACCCGGCAGGGTGAGCACAAAGCCGAACAAGCTCATGAGGCCCAGCAGGATGAGTGCGTTGATGGTGAGGCCCACCATGGCCACCATGCCGGACCAGCGGTAGTACCAATAGCAGAAGAAGAAGATGGCGATCATGCCGACGATGCCGCCGATTTCGCCCTGCTGCAGGGCACTCTTGCCCAGCTGGGCGGATACGTCCTTGCGGCCCAGCACCTTCAGGTCGCTGGAGAGCGGGTTGGCCAGTGCCTTGGAGATGTCCTCCGGCTCGCCCACACCGTTCAGACCGGTGATCTGGAAGTCCTTGTGCAGCACAGCCTGCACAACGGGGGCGCACTTCACTTGGCTGTTGAGCACCACGGCCATGCGGTCGCGGCCCAGCTGCATCTTGCCGGTCAGGCGGGCCATGCGCTCGGCACCGTCGTTGTTCAGGGTAACGTTCACCATGCCGCGCTCGGCGTAGTTCGGGCTGGCCTTGGAGACGTTCGCGCCGGTGATGTAGACGCCGCGCTTCTCGGCAGAAGAGGGTTTCTCCAGCACGCGGAAGTCAATGATGGGCTTGCCCTCCTTGTCCAGCAGGGGCTTGCCGGTCTTGTCGTTCAGCAGGGGGTGCGGGTAGATGCAGGTGTCCTTGCCGCCGAAGTAGGAAATCGGGGAGCGCGGGGCGCGGGGTGCGCGGGTGTACTCGCCCTTCTCCTGCTTCTCGCGGTAGGCCTCCAGATCGGCGCGGTACTTGTCGTAGGCCTTCAGGTAGGACTGCATGGCCTTCTGCGCCTCGGGCGTGGCCAAAATGGCTGCCTCATTCTCGTCCACCTTCAGCAGCTCCAGCTTGGCCATCTTGGTGAGGGTTTTCACCATGGCGTCGATCTTTTCCTTGTTCTTGGTCTCGTCCTTGTCCTGCATGGGAATCTGGATGAGAATCTTGTTGCCGGAGTGAATGATCTGCACCTCGCTCGTGCCGGTGGCGTTCAGGCGTTCGTTCAGAATGTCGCAGGCTTGCTGCATCTCCGTGGCCTCCGGCGGTACTTCGCGCCCTTGGTCATCGATCTTGGGCTGTACCTCCAGCGTCAGCTCCACGCCACCGCTGATGTCGATGCCGTAGTTGATGCCGTTGACAAAAAGCGACATGAGGGAGAAGGCCGACAGGCCGATGATGAACGCAGCACCCGCATTCCGCTTCGTCCGGTCTTCCTCGGAGGAAAGATACCAGATAAACAGGCCGATGAGGACAATGCCTGTGATGAAGTAGAATGCCGGCGTGTTGATGAGGGTTTGTATAAACTCAGACATGATGGCGGACTTAAAATGAACCGCAGCATTATGCCTGTTTTTTCGGCAGGCGTCAAGCATCAAGTGTGCCATGACGCAGCTTTTAGGTGCTGAAGCGCCCCTTTAGGATTGACACGGGGCGTGCAAAAGGGTATGATGCTACGGGGTTTTACCCTGTCATTTCATCGTTATTCCGCATATGAAGAATACTTTTATTACTGTTGCTTTGGGTCTTGCCGCCCTTTCGCCCGCTGCTTTTGCCGCCCCCGGTGATATTGCCCGCGCTGCCGGTTCTGCCGCCAAGGCCGCTGCCAAGCAGGCCGCTGCGGAAAAGGCCGCCGAGAAGAAGGCTGCCGCTCAGGCTAAGGTGGATGTCGCCAAGGGGAAGGCCGCCGAGAGCAAGGCTGCTGCTCTGGCCAAGGTGGCTGCCGCTAAGGAGAAGGCTGCCGAGCGCAAGGCTGCCGCTCAGGCCAAGGTTGACGCTGCCAAGGAGAAGGCCGCCGAGCGCAAGGCTGCCGCTCAGGCCAAGGTCGATGCCGCTAAGGAGAAGGCCGAGTCCGTTCAGAAGGCAAACGATGCTGTCTCCGGTGCTACGGAGGGTGTTTCCGCCGGTTCCGTGAAGGACATCGTGGTGGAGGCCGCCGAGCAGAAGGCCAAGGAGAAGGCTGCCGAGGCTGCCACCAAGGCGGTGGAGCAGGGGATTAAATCCCTGGTGGAGTAAGAAAGCCCGCTCTTTTTTCCGAGCCCCCGGTTGAGTGTTGCTTCACCGGGGGCTTTTCAGGTGCCATCAGTCGGGCAAACTGTGCCGGGCCGTGTGCTCGTTGATCCGTTTCCTCCGCATGGGAAACTGCCGTTCGCCATTGAACATACAGCATTCCTAATGCATGCCCCACATGAATCGTTGATACTCAAGGACTTGTGAAGGGTGAAGAACTCGCACCGGGGGAGGTAGTGAGATGTAAAAAAACGCGAAATTTATTGATTTTTCAGGAAAAAATCTGTTTTGCGCTTGACTCAGCATTCGGAATGCTGTAGACTCTTCTCGTAGGGCGGATGTGAGCCCGGAACAGGATTATGAAGACAGGAATTTTTTCAGCGATACTTTTCCTCGGGGGCCTTGCTTTTGGCAAGACAATCACGTTGAACGATGATCAGAAGGATGATAAGAACTTGATCTCGTACTTCGACTTCGATACAGGTGCAGCTGACACCAAGAACACTATTTCTTGGAAGGAGTCGTTCACTTGGAACAAAGCCGGGCAGTACGGTACGGCTGCTCCAAAAAATTCCCCCTATCAGGATTCCATGATGGCTAATACGGCGTTTACGATCAGCTTTGATCTGAATCGCTTTACCTCCGGCACCCTTCTGACATTAACCACAGGGTCGACAGATAAGGCGTGGAGGACAGTTCGCCTTTTTACCAATGATTCCAAACAGTTGGCACTCACTTTTGGAGAAAAAACTCAGGCTACCACCATAACCTCGGATACTCTTGATTGGACAACCATCACATTGGTGGGTACGACATCTGTATCGAATAGCAATACATTATCCTTGGAACTTTACGCAAACGGAGTCTCACAAATCACTCTTAGCGTATCTAATGCTAATAATTGGGCGAGTGATCGGAATATCAATTTTCAATTCGGATATTATGGAGCTGCAGCCAATAGTTCCACATTTGATGTAGACAACGTCCTCATCTACAACAAAGCCCTTTCGGCGGTCGAGATCAACGCCATTACCGTTCCCGAGCCAGCCACGGCCACGCTGTCCCTGTTGGCTTTGGCGGGGTTGGCGGCACGGAGACGGCGCAGGATGGCCTGAGTAAGCTCTGTTTTTTCGGTAAATGTAAGGGGCCTCCGCTCGTGATGAGCGGGGGCCTTGTCATGTATAGGCGGGGGAAGGCTCAGTTGAGTTCCTGCAGCGGGGGGAGGGAGCGGACGATGTCGACGGTCTCCAAGCTGACGGTGACAACGCGCTTGATGAGGTCGACGATGTAGCGGGGCTCGTTGTGCTCGTCGCACCACAGGTTCGGGTCGTTCACGATGCCGCTCGCCTTGTCCGTGGTGACGGAGTAGCGTTCCACGACCCACTCGAGGGCGCTCTTGCCGTTG
>JALFWB010000035.1 GCA_022787425.1 Akkermansia sp.
CCGGCTTCTTATCGCGCGGCACCCCGATGGGCAGCAGAATATACCCGTACTTCTTCCCCGCCGCCGTGCGCATCACGCGCCCCACCGCCTGCACGATGTCGATCTGCGAGCGCATGGGGGCCAGGAACATCACCGCATCCAGCGCAGGCACATCCACGCCCTCGGAAAGGCAGCGCGCGTTGGTCAGCACACGGCATTCCTCCGCTCCCTCCTCATTCTTCAGCCAAGCCAGGGCCTCATTGCGCCGCTGCGCATTCATCGTGCCGTCCACATGCTCAATGCCGCACTCCAGGAAGTCACCGGATTCCCGCAGGGCATCCAGCATCTGCTCAAAAGCCTTCTTCACCTTCTTGGAGACCGCAATGCGCCCCGCGAAGGCCACGGCGCGCTTCATGGGGTTCTTGTCGAGGAAATCCCACTCCTCCCCCGATGCCACATTCGAGTGCAGAACACGCTTGCGCAGGCCGTTGTAGCAACCTAACAGCTTCACCATGTCCTCCAGCTCGTACTCACCGCCGTTTTCGCGGAGCATGGTGCTGAACTTCTCCCGCACATAATCCTCATCCACGCAGAGCACCAGCACCTTGTAATCGGCCAGCAGCCCCTCCCGCACGGCCTTGGAGAACGGCAGGCGGTGGAACTCCGGGCCGTAGATGGTCTCATCGTCCATGGAGGCGAGCCAGGCATCCGCAGCCTCCGCCCGCTTCTTGCCGGTCTCGCCGTAAATGCGCGGGGTGGCGGTCATGTAGAGCCGCTTTTTGCCCCGCACGTTGTCGTTGCTGTGCACCAGCACGAACTGCGACTCATCGTAGCCGCCGCCGGCCTTGCTCAGGGCAACACCCGTGGTGCGGTGGGCTTCATCACAAATAATCAGATCGAACTCCGGCAGGCCGCCGAGTTTCTGCGCCTCGCTGACCACCTGAAGGGATTGGTAGGTGGAGAACACCACGATGAGCCCGCCGCGCTGCTGCCAGTAGGCGTATTGCTTGGCAACGGAAGTCGGGTCGGTGCAGGCGGGCGCGGGCAGGTTATCCGCCGTCAGATCCTGCTCATCGTCCTTGGCGAGTTGGGCGGCCTTGGCATCCGAGCAGACGGCGATGGCGTGCATGGGCTCATTCGCCTGCTCCATCCACGAGCGCAGGGCCTGCGAGAGCAGGGAAATGCTCGGCACCAAGAAAAGCAGGCAGCCCGTCCCGTCCGTCAACTCCTCCGCCAGTCGCAGGGAGGTGAAGGTCTTGCCCGTGCCGCAGGCCATGATGAGCCGCCCGCGATCCCCCTGCTCGAAGCCGCGCAGCACGTCATCGATGGCATCCCGCTGCTGCGGGCGCGGGGCGTAGTGCGTCACGGCCCGCAGCTCCCCCGCGGCGGCGGAGTCCCAATCGATGCCGGCTTCCTCCAGATTGCTCAGGGCGATGCGCTGACAGGGCCGCGCCTGATTCTCCATGGTGTTGAGCAACCTATCATTCCACCGGTCCGTGGTGGCGATGATGATGCCGCGCGCGAAGGGCAGCGTGCCCTGCTCGGTATTCCAGAGCATGCCGAGGGTCGTGAAGAAGGTGCCCACATCGGCCAAGTTGAGGGTATGCGTTTCCTCATAGCATTTGCACTGGATGGCCACATACTCCCCCGTTGCCGCCTCCTGCGCCACGAGATCAACCCCTTGATCCGCAAGCCCCCCGCGATGCGGCCAATCCACCCAGCGCCACACATGCGAGAAGCGATCGCGATAGACGGGGTCGGTCTCCAGATAGCGTTTCATCAGGTGCTCGAAGCGTGTACCTTTGTCGCTTTCTGATTGTGAATTCGTGCGGATGAGGTCGAGGACGCGGCGGAGGGAGGGATTCATGATAACGTGCCGCTAAGTGTACTTCATTTTTTATGCAGATGCAATCCCAAAATGAGGAAAGCTCGTATTTTTCAGCAATCATAAGCTCTGCGATGAGCGTATGCAATATGCTTCAGTGGGGGGCTTTTCAGGTGCCATCGGTCGGGCAAGCTGTGTCGGGCCGCGTGCTCGTTGATCCGTTTTCCTCCGCATGGGAAACTGCCGTTCGCCATGGCTCGCCTACAGCATTCCTTATGCTGAAGCAAGAAAAAATGCGGATTCGCCTTATTATTTACCACTTTTTCTGATTTTTTCGGAGGAAACGAATAGAGGACGAAATGCCTAACTTCGGCGTAACTCGTTGATGTTCAACGGGTTACATGCTTTATTCCTAAGGAATGCTGTATGCTGATGTTGTCGGGAGTGGCTAACTGCATGCTGCGGAGAAACTCTTGACGCGTCATCAACACACATTCACACAGCATTATGAAACGAACATTGTTCAACACCATGATGGGCTGCCTTGCGGCCCTGTCC
>JALFWB010000041.1 GCA_022787425.1 Akkermansia sp.
CCGGCTTCTTATCGCGCGGCACCCCGATGGGCAGCAGAATATACCCGTACTTCTTCCCCGCCGCCGTGCGCATCACGCGCCCCACCGCCTGCACGATGTCGATCTGCGAGCGCATGGGGGCCAGGAACATCACCGCATCCAAAGCAGGCACGTCCACGCCCTCGGAGAGGCAGCGCGCGTTGGTCAGCACACGGCATTCCTCCGCGCCCTCCTCATTCTTCAGCCAAGCCAGGGCCTCGTTGCGCCGCTGCGCATTCATCGTGCCGTCCACATGCTCGATGCCGCACTCCAGGAAGTCACCGGATTCCCGCAGGGCATCCAGCATCTGCTCAAAAGCCTTCTTCACCTTCTTGGAGACCGCAATGCGACCCGCGAAGGCCACGGCGCGCTTCATGGGGTTCTTATCGAGGAAGTCCCACTCCTCCCCCGATGCCGCATTCGAGTGCAGAACGCGCTTGCGCAGGCCGTTGTAGCAGCCTAACAACTTCACCATGTCCTCCAGCTCATACTCACCGCCGTTTTCACGGAGCATGGTGCTGAACTTCTCCCGCACATAATCCTCATCCACGCAGAGTACCAGCACCTTGTAATCGGCCAGCAGCCCCTCCCGCACGGCCTTGGAGAACGGCAGGCGGTGGAACTCCGGGCCGTAGATGGTCTCATCGTCCATGGAGGCGAGCCAGGCATCCGCTGCCTCCGCCCGCTTCTTGCCGGTCTCGCCGTAAATGCGCGGGGTGGCGGTCATGTAGAGCCGCTTTTTGCCCCGCACGTTGTCATTGCTGTGTACCAGCACGAACTGCGACTCATCGTAGCCGCCGCCGGCCTTGCTCAGGGCAACGCCCGTGGTGCGGTGGGCTTCATCACAAATAATCAGATCGAACTCCGGCAGGCCGCCGAGCTTCTGCGCCTCGCTGACCACCTGAATGGATTGGTAGGTGGAGAACACCACAACAAGTCCGCCGCGCTGCTGCCAGTAGGCGTATTGCTTGGCAACGGAAGTCGGGTCGGTGCAGGCGGGCGCAGGCAGGTTATCCGCCGTCAGATCCTGCTCATCGTCCCTGGCGAGTTGGGCGGCCTTGGCATCTGAGCAGACGGCGATGGCGTGCATGGGCTCGTTCGCCTGCTCCATCCACGAGCGCAGGGCCTGCGAGAGCAGGGAAATGCTCGGCACGAGGAAGAGCAGGCAGCCCTTCCCGTCCGTCAATTCCTCCGCCAGACGCAGGGAGGTAAAGGTCTTGCCCGTGCCGCAGGCCATGATGAGCCGCCCGCGATCCCCTTGCTCGAAGCCGCGCAGCACGTCATCGATGGCCTCCCGCTGCTGCGGGCGCGGGGCGTAATGCGTCACGGTCCGCAGCTCCCCCGCGGCGGCAGAGTCCCAGTCGATGCCGGCTTCCTCCAGATTGCTCAGGGCGATGCGCTGACAGGGCCGCGCCTGCTTCTCCATGGTGTTGAGCAACTTATCATTCCAACGGTCTGTGGTGGCGATGATGATGCCGCGCGCGAAGCTCAGCGTGCCCTGCTCGGTTTGCCACAGCATGCCGAGGGTCGTGAAGAAGGTACCCACATCGGCCAAGTTGAGGGTATGTGTTTCCTCATAGCATTTACACTGGATGGCCACATACTCCCCCGTTGCCGCCTCCTGCGCCACGAGGTCAACCCCTTGATCGGCCAGCCCCCCGCGATACGGCCAATCCACCCACCGCCACACGCGCGAGAAGCGGTCGCGATAGACGGGGTCGGTCTCCAGATAGCGTTTCATCAGGTGTTCAAAGCGGGTACCTTTGTCGCTTTCTGATTGTGAATTCGTGCGGATGAGGTCGAGGACGCGGCGGAGGGAGGGATTCATAACACCGAGCACCCTAGCATTTTCTATGCAGGGGGGCTCGTAACGCGTTGATAGTGAACCACTTGCGATTTATCGCAGTCCCCCACTGTCGCATATTGAATGCGAAAAAGCCTTCCTATATAATGCCCGAAATACGCATAAAATGCAACTTTCAACATTTTGAGATTGACATACTGCATAGAAAATGCATAAGATTATGAAGAACGACATCAAGACAGCGCAGGTGCTGCTCCGGCAGCAGAAGGTAGGGGCCACCGAGGCGGCTCGCTTGGTACTCGAGGCCGTCGAGGGCCTAGGGGAGATGTGTGCCGAGTTAACAGGCGCGGGACTGATGACCCTGCTGCGGCAGGTGGTGAGGGAAGGCGTGGCAGCGGTGAAAGCGCAGGCGGAAACCGTGAGTTTTGAGGAGGCAGCATGGGCCAGTGTACGAGCGCGAGAGGGTCGGCGGCCCAGCACCAAGCAGGACCTGCGGCACTTCGTGCGGCGCATGTTACGGGTGCCCGGAGTAGCATCGCGCCCCCTGCGGGCGATGACGACCCGCGAATGCCGAGCCCTGCTGGAGACCGCCTTCGGTGCCAGCAAGCACAGTTACCGAAAAGCGCGCGCGATTCTGCACAGCATCTTCGCCTATGGCTATCGTCAGGAATGGTGCGGCGAGAATCCTGTGAACCGTATCGAGTCACCGAGTATCCAAGAGAAGGAAATCATCCCCCTGACACCGGAGGAATGTAAGCGTCTGGAAGCGGCAGCGGAGCGCCCCGAACATGCCCCGATGCGGCTCTCCCTGCACCTGCTGATGTACGGCGGCCTGCGCCCCGCCGAGGTGCAGCGGCTCGACCCCGCCCGCGACATCGACTGGAAGGAAGGCACGGTGCATATCCGCCCGCAGGTGAGCAAAACAGGCGGCGGACGCACGGTTCACCTCCACAAACTCCCTCGCCGCGCCGTCCGCAGCAAGGGCGGCATCATCCCGCCGAACTGGCCCAAACGCTGGCGCGCCCTCCGCCGTGCCGCCGGCTTCCGCCGCTGGCAATCGGATGCCCTGCGCCACACCTTCGCGACCTACCACGTCCTCCGCTTCCGCTCCCTCCCCGAACTGCAGCTGGAAATGGGCCACAGCAGCACCAACCTCCTCCGTAACCGCTACCTGAACCCCACCCGCACCGGTACCCGCGATGCCAAACTCTTCTGGAGCTGACCCAACACGAAAAGCAAAGCCATGCCTGCGGGATACGAGACTTCCTGCCGCCGTGATAACAGAAGGGGGAATTTTAGGGGGACGCGGAATCTTCGGAATTTTCGGAAACTTAATTTTTATTCTCTTCTTTAGCAAGACTGCAAAGCAAATTCACGTAGGTAGCTATGGAAATTTATCAAAATAATCAAGGTAACTACTATTCCGGCGGCAGGCAGCTTGTACCGAGCCAAGCATACCAATCAATTTCCGCTTCTTCCCGAAATTCCGCGTCCTATCCCAACCCGCTTCCTCCCACCCCCTCCGCACTCCTCCGTGCTCTCCGCGTCATCCGTGGTCCTACCCCCAACCGCATCGAGAGTTTATGAAAATATGAACATTTTATTGACAAATCACGATTTTTGTCTATAATACGTTCAGAGATGATCTTAATATCCCCCGAACGAGAGAGCTCCGTCGAGCTTCGTTCCCGCACGACGCCTTATAACCGCGAGCGTGCGGGGAAACTCCTGCGCTTGATGCCGGGCTTTTTTGTACCTGCGGAGGCGGAATTAAGCTCGGAAAACGTGATGCAATGGCTTACCATGCGGCAGCCGAAGGTGGTCATGAACCTCATTTCTGCTCTGCAGCACCACAAGATCACCCTGCAAATTCCGGATGCGCTTTCCGTTGCGGTCCCCCGCAGCACCCACGTCCCCACACCCGCAGGTATCCCCCTGCAGGTATGGTATACCGAGCCCCGTTTTCTGCAGGAGGGCATCATCGAGTGCTTCGGTGCCTTTGGCCCCTACCGAGTCACCTCCGTTGAACGAACGCTGGTCGATTGCTTCAAATACCGCAACAAATTGGGGCTCTCCGTCTTCCTGGAAGCCCTCCGCATGGCCGCCCCCCGCCTCAAGATGTGGGAGCTGCAGCATCATGCCCTTACCCTCCGCCAATACAAACAAATTCTTCCCTACCTGAAATCACTGTGAAATGGCTTGAACGATTGAAGAACGAGGCAAAACTCCGGCAGATTCCCCCGGATAAGATATACCGGCACTATGTGATGGAGCGTTTCCTGTACCGGCTTTCTCTTTCGCCGCATGCCGACAAGTTTTGCCTCAAGGGCGGCATGTTGCTGCTGGGTATGGGAAGTGCCCCCGCACGCAATACGCAGGATATCGATTTACTTGGCCGTTTGAGCAATGATCCGGCTCAGGTTGCTCGGGTCATCGCCGATATTATACGGACGCGACCCGGTGTGCAGGATGGCGTGACCTATTCCGGGCCGGTGCATATGGAAGAAATCACCAAAGATGCCCTCTATGTCGGTGTTCGTGCTTCGTTCACAGGTCATATCGGGAGCGTATTGTGCCCGATGACGATAGATATCGGCTTCAGTGATGAGGTATTCCCGCATCCGCATGAAATGCACTATCCCGCAACGCTTTCGGAACTGCCGTCGGCTCATCTCAAATGCTATACTCCGGAATCAGTGGTTGCTGAGAAATGGCAGGCGATGATTCAGCTGGGGCCTGCTAATTCCCGCATGAAGGATTTTTACGATCTTTGGTTCATCTCTCGAACCTATCGTTTTGAGGCTGCGGTGCTTCGAGAAGCCATTTTACGAACCTGCGCCCGCCGCAATACACCGCCCGAAAATTACGTTTATCTACGGGAAGAAGCATACCGGAGTGCACAACAACAGGACTGGGCAGCCTATATCCGAAAGCTGAAGGCCGCTGTGTATATGAGGAGGCCTCCCGTTACCCTCCCATCTCGTTTCTTCGGCGAGGTACTCGATGAAATACTGGACTGGCTTTCGCCGCTCATGGAGGGCGCAGCTGTGACGATTTGGAAGCCCGGTCGGGGATGGTTGCAGAGTGAACAAAATATGAACAAATAAATACTATTGTGTGTAGATTGTCCATATTCTCATCCTAAAACACTCTCAAATTCTCCCCCGACCGCAGCCCCCGGCGGCAGGCAGACTCCCACACACACCCGCATACCACTTCCTTCCCGAAATTCCGCGTCATCCAAAACACCGGCTACCTCTTATCACGGCGGTGTGAAGACGTAAAAGAGCCACCGCAGGGTGGTGCGGTGGCTCCGTAGCACAGGGGGCTGTGCGGTAGGGTTACTTCTGCTCCTTGCAATCGCAGTCGCAGGGCTTGGCAAGCACCTTGCGCAGGCGGGCGAAGCGGGGCAGGGCCTGAACGGTCTTCATGCCGGTCTCGCCCTGAATGAGGGGCAGAGCGTAGTCGATGAAAGCCATCTCGATGCCGTTGCCGGCGGCGTTGATCCACTCGCGGGGAACCTTCTTCTCGAAGTTCGCCACCTTCTCTAGGGGCAGCAGCTTGGTGGAGCACTGGTACTGGCCGTAGATGGTGGTGCGCTCGAAGGCAACCATCTTGTCCGTCTCGCCCTCGATGGCGGCGGTGACGGCGGTCTTACCGGCCAGGTAAGCCTCCATGGCGTCCGTGGTGGAAGCCAGGTGGGTGGCGCAGCGCTGCAGCAGAGAGGGCTCGATGGCGCGAACCTTGGCATCCACGCGGGTGCGGACGATCTCCGCGAGCTTGTTGGCAAGACCGCCGAGCTGGGCGTGACCGAAGCCGTCCTTGGCGTTGGTCTTGGCCTCGGAGATGAACTTGCCGTCCTTGTCATGGATACCCTCGGAAACGACGACGAGGCACTTGCCGGTGGCCTTGTAGATGCGCTCCACATCGTTGAGGAAGTTGTCCATATCGAAGTCAACCTCCGGCAGGTAGATGAGGTCGGGACCGGCACCGGCGTAGCTGGCCAGAGCGGCAGCGGCGGTGAGCCAGCCGGCGTGGCGGCCCATCACCTCGATGATGGTGACCATGCCCGTGTCGTAGCAGCTGGCGTCATGCTTCACCTCCATGCAGGAGGTAGCGATGTACTTGGCGGCGGAAGCGTAGCCGGGGCAGTGATCCGTGCCGTAGAGGTCGTTGTCAATGGTCTTGGGGATGCCCATCACGCGGCACTCCCAGCCACTCTCCTGCATGAACTTGGAGATCTTGTTGCAGGTGTCCATGGAGTCGTTACCGCCGTTGTAGAAGAAATAGCGGACGTTGAACTTCTTGAAGGTCTCGAGGATCTTCTCGTAGTCCGTGGTATCCACCTCGGGGGACTTCATCTTGTAGCGGCAGGTGCCGAGGGCGGAAGAGGGGGTGAACTTGAGCAGCTCGAGCTCCACGGGGTCCTCCATGCCCAGGTCATAGAGCTGACCGTTGAGCACGCCGGTGATACCGTGAGCCGCGCCGAGCACGCGGGTGATCTGCGGAGCGTTGAGGGCGGCTTGAACCGCACCGAGGACGGAGGCGTTGATCACAGCGGTGGGACCGCCGGACTGGCCGATGATGCATGCACCTTTGAGTTCTTTCATATGCTGAAATAGTAAGGGGGAATGTAACTGTACCCGTGTCGGCTGCCTGGAGAGGCCCGCAGATGGGGTGCGCAAATTATACGCTTTTCCTCCCGCATTGCAAGCCTAAAGTCTGTACAGGGCGATTTTTTTGCGACATACGGTCGACAGGGCAGGGGGCAGGCGGCGAAAATGCGGGTGTGGCCGGGATTTTGTATTGCCAGGCGGGGCAAAATGTGCGAGAATGGGGGCGAGATGGAAAAAACGCTGTTCCAGAAAATTGCGGACAAGGAGATACCGGCCGCGATCGTATACGAGGATGACCTGTGCGTAGCGTTCCGCGATGTAGCCCCGGTGGCCCCGGTGCACATTCTGCTGGTGCCGCGCAAGCCCCTGCGGGACATTGCCGCCGCCGGTCCGGAAGATGCAGCCCTGCTGGGGCACCTGATGCTGAAAGTGGGCGAGATTGCCCGCGCGGAGGGCCTGGCGGAGGGTGGTTTCCGCACGGTGATGAACACGGGCGCGGAGGCCGGCCAGACGGTGCCGCACCTGCATGTGCACATCATCGGCGGCCGCTCCCTGCAGTGGCCCCCCGGTTAAGCGGCACGCGGCGACCATGGACACCCCGAAAGACGAGGAGCGGAAACCCGCCGTGAGAAGCTGCGAGTGGGTTGACGGCGCAACGCTGGAGCTGGAACTGGCTACCCAGCGGCTGCGCCTGTATTTTATGGAGCCCGGGCTGGTGCGCTGCCGCTATGTGACCGGTGCAGTCTTCGAGAATATCCCCAGCTACGGCGTGAGCACGGAGTACCGCCCCGGCCGCCCCACCCTGCGAGAGGAAGAGCAGGAGGAAGCCTATGTGGTGCGCACCGAGCGCCTCGTGCTGCGCATCCGCAAGGCCGACGGCGGGCTGGAGTTCGAGGACGCTCGCACGGGTCGCTTACTTTGCGCCGATGCCGAGGGCGTGGGGCACCGCCTGCAGGAACGCACGGGGGATCAGCTGGTCTGGGTGCTCAAGCACATGCCCCCGCATGCTCATTTCTACGCCCTGGGTGACAAACCCTGCGACCTGAACCTGCGCGGACGCCGCTTCGAGATGTGGGGCGCGGACCACTACAACTTCCACCCCAACAGCGACCCCCTCTACAAGAGTATCCCCTTCTTCCTCTGCCTGAATGAGGGGACGCAGTACGGCATCTTTTTCGATAACACCATGCGCTCCTACTTCGACTTCGGCAAGGAGCGCGGGGACCGACTGCTCTTCGGCGCGGACGGCGGGGTGATGGATTACTACTTCATCTGCGGCGAGACGGCCCTGGGCACGGTGGAGCTCTACACCCGCCTGACGGGCCTGCCGCCGCTGCCGCCCCTCTGGTCCCTGGGCTACCACCAGAGCAAGTGGAGCTACGGCTCCGAGAAGATCGTGAACGAGCTGGCCGCCGAGCTGCGCGCCCGCCGCATCCCCTGCGATGCCATCCACTTGGACATCCGCCACATGAACCAGTACCAGGCCCTCACCTGGGACCGCAAGCAGTTCCCGAACCCGCCGGGTATGATCAGCAGGCTGAGCGAGTCCGGGTTCAAGGTGGTGACCATCGTTGACCCCGGTATCAAGATCAACCCGGATAACTACGTGTGGTCCAGCGGATTCGAGCGCAACGTCTTCTGCCGCCGACACGACGGCGCCCTGCTGGAGGGGCTGGTGTGGCCCGGCATGTGCACCTTCCCGGACTTCACCTCGCCCACAACGCGCAGTTGGTGGGCCGGGCTCTTCCGCCGCCAGGTGGCGGAGTACGGCGTGCGCGGTATCTGGACGGACATGAACGAGCCCTCCTTCTTCCCGGACAAGACCTTCCCGGATGATACCCGGCACGCGTTCGACGGCTATTCGTGCTCGCACCTCAAGGCCCACAACGTGTACGGCCAGTGCATGGCGCAGGCCACGCGCATGGGCATGGAACGCTATGCGCCCAGCCGCCGCCCCTTTGTGCTGAGCCGCGCCGGGTTCGCCGGTCTGCAACGCTGGGCCGCCACCTGGACGGGCGACAACGCCTCCGACTGGGAGAACCTGCGCATGGCCAACACCATGGTGCAGCGGCTGTCCGCCAGCGGGGTGTCCTTCTGCGGGGCGGATACGGGCGGCTTTTTGGGGCACCCGACCCCGGAGCTCTTCGCGCGCTGGATGCAGCTGGCCGCTTTCCACGTCTTCTTCCGCAATCATAACAACGGAGAGTTCAGCGGGCAGGAGCCTTGGTGCTTCGGGCCGACCGTGGAGAGCATCGTGCGCGAGGCCATCGAGGAGCGCTACCGCCTGCTGCCGTATTTCTACACCCAGTTCCGCCGATATTCGCAGCACGGTACACCTATTATCCGTTCCCTGGCCCTCATGCACCCGGAGAACACGGATACCTACTGGCGCAGCTGCGAGTTCTTCGTGGGCGATGCCCTGTACGTCGCGCCCGTGCAGGAGGAGGGGTGCTGCGAGCAGGACGTCTACCTGCCGGAGGGTCACTGGTTCTCCCTGCGAACGGATGAACCTGCCCCCGCAGCGGGTGCGGCCGTGCGGATGCTCACCCCCATGGGGCGTATACCCGTGTTCGTTCGCAGCAACCGCATCATCCCACGCTGGCCGGTGCAGCAGTATGTGGGCGAGCTGAAGCACCCGCCGTATACCTATGACCTGTGGTGGGCCCCGAACGAGACCGCCGAGAGCGAGCTGTACGAGGACCGTGGAGACGGGCCGGGGTATCGGGTAAAAGATTTCCTGCAGCACCGCTTCGTCTGCACCACCGGGGCGCGTAGCCTGTGCGTACGGCGCACGGCGGAGGGTACCATGCAGCCGCCCCTGCCTGTGGTGACCCTGGCCCTGCATGCCCTGCCTGCGGACGCGCAGCCGCAGTTGACGGCAGACGGGCAGCCCGTGGAGGTGACCCTGCGGGAGGGCAAGCCGCGCGTGTTCTGCGCGGAGATAGCCGCAGATTTCCGGGAGTTGCAGCTCACTTTCTGATGCACGATGAACAAAGCCACGCAACATAAAATTCTGGAGCGGCTGGGGCATATGGAGCTAGCCGAGCTGCGCCGCCTCTTCACCCGCTTGGCGGAGGATCGCGACGGGCTGCAGCAGGTGTTCGATACCCTCAAGGATGGCATCATTATCATCGGCGAGAACGGCGTTCCCTCTTTCGCCAACCGCACCGCCTGCGAGATCTACGGTCGCACCCACGGCGCGCTGATGAAGGTGCCTTTCGAGATGCTGGTGGGCGGCACCTGCTGCTGGGAGGATATTCAGGGCAGCGGCGTAGCCATTAACCGTGACCTGCAGGTGACGTATCCCGCCCCCAGGCATTACAACTTCCTCATCACCCCCATGGAGAAGGGGAAGCGCTACCTGCTGCTCATTCACGATGATACGGAGCAACAAGCGCGCGGACGCGAGAACACCGAGGCCGGTCAGCTGGATGTCATCGCCTACATGGCCTCCGCCGTGGCGCATGAGATCGGCAATCCGCTCAACAGCCTGGGCCTGAACCTGCAGCTGCTGCAGCGCAAGGTGAGCCGCCTGGAGGACGAGGCGCAGGAGCCCCTGCAGCCTCTGTTGCAGAGTGCCCTCAAGGAGGCGAACCGACTGGATGTGCTGCTGCGGCAGTTCCTGCAATCCATGCGCCCCGCGCCCCTGCAGCGGAGCAAGGTGAACCTCAATGCGCTGCTGGAGGAGGTGCTCAGCCTGCTGGAGCCGGAGATTGCGCCGCGCGGTATCTCGGTGCGGCAGGATTTCTGCGCTGAGCTGCCGGAGCTGAACGCAGACCCGGAGCAGCTCTTCCGGGCCTTCTACAACCTCATTCGCAACGCCTACCAGAGCATCCCGGGGGAGGGGGATATTCTGTTACAGACGGATTATAACGATAACGTGGTTCGGGTGCAGGTGGTCGACTCTGGCACGGGGATACCGAGTGAGGTGATGGGGAACATGTACGAGCCCTTCCGTACGACCAAAAAGAAAGGCACGGGGCTGGGGTTGCTCATTGTGCGCCGCATTATCCGCGACCATGCGGGTACCCTCAGCTTTGCCTCCAAGGAGGGGGAGGGCACCCAGGTGACGGTGACCCTGCCGCGCGCGGATAAAGTGGTGCGCCTGCTGCCGAATTAAGGCGCGGCATGACAGACTGCGGGGCGCCTTTGGGGTTGACGCGCGGCGCGGGTTGTGGTACACCCTTGCGCATGCGTTATTCCGTTGCCGGGTTCTGTGTTCTCTGCGCCGCTGCCGGTGCCTTGTATGCCGCGCCCGCCAAGCCGGCGCCCAAGGCCCCCGCCAAGCCTGCGGCTGCCTCCAAGGCCAAGCCGAGCGGGGCGGACTACGCTGCCTTTGTGCGCGCCGGTCGCTACCCGAATACGATGAACGTTTTTACCGACGAGGCCTTGCTCAAGCGCGGTAAATCCGGCGGCAGCAAGCATATTTATATATGCCTGAGCCAGCAGCGTGCCCGCCTGTACATCGATGGGCGGGTGGCGCTGGATTGGCCGGTCTCCACGGGGAAGAAGGGCCACTCGACCCCCACGGGGCAGTTCCGTGTCATTCAGAAGGATAAGGCGCACGTCTCCGCCTCCTACGGCAAGGCCTACAACGCCAAGGGCCGCGTGGTAGACAGCAACGCCACCCCCGCCTCCGCCGCCAAGCTGGGCGCTGTCTTCAAGGGGGCCGCCATGCCTTACTTCCTCCGCCTCACCCCCAAGGGCGTCGGCATGCACACCGGCCCCGTCGTGCTCGGCACCCCTGTCTCCCACGGCTGCATCCGCTGCCCGAATGCCGTCGCCGCCCGCGTCTTCGACCTCGTCTCCGTCGGTACCCCCGTCACCATCTGCCAAAAACGCGAATCTCCTCCCCCCGCTCCCGCCCGCAAGTGAGGCCGCAGTGCGGGCTCATCTCCCAGCCGGCGTGTCTAAAGTAAGGGGCACACCATATCATCCAGGGATAAACATGTCTGAAAACAGACAGATCTCCTGCAATCTTATATACATTCTGGATGATATTGCGGGAAATATGCAGGGGGCAGGGGCTTTTTTGACGCGTTCGGGAGGGGTCGCTCTTTGGCGTTAAGCGCGGTCGGTAGGCTCCCCGGGGGTGTCCGGAGCAGGGGTGGAGTCTGTGGGCGGAGGGGGCTCAGGGGAGGGGGTGGGTTTGGGCTTTTTCTGCTTGCGGGTGTTGAATTTGTTAGCGGCGGCCTCGAAGCCTTCTTTGAGGAGGGAATCGACGGCATCGGCGGCCTTGTCCAAGCAGGTGTCCATGGCGGGGCGTTCGTCCGGGGCGAATTTGCCGAGGACGTGGCCGATCATCTGCTTCTGCCCGGCGGCGCCGACCCCGACGCGCACGCGGGGGAATTTCTCCGAACCGAGGTGAGCGATGAGCGACTTGATCCCGTTGTGCCCGCCGGAGGAACCGGCTTGGCGAAGGCGCAGCGAGCCCATGGGCAGGTCCGTGTCATCATAGACGCAGAGCACCTGCTCCGGCGTATACTTGTAATAGCGCATGATGGGCCCGACGCACTCGCCGGAGTTATTCATGAAGGTCTGCGGCTTGATGAGCAGCACCCCCGGCCCGGAGGCGAGCAGCCCCTTGTGCGCCTTATCCTGTTTCCACTCCGCGCCCCAGCGCCGGGCCAGGCGATCCAGCACCATGAAACCCGCGTTGTGGCGTGTTTCTGCGTAATCCCGGCCGGGGTTACCCAGCCCGACGATGAGGCGAACGGAGCTCATGAGCGGGAAGCCTCTGCCTCCGTGAAGTTGATGTGACGGTTCAGCGCATTCAGGTAAGCGCGGGCGGAAGCCTCGATAACATCCGTTGCCGCCCCCTTGCCCGAGACCGGCTTGCAGCAGCAATCCTCCCCGAAGCGCACCTTGACGGAAGCCTCACCGAGGGCATCCTGACCGGCGGAGGTAGCACGCACATTGAACTCCACGAGCGTGCCGCCCGCCCCCGTGATGCGGTCGATGGCCGCCAGGCAGGCGTTCACCGGCCCGTTGCCGATGGCGCAATCCGTGTAAGTGACCCCATCCTTCTCCATCACGAGCGTGGCCGTGGGCGTGGCCCCGGAGCCCGCGATGAACTGCACCTGCACGAGCTTCCACTTGCCGTCCCGCGTGTCCAGTGAGTCATTGACAAGCGAGGTGAGGTCGTCATCGTAAACAAATTTCTTGGTATCGCCGACGCGCTTGAAACGCTCGAAAACGTGCACCAGCTCCTCCTCCGTGAGGCTGAGCCCGAGCTTCTCGAGGCGCGCCTTGACCGCTGCGCGACCGGAGTGCTTGGTGAGCGGCAGCTCCGTCTCCCCCCAGCCGACGATAGCGGGGTCGATGACCTCGTAGGTCTCGCGCTTGGCGAGGATGCCGTGCTGGTGAATACCGGAGGAATGCGCAAACGCGTTCTCGCCCACGATGGCCTTGCTGCGCTGCACGGAAAGTCCGCTCATACCGGCCACAACGCGGCTGGTCTTAACAATCTCCCGTGTATCCATGGCAAAGGGCTTCTCCCCGGCGGGGAAACCGAAGGCCTCCGGGCGGGTGAAGAGCGCCATGGCCATCTCCTCGATAGCCGCATTACCCGCGCGCTCGCCGATACCGTTGATGGCACCCTCCACCTGTCGGGCACCGGCCTGCACGGCTGCGAGCGAGTTGGCCACCGCCATACCGATATCGTTGTGGCAGTGCACGGAAAGGATTGCGCGGTCGATATTCGGTACATGTTCCTTCATGTAGCGGATCATGTTATAATACTCCGTGGGCGTGGTGAAGCCCACGGTATCCGGCAGGTTCACCGTGGTAGCCCCGGCATCGATGACCGCCTCCACCACCTGCGCCAGGTAGTCGAGCTCCGTGCGGCTGGCGTCCTCGGCGGAGAACTCCACGTCATCCACCAAACTCTTAGCGAGACGCACGCCTGCAACGGCCATGGCGATGATCTCCTCCTTGCTCTTCTTGAGCTTGAACTCGCGGTGCAGCGGGCTGGTGGCCAGGAAGGTGTGGATGCGCCCGCGATCGCCCGCCGGTGCCACGGCCTCCGCCGCCCGCCGAATGTCATTCTCCACGCAGCGAGCCAAGCCCGCAATGCGGCACTTCTTCACCATGCCCGCAATGGTGTGCACGGCCTCAAAGTCGCCCTCCGAGATGCAGGGGAAACCCGCCTCGATGACATCGACACCTAGCCTCTCGAGCTGACGTGCAACCTCCAGCTTCTGCCGGAGGTTCATGGAAGCTCCGGGGCATTGCTCACCATCGCGCAGCGTGGTGTCGAAGAATATGACTTTGTCGCTCATGTCTTTGTGTGATGTTGTAAAGTAGGACGATTCTAAGGACGGAGCGCGGGGGAGTCAAGCCTTTTCCGAGTCATGCTGCCCGGAAAGGAAGCGCAGGATGAGCTTGCGGTCCGGCGAAGCCATGGGAATGCCCGGCAACTGCTCCGCCGGGATGCGCTCCTCGTCCGCCTGCGCAGGCTCCGCCGGGTTGGCATGTAAGTAACGGGTGACTTTGTAGCGCGTGACAGAATAGCGCTGAGCGCAGAGGAAGGGGAGCTCCTGCGCGTACTCCCGACTGCGCCTCGGTAGGCGATACATACCCGCGTGGCGACCGCCGCCCGGTTGTTTTTGCAGCAGAAGCCCCTCGGGGGTCAGGCTGAACACATCCCAGTGCTCCAGCGCGGTGACCTCCTTTTTCGGCAGCTTAACCGGCAGCTCCTCCGGCTTCTCCGCCCGACAGAAGGGGCGGATGGGGCAGAGCAGGCACTGCGGCTGCCCGGAGGTGCAGAGGGTCTGCCCCAGCTCCATGAGTGCGGAATTGTAGGCACGCGGGTTCTGCCGGTGCACCATGGAGGCCGCCAGCTCCCGCTGCGCCTTCCGTCCTGCGGGCGAGTCCACGGGGGTGCGGTCATTCGTCAACCGAGCAAAGACCCGCGCCACGTTGGCATCCACGAGAGCAGCGGGCCGGTTGAACGCGAAACTGAGCACCGCCGCCGCCGTGTAGTCCCCGATGCCCGGCAGCGCGCGCAGGGCCTGCTCCTCCTCCGGGAAGACACCGCCTTGCTCCGCCACGGCCCGCGCGGCAGCCTGCAGGGCGCGCACGCGGCGGTAGTAGCCCAGCCCCTCCCAGGAGCGCAGGGCCTGCTCCTCCGTGGCAGCCGCGAGAGACGCCGGGGTGGGGAACTGCTGCATCCAAGCCCCGTAGCGGCCGAGCACAGTGGGGATGGTTGTTTGTTGCAGCATGACCTCGCTCACCAGAATGGCCCAGGGATCCGTCGTACGCCGCCACGGGTAGTCCTTCCCCTGCGCCGTGAACCAATCGACCAGAGCCTGCGCGATGCGGGTCTGCTCCTGAGGGGTGGGGGTGCAGCTCATGAATCCTCGGTGGCTTTGGTGGCGTAGATGGAGATATCCGCCCGCTTGGTACCGAGCAACTGCTGCGCGCGCTTGAGGGCGTTGCGCGTGGCCCAGTTCGGGTTGTTCATGTTGAGCAGGAAGATGTTACTCTCTCCCTTGGCGCAGCCCTCCTGCAGCACCGCCAGCACGCCGCTCTTTTTCAGGATACGGAACACCTCGCGGCTGGCACCGGAGACGATGAGGTGGCGGCCTTTCTCGCGGGTGAAGTTGATGAGCTCCTCGAGCGCGTAGACCGAGGTGGCATCCAAGTTGCGGGCGTTGCGCATCCGCAGGATGATGACCGCGAGCGAGGGGTCCTCCGCAATGCGTGCCACCTGCTTGCGGAAGAGGTCCGCCGCGCCGAAGAAGAGGTCGCCCTCCACGTGCACGATGGAGATCTGCGGCAGTCGGGCGGCTGGCGTGGCCAGCTTGGTGAGGTGTCCCTCATCGTTAAAGGTATATTCCACCAGCTCCGGCTTGGCTGCCTTGCGCAGGAAGAGTGACACGGAGAGCACCACGCCGATGAAGATGGCAATATGCAGAGGCAAGAGCAGTGCCGCGATGAAGGTGGTGACCAGTACCCCCGCGTCCGCCGGAGTGCTGCGGAAACAGATGCGCAGCAGCTTTTTATCATACAGCGATACGGCGTTGGCCAACACCAAGGCCGCCAGCACGCTGTGCGGGATGCAGGAGATGAGCGGGAAATTGGCCAGTATAAACACGATGCCCAGGCACAGCAGGCCGCAGAATACGCCGGAAAAACGGGTAGCGGCCCCGGAGTTGTAATTGAGCACCGAGCGCGTGAGCGAGGCGGAGCACGGCAGCGACGCCGTGAGCGAGGAGCCCATGTTAGCCATGCCCACGGCGAAGGTGTCTTGGTTGAGGTTCAGCGGCTCACCGGTCTTGGCGGAGATGGTCTTGCTCATCACCGTTTGCTCCAGGGTGGAGAGGAAGGCGATACCCACCACGATGGGCAGCAGCTCCGTGATGTGGTCCGGGAAGGCCCCGAAACTCGGCAGGCTGCAGCTGAGGTCGCTCATGGTGAAGTCGCGCAGCATCCGCACCTCACAGAAGGCCCCGCCTGCCCACGGTTGACAGAGCAGGGCGTTCAGTAGGCTCATGACCAGCAGGATGATGGCGAAGGTGGGCAGGAACTTGAAATGCCGCTTGAGCGGGATGAAAAGGAGGAAGGAGAGGACACCCAGCACGATGGGTTGCCACTGCACTCGATCCAGGTTCTGAGCAATGGCGGATGTCATGGAGAAGAAGGAGCTTCCGGCATCGATATCGTTGAGCCCCAACACATAACGCGCCTGCGAGGCTATGATGAGTGTAGCCGCGCCGGTAATGTAGCCTACCAGCACGCTGCGGCTTACGAATTGCAGCATCTCCGTGGCCTTCACAAAGGCGCAGATGACACACAGAAGCCCGGCCAGAAAGACGATGAGCGGAACAAAAATCTCCGGGTGCTGACGAATGGCCGGAGACGATGCGAGAAAGAAGCTGGCGAGCATGAAAGCCGTGGCATTGCTCGGCCCGCTGACGGTGAGGCTGCATCGCGTGAAGAACGGCGCGATGAAGGTACCGACCGTGGCGGCCATGATGCCGTAGATGCTGTCCAGCCCGGCCATCGCCGCGAAGGCCATCCCCTGCGGCAAGCCCACCAGCGCCACATCCGCCGCCGCTTTCAGGTCGCGCCCCGCCTTGCGCAGGGTGTACCCCCGCAGGGCCCCGCGCGCAGGCAGCAACTCTATGGCCCCCGGACCGCCCCAATAGGCCTTCAAATCGCGCCACACACGCCTGCATTTGTAGCTTACGCCGTTCATTGTTCCCATTCTACCACATTCCCCCTTCATTGCAAGCAAAAAGCAGCGGAGCGGGTCCTCCTTTTGCCGAGTTGTCGCCGGATCTGCCGTTTGATTGCCTCTTTCTGCCGTTGGTTTGCCGGGTGGTTTTACGGGTTGCCGACACCGCTGAATTTTGGATTGTTGGTGGTGTTGTCTTTTGTTCTCTCCGTTTTGATAACGAAGGCGTGGAACGGAGGGTTGAAGCACTTGTCGAGACGGGGGTAAGAAGGCCATATAACGCCGGGAAACTTTTCCTCCGGGGAATAAGGGGCGGATTTTGTTTGACAGGGGGTGGATGATATGGTAGGATGAGTGCATGGGTAAGAGGTGTACCATAGTGATAACGCTGTTATTCGGGTTCCTGTCTGTGGCATTTGCCTTGGGATCGTGTGCTTGTTTGACATATACAGAAAAGACTCCGGCAGTGGCGGAAGAGGCGAGCGTGCAGCGTCTGCAGGAGCATGTGCAGCAGCTGTGTCGGGTGCCGCGCTACGGGGAGACGATTCAGCATGCCCGTGAGTACATCGCGGGGCAACTGAAGCAGGCGGGCTTTACGCCGCAGTGGCAGTATTTCGAGGTGGATGGGGAGAAGCGGGTGAATATCTCGGTGAGTATCCCCGGGCGGAGTCCGCAGCGCTATGTGATCGGGGCTCATTACGATGCCTGTGAGGGGGAACCCTCTAATCCCGGGGCGGACGACAATGCCGGTGCTGTTTCTGTTTTGTTGGAGCTGGCGCGTTCCTTAGGCCCCGCCGCCGTGGGGGAGTACGGGCTGGAGCTGGTGTTTTACGACTGCGAGGAGCCCCCGTGGTTCGGCACGCAGGATATGGGCAGCGCGCGTCATGCCGCTACCTGCAGCCCTGAGACGGTGCGGGGCATGGTTTGCTTGGAGATGTTGGGGTATTACAGTGATGAGCCCGGCAGCCAGCCGTCCCTCTTTGCCGGCTCCCGCCTGCTTCTGCCCTCCAAAGGTAACTTTGTTGCTGTGGTCGGCGACCTTTCTGCTGTCTCCCTCGCCCGCCGGGCGTACCGCTTTCTTTCCGCCGACATGGCAGCCCTGCGCCTCAATGTTCCGTGGGCGCACGATACGGCCCTCTATTTCAGCGACCACCGCAACTACGAGCCCCTCGGTATCCCCTCCATCATGATCACCGATACCGCGATGCTGCGCAACTTAAACTACCACACCCCGGGCGATACCCCGGAGACCCTGGACTACAACCGCATGGCCTTGGTCAGCCGCAACATTCAGCGTTTCGTACGGAGCTTGGCCGAGGGTAAGTAGTTTCGGTACCGCCCATGTTGCCGGAACGCTGTATCCGGGAATTTGCAGAATTGGCCTTCTATGGCGGCCAAAAAATGCAGAATTGGCCGCCGTTAGCGGCCATCTCGGAAGACTCTTTCCTTGTTTTGGGGGTGAAGATGAGGTAATCCGGAGCCATGAACGAGGACTCAAAACCGTAGTTAGCAGAACAGATCATTGATGTTCAGCAGGAAGATTTTACAGATCCCGGTGATGCAAGCCTTTTTTCCGGAAAATCTCTGCCATCAGAAAAAATCTTTTTGCTAAACAGGTCTTTTAGTGGATTACGCAGCGATGTTCGGGCTTGTCTGAGGTGCTGCTGCCTTAAGCACCTCGGCTATGATTTCGAGCTTCTCCGGAGATATGTAGGCCCTGCCGCAGTTACCCTCCCATTCATCGGAAAGGTCCATGAGCCGAGCCGTCAGCAATCTTAGCAGAGATGCTTCGGAAGGGAAGACGGGAATGAGTCTCGTGCGCTTCTTGAGTTGGCTGTTGACGCATTCCATTATATTGGAGGTCC
>JALFWB010000051.1 GCA_022787425.1 Akkermansia sp.
CTCGGCATCCACGTTGATACCCGTCACTGTCTGAGCCCCATGAACCTGTACGAGCTCGGAGCCGTTACCCATGAAGCACACCGGGCCATCGGGAGATTGCTGCGGATTAAAGCCATCGGACTCCGTCCAGCCGACTGTCGTATCGCCGACCCACTCCGGCCCCATCGTCACCTTCGTCAGAGTAACAGCGGAATCGGTTGCTTCGATGTAGAACTTCACACCATCCTTGACGTAAGAGCTCGCTCCCCCCAAGGTGAAGGAGCCGGTGGAAGAACCGAAACCGGCCAACTTGTAAGCCGCCCCTTCACCCAAAGCATCGGTAAGCAGATATGCCCAGTTGCTGTCCCCTAGGACGAAATCGATGCCGGTCAGCGAACCGGATACATTGATCAGCGGCGTATTGGTACCGAGGCCAGCCAGAACACCATCACCGATCGTGATAGAAGAAGCCGTCATATCACCGCCCACCGTCAGGGAACTGCCCAAGGTGAAAGCGGAGGCTGTCATGTTGCCGGTCAGGGTGGCCCCCTTATTCAGAGATGCCCCGCTGCCCAACTCCATGGACTTGCCGCTGACGTCGGCGTTCACCGTAGCATTGTCTGCGAACTTCACCGTGGAATCCGTACCCGTGTAGCTACCGGTCCAGTCCGTGATGTTGCCCGTGAAGGACACGGAGCCGGTGGAGGTGTCCGAAATGCTGCCCGAGCCCTTCAGCTCTCCGTTGAAGGTGGAAGCATCCGCGCCGCTGAGGGTCAGGGTAGAGCCCTCCTTCAGCTCCATATTCGCGGCAGTCGTACCCGTGCTTGCCGTCACAGCCCCGCCAAGGTTCAGGGTGCTCCCGGAGGCGGCCAAGTTATCCAAATTGGCCAAGCTACCGATTGTTGAATCGCTCAGGTTGATAGTACCGGTCCAAGTGCCGTCCACCTGAATTGCCGCTACATCGGCCTCGGTAACGCCGCTCATGTTGTAGACACCGGAGCCCTTGAGCGTCAGGTCGCCGGACTCAATCGTGACCTTATCGAGCGTCACTCCTTCGTTGATGGTCAGAGAAGCGTCCTGCTTGAGGGTGATACCCTCCGTTGCCGTATCCGCCAAAGCTTTATCCATCACCAGATTGCCACCGTTCAGCACCAGACCGTCCGTTGCAGCAGCATCGGCTGCGTTGTCGGTGCCCCCGTAGGTCACATCTCCGCTGTTGATATAGTAGAGCCCGCCCGTTCCGACGTTGGTGATGGTCGCATTGCTTCCGTCTATGGTGACGGTGAAGTCCGCGCCGTCCACGGAAACAGACGCGAGATCTCCGATGGTCCCGCTCCCCTTCACAACGAGGTAATCACCGGACTCATAGCCGTTGCCCGCTATCGCCCCAGGGGTGGAGTCATGGTAAGAGGTACCCTGCTTATCGAGTTTATCCAAGGAGCTGAACGACAGGCTGCCGTTCGTCCCCAGAGACAGCGTGCCGTCATTCTCGATGGTGGAACCGAACGAAGCAGATCCGTCAATCGTGAGCGAATTGCCGTTCGTCACCTTCAGAGAACCACTGCCCTCCACAGTGCCGCCCAAACTCGTGGTCCCCTCGTTGGTCAATATCGCTCCCTCCTCCAAGGAGATGGTGCCCGCCGTGGACGCGGTGTCGCCCTTCAGACTCAGCGTTGCGTCCTTCTTCGCCGACACGGATCCGCTGCCGTCAGACATACCGGCCAATGTCAAGGTTCCCCCGGTCACCTCAACGCTTGTCGCCTTCTCCAGAGAATTCAGGATCTCCGTTGTGCCCGAGCTGACCAATTTGCCGGTACCCTCCAGAGTATTAATCCGATTGTCGCTCCCGGTCAGAATTGTAGCACCATTCGCCTCAAGGGTGGTGATGAAGTTTTCATTGCCGGAAATCAGGCTACTGCCATTATCTTCCATCGTACCGATAATGTTGCTGCCCCCTGTAATCGTCACCCCGCCGGACGTATTCAGATTCGTGATGATGTTTGAAGAACCCGAAATAGTTGTATGCGCATCTGCATTCAGATTGGTAATTCTATTTGAATTTCCGGAGATGATAGAACTCCCACTGCCGACATAGGTCCCGATTTCAGCACTGTTGCTGCGGAGCTCGCTCTGTACGTCTGCCGTCAAGGTCGTGACCGTCAGAGCACCGTCAAAAACGGCCGTTTTCCCAACATTGATTGTCAACTTATCCGCTGACACACTCTTGGAGAAGGTGGCATCCGTATCGACAACGACGGAAAGGATACCTCCGGACGAGGTGCGGAGGATGTCAATGTTGACATCCTTGGCATTGCCGGAGAAGGTGAGGGTTGAAGTAGACGATGCATTTGCACATTGCAGCTCAAATTTACCGGTCCACTCCGCAATGTCCCCCGAGTAGGTGTAATTCATGTAGCGTGTGCCGCTGTTATTTATGTTGGCAACGAATGTGCCGGTGCCGGACCAATTACCGGAGAAGGTTGCCGTGTATACATTTTGGGAATACGAACCATTCGTCCATGCCTTAGTAGACCCGTTGTCCGTCAATTTTACGTTGTAATCATTAATTCCGGCCCATGTGGTATACCAGCCCGTAAAGCCGTTGAATTCAAGCAACGACTTCGAGCCATTGACAAAATTATCAAAAGCGTAGGCATCTGAACTTCCTCCGGTGAGTGTAACGGTACCCGTCCACGCCGAGGATAGAGCAGCACCGTTGATATCCGTTGCAGGAGCCGCAAGGTTCAGAGCGACCGCACCATCACCCATCAAAGCGAATGTTGCAGGCGTAGTCGAAGTCATGTCGAGGATGCTCCCGGCATTGACCTGAACATACTGCGGCTGCCCGGAAGCGAAATCACCGGACATCAGATCCGACAGATTGGTAGTCCCGGCCGCCTGAACCAAGTAGGTGGTTCCTAATGCATCACCAACGTAGACATAGTTATCCCCGGACTTCGTCACGGTGCGGCCATCGGATCCCGTCAGAGTTCCCGTGAAGGTACCCGTATTCTTGACGATGGTGTAGGTGTACTTGGCATCCGTAATCCAGCCATTGGTTCCGGCTGCCGGAGCGGTCCCCTCAGTAAGAGAGGAGTCGAAATTGATGAGGTTTGCATCCGAGAGATCCACCGTGGTAGTCCCTTCGAATACCAAGTTTCCGGTATTTGTAATTGTTCCTACGATGGCTGAATTGACAAATCGAATAGATTGTTCACCGGTAGTCTGAACCGTAACAGCCCCCAGTTCAACGCGTTTATCTGTGTCTACATACCACGAGGAAGAATCAGCAAGGAGCGTTCCGCCGAGCAATTTCACGATGCCTTTCGCCCCCTGAGTATTGGTGATGGCGGAGGCCGTTTTCTGCGTAAACTCCAGCACACCGCCACTCATCATAAAGATAGAATCCGTACCGGGAGCGGAGGAATTAGCGGCATCGGCATTACAGAATTGAATTTGGGTAGCCTTCAGTGATCCTCCATCGTACAAATTGACGATACCCGGGTAATCACCACTGGTTTCATGGCCGATCTGTATGGATTTTGCGTCCAGCGCTCCGTAGATATTCAGAGTGCTGCGCTTCACCCTGAGGGCTCCTTCTTCAAAGCACAGGGTCTTACCCGCGCTGATGTTGAGGGTGTGGGCAGCGCCTAAGGTGCCGACCAAGGACACCTCGCCGGCTCCTACATAGGTCACATTCGTGTTGATGGTAATCGGGGAAACGGTGGACGATGTAATAAGTTCATTGTCATTAGACGTGGATGAGGTGCCTATTTTCAGTTTCAAAAGGCCATCGCCGGAAGCACGAGAAAGGATTCCTTCATCGAAAGCGCGGGAGAAGGTAAGGGATGAGGCATCCAATGTTGTCCCCGCGGCGATGAAAATTTTGCCTTCAATGGGAGCATTCCCCGAGTTGCCGAGTAGATTGACGGTCCCGCCTGAGATGTTCAGATTCCCACTGATACTGCCAACGCTCAAGCTGCCCCCCGTCACGTTGACATTACCCTCAATTTCTCCGCTTACGGTGACCGTCCCTTCTCCCCCGAAGGTAATTTGGTTTCCGGAAGAAGAGATGGTGCCGACCGACAGAGTAGCACCGTCGGACACCTCGAAGGTGTAATTGCCCTCGGAAAGCAACTGAGAGGCAGACAGACTCTCCGTGACCTTCACTGTACCGAGACCGGCCTTGAACAAAGCCGTGCCGCCGTCCGTGAAGGCTGAGGGCGTACCCTCGTCGCTCCAGTTGAGGGAGGAGAGATCCCAAGAGTCACCGTTAGCCCCACTCCAAACCAAGCAGTTGCTCAGCGTAGCCGTAAAGCTGATATTGTTGACGTATTCGTAGACACCGCTTCCCTTTCCTCCTGTGCATTGGGTACCGAAGACCAGCAAGATATAGTCACCACTGTTACATGTCAGGTCGGTGAAGTTCAGATTGACCTTCGTTCCGGCGGTGGAGAGATCGGCCGATGCTGTAGAGGATGAAGGCGAAATTCGTGTCACGTCCCAAGCATTGGTCTCCGTATTGAAGCTCGCGGTGTACATGGAGTACGCGAGCGTGCTGTCCGGCGTGAAGGAGACGGAGAGTCCGGTGGTACCATCCAAGGCGGACATACAAGCCATCACCCATTCACCGGCGTACCCCGATCGAGCAACTAAGGTAAGGTCGTTGCCGGCAACGGAAACATCATTGCCGGGGTTCTTATTAAGCTGCCCCGTACCCCAATACCACGCGCTGCCTGAAGGGGAAGCAGAAGTGATAGCCGTTTTGGCTGCATCTGCCGTATGGCTGGCTTCTCCGGAAAAGAGAGCGTCGCCAAGCAGAGTAACGCTGTCATTTCCCGGGAGGGTCATTTGAAATTCCACAGCCTCGGCCTGAGAGTACGCGAAAGCCGCGACACCGGAAACCGTGGTGGCGAGAGGAGTGATCAAACCCATGCAAGCGAGCAGGGCGGCGCGGAGTCCTATAGGTAAGTGCAATTTCATGATTTTGAAGAGCTAAGAGATGAGAGGAAGCGGCGCAGGGGCAAGCACAAGCGAGGCGGCTACCGAGGTCTCGCTCTTTCTCTCTCTCTCTCAACGAGACCGGGGTGACCGTCGTACAGGCATGCCCCTGCGCACATTGAAAAAGTACAGCATTTTGAATGCTGTGTCAAGCAGAAAAATGCGCAAATCCGATAAAAACGTTGAATTTTCCTCTTCGGGGGATATAAAAGCAAGAGTTCCCCAAGGAGCTTTTCTTCATAACCCCTTCAGTATCAATGGGTGGTATGAGGGGTGCATTCAAAATGCTGGAGGCAAGCGGGGACGGATGCCACAGAAGGGCGTTGACAAGGGGAATGGGGGAGGGTATACTGCGCCTTGATGAAGGCTATCAGGATGATGACAGTACTACTGGCCATGCTGTGGGCAGTAGGAACGGCGCGAGCTTGGCAACAAGTGAACGAGGATGCGGGCGCGCCGGCACAGGAATTTCGTGCAGCGTGGGTGGCCACGGTGTTCAACTTGGATTGGCCGAGCCGGGTGGGCTTGAGTGCCGCGGCCCAGCAGCAGGAGCTCATCAACATCTTAGACACGGCGAGGCGCCTGCGCCTCAACGCGATTATCCTGCAGGTGCGGCCGAACGGCGATGCGCTGTACCGCTCCTCCCTGGAGCCGTGGAGTGCTTGGCTGAGCGGGGCAGGGGTGAACCCCGGTTACGACCCGCTGGCCTTCGCGGTACAGGAGGCCCACCGGCGCGGGCTGGAGCTACATGCTTGGTTCAACCCCTTCCGCGCCACCATCAGCGGTCGGCCCGTGGGGCGGGGGCACATCTCACAGCGGAAACCCGGTCTACTGCTCAAGGCAGGCAGCACGACCATCCTGAATCCCTCGGCCTCGGCCTCCAAGGAGCATGTTCTGAAGGTGATTATGGATGTGGTGCGGCGCTACGACATCGACGGCGTGCACTTGGACGACTACTTCTACCCCTACCCGCCCAATAACAATGTGGCGGACGGCAAAAGCCCGGCGCAGCGGCGCGCGGCCATCGACAGCTTTGTGAGTGACCTGTACAGCAGAGTGAAGCGAGAGAAACCCTGGGTACGCGTCGGCATCAGCCCCTTCGGCATCTGGCAGCCCGGCTACCCCTCCGGTGTGAGCGCAGGCGTGAACGCCTACGAGCACTTGGCCTGCGATGCCCGCAAGTGGCTCGCCAAAGGTTGGGTTGACTACCTCTCCCCGCAGCTCTACTGGCGCATCCAAGGCCCGCAGAGTTTCACCGCACTGATGCAGTGGTGGGCCGGAATCAACAGCAGGCGCCCCGTGTGGCCCGGCATTGCCTCCGTGCGCATCAACAGCAGCGAGGACCCCGGCCGCCCGGCCTCGGAAATCGGGGCGCAGGTTGATGCCGCCCGCAAGTACGCCAACCGAACGGGAGCCGGTGAGATCTTCTGGAGCTGGAAGTCCCTGGGCACCAACCGAGGCGGCGTGCAAAAAGAGCTGGCTCGCCGCTACTCCGGCATAGCCCTGCCGCCGCCCATGGCATGGTCCGGTTCCTCGTGCCCCGCCCGCCCCGGTGTAGCGGCGCAGAATGTACGGGATGGAGTAGAACTGCGCTGGAATCCGGCGGACAACCTGGCGCGCAAGTGGGTGGTGCAAGTCCTGAGCGGCAACCGCTGGCACACCGTGTATGTGTTGCCCGGCGACGCGCGCAGGGTCAAGCTACCCGCCACGGTGACCAAGGCTTCCCGCCGCATTGCCGTGCGAGCCGTCTCCGGCACGGGCGTCATCGGTAAGGCGGGAGTATGCGCCCCCTGAGGCCGCAGGAGCGGTCAAAAACACCCTGCATCTGCCTTTTCGGCAAAAAAATGCTTGCCATCCTGTCCCCGGACTGCTAGACTGAACGAGTACCATACGCGATACTCGGCATGAAAAAGTTACTTTTGGCATTAGTAATGACTGTGGCCTGCGGCTTGGCAGCGGGTCAGGGGCGCACCGGCAACAAGCAGACAGGCAATGAGCCCCCGCCCGTCCCCAAGACCGGCGTGCGTTTCGTTGTACTCCCCGGGCCCGGCAAAGCCCTGCCCTCCCCCGTTTATGTGAAACAGGGCAAGAACTTTTACCGGTCCGTGCGCCTCGGCAGCCGCACCCCCAGCGTACGCGTAACCCCCACGGCCGGTGTGGTGAACTTTTTGGAGAGCGACCCCATGGCCAATGCGGCGGGCGATGAGAAAGGGAAGACCAAGGAGCTTCCGGAGGTGAAGACCGTGCTGAGCGTGAAGCTGCAGGACAGCTTCGAGAAAACCCTCTGCATCCTGACCCCCACGGAGAGCGGTAACCCCACCATTCGCCTGATGAACGAAGCGGACTTCCCGCAGAAGGGGGTGCACATCATTAACCTCTCTACCAAGGCCCTGCTGATGGAGACCTCGGTCAAGGGGGATTTCTCTGATAAAAAGGTCAACCTGATCAAAGCGGGCACCAAGATCACCAAGGAAAACAGCTGGTCCTTCAACGAAGGAGCCGATGGCCAGGCCATTTCCTTCCGTCTGACAACCTACGCCAAGGAGGTGAAAGACCGCAAGACGCTGCGCTCCAGCCGCTTTGCCGTGTCTGCCAAGCAATCGCAGATCAATGTGGTGGTGGATAACCCGCGGACCGGCGGGGTGCAGTTCCTCTCCATTCAGCTGACTGACAACTAAGCGACCATGCCCCTGCAACAACACAGCAACGACGACATTGCCAAGCGCATGGCGCGCATCGGCGATGAATTCGCCGTGAACGGCAATTTCCTGTACGGCGAAGAGCTGTGCAACGGTCACATCAACACCACCTACCGCGTCTGTTACCGCAGCGAGGACGGACGGGAGGACCGCTACATCCTGCAACGCATCAATGACTATGTGTTCAAGGACCCCGCCCAGGTGATGCGCAATGTGGAGAAAGTCACGCGCCACATCTCTTGGAAGATTCTGCGCCGCCGCCGCGATGCCGCCGGGCAGACCCTGCAGCTCTACCCCGCACGCGGGGGGCGTAACTACATCATGCTGCCCGATGAGGGCGGCATGTGGCGCTGCTACAATAACATCGAGGGCACTCACACCTACGACGTGGTAGAGAACACCCGCCAGGCCTACCAGGCCGGCTATGCCTTCGGCTCCTTCCAAGACCTTATCTGCGACATGAACCCGGAGGACATCAAAGAGTCCATCCCGGATTTCCATAACACTCCCAAGCGCTATGCGGACCTGCTCACCAGCGTGGCCGCCGACCCGCTGGGACGCGCCGTCAACTGCCGCGAGGAGATCGAGAAACTGGCCGCTTGGTCCGGGCGCTTCGGCAAGCTGACCGCCATGCAGGCCAAGGGAGACCTGCCCACCCGCATCACCCACAACGACACCAAGATCAACAACGTGATGCTGGACGAGGAGACCGACACGGCCGTTTGCGTCATTGACTTGGACACCGTGATGCCGGGGTTGGTGCTGTACGACTTCGGCGACATGGTGCGCACGGCGACCTGCCGCGCCAACGAGGACGAGGAAGACCTGAGCAAGGTCTACATGCAGCTGCCCTTCTTCGAGTCCTTGGCGGAGGGGTATCTGGACGCCGCACACGGCTTCCTGACCCCGACGGAGGTGGACTGGCTGGCCTTCTCCGGCTGGCTGATTACCACGGAAATCGGCATGCGCTTCCTGACGGATTATCTGGATGGGGACAAGTACTTCCGCACCTCGAAACCGGAGCACAACCTGATCCGCGCGCGCAACCAATTCAAGCTGGCGGAGAGCATCGACTCCCACCTGGAGCAGATGCAGCAGTACATCCGCCGCCTGATGCGATCCTACACCAAGCGATGAACATATTCCGGGCAGCAGCGTTTCTTTCGGCCTGCGCCGCGGCTCTTCTTGCCCCGGCGGAGGCCAAGTTGCCGCAGGAGTTGGGTGACTTGATACAGGATAAAAACGTCCGCAAGCAGGGGGAGAATACCTACCTGTTTTGTCTGCCCGGCTCGCAGGTGCTGGTGCATTGCGCCGGGGAGAAAATGGCCTTCATCATCATCTTCGAGGACAAGACCGATGCCGAGGAGCAGGCAGATGCCATTCTGTCGCGCTTGCCGTCCAAGAGCTGGAAGAAGCTGAAACCGGCAAGCGGCGGCGGCATGGCACTTTACAACCCCTCCGCCCTGCGCGAGGTATCCCGCAACACCGCCCTCGGTCGCTTGGGGGCCTACGCCACGGCCCGCATGTTGATGGACCGAGACACGGAGCTACTGCGCTTGGCGCGCGATCGCTCCACCTGGCGCGTGAAGGACGGCGATACGGAGCTGACACTGAGCATCCTCTCCACGGAGGGCGGCATCCTCTTGGTGACGGGGCGGAGCTGGAAGGAGAGCAACGTGCGCAGTTTGCGCAGTGTGCTGCCTTGGTTGCCCCAAGCCAAGCCCATCCTCTCCCAGCAGGAGAAAGCCAAGTGCCGTGAGCTGGGGGTGAGCAAGGTCTTCTTCTCTGCGCCGGATTCTCTCTGCATTGCGCTCCAGAAATCCGGTGAGCTGATCATGGGCAGCGAGGCCACCGTCAACCGCTACGTTCACAAGGGAGTGACGGCAGGCAATACCGTCACCATCTTCCCCACGGGGCTCACCGCATTTGCGTCAGAGCCTAAACAGGCACCGGCTTCCGAGGACGATACGGAAGACGATGAAGATGACGGCGACGGCGAGGACGACACGGACAGCCGAGAGGAGGCCGCCGAGGCCCTCAAGTCCTATCTCAAGCATCTCAAGAGCTTGTAATCAGGCCCTGCCGGGGAAGGGAAGCCCCGCCCGCCGGAAGATTTCCGCCAGCTGTTCCTTGGGGCGATCCGGCCAATGCTTGTTGGCCAAGGGACTCGCCGGGCTGGGGTGCAAGATGGTACCGAGCACAAAGTCGCGGCCGGGGAGCGCGGCAGCGGCAAGCTCCAGTTGCTTGAGGGCATAGCCGCCCACGCCGATGAGCACGCGGGGTTGCAGAATCTCCAGCAGGCGCACCAGGTGGCGTTGGCAGGCGGCATCCACCTGCGCAGCCTGCTCCTTGGGCAGCTGCGTGGGGGTGATGTTCGATCCGGTCTCGCTCATCCAAATCAGGGGGCAGTAATTCGCCACATAGGAGTCCGCAAAAAAGGCCTCCGCCGTGCCGTACAGCTCCTCGAACAGCCCCCAGAGACGGCGTCCGCTCACCTCCGAGCGCGGGCAGTTGAAGCCCTGTACGGGTCGCTTGGGGTGCATGGCCGGCGGCTGCCCGATGCAGGCGGAAATCCCCATCCACAGGCGCACAGCCGCCACCTCGCCGAAGGGCACGCCCGTCTGCGCCATACCGAAAGGCCCGGGGTTCATCCCCAAGTAAAGCACCTTCTTGGGGCCGTTGGCGAAGCGGCGCACATAAGCCTCGTGCCCGGCCCAAGCGTATTCCAGCGGGTTGTAGGTGTAGGCCACCGGCGCGCGGAATTCCGTGGCCGCCATTGCAGTGCACAGCTCGCGGGCTGCTTCCAGTACCTTTTCAGACATCTCGCGGAGCATTGTACCACAGGCTTCCCAAAAGGGCAACCAATTATCGGCTTGATAAATCCTCTTCTTTCGGGTATAATCGGCGGCGTGAAAGTCATCGCTATTGCAAACCAGAAAGGCGGAGTCGGGAAAACGACCACGGCCGTTAATCTCTCCGCCGCTTTGGCGCAGCGCGGTAAGCGCGTGTTGCTCATCGATATGGACTCCCAGGCCAACGCCAGCTCCGCGCTGGGTATCGAGGCCACGGGGGAGGAGAGTCTGTACCAGGCACTCATCGGTAATAAACTCATGGAGGAGCTCATCCGCCCTGCCCACCGCCGCAACCTGTCCATCGTTCCGGCGCATATGGACCTGGCGGGCGTGGAGATCGAGCTCACGCGCAACGGCAATCACCTCTCCTGCATGAGCCGCGCCATCGAGGGACTGCGCTCGGCGCGCTTTTATGATTATATTTTCCTGGACACACCGCCCTCACTCGGTGTGCTGATGACCTCCTCCCTCTGCGCCTGCGATGAGGTGCTCACGCCCCTGCAATGCGAGTTCCTGAGCTTGGACGGTCTCTCCAAAATCCTCACCATCATGGAGCAGGTGAAGGAGAGCGGGGCCAACCCCAAACTGCGGCATGAGGGTGTTATCATGACCATGTATAACAACACCAACTTGGCCAATCAGGTGATCGCCCAGGTGCGGGAGAACCTGCCGGATAAGCTCTACAAGACCATCATCCCGCGCTCCGTGCGCGTGGCAGAGGCCCCCAGCTTCGGCAAGACCATCATGGAGCACGACCCCTACGGCACGGCTTCCGTTGCCTACCAAAACGCGGCCAAGGAGTTCATCGCCCGCCACCGCTGACCGGTTCCGCTGCTGCCATGCTCTCCTGGCTCTACCCGAATATCTGCCGCCTCTGCGGTGAGTCATGCGAGGATGGGCTCTGTGAGCACTGCCGGGCAGCACTGCCGCGCTTGACTCGGCCGCTGTGCCTGCACTGCGGGGCCCCGCTGGGGGACTATCCGGCGGCGGCCGATACCTGCCCGGAATGCCGGGATTACCCGCGCCTGTTCGACTATGCACGGCAGGTCTTCCCGCGCCGGGATGAAACGCTGAAACTCATCTACGATCTCAAGTACCACGGTGCATCCTACTTGGCGCGGGATCTGGCGCGGCTTCTGTCGGAGCTGTGGGAGACCTGCACCCCGCTGAGCAAGGCCGTAAACCCGGTGTTGGTGCCGGTTCCCATCACGCGGTCGCGTCTCTTTGACCGAGGATACAATCAGGCGCTGGAGATAGCGGTGGCCCTGGGGCGTCTGCGCGGGCTGCCCGTGGTTCAGGCGTTGGAGCACCGCGAGACCGGAGTGGAAAGCCAAACGAAGCTCACCGCCGCGCAACGTCAGGAGAACGCGCGCTTGGCCTACCGAGCCAAATCGGCTTTTCGGGAGGGGAAACGTCACCTGCCGGATCATGTTATTTTAGTTGACGATGTCTACACCACGGGGGCTACGGCCAGGGCCTGTGCCGCCGCGCTGAAAAGCCTGCCGGGAAAACGAACGGTGGGGGTGCTGACCATTCTGCGGGCCATCTGATGCCGTAACGGGGGGGGCGGGATGACATAAAATGCACGCGGCGGGCGTGGTTTAGCGTTGAAAAAATGCCCGGTCTGCGCTATGATAGCCCCATGATTTATGATCTGGTTGTTATAGGCGGTGGCCCTGCCGGCTACGTCGGTGCCATTCGTGCCGCGCAGTTGGGCAAGAGCGTGCTCTGCATTGAGCGCGGCGAGGTGGGCGGCACCTGCCTCAACCGAGGCTGCATCCCCACGAAGGCCCTGCTGGAGAGTGCTGCGGTGTTCACTACGGTGACGCAGCGCGCAGCGGAGTTCGGTATCCTGGTGCCGCAGGCAACGGCGGATTGGTCGGCCGTGGTGGCGCGCAGTCGCAAGGTTTGTGAACGTTTGAGCAATGGAGTGGGCTTCCTCCTCAAGAAAAATAAAGTTCAGTTTCTGAACGGCGAGGCTCGCTTGGAGGGGGCGGGCCGAGTGGAGGTAACGCTGCCGGACGGCAGTACCCAAAGCGTGCAAGCGTCGCGCATCCTCATCGCCACCGGGGCCTGCCCGCGGGAGATCCCGGCCTTCCCCTTCAACGGGCGCACCATCATCAGCAGCAAGGAGGCGCTGCTTCTGCCCGAGCTGCCCGAATCCATGTTGGTGATCGGCTCCGGTGCCATCGGTGCAGAGCTCTCCTGCATCTACCGCTCCTTCGGCACGCAGGTCACGCTGGTGGAAAGCCTGCCACGCCTCCTGCCGCGCGAGGACGAGGACATCTCTGCCACGATGGAGCGGGAGTTCCGCAAGCAGGGCATTACCTGCTACACCGGCGCAGCTGTGGAGTCCGTGCAAGAGGTGGAGGGCGGCATCTCTGCCACCGTTTCCACAGGGGCGGGGCGCGTGCAGGTGCAGGCTGCTGTCTGTTTGGTAGCGGCGGGTGTACAGCCGGTTGTCCCGGCGGGGCCGGAGCTCACGGAGCGCGGTTTCATTCGCGTGAATAAACGCTACGAGACGAGCATGCCGGGCGTGTACGCCGTGGGCGATTGCATCGGCGGGGCCATGCTGGCCCACAAGGCTTCCTATGAGGCGGTACAGGCGGTGCAGGGCATGTTCACCGAGCATACGCCCAAACCTGCCGTAAACGTGCCGTCCTGCTATTACATGCACCCGCAGGTGGCTTCCGTGGGCAAGACGGAGCAGGAGTTGAAAGCCTGCAACATTCCTTACAAGGTCGGTAAAATTCCTTTCCGTGCCATCGGTCGCGCCGTTGCTGCCGGGGAGGCGGAGGGCTTCGTGAAGCTGCTCTTCGGCAAGACGGACGGCGAGCTGCTGGGGGCCCACTTGGTCGGCCCGCATGCCACGGAACTCGTCACTGCGCCCGGCTTGGCCTTAGCGGCGGAGTTGACGGATGCGGACATCGAGTCGATGATCTACGCCCACCCCACCCTCTCCGAGGCCATTCACGAGGCTGTGCTGGCCGCTGACGGGCTCGCCATTCACGCATAATGACCCATGGCACGCAAATTCTACTACGACACAGGGGAGAAGAAGGTCGGTCCGGTGACCGGGGCCGAGCTCCTGCGCCTGTTGCACGAGGGGGAGCTTGACGCCGAGACTTGGGTGCGGCGGGAAGGTGCCACCACCTGGCGACGCTTGGGGGCCATCGACCTGCGGAAGGAGGAAGAGGAGGAGCGTAATCCCGGTCTCTGGCGTACCCTGCGGGCCTTGCTGCCGCTGCGCGCGCTGATTATCGTGCTGCTGGTGCTCACCCTCGTCATTGTCCTGATGGTAACGGTTGTCTCCTACGCCTGGCCCATTCTGCTGGCCGTTTTGGTGTTCTGGATGCTCAGCAAAGCCATGAAATAGGCCATGCTCTCGCTCGCTCTTTCCCTTCCGGTGCCCACTGCAGAGGCTTTCGATTCCATGGTGCACATATGCTGCATCTTCGCCACCATCGTGGGTGCCATCACCGGGGCAACGGCTTCCAGCCGCGTGCGCATGGACCTCATCGGCATCGTGGTCTGCGGCACCATCGTGGCTCTGGGCGGCGGCACGCTGCGTGATATGCTGCTCTCCGGCGTCATCACGCAGGATGGTACCCCGCTGCGGGTATACTGGACCACACCGGGGGAGGTACAGTACATCTGGCAGGCGGTCATCACTTCTGTTATCATTTTCTACGTCACGCGTTTCCGCGCTCTGCCCGTCGGTACCATCCGCGTGGCGGATGCCTTCTCCATGGCTTTCTTCACCATTCTGGGCATGAATAAGGCCTACGCCCTTGGCCTGCCGGGTGTCGTTTGCTGTATCATGGGCGTCTGCACCGGGGTGGCAGGCGGTGCCATGCGCGATATCATCACGGGCAATGTGCCGTACATTTTCCGCCCCAAGGAGGTCTATGCTTCCGCCTCTCTCGGTGGCTGCGTCGCCTACCTCGTCTTCGCGGATTTGTTGGACATCCACCGCTTCTGGGCTTTTACGCTCGGCCTCGTGGTCACCTTCACCATCCGCATGGTCTCGGTCTATCACAACTGGACCCTGCCCTCCTACCGTCCCCTTTTCGATACCGTCCGCAACACGGATGACCACGTCACCACCCACACTCCCACCCGAGACTGCAACGCAGATAACGCCTCCTGGCCCTCCGAAAAGGAGCACTGAGCATTCCCCACGACTCACCCGCCTTCCGGTATTGTAAAAGCCTCCTCCGGTGAACGCAGGGATGTCACACATGCGGCATCCTCAATCCTGTTGCACCATTGGCTCCCTCATTCCCCCATTACCTCGACAGGGGATCCGTACAGACAAATCGGCGCGCTCCCCGGTCGGTTGGGTCGGGAGCGCGCCGTTGGGAGAGCCTGTGCCGAAACTACATAAAAATCACAGACTCCCCCGTCGTACCGAATCTTCAGTCCTTACGGCGTCGACAGCGAGACCGAAAGACGACGCATTATCGGCATCTCAGTTTCCCTCTCCGAGGCGGAAGAACATTGGTCTAACTTCTTCAAGAGCCTGATGGCAAGAGGAATGAATCGGCCCGCCCTTGTTGTGAGTGACAGCCACGCCGGTATCCGCGGAGCCGTCGCCAAGACGCTCACCGGAGTGCCATGGCAACGCTGTCAGTTCCATTTTCAACAGAACGCGCAG
>JALFWB010000029.1 GCA_022787425.1 Akkermansia sp.
TCTCGCCGAGTCTCTCCCTGAAGCCATGTATTGTGTTGGAATCCGGTACCTTATCCACATCAGACATGGAAAGGAAGTGTGCAAAACTGCGTCTGTCCTTCAAAGCTGCCTCCATCATGACATCACTGAGATTGTAAAGCGACTGAAGAATCAGAATCTTAAACATCCGGACCTCATCGTAATGGGGGCGCCCCATTTTCCCATAATGGCATAATTTGACCAACGCCGGGCGGAAATCCTCAAATTTGATGATCTTGTTGAGCAGTTCAAGGTTCGGGTCTATATAGCCCGGGGTGAGCTCTGCAACTCCGGGGATATTCAGCGATGGGGAATTATTCATGCTTGGCATGGAGTAATTATATCATAATGGCAATTTTTGCCAAGACTTAATTATAAAGGACGACTTATTGGAAGTCCCCTTAAGATTGCAACTCATCTCCTTATCTTTATCGATGGAACAACCATTCAAAACCATAATACAACGAAACGCATTCAACGCTGCTTCTCAGGTTTACAGCTGATGCTGGAGGGATTTCATAAAGCGGGAGCCGAGAGCAAGGAAATTGCATTTATTGTGACCAAGTGTGATGAATTAACCGGAATCGCCCCCTACTGCGATGCTACAGGAGAGATTTCAGACGACTTACTCTCTCAGGCCTTACAGAAAAACTTCTGGGTCTTTTTCTGCTATATCAAAAATGTGGATAATTGGCTTTCGCATAAGGTGTATTCTGTAAGCTGCCTCCCTGTTAAAGAGCATCGTTGTACCACCTTGGATCACGGACTAGTAGCCACAGATGCTTGGAGCGCGAACAACATGAAAGAACAAGTCTCTCCCATCACCGACGTTTACTGCGAAAAAAATACCAAGGAAAACGCCAAGGCTAATACCAGGGTGAATACCAAGGCGTATACCGGAGCGCAGATTGGAGCGCTGATCGGCGCGGTGTTCAGCCTGGGGATTGTGTTGATTGGGTGGGCGACCGGGTTGTGGAGTTTGTCTTCTTTATTTTTAAAGTTAAAGTATAGCCTTCTTGTGGGAGGTTTTTTGGGATTCATTTGTGGGGGGATTGGAGGAATGTTTGGATGGTGCATTAAATTTCTCTATGATAAATGGCAGGACACGATAAGACCTTACCGTGAAAGCATCCCCCCTCCATATCTTTATCAATGGGACAACCATTCAAAACTATGATATAACAAAACGCATTCAACACTGTTTGTCAAGTTTACAGTTAATACCGAAGAAATCTCATAAGGCAGAAACGAAAGCAAGGAGGTGATACAAGCCTTTTTTCAAGAAATCTTTGCCTGCGGATTTTTTTACCAAATCTGTTGTTTTTTTGGGGGGGTGACGCGGCTATATTCGGGCTTGGCTGAGGTGCAGCACCTCGGCTATGATTTCGAGTTCCTCTGGGAATATGTAGGCCTTGCTGTTGTTGCCATTCCATTCGTCGGAGGGATCCCCGTTAGCAATCTAAGCAGAGAAGCTTCAGACTGGAAGACGTGAATGAGTTTCGTGAGCTTCTTGAGTTGGCTGCTGACGTACTCCATCATATTGGATCCTGATGTATCCGCTGAACATTTACCAGGTAATCGATGATGTTGATGCACCGATCGATATATTCTTCCCGAGCCAATTTGAGCGCATCCTGATTTTTCTCACGAAAGAGAGATTTCTACCTATGTTGCATTTTCAGAATCCATCAAAATAGGCACACAACAAACAAGAGATCTACCATTCCTGAGGCATGCAGTCTATACCAAGTCAAGCATGCCCACCAACTTTCGTAATCTTCCATGAGTTATTCATTCTGACAGCCGACAAGCGCAGTCGTATGATGTATTAGCACGCCATAGGCCACCAATACCGAATGGCCTATTTTTCACGCCTAATTTGTTGGGGGGGGCAGATCCGATTATCTTGGGTATGGAAACCGTGATCACTTCCTAAGGTATTCATAGGAAGTCTTTGGCCGTCCACCCCCACCTACAACGGAGGGTAGGGTCGGCCCCTGCATTGAGCAACATTTCGTAAATGTCGCCGTGCTTTTTCCAAGCAGCCATCATGAGGGGCGTAAGTCCATTTTCCTCCGTTTGGTAGTTGACATCGGCACCGTTTTCGAGTAACAGAGTGACAATTTCTGAGTGTCCATGCTGTGCTGCCCATATAAGAGGAGGATCATCCGATGGGGCGTGCGAGTTAGCACTAAGACCGGCCTCGAGCAGAAGCCGAACAATTTTCAGATGCCCTTTTTTGGCGGATTGAGTCAGATGCCAACTCATTTTGGAAGTTGTTGCAGCGTCCCATGATTTGCTTTCAACCCCGCAATCCAAAGCCGCTTCTGCCAATTTGAGGAAGTTGTATTGTATAGCAAGGCTAAAGATAGAATTCTTGAAGAAAAAGAATACAAGACAAAATAACCCGAATCCTAAGAGGGTTTGAAATACGCGCTGAATGAACCTACTCATGACCACCTCACAGTAGCAAAATCAGCTCTGAAAGTCAAGATAAATCGTTACGGAAATGGTGATACTCCAAGGACACATCATAGCTCACCATACCGGATGGGTCCGATTTTGTGCCCTGATTTGACGGAACAGCCGTTTTTTTACGTTACGAGGTGGGATAATGCTTGCCAAGCGGGGGAAGCGGGTGTACAATGCGCGGCGTCTGCGGCAGGTATGTCGCAGGCAGGGAACCCGGAGGCGGCGGGATGCCGCAGGAAATAGATGGGGAAGTGCGGTGTAAATCCGCCACTGTGTCGCAACCGTAACAGTCGGAATGCCAGCCGGGAGCCCGCCCGGAATCCCCTGCGATACACAGGGAAACGGCATCAACATACAAATGACACAGAAACCGTACGCGCCCGCTATGGGCGCTTCCCGCGCTGTGCTTGCCCTGGCTTGGGCAGGCTGCCTTGCTTTTGCCGCAGATGATCAAGCGGCAGAGGCCACTGAAACCGAACTCGCTCCCGTCACGTCCTCGGCGCATCCCGGGGAGGCGGTGGGCTACAACAAGACGGGGGCATCCGTCACCGTGTTGGATCTGCCGCGCCTGCAACGGGCGGGCATCATCACGCTCACAGAGGCCCTCACCACTGTTCCCGGGGTGTTTACCATGCCCGGCGGCGGTGATAACCAACAGGGCAACGTGAGCCATATCGCGATCCGCGGCATGAGCAGCGGCACCTGCATTCTGCCCGTGGTGGACGGCATGCGCCTGAACGCCATGTCCGACAGCCTGAACCTCACTCCGAATATCGTTGCACGCACGGACCTGCATACACTGGGGAATGCGGAGGTTCTGCGCGGCTCGCAGGGTGCGACCTACGGCGGCGGAGCCATGGGCGGCGTGTTGTGGATGGAGACCCCCAAGGGATCGGGCGAGCCGAGCTGCACGCTCTTCAACGAAGTCGGCAGCCACGACACCTACACCGGCAGCCTGAAGGCGCAGGGAGAATGCGGGCCGCTGGCCTACTTCGTGGGTGCTACCTACACGCACACGAACAACGACACTCGCTTTGCCAACGGTACCGCTCAGCAGGATAAACACGCCGGCCGCTATGTGAACCGCAACGAAGCGCTGCGTCTCGACTATCAGCTGAGCGAGGATACAAGCCTGACCACTACTTACCGCCGAGAGGATGCCGATTTCCGTTATGCCCCGCAGAACAAGGACTGGGCGAAACCCTACCGCTTCCGCACCAATCTGGCGACGGCTCGGCTGGCAAGCAGGATCTCGGAGGACTACAGCAGCAGCCTGATGGTCGGCTATTTCGGTGCTGACTACATGTATGGCCACGGCACCAACTACGATCTGCGCAACGTGCAGATTGAATGGTGCAATCAATACCGCTGGAACAAGGAGAACAAGACGACCGCCGGTTTCGCTTGGAACCGCAGTGCCTACGATGATAAATCATCGCAGGATAAGAGTCTTGAGAATGTCTACGGCTTCTTCGCCGAGCACACTTTCTCCCCCACCGAGCATTGGGAGAACAGCCTGGCGGCGCGGCTGGACTCCAGCAACCTCTACCACAAGCTCATCACCCTGCGCGCCGCGACAAACGCCACGTTTAACAACGAGCAAACACGCGTCTTTGCCTCTGCGGGTCGGGGCTATCGTGCCCCCGGTCAGTTGCAGCGCAGCAGCAGCTCCTACCTATCTCCTTGGTGTATCTACCACGGCAATCCGAACTTGGAGTGCGAGACTTCCTACAGCGTGGATTTGGGAGTGGAGCAACAGATTGCCGACGGGCACACGGCGGGGGCTACGCTTTTCTGGATTGAGAGACGACACGCCATCGAAACGGTATACGCGTCCTACACCGATGCCTATTTCCGGAACGCCGAGGCAAGGCAGATTGCCAAGGGAATCGAGCTCTCGCTGAAGGGTAAGTTCGATGCGGACGACAAGAGTGGATATCGCGTAGCTTACACCTATACCGTTCCCCGTGCTTCCAAGCACGAGCAGATTGCCAGCAGTGCCCGCCAATGCTGGAGTGCGGAGCTCTACACGACGCCCCTCCCCGGCTTCACGACCGGCTTGGGACTGACGGCTGCCGTGGGGCGCACGGACTATAATGCAGACAGAAGCGATAACTATTATACCCTGCGCTGGTTCGCACAGTATGAGGTGAACGATAACCTGACGCTGCATCTGCGTATCGAGAATCTCACCAATCAGAAATTCGTGACAGAGCCGGTGAAGGGCAATGCCTCGGCAGATATGCTCTGCCCGGGCATCAGCATCTACGGCGGTTGCACGGTTAAATTCTGATGAAACACAAGGTGCTCATCGCGGCAGCACTGCTGACCGCCCTGATCGGGGCCGCCTATTGGGCTACCCCGGGGCGAGAGCCGGGCGTGCAGGCGCCCGCGGTGAGCACCGATCCCGCGCCCTATCCCTTCGACCTCATGAGGCGCGCCGCCGCGCTGCGCACGCCCGCCGTGACCGAGGGGACGGCGAGCGAGCTGCCCCCGGAGCTCTACTGGCAGGACGGCGCGGAGGAACCCGACATCGGCGACCCTGCTGCGAGCAAGGGCGGGCGGGTGCGCCTTTGCAGCGCAGGGCCTTTCCCGGCGAATTTTCTGGCCTTCGGAAGCCCCTCACCGCAGTTTTTCCACTACAACATGTTCACCATGGTGGAGTTGGCCCCCGCCATGCAGCATCCCGTCACGGGGCGCCCCATTCCGGGCACGGCTAAACGTTGGGCCGTGCAGGGCAGAACGGTGTTTTTCGAGCTGGATGAAGAAGCCCGCTACAGCAACGGACGCCCCGTGCGGGCCCGTGATTACGTGCTGGGACTGGTTCTGCGCGCGGAGCGGGGGGAGCGCCCCTCGCGCTTGTCCGCGCTGCGTGTGCTCGGGGAGCATCTGCTGGCCGTCGAGCTGCAGTGCACGACACCCGAACCCGTGCTGACAGCCGCCGCAGAACTGCACGCGGCGGAGCCCGGGTTCTATGCGGAATTCGGCAGTGACTACCTGCAGCGCTATGCCCTCCGCATTCCGCCTACCACGGGGGGCTACACCGTGGGCGAGGTGCAGCGGGGACGCAGCATCGCCTTGCAGCGTGTGCCCCATTGGTGGGCACGGAATAAGCGTTTTTATCGTTATATCTGTAACGTTGATACGGTAGAATATCTGTTCCCCACAGACGCCACGCAAACACTCGAGTTTTTCCTGCGCGGCAAAACGGATCTGCTTCAAACCCGCCACCTGCCCACCTGGCGACAACTGAACGAGGCAGCAGAGGCCAACCCGGACATACGCTGCGTGCGTTTCCGTGCCGATTACCCCATGCCTCCCTACGGCATTGCCGTCAATGCCCGTACCGTGTCGGATCTGCGGGTGCGGCGGGGGCTGATGCAGGCAATGGATATGGACCGCGCGGTGCGGTTACTCTTCTGCGGCGAGGGAGAGCGGCTCACAACCTTCACCACCGGCTACCCGGGCAGCCCGACGGATACGCCGCAGTATCGCTTCGATCCCGCGGTTGCCCGTGCTTGTTTTGCGGAGGCCGGATACACGGTCACAGGTTCGGATGGCATTTTGATGACTCCGGAGGGCAAGCGGCTGAGCTTCACGTTTATCTATGTACCCTCGGACAAGGTCAGCACCTTGGTTAACGTTCTGGTGCAGAGTGCGCGGACCTGCGGGGCGGAGATTGTGCCGAGGGCTGTATCCTGGCAGGAGAACGCGGATGCACTCAAAGAGGGGACGCAGCAGCTGACCTTTTGGGCCACTATGCCGGGGGTGCCCGCGCCGGATTATGCGCGCTTTTTCTCGCCGCAGGCTGCGGGGCACGATGCCCCCTTCGGCGTGGATGACGAGGAACTGAACGCCGCCGTGGCGCAGGCGGAGGCCGCTGCCGACCCCGAGCAGGCCGCTGCCGCCTACCGCCGCGTGGACCGACGCGTGCAGGAGCTGGCCATCTGGCTTCCGGGCTGGAAGGAGAATCTCGTGCTGGTGGCGCACCGCGCCCGCGTGCGTTTCCCGGCTTTTTTCAGCACGCCGAGGCCCTACGAGGTGGCGGATGCGCACCTCTTCTGGGTGCAGGAGGAGGAGCCATGAACCACCAATCTCCCACCGCTTTGGCGCTCTCCCTTCTGATGGTCGGCGGGGCGGCTTTGTTGGCTTTTTTAGCAGAATATCAAACAGCTGCAGCGCGTAGGGGCGGACACTCCGTGAAGCTTTTACCCGCCACGCCTCCGGCACAGGAAGCCCCCGCTCCGCTGCCTCCCTCACCTCCCCCGGAGCCGCCCGAGCTGCTGCTGCCGCTCCTCGCCGCAGATCCACCTGCCCCCCTCCCCGACCTACCGGAGGCGGAGGAACTCACCCTCTATCCCGCCCCGGCTGACACCTTCCCCACGGCGGAGCTGCTCCCCCACACGCCCCGCCCCCTTGCTCGGCAGGAAAGTCCCTCGCGTCCCGCCGCCCGCCGTGGGATACTGCATCCCCCCACCACAGCCTCCACGGCGTCCACTGCCTCCGCATCCCCCCCCGCAGCGGCCGATGATGCCCCCATCGTCCCGGCCTCCTACCGCAGCGCCCCACCGCCCCCCTACCCTGCATCCCTCCGCGAGCGCCGCATCTCCGGCTCCGTCGGACTCCGTATCCGCGTCTCCGCCACGGGTCGCCCCACCGCCGCAGAAGTCACCTCCGCCGCCCACCCTGACCTCAACTCCGCTGCTATTCGCTGGGTCCTCGCCCACTGGACCTTCCACCCCGCCACTCGCAACGGCACCCCCATCGACTCCACCATCCGCACCTCCGTCCGCTTTGTCCTCGACTAGGGGACGGGCTAATTTCCGAAAAAACGCCCAAGGTCGCAAAAAATGTCGCGAATTCGGGGCGTAGCTTCCCTTTTCATCAGTGAGGTGGCTGAAGAACTCCACTGATTTGCAAGATGACGACAAGAAAATTCAAGATCATAACCTTGGCCGGGCTGATGAGCCTTGCTGCCTGTAACGACGCAGTCCCCGAGCAGCTTCCGGTGCTTCCTCCGGCGGATTCTCCCTCTCGTGTGGCGGCTGCTGTTCCGGCCTCCGATGCCTTGGCTTTGGAGCTATTCCGCGATGTGGTGGCAAGTGAGAAGGGCAATGTGGTGTTCTCCCCCGCCTCGGCGGAAAACCTGCTGCGGCTCCTGCAGCGCGGGGCGGCAGGAAAGACGCGCGCTGCTTTCGATGCCCTACCCATGGGGAAAACCGGGGTGCGCAGTGCCATGCAGGTGAAGTCAGCGGACGGACTTTTCGCGGAGAATCGGGTGCAGGTCCACCTGGCGGATGTCCCCTTGCAGCGCGTACCTTTTGCAACAGACGCCGAAGCCGCTGCCGGGGCGGTAAATGACTGGTGCAAGGAGAAGACAGAGGGCTGCATCCCCGAGCTACTGCGCAGGGATGACATATCAGTGGATACAGCTCTCATCGCGCTCAATGCTGTCTACCTGCGCGAAAAATGGCTGCGCCCCTTTGCCCCGGATGCTACGGATAAGAATGCGGATTTTCTCGCCCCCGGGGGCAAGAAAAAGGTGGAGATGATGTTCTGCTCCGACCGCTTCCGCTATGCCGAAGGGTTGGACTGGAAGGCCGTGGCTCTGTTCTATGACACGGGAGACCGTCCCGGGGAGCCCGGTTGCTTCATCGGCGTCCTGCCCAAGGGCGACGCGCGCAGCTTTGCCGCCACCCTCACCCCGCAGAAATACTCGGAGATCCGCGGGGCCCTCGCCTCCTCCCGTCCGCAGAAGCTGGAGGTGTCGCTGCCCAAGTTTACCGTGCGCACGGAAACCTTCGACCTAACGGGGGCCCTCAAGAAGGCCGGGCTGGGCATAGCCTTCTCCTCGGCTGCCGATTTCTCGTCCCTTGCAACCGACCCAGCCGGCCCACTCAGCCTCTCCGCCGTCGTGCAACGTTGCTATGTCGATGTCTCGGAGACGGAGACCGTAGCGGCTGCCGTGACCGGCGGTTCTGTCAAGTGGGCCATGCTCCCCATGGCACCCCCGCCTGCCATCCGCTTCGACCGCCCCTTCATCTGGGCCATCGGCGACCTGACCACCGGTGCCGCCCCCTACTTCATGGGCCTCTTCGAACAGCCCAACTGAACCCTTTCACAGTCTTTCCCGCTCGAGAGGCCGGCGGTTTCCACACCCGCCGAGCCTCTCATTTCTTACCTATCATAAACGTGCTGTCTGCATTCAGAATGCACACAGCCGGAAACCTGTTGAGTATCAACAACTTACGCCGAATTCGCGCTTTGGGGCCTGCTTACTCCTCTCTAACCTCACCCCGAAAAAAACAAGTTTTTTTTTTCGGCAAAACGTAATGTTAGGGATTGACACAGCATTGGAAATGCTATAGGCGAGTCCGAGCAACGCTTGTGAGCCGAGGTTGGCTGATGGCCTGCCTATACATCACCCTGATGCTTAGCATAGGTAACCCTACCGGCCCTACTTCTCCTCGCTAGCTGCAATAGAGCCCTAGGCAAGCAGACTCCGTCTTCCTTCGGACATTAGGACATACCCTTTTATCAGTTCGGTGGGTAGAGCTTGACAAGGGGGGCGCGGCAGCGTACAATAATGCCATGACCACCGTTTCGCTGATCGTCCCCTGTTACAACGAGAGTGCGGCACTGCGCCCCTTTATGGCGGAGCTGCGGCGGGTGTTGGATACCATGGCGGATGTGAAGGCGGAGGTGATTTTTGTGAATGACGGCAGCAGGGATGATACATTGAGCATCATTCGCGAGCTGGCGCAGCAGGAGGGGGTGCGCTATGTGTCCTTCTCCCGCAACTTCGGGAAGGAGGCGGCCATGCTGGCCGGGTTCAGCCGCGCGAGCGGGGATTATGCGGCGGTGATGGATGCCGATTTGCAGGACCCGCCGGCCCTGTTGCCCGAGCTGCTGAAAGCCGTGCGGGAGGAAGGCTATGACTGCGCTGGTACACGCCGCGTAAACCGCAAGGGCGAACCGCCGATCCGTTCCTTCTTCGCGCGCTGTTTTTACCGCCTCATCAATATGGTATCCGACACTAAATTGGTGGATGGTGCTCGGGACTACAAACTCCTGTGCCGCCCTGCGGTGGATGCCCTGCTCTCCATGCCGGAGGTATGTCGCTTCTCCAAGGGCCTGTATGAGTGGATCGGCTTCCGTACCAAGTGGATTGAGTTCGAGAACGTAGAACGCATTGCGGGCGAGACGAAGTGGTCTTTCCGCAAGCTCTTCAGCTATTCGCTGGAAGGCATCGTTGCCTTCACTACGGCCCCGCTTTCGTTAGCCGCCTTCCTCGGACTCTTCTTCATGGTCGGGGCGGGAGTCGGCATCATCTTCATCATTATTCGCGAGCTCGTTTACCACTGCTCCGTGGGGGGCTGGGCCTCGCTGGTGTGTATCATCCTGCTGCTGTCGGGAGTGCAACTCTTCTGCCTCGGTATCTTCGGACGCTACCTCTCCAAGACCTATTTGGAGGTCAAGCGCCGCCCGCACTTCATCGTTGCGGAGGAATCACCCCGCAGCCCGGAATAAGTGGCAGGGAAATCGTGTGATTACATCTTGAAATCCTCGCCCAAGTAGATCTTGCGCGTCTTGGGATCGTTCGCGATTTCCTCCGTATTACCGTGCTTAATCACACGCCCCTCGAAAAGGATGTAGGCGCGGTCCACAATCCCGAGCGTCTCGCGCACATTGTGGTCCGTAATCAGGATGGACAACCCGTCCGTCTCACGCAGAGAAGCAACGATGTGCTGAATATCCTGCACCGCGATGGGGTCAACGCCCGCGAACGGCTCATCGAGCATGAGCAGCTTGGGGCTCGTGGTCAGCGCACGCGCAATGGTCAGTCGCCGCTTCTCACCGCCGGAAAGCTGGATGGCCTGGCTCTTGCGCAGCTTGGTAATACCGAAACGCTCCATGAGCTCCTCGGCCTTGGCCCGCTGCTCCTTACGCGAGAGGTCGCGCCGAGTCTCCAGGATGGCCATCAAATTCTCCTCCACCGTGAGTTTGCGGAAAATCGACTCCTCTTGGGGCAGATAACCCATCCCGAGACGCGCACGCAGGTGCATGGGCCAGCCCGTGATATCATGCCCGCAGAAACTCACTGTACCCGTATCCGGCCGCACCAGCCCCGCTACCATATAAAACGAGGTCGTTTTACCGGCACCGTTAGGCCCCAGCAAACCTACAATCTCACCGCTGCCCACCAATAGGTTCACATCATTCACCACCTGACGCGACTTGTAGGACTTGCAGAGTCCACGGGCATCCAGTAAAGTATTCATGTCTATTGCTCCTTCTTTTGTTTATTCTTCTCGATTTGCTCATGAATACGGGTGGAAACCGTCTGTTGCACGGCCCCGAACACCCGAGCGTTATTCTTGTTATCCAAAACAACGGCCGCACCGGCACCGGAAGCCACATGCGTATTGTTGCCATCGCTCAGCGTCACACGCCGCCCGCTGAGACGCTTGGTACCGGACGCCGCATCCGCCACCAGCAGGTCACCCGTACCGCGCAGCAAACGGCCATCGCCGGAGCGTCCGGCCACTGCCACACGCTCCTCCGCACGCAGCGTCATCAGCCCCCCCCACTCATCATCCTTGGCAGGACGCGGATTCAGCGTCATGCGCAACTTACCCTCGCACTGCATGGAGCCGCGCGCCGTGCGGGCCGTGCAGCCCTCATCCGTTGCCACACTCTCCACACCGATGTAGTTAAAGTTAGCAGCCACCGCCTCGTGTTGTGAGCTCGCGGGCTTCACCTCTCCCTCCGCCAAAAGCAGGGTAATCTTCCCCCGACTCGTCACGATGGCCTGCGGGGCATGTAGCTCCGAGAGCGGACCGCCCACGAAGGTGCGATCGGAGCGGGTCAGCACCGCAGACTCCGTGCAGGTGAAAACACTCTCCCCCTGCTCCTGCGGCATCCGCAAGGTAATGCGGTCGCCCGTCAGGCGCACATCCCCCGACTGCGCGCAGTCGATAACAGATTCTGCCGCATCGGAAACAGCCTCGGCCCGAGCCCCGCGAAATGCCGCCACAGCAGCCTTCCCCGGCAAACTCCGCACACGCAGCGTACCGGCCTCCAGGTCCGCCGCCAGTTCCTCACCGCGCAGACAGCCGGTATCCCCCGACTGCGGATCCGCATAGTCCGCCTGCACCTCCTGCTCAGCATGCAAGCGCACGGGATCGCCGTAGCCCAGAAGAGCCAAGTTCAGGTTACCCACCTCTGAACGCGGCGGCACCTTCTGCGCACCGGGACGCAGAGTGAGAACAGCCGCACCCAAGCAGCGGAATGTACCGGAAGCATCCTTCAAATAGATTCCCCGCTCTGCGCGGATACAGCCATCTGCCGCTGTAAAGACCAAGGGCCCCGCGGCGCGGAAACTCCCCGGGGAGGCCTGCTGCCCTTCCTTCCCCGGGCGCACATAGGATCCATGCACCACATCACCCTGCAACAGCACATCGCCGTTCGGCTGCAAACAAATACTATCATCGGCAAACACCGTACTCTCCCCCGCATAGCAGAGCGAGCAGTTCCGCCGAAGCTCCACCGTACCGGGCTCGGCGCGGTAAACCAGCTCCTGCCCACGAGCATCCACCGTGCCGCGCTTACCCGTGCCCTGCATCGTGAGCTGCACATCCCCCCGCGCCACGGCATGCCGCACGCCGTCCAGGCGGGTTCCCAGCAGGCGACTCATAAAGCCGTCCCGAGGTGCCTCCTGCCCTTCCTCCGGGGTCAGGAAAACGCAGAGAGATTCCGTACAGCGCAGGGAGCCATCCGCCGTGCGCATCTGCACCTCCCCGCGACTCGTCACGCAATGCTCCGCCCCGTGATAGTAAAGTGTACCCTCCGCCAACAGCGACCCGAGGCGCCCCTCTTTATCTACCCAAGACATGGAAATTTTGCCGCCCGTCACCGTGATATTCCCCGCCTCATCCGCCAGCAGAGCGGCACTGCCGTCCTTAGGCTCCACATGCAGCTCCGTCTCCCCGCGTTTCAGGTCGATGCGTTCGGAGGATTGAAGGTAAATTTGGTTTCGCTCTGCGCTCACGAAGGCAAATTGAGCAACAGCCTCCGTCGGCACAATCTCTGCGGCCTGCGCTCCCGGCTGCCCCGAAGGCGTCTCGGCAGGTGCATCGATCCGAGCGACAGGCTCCGACTCACCCTGCACGCGGCGTTGCACCCCCTCTTGGGCGTTGGTCAGCTCCTGCTTGCGAAACTCCACCACCAAAAGCTGCGAGGCACGGAGCTGTAAACGGGGGTCCTGTACACGCACGTTGTCCAAATAGGCCACCAAACGGTGATCTGCATCAAACAGGATTCCCCCATCGCTCTGCACCACACTCTCCCCCTCTGTCGGCGGCTCAAACTCGGCGGGGGCCTGATCCCCGGCAGAGTTCTCCACGGGCTCCGGCTTCCCCAAGAACTCGAGCACCGGGAGCACCAAGCTGCGGTCTTGAGACAGGCATGCCATGATGCTGCGGCTGCGCTGCAGGGCCTCCTCTAACCACGGGGCCTCCGGCAGAGGCGCCGGCTCCGCTCCCCAAACAGTGGCGGAAAGGGCAGGAAGCAGATAAAGAAAACTCCTCATTTTTTACGTTGCAGGTTCAGGGTTTCCGTCGATATCACCGTGCGCACCGGCCCCGGCACATAACCGACCTTCCGCTCCATGCTGAACACAATCCCCTTGCCTTCAACCCGGAAGCGGGGGTCCTGCACCAGCACGGGGCGATCCGTCATCACCACGCGACGCTGAAAGCAGTACTGCGCCGCCGGCGTGGTAATTCGTGTCGGCCGTTCGGGCTCCTCCCCGATGAGCCGGGCATCAATGACGTGCATGCTCACCCGAGACCGCGAGTCAACCTTCAGCGAACCGGCCTTCATCAGTGAGGTGAGCTTATGATCCTTGTAACGCGGCATGGTAACATTGCGCACCACGGTACCCACAGGCAGCACCTGCAGACCCGGGAACTCGCCCTCCGGCGGCACCCCCACCTTAGACTGCGCGCCCACGGGGGCTGCAGCCAAGCAGGCGCACAGGATCAAAGCACATCGCATGGGCAGAAACAGGCTTACACCATCTCGTCAAAGGCCGCGCGCACCCGTTGCAGGTTGGTGAGCACCTTCTCCAAGTCACGCAGATAAATCTGGTTCGGGCCGTCGCTCATAGCGTGATCCGGATCCTTGTGCACCTCCATGAACACGCCGTCCACGCCCACGGCCATCGCGGCATTGGCCAGCACGGGGGCCAGCTCGCGGTCTCCGCCGGTAGCACCGCCCAACCCACCGGGGCGCTGCACGGAGTGCGTGGCATCGAACACCACGGGGCAGCCGAATTTCTTCATCCAATACATGCCGCGCATATCCACCACCAAGTTGTTATACCCAAAGCTGGTGCCGCGCTCGCAGAGCATGAAGTGCTCACAGCCGAAAGCCTCCATCTTCTCGCAGATGTTCATGCAGTCCCAAGGTGCCAGGAACTGCCCCTTCTTGATGTTCACGGGGCGCCCCGTCTTGGCGCAGGCCTCCAACAGGTCGCTCTGGCGGCAGAGGAAGGCCGGCACCTGCAGCAGGTCTACATAGCGGCCGGCGTACTCCGCTTGGTCCTCGGTGTGCACGTCCGTCACCACAGGGATTTGCAGTTCCTCCCCGATTTCTGCCAGAATGCGGCAACCCTCACGAATGCCCGGACCGCGGAAGCTCTTCACATTGGTGCGATTCGCTTTGTCGTAGGAGGCCTTGAAAATGAAAGGAACCTGAAGCCGCGTGCAGATGTCCTTAATGCTGCGCGCCATCTCCCAAGCGAATTCCTCACTCTCCAGCGAGCAGGGGCCGAGAATATAAAACGGCTTTTTGCCGCCGATTTCTACATTTTGAATGGCAAAAGACATAATACCAGTGGATTGTGCTGATACTATGCCACATCCGGCCGCCTGTGTCAATGAGATTTCGTACACCTTCGGCAAAATTTTCGCGACAATCGGCCGGAGTTCCTCCCCCTGCCCCCTGATGCAAGCTCCGCCTCGTCCCCTTCCGGCATGAGATTCCCTAGGGCGCAAGATCATGCACGGATAAGGCGGCACCCTTTTTCGGGCGCGCTCCACACACATGCCCGTAGTAGCTTCTCCATCCCATGAGGGGAGTTAGGGCAGCAGCAGGAGAGCCACCGGGTTCTCTGCAAGCAGGTGCAGAGAGGCGGCGGCGGTATCGGCAGAGGCTCGGGGTAAATCGGGGGCAGAGTAGAGCGAATAGGGCGCACTCTCCGGTCCGGGGGCGGCACACTCCAGCACCAAGCGCGGACGGTAGTCGCGGATGGCGGCCGCCCCCTGCCCCGGAAGGCACAGCACAAGTTGCGGAGCAAAACCCTGCGGGAACGGCGCGGGGACAGCGGCCTCCTGCGCCAAGCGGCAGAGCGGCTTGCGGGCAGCGGAGGGAACGGCGCAGTCCCCTTCCTCGTTGCGCAGCAAAAGATTCGTCTCCTCCGGCGAGGTGACTTCTGCCCGCAACGCAGCCTTCACTAAAGCGCGGGCAATATAATCCCGGAAACTCAGGGCCCCTGCCCCCAAGCGAGCCCGCTGCACGGCCACCTGCTCCGGCAAACGCCCCGGCGCGGGAGCCTTCCCTACATACACGGTATACCCCTCCGGCCCGGTGCTGCCGACAGGCTGCTCCTCAAAAACGGCCCGCACCGATTGACCGGCGAAAGAACGCCCGACACGCGGCCCGGCCTTCACATCCGCCGCCATGATACGCCCGCGCGGCCCGGTGCCGTGCAGGGTGGCGGGATCTATGCCCTGCCGGGCACAGAGTTTAGCAGCCAAGGGAGAAATACGCATTCCGAGGGATTACGATAAAACGAAAGAAACGCGGACGAGCCCACGGGCATGCACAGCACCGCATGCCCGGCAGCCCGACCGTGGAAAAAAATCAGGCCTCGTACTTCACCTCGCCGTCAATAATCGTCTTGACGGTGTTGAAGTCCGCATCCAGCAGCACCATGTCCGCCGTGTAACCGGGGCAGATCTTGCCGAGGTCATGCAGCCCGAGGGCCTGCGCCTGGTTCCAGGAGGTAGCCTTCACCAGCTCGCTGAGCGGCTTACCGGTGATCTTCCACACGTTGCGCAAGCCGTGGGCATAGCGCAGGGTGGAACCGGCCAAGTTGCCGCTCTCCAAGCGAGCCACACCGCCCTTCACGATGATAGGCAGACCGCCCAGGCTGCCCGGACCGTCCGGCATCCAAGAGCAAGCCAGCGAGTCGGTCACCATCACCATCTGGTCGATGCCGTTGTTGGTGAAAGCCAAGTTCAGCATGTCGGAGCAAAGGTGGATCGTATCACAGATAATCTCAATCTTGATATCCTTATCCAGCATACCGGAACCCACCAAACCGATCTCGCGATGGTGCTGCGGGCTCATCTGGTTGCAGAAGTGGGTCAGGAACTTGAGTCCCTTGGCCTTCGCCTTCTTGAAGTCCGCATGGGTGGCGGCGGAGTGCCCGGCAGAGCAGGTGATACCCGCAGCCGTAGCCTTGGCGATAAAGTCCGTTGCACCGGGCATTTCAGGGGCCAGGGAGATGTAGCGCACGGGGTAGATGCTGTTGATCTCCATCACCTCCTCAAAGTCCGACGGACGGACGAAAGCGGGGTTCTGAGCCCCGCACTGCTTGGGGTTGATGAAGGGGCCCTCCAAGTGCACGCCGGGGGTCTTGGAACCGTTCGGGGAGGCAGCGTACTCCTTCACCGCCGTGCAGACGTCCATGAGGGTCTTGGTACCCAGCGTCAGCGTGGTCGGCAGCCAAGTGGTCACACCCTCCTTCATCTTGCAATCGGCAATCGTGCGGATGCTCTCCACCTTGCAATCGCAGGTATCGCAGCCGCCCGCGCCGTGCGAGTGGATGTCCACAAAACCCGGCAGCAGCATGTTACCGCCGGCATCCACCACCTTGTCCGCCTCCGCCGTCTCGCCCGGCAGCAGCACGTCGACAATCTTGGTGCCTTCAATCAACACGGAACCGCCGGGGATATCCACCCCCGGGGAGATGATGTGTGCATTGGTGATAAGTGTTTTCATAAGATGACTCTCTTGCGCCACCCATCATACGCCCCCGCGCGCGGGCTTGCAAGCAAAAAACACCCCGCCGCGGGCTTTTTTGCGCCCGCAGACGGGGAAAAATGCGGAACAGGCGGCCTACTCCGCGGGATCCAGCCCGGTGCGCAGGGACAACGCCGTCAGCAAAGCGGTGAAGCGAGTGTAGTCCTGCTCACGGTCACCGGAGGTGAGAGTAAACAAATATTCTCCTCGGCGGGCATTTTCCTGCGCGGCATTGTGAAGACGCAGGCGGATCACCTCCTCGGCATCCGTCTGCCGCCCGCGCAGGCGCGCCTCCAACTCCGCCGGCAGCACCCGAATAAAGAGGTCCGCATAAGCCCGGCGAATGACAGGATGCGTACAGGCACGGATACCCGCTGCGCCCTGTACATCGATGTCCATCACCACATTCTGTCCGCGCTCGAGCAGCGCCACGATGTCCGCCTTGAGGGTGCCGTAGGAATTACCGTGCACGGTAGCATGCTCCAGGAACTCGCCCGCCGCCACACGCGCCGAGAATTCATCCGGCGAGAGAAAATGATAATCCACGCCGTCCTGCTCCCCCGGACGCGGGGCACGAGTGGTGCAGGAGATAGAGTAAACCGCCAAGCCCTCTGCAGCCGCGCGGCGGCAGAGGGTTGTTTTACCGGATCCGGAGGGACCGGAGACCACCAGAAGAGTACCGAGCATATTATTCGATATTTTGCACTTGTTCACGAATCTTCTCCAGCTCCGTCTTGGCCGTCACGACAAGCTGAGCCAAGGCCGCATCATTAGCCTTGGAGCCCGTGGTGTTCAGCTCCCGGAAAATCTCCTGACACAGGAAATCGAGCGTACGCCCAACGGGCTCCGCGCTGTCGCACAGGCGGCAGAACTGATCCAGGTGCGAACCGAGACGCGTGAGCTCCTCGCTCACATCGCAGCGGTCGGCAAAGAGCGCGATCTCCTTGATGATGCGCTCGTCATCCGCCGGGAAAGGCAGGTCCGCCTCCTGCAAACGCTTGAGCAACATCTCGCGGTAATGCGCGGGAACGGTGGCCGCCTGCGCCTTGATCTCGCTGCGGAGCTGCCGCAGGGTATCGATGCGCGCCAGCAGGTCCCGCTTCATGTTCTCGCCCTCCGTTGCACGCAGGGAGCAGAACTTCTGCAAGGCCTCCTCCAGCGCCGGCTGAATGGCCGTCCACGCCTCCTCCGCAGAAATATCCGCCTCGGACTCCTCCGCAATGATTCCCAAGCGAATCAGCGCGTCGAGCGTGGGCTGTACCGGCTGCTCCAGAGAGGCAGCCAGCGACAGCAGGTGCATGCGCAGATCCGCCAGTTTTTCCGCATGAAGCTGCAAGGGAATAGCCCCGCCGCTGCTGCTTTGGAGGGAGATGGAAACGTTGACCCGCCCGCGGGAAATCGGCCCCGCGACCACCTCGCGGACGCGTGTTTCGAGCTCGGCCCATGCCCGGGGAAGGGAGATGGCAATTTCTGTTTGCTTGCGGTTCACCCCGCCGATTTCTACCCGGAGGGAACACCGCTTGAGGGAGGCAGAAGCCGCCCCGAATCCTGTCATACTGTTCATAATGAGATATTTCCGATGATGTCGATGAGGCGAGCCTCGAGTGCCAAGGCCTCGTTGACGTTAAAATTGAGGTCGCTGCGCAAGGCATCCACGGCGCGCATGCGGCGCAGGAGCTCCGGCAGAGGACGCTTCGCCAGCTCTGCCACCTGCGGCACAAGGGGCTTCACGTCCGGGGCATGACTGGCCAGCAACACCGCCTGGCCGATGCAGAGGGAGAGCAACTCCAGCACCTCCTCACGCTCGCGCAGGTATTCCGTCTCGATCTGCGCCGCCGTGGCGTCCTTTTGACGGCTCTCCCAATCCTTGATATCCGTTCCCTCTGCCACCGCCTTAGCCTCGGCCTTCACAGCCTCGGTGAGGCGATCGGTTATCTGTTCCCTCCGCTGAGCGAGAACGGCCGTCAAATCCGCTCGCAGAGCCAGAGCCGCCACATCCGAGCCGATGTCGGGGAGGACCTGCTGCACGGCGGGCAGGAAAGCGCGCTGGGCCTCGCTGAGGTGCAGCCCCGCGCCGGGGGTATGCAGCGGCACGCGCACGCAGCGGGAGAGGATGGTGGGCAGCAGGTGGTCCGGGTGCTCTGTGATAAGGATGATGAGCGTCTGCGGCGGGGGCTCTTCTAGGGTTTTAAGGAAGGCGTTGGCGGCCTCGTCCTTCATGCGCTCGGCCTCCACCATGATAACCAGTTTGGTTTCGCCCTCCATGGCACGCAGGGACAGGAAAGGCTCCACCGCACGCACGCTCTCCACCGGTATGCTGCGGATTTTCGAGCCCGGGCGGATAACGCGGCACATCGGGTGACGCAAGGACTCCAAGCTCTCGGCATGAGCGCCGTTGAGAGCCTCCGCCAAGGCCAGGGCCAGCCGCCGCGTACCGGCTTCCTCTGCCCCAGTGATGAGCAGGGCATGCGGCAGGCGGCCGCGTTCCCGGGCTTGCAGCAGCATGCGCTGCGCCTGTTGCAGGGTGAAAGCCATAGCGTGCTATTGCTCCGGGTAGGAGCCCAGTACCTTGAACATGAGGCTCTGCTGCTTCATTTCCTCCAAGCAGCTCTTCAGCGGCTCCAATTCCTCGTGTCCCTCCACATCTACATAAAAGAGGTATTCCCACGCCGTGTCCCGGGTCGGGCGGCTGTCGATGCACAACAGATTGAGGCCGTGCCGGCGGAAGTGCAGCAGCATATCCACCAGACTGCCGGGCGTGTGCGGCACGGTGAAGCAAAGCGTGGTGCGGTTCTTCTCCGCCGGGGCCGTGCGCTGGTTGCCGATGACCACGAAGCGCGTGCTGTTGTACGCCTTATCCTGAATATTCTCGGCGAGGACAGGCAGGTGGTGCAGCGTGCCCGTCAGCTTGCTCCCCAAGGCGGCGGCACCGGAGGCTGCTTCCTGCTTAGCACGCGCGGCGGCGGCGGCGGTGGAAGAGACGGACACCAGCTCCGCTTGCGGGAAGTTCTCGCGCAACCAATCCCGACACTGTCCCAGCACCTGCGGATGGCTGTAGATTGTAGTGATGGCCTCCGCCGGGATGTCGGACAGCAGGCAGTTGCGGATGCTCAGCTGCACCTGGGCGCAGATGCGCAGGGGACTGTGGCCGAACTCGTCCATTGCCTGCGAGACCGAGCCATCCGTGCTGTTCTCGATGGGGATGACACCGTAGTTGACCTCTTGGCGCTCCACGGCGGAAAACACATGGGCGAAGGAGGGGAAGGGCACGAACTCCACGCTGTCGCCGAATCGCGCGAGGGCTGCCTGGTGGCTCCAGGTACCTTCCGGTCCCAAATAACCGACCCGCATGCCGCCCTCCATGTGGAAGGAACAGCTCACAATCTGGCGGTAGATACTCAGCAAGCACTGCTCCGGCAGCTCGCCGGCATTCAGGCGCAGCAGCTTGGCGATGAGAGCGCTCTCCCGCTCCGGCACGAAGGTGGGGCGACCCGCCTCTCGCTTGCGGCGGCCCACCTCGTGCGCACAGCGGGCACGCTGCTTCAACAGCTCGACGATCTGTGCATCGATGCTGTCGATCTGCCCCCTGAGGTCCTCCAGATTCATAGGCCGCATTCCTTATTGTTCTCCGCCTTGGCCTTCGCAGCCCTGGGCTTCCATGTCGTCACCGCTCTGCTCCAGCCAGTAGTCGGCCTTCTTGACATCCTTAGCAATGCCGATGCCGTTGCGGTAGCACTCACTGAGGCGAAAGGCAGCCATGCAATGCCCCTGCTTGGCGGATTTTTCCAGCCATTTGACGGCCTCCTTGGTGTTCTTCTTAAAGCCGTCCCTTCCGTTCAACAGACGCTCCCCGAGCTCCCACTGGGCGTTCGGATCGCTGGCTTCAGAGGCACGGCGGAGTTGCTCCGGCGTCATGTCCTGCGCGGCGGGTTCTTCATCCCCGGCGGGCTCTGCCTCCTCCGCAATCGGCTCGGCGGGCGGGGGGGGGATGAGCACGGCCAGGAAGGCCTCACGGTTGGCAATGAGCTTCAGCGTCAGTCGGTCCATATAGGACAAGCTGCCCGTGAACATCAGGCAACCGGGAGCCAGCAAATTGCGCATGGTTTCGCAGTATTCCTCCCAAGCCTTCACCTCCGCCTGCCACAGAGAAATCAACTTGGGGGCCTGTTCCTTCAAGGAAGGGGTGGCCTCCCACAGCAGCCCCGTAACGGGTTCCGGGCCGGGGAAGGGTTCCTCGAAAGTGGGGTACATCCTCAACAAAGCCTGATTCTCAGCCTGTATCAGGGCCGTGCAGACGGCAACGGCAGACTCCGCGACAGCGGCGTATTCCTGAGTGCTCTGCGAGGCGGATTGCAGCAGTTTGAGCACCGGCAGGGGGACATCGCCCACGCCGGGGGCGGCCGCTTCCTCACGAGCCACCATCGCTATCCCCAGGGAATTGCAGCGGGCATCGGAGAACCACGCCGCGCCTGCCGCCAGAGCACGGAGATCGGCCTCCAAATTGCGCTCGCCCTCTTGCTTCAACTCGGCCACACGCTCGGACTTGACACCGGCGGCTTGGCCGGCGGCCTCGAGATACGCCGTACGAGCACGTTGCCACTTCTCGGCAGCGTCCATGGCGGCCGTCACGCAGGCTCGGGCCATGGCAGCCGGTTCGCCGCTGACGTTGTATTCTTTCAATGCCTCGTTCATGGCGGCCGACAGGCGCGGCTCCCATGTGCGCAACATGGGCAGGCGGGCGGTCGTTTGCTGCTTAACCACGGGGCGGCGCGTCGGGGCGGCCTGCACCGGCAGAGGAAATCCGGCGAGCAGAGCAGCCACCGGCATCATCAACAAAAACATTCTTTGCGGCATATCGCCCCTATTCTAGCGGATGCCGCCGCACTCTGCAAGCCTTTTGTGCGGCTTGCAGTTGCTTCCTCAGTTGTTTGAGGAGGGGGCAGCGGGCAATTCGCCGTATTTGCCGGCCAAAATCTCCCGCATGTGGCGGTCTACATGCGCGGCCCAGTTTCCGGCAGCGGCATAGGAACGGCCCACCTGGGCGGTCGTGGTGCGGCCCTTGGCCTTGTACTTGGCCAAGATGCGGCCCAGATCATGCACGCATTCCTCCTTGCTACCGTAGCGGCGCTGTCCGTTGCGGCCCATGATGCCCGCCAAGTTATTCTTGTTGCGGGCCGCCTTGGAGGTGGCGTGGGCGGATTCGTGACGAATGATTGCTTCCATCATCACCGGATCTACATCGTTGTCCGCCGCCGCTTGGTGGATGACTGGACGCAGGGCCGTTACCTCGTCCGCAGGAGCGACGATGGTCAACTGCACAAGACTCAGTAAAAATGTCAGGGTACGTCTCATGGGCGGAGAGTATACGCCTCCCGACCCCCGATGTCAAGCATTTTATGATAAATTATTAAAAATTCTCAACTATACCACAACATACGGGGTTCTCTCACCCATCAATCACCACCGGAGGAAGGGGTGAGAAAATGCACACGGGGCAAAAAAAGGGCGTGACAAATGGGGGATTTAGGATAGAATAGGCGCATGCAGTACTCTCCGTACACACTTTATCCGCTGGGGGCGTTGAGCGCGCGCGCGGCTGCGCAGCCACGCCAGGGTGTTCTTTTGCGCGGCGACAACGGCGGCTATGCCTGCCTGCAGCCCTGGCCGGAGCTGGGGGATGCCCCGCTGGAATATGAGCTGGATGCTCTGCGGGACGGCACGCCTCTGCGCTTGGGGGCTCGTGCGCTCAAATGCGTGGAGCTGGACGGCGCCGCACGCGCCAAGGGAGAGAGCCTTTTTGCGGGTCTGCGGGTGCCGCGCAGCCATGCGACCCTGCCCGTGAGTGCCACTCCCGGCCAAGTGTACAACCTGCACCAGCGCGGCTTCCGCGTCGGCAAAATCAAGGTGGTGCCCAAGTTGGCCGCGACGGTGGAGCGTCTGGTGAATTTGGCCTCCATGGTGCCGGATTGGAAGTGGCGGGTTGATTTTAACTGCACGCTGTCCTTGGAGGATGCCCTGCAGTTCTGGGAGATGCTGCCGCCGGCCATGCGCCAACGCATTGACTTTGTGGAGGACCCCTGCTACTACGACGTTGCCGTGTGGCAGGCCCTGCAGGATGCCGGCATGCCCTTGGGCTACGACATGCCCGTGCAGAATGAGAGTATCATCCCGCAGCGCACTACCAAGCCCATGATGCGCTTGGTGAAGCCGGCTCGCCACATGAGCACCACCGGCATGCCCGTCTTCACCTCTTACATGGACCACCCGCTGGGCCAGTGCTGGGCTGCTTACAATGCCGCGGCCTACTACACCGGCAAGCCGGAGGCGGAGGTGCCTTTCTGCGGCCTGCTGACCCACCTGAACTACAAGCCCAATCCGTTCTCGGAGCAGCTCGGCTTCAACATCACGCCCGATTTCCCCGTGCCTGCCGGTACCGGTCTGGGCTTCGATGCCCTGCTCGCCGCCCTGCCCTGGAAGAGCCTGTGAGTCACCCCGCGCCATGTTGATCGCTCCTTCCATGCTCGCCTGCGATTTTCGTCGCATCGGTGAGGAGGCTGTGCGCGCCCTGAACGCCGGTGCCGATTGGCTGCACTTGGATGTGATGGACGGTTCGTTTGTGGACAATATCTCTTTCGGCCCGGATATCTGCCGCGCCATTCATGACAGTGTGCCGGAGGGTACTTTCTTGGATGCCCACCTCATGATTGATGCTCCGGATCACTATCTGCCGCGCTTCCTGAAGGCGGGGATGAGCATGATTACCATCCATGTTGAGCGCGAGGGGGAGGTGGATTTGCATGCCACCTTGGCGGCTATCCGAGCCGGCGGGGCGCAGGCGGGGCTGGCCCTCAACCCGGCCACGCCAGTGGAGACCGTGCTGCCTTACCTGGCGGAGCTGGATATGGTGCTGGTGATGAGTGTGGTCCCCGGTTTCGGCGGGCAGAGTTTCATGGCGCATGTGCTCGACAAGGTACGGACGCTGGCGCAGGCTCGTGCGGCGGGAGCGGGGTCTTTCCTCATCCAGATGGACGGTGGCATCGGCCCGGTGCAGGCGCCGCTCTGCAAGGAGGCGGGGGCGGATTGCCTGGTGGCAGGGTCCTCGACTTTCCGAGCTGATGACATGGCAGCAGCCATTGCGGCTATGCGCTGACCCCTTTCCTCGCCCATGGACAGCGGTAAGAAGAGTCTGATCAACGTGCTGCTCAGCGTGCTGGCGCCGGTGCTGATTCTGGAGAAGTGCTCCGGATCCGGCGGCGCGTGGTACGACTGGGGGACGATGTGGGCCTTGGTGGTAGCGCTTTCCCTGCCCATCGGCTGCGGGATCTACTCCGTTGTCTCGCAGCGGCGGGTAGAGCCGCTGGCGGTGTTCGGTCTGCTGGGCACGCTGCTCACGGGCGTGGTGAGCATGTACGCGAACTCCGGTGCGGGGGAGGCTATCCGCCCGGACACGCCATGGTGGTATGCCGGCAAGGAGCTGATGGTGGCGACCATGCTTGCCGGGGCGGTGCTGGTGACGGCCCGCGGCCGCAGTTCGCTGCTCCGTGCGTTCGTTTATTCCGAGGCGCTGTATGACATCCCGCTCATCGAGCAGAAGGTGCAGGAGCTGGGCTGCACGGACGATTACCGACGGCTGGAGCTGCAGGGCAGTCGCCTGATGGCGGCCTCGCTCCTGGGCTCCGGGCTGGCGAACTTCGGGCTCTCGCTCTACTTCCTCCTCCCCGTGCTTCAACTGCCCGCTGCAGACCAGGCGCTGGCCTACAATCAAGCAGTCGGGGGCATGCACTGGTGGGGTTTCGTTGTCATCGGGGTGCCGCTCATGGCCACGCTCGTGGCGGTCATGCGTTTCTTGGCACGACGGCTGCAGGCCCTCACCAGTCTCCCCTCAGATCGTATTTTCCTCAAGTAATTTGGCTCCTCCTCAGTTTTGTATTGACAAACCCTGCCCCTCGGGTGTAGAACAACTTATGCTTCAGCGTTTCATCACGGCCTCCGTCATCCTCGCCGCTCTGGTCTCCTGTTCTCCCTCCCGCACTTGTATTACCAGCGTGGCTGATCTGCCGTTGAAGACGACAAAACTCCCATCCGAATCTTGGTCCGCCGTTCCTCTCCGAGCCAACGCGCGCTACCTTCTCTATGGAGCCAACACCGAGGCGGAACGCCGCAAGCGGCTAGGCGATTACTACCACGTTCGCTGGGATGATGCTGACCCGCAGTCCCACGTCCGGCTCGTCATGTACTACACACAGGCTCGTACGGCCGGCAAGGTTCTTTCGCGTTCCGTGGACTTCCCCGCCCCGCGTAAACCCGCTTTTGACCGGAAGGCCGAGTTCTTTTTCGCCGGTCCCGATCGACTCCGCAACGGTGATATTCTCAGTTGGAAGATCGACCTTCTGGTCGATGGGAAACTCAAGGACTCCCGCCACTCTTTCGTCTGGGAATAACACCTAGCCCCATTTTCGTTTACTCGAACAGGCAATAGCATACACCTGCTGCGAGACCTCAAGATACAGTTACCCCCGCGCCCGGTGCAAATACGGACGCGGGGGTGTGCAAATCAGTTCACTTTCTTCACCTCGACTCGGCCGAAGGAGTTATCATTCGGCTGCATATCGAAGGTGCAGTACAGTTCGGGGTTCTTGAGGGGGGAGGTCACCTTGAGGATGTACACGTTATTCTCCTTCTTGTGACCGGAGAAACCGCGGTGCTCATCCCTATCTACTGTCTTGCCACCATCACGCAGCTCAACGGAACGAATGACGAGCCCCTTGGAACCGCCGGTAAACCAGAAGCCGACCGTGTAGGTACCGGGGGCGGTGATGGGGATTGCGCCGAGCACCTTCACGGGCTCGCCGGCCTTGGGGATGCAGGTGGGCTTCCAGCCACCGACCAAGGTGAGGTCCGGCCCCCACACCACAGGTGCAATGTCCGCCGAGCGGCCGAGAGTTGACTTCGGGTCCAGAGCCTTCATCTTCTGCGCCAGTTCCTTGATGCGGGCCAAGCTCTCCGGGGTGTTCTTCCCTTGGCGATGCAACAGACCGATGGCAAGCGCATAGAAGTGCTGCTTCTGGAAGGTGTTATAGCCCGGCCCGGTGGCCAGTTTCTCCAGCTCTGCGATGAACTCGAGAGGTTTCTGGCGGTTATTCTCCGCATAGCCGCTCGTATCATGCGAAAGCATGGTCACATAACCGGACTTGTTTTCCGGATCAGCCTTCTTCACCTGATCCTTCACGTTCTCCGGCCAGTGCATGCAGGAACCGCTCTTGATGAGCGAAGCAGGGCGAGCGATCTCGCAAGCCTCACCCAGCAGGCGGGCCTTCTCCACCCCCTCTGCCTTGGCAGCCTTGGCCAACAGCGGCTCAACCTTCGCGTGGGTAGCCGTGAACTCGTTGATCACCTTAGCCACCTCCGCAGGCTTGGCATCGTACATCACATCCCCCCATACGGACGCCCAGCGGGAGCCGTCCTTACGGCACAGATAGATGGCAGGGTAAGAAAGCGAGGGGAACTGCTCCGACTCCGGAACACGGATGGAACCGGGCTTCTTGGGGTCGCCCAGCTGCTCCTTGATGATGGGACCCATGTCCTTGGCCTCGTACACCGGGAACATGATGCAGACGCGGTCGCCCAGCGCCTTCTGCACCTCCGGGGAAGCCAACAGGGCCTCCGCCTGCTTCTTACTCTTTTTATCCCAATCCGCTGCATAGGCAAACAGGGCATAGCCGCTGTCCTTCACGAGCTTCTGACCGGAGGCCAGATCCGTCGCCTTCTGCACGGCAAAGAGCGGGGCCGCCAGCATACCGGCTGCGGCGATAGTTGTGAGAATCTTGTTCATGAAATGCAATAGTGGTTTGCTGTGAATGAAATGTTGCTTCAGGAAGCCTGCTCACCGTACACCATGATGGCGCGCAGATGCAGGAAATCGCCCTTCTTGTTGCTGATAATGCGGATGTACTTAGCCTGCGGACGGAGGGCACTGATATCCAAGTGCATCGTGCAATTCTTGATGGGACTCAGTTTACCCACCTCCTTCCAGTCGTCATCCTTACCGGTCTCCGACACCTGCACGGAGAGATCGCGCAGGCGATCGTGGTTACCTGTGGTGGCCACAGCCTGAATACCGGTGATAAACCCGGTGCGGGGCAGCTCCACGGCGCACCAAGAAGAGACATCCGCTTGCTTGCCCGTGTGGAACGAGCCGCCGATACGCGGATTCAGCAGGCCGGGGTGCTCGCACACCTTATCCCACTGGCTGGTCGAGGAAGCGAAGAAAAGACCGCCCTGCGAGAGCAGCTTACCGGGCAGCGGATCCACCTTCGGCAGCCCGACCGGCTTCTTGTACTTCTCCGAGAGATTGCGCGCCAGATTGCAGAAAGCCTCGCGATCCCGCATCTGCTCGGCCCCGGCCAAGGCTTGGCCGATGATGGCATCCCGCGTATCCGGGCTGGCATCGCCGCTGCTGCCGATGGCCTTCACCATGGCGTCCATCATCTTCTTCTGCAAATCAGCATCGCCGTCAGCCAGCTTGGAGTTACCCCAAGCCAAGATGACGGGAGCGTACTTCTCGTTCCGCAGCACAGCCCCGAGCGTCTCGCGATACAAACGCACCAGCACATCGCTGTCCGGCTTGTTCCCCTTCTTGAAGGCACCCGCCTGGGCATCACAGAACTGCTCAATGCGCCAACGCTCCGGTCCGAAGTCAGTGACCTTCTTCCAGAAGAGGTTATACGCCTTCATCACCTCATCTTGACTCATACCGCTCTTCACCATGGTGGGGTAAACCCAGCGGCTGAGCAGCTCGGCTGCAAGCTCCGGATAGACAGGCGTAAGACCGTTGCAGACCATCTTGTTCAGCTCGCTCCAAGCCGCCTTATTTCCCGGAGCGGTAGCAGCCAAATGTTCGGCATAGGCGCGCCAGATACCGAAGTGCAGCGGCTGAGCCTTCAGCGCCTCTCGATACAGCTTAGCAGCCTTGGCGGCATCCTTGTTTTCTGCTGCCGAACCGGCCAACGTGCGCAGAACATGAGCCAGCGCCGTGGCATTCTTCTGCTCGGGGGAATAGACATCCGTGGCATCATGAAGCGAGGCGAACACATGAACCTCGCGCCAAGGCTGCCAATGCAGACCACGCTGCCAAGACACCGAATAACCGGGAGTCCACTTACCGTTCACCAGCACCACGAAAGCGCAGTGCCCCGGCTCGCCCGCCGTGAGAGCGGGAATGCCGTTGGCCAAGGCACCGAAAGCCCCGAAATGCGACAGGCTGCCGCACACGCCGCCCACCTCGTAAGTAAACTTGGCCGAGTTATCGGTATACATACCGGTATAGGGCTCATTGTAACCCGGCCCCTGCACGGTCTCACCGTAGGGGTTATATGTTTTGTACCCGCAACGCCATTGGCAGCCGCAGTAGCGACCGGCGGGCATGTGCGCATTGCGCTGCAACCACTCCAAGCTCGGCAGCTCGCCGAACCCGTTATCCCCCTTGCACCCGCACACCATGCGGCGCTGCCAGAACGGAATCTTGTCGAAAATGAGGTTCAGGCGGTCATCATGCCAACTGCGGATGTAGAAATCGGCACGGATCACGGCCTTGTCCGCATTCCACTTACTCTTGACGAACTCGATGGCCGTAGCCGTCGCGATGTCGCGCTCCATCACATCGTAGGGAAGGTTGGGCGCGGCCTCCTTACGGATTTTCTGCAGCAAAGCAAAAACCGCACCGGGGCGAGAAAGATCGCCACTGTTCACGATGTTCTCCAGCCAATCCAAATTGCTGCACACCATGTTCATCAGCTCCAGCGTCTTGGGGTCCTTGGCCGCATCCGCCAAGGTATTCACCTCATCGAGGATGGCCTGCTGCACACCGCGCCGCTTCTCAAACTCCACCGCGCGCGTTTTCTTGTCCGCCTCACTCAGCTTAGCGAACTCCTCGTCAATCTTCTTCAGCTCGGCCTCCGCCTTGGCGCGCGTCGGGGCCACCTGCTCCGCCACCGGCTTGTCCGCCAGCAGCAACGCACGCTGCGCCAACATCAGCCGATTGGACGGATCCGCAAGGAAAGCCTTGACCTTCTCCGGCGTCGGTTCCGGCAAAGCCGCCGCCAGCGCAGCATCCAGCTTGCTCGCCACAGCCTCCGGCTTCGTCCAATCCTCCGATGTGGCAGCTATGTACGAGCCCGGCATCGTCTTCTTCTCGACTTTCTTCGCTGCCTTACCCGGTGCACTGTCCGCACG
>JALFWB010000004.1 GCA_022787425.1 Akkermansia sp.
CGTGATCAGGTGCGTCTTCTCCCCGGCGACCAGACTGTCGGTTTCCGCTTCGCCGTAGGTGTTATAACCGAAACTCCGCGTCCCGGCGGCATCGGTCACCTGTGTCAACGCGCCGAGATGATTGTAGCTGTAGGCGATCCCGGGGGTGGTGTCGCTGTAGCTGATACCCGTCAGGAGCCCGCGAGCCGTCTCGTATGCGTAGGTGGCCACGAGTCCGCGCGCCGAAGTCTCGGTGCTCAGGCGGTTGAAGGCATCGTAGGTCTTCACCGTGCTGCTGCCGTCGGCATAGGTCTTGCGAAGCATTGAGATTTCACCCATGTTGATCGAGTTAAACCCAATTATGCTGCTGCGTTCAGTTGTGTACATTCTTACTCCAATCAAGATAGCGGCGTAACGAACGAAAAAAACTACGGCTTTTCTATGTAATCCAGAACCCTTCTCAACTCTTTCCTCTGTTCATCCGTTAGAAAATCATATTCCCAAAAATATTTTATCAACCGATTTCTCTCTTGACGGATCGACTCTGTATACGATGAGCCGGGCGGGAGTATTCCGATATGCCGAGCAAAAGTATCTTCAGAGGGATTCAGAATATCGGGATTATTATCGAACGTATCAAGCAGATATTTGAGAGCCTCATATTGTAAATTAGGAAACCCCAGTTCCTTCACAAATTCCCGAATATCGGTCTCGTCATTGTACCAGAATAGCATTGATTCATAGCTGCCCATGATAGCATAAAAACACATGAGTCTTTGATAATCTTGCTCCATCTTCATATTCTTCATGACTTTTATAGTCTCTGCGTTAATGAGAATATCCCGATGTGCAAAACACTCCGGATCATCACAATATGGATCAAGTAACAAAGGCACAAGTCCCTTTGCCTTATCGTATTTATAAAGATATATTACCGGCAAGCAGACCTTCCCGTCACTGCCCATCGATACAAAGGGGTGCATTACGAGCAAATATATATCCTTCTCACATTTAAACCCACAAAGCATCTGAGCGAATACTTTTACACCCTCCAACTTAATCCCATCGAGAAAGAGAGTCCCACTGAACCGGTATTCCTCATCGGTATACTCTGCCTCATGAGGAGATACAAAATGCAGAAGACGCTTCCGAGGGTATAGTATCGTCTCCTTGCCTATCTGCTTTAGCTCGATTCCGGAACGAACAAGATCCTCATTAAGACGCCACTCTCCTTGCCGTGACACAAAGGCAACTCTAGCCCCCAAATCAGCCTTTCTGAATTCTAATCTCTCTCCCTGATTTCTGCTCTCCGCAGAACATTCATGCTCCTCATCGCCACATTCAGCAAGCATCGGGAGGCACAATGAAAAACAGGAAAACAAACTCAAGATTTTACTTAACACTGCTTGCATGCGGGAATATTTCTTTCATAAGTAAATTTTTGAACTCAGCTTCATCCATATTACAATCAGAAAATGCCCTCATAATTTTCTCTGTCGCTTTCCTAGCCTTTTTATATGATTCATTCTGGAACTTAATCAACGATGGGCGAACATCCTTAGATGGAATCTTATAAAGCCGATCGTAAGGTTCATGCTCCGCCTTCTTGTTTTGGTTTCCGTAGTTATTGTACTCCATTATCTCATCATTCTCATTTCGCTTCGCATGACCATATGAGTAAGAATCCGCAATCATATGCAGAGAAAATCCCAAATCGGCAGCATTGAGTTGGCAATCCTTTCTGTATCTTCGGAATAATTTGACAAGCCTCTCTACGATATTTTCTCGTATTTGTTCCGGAGATAAATTTCCGGGGTTCATAGCATGCCACCATTGACGCGAGCCAAAATGGGATGAGTAAAATAGGTAGGCATTATAGATAAACGGCAGGAGATCAAACGAATCCTTAGAAAGAAAGGGGACATCCGGTAACAAGGCTCCTCGAGCCAACTCCATTCTGAACACGAACGGAGAATCTATATTTCTAAATTGACCTTCGTCCCGTAATTTATCGAAAGATTCCACAACGATTCGATAATGAATGGGGAGTGTCCAGCCTCCCAAATAATCAAATCGATGCATCGGTGCATTACTCACAAAATGATAGCATGAGTGCACTGCTCCGACTTCTCTCAAATCTGCATTATCTCTAGTATCAAATCTTCCCGCCATCAAATCATAATTCCGATAAACATAGCACACAATCTTTATCTCCGTATCATGGTACTCGCTGCTCCATTGGATGGGCTGGGTGACGTTGCCGCTTGCGCTGACAGCACCGTAGGGTGTGTAGGTGTATGCCGTTTTGATGTAACCGTCCGAGCCGAATACCTCCGTCACGTTCTTGGTGAGATCCCAGCCGTAGGTGTACCACGTGCCGTCCTTCTGGATGGCCAGCGGGCGGGTGGCGATGGGCTGCGTCGGGTCCCAGGTAATGAGCCAGAGGCAGGGGTGTGCCGTGCGGGTGAGGTCGCAGCAGGCGATCTGCAGGTAGCCCCGGTAGATGTAGCGCTGATGCAGGGTCACCGTGCCGTTCACCGTTACCTTCTTCGTGGCCCGACGACCGGCGGAGTCGTAGCTGCATTCCACGACCGTGCCCGTGGCTTCGTTTGCGAAGACGGTGGGGCGGTTCGCGGCGTTGTAGGTCACCGTCCAAATGCCCGTGGAGGTCTTCACCAGGGTCTGATTACCGTCGGCGTCATAGGCCGGAGCAAAGGCCTCTGCCGTACCTTCCTGAATCGCAGTGTATTGGTTCAGGTTGTTAGCCGTGTAGACTGTCTGTTCCTCCGCTTCCTGTGCCGTGAGGCGGTTGCCGATGTTATCGTACGCATAGGCGTAGGCATCCGTGCCGAGGGTAGCGGCGGTGAGCTCGCTGCGGTCGTTGTGCACGAAGCTGTCGTTACGCGTGCAGCCTTGGCGCGACTGCGTGCGCGTCAGCGGACGCCCGAGCGTATCGTAACTGTACCCGCGAGAAGCCAATTCGGTTGCGCCGATTCCTCGCACGCTCCGTCCTGCCCCTCTATGAGAAGCAAGTAGTCGTTTGCTGTGCTGCGGGAATGAGAAAATCATGGCAATGAATTGGCTTTACCTGAGTACGAGTTATCTTACTTGGGTCGCGGTATGAAGCTGTCTTGCTCATACCTATACCTTGGGCCGGATTGTCAGTTCATGCTTGCTGTGCGAGTATTGGGCGGGCAAAGAATAGTCCCGAATAAGCCACTCTGTCATTCTGCCGTATTGAGGCTGCATGCACATTTCCGTACTGTTAAAAGAGCCATAAAAATCCGTCCTTTTCTCTATTCTGCGGTTGCCTTTTTATTCCTGTTTCGAATCCTCTTGCATCAATTCAAGTACCTCCCGGGCATCGGCATTGCCTTGAGCGGCAGCCGCCTTCAGCCATCGGATTGCTTCTTGGGTATTTCTTTCACACCCATCGCCTCTATAATAGGCTATCCCTAAATGAAACTGTCCCGAGGGATCTCCGCTACGGGCCATATCTTCCAAGATACGAAAGGCCTTTTCCTCATTTTTCGGAAAGCCGACTCCTTCAAGGAGACAATAACAGAGCAGCATGCGTTCTTCAGGCCCGCCGTTCCTCAGGACGGATTCCGCATCGTTCACGGAGGACAGGAGCATGATCAACCCCTTATCTTCAGCATCGTATAAATCGATCTGATGGTAGAAGGCAAAGGCATACCATCTCAGGGCCTCCCGCCGGTTTTCGGCTGCGGCATATCGGCGCACGACCTCGCGAACGGCGCGAGGCTCTTGCCGCTTTGCCCTTGCGATGCACTCCTCCAAGGGCAGTTCATCCGGTAGATCGACCTTGATGCCGGAGTGACTCCCCGGCGGATCCTCCGGGGATTCGCTCTTCCCAGACCCCTCGTCATCGGCGTCCGCCGGGAAATCCGTTTTATCGGAATCATCTTCATCCTGCGACCGGCGGAGCATGGGCATCGGGTCAACATCTTCCTCCCCGGACGTTGTCAGCCGGAAGCGGATGAAACCCTGCCCGCCCTTGGCACAAAGAGCCGCATCGAAGCTTTTGAAGAGGCAGGCGTCATCCGCCGTAAACGGCGGGTAGTTCGCCATGATACCGATGTGGTTGGCCCACAGGGTGGTGTACTTGGTGAAGTTCCACCCCTCGACACTGAACACCATGCCGCGGAAGTCTGCGGGCAGAGTCGGCTTCTGCATCGGGGCGGCGACATCCTGCTGCGTGGCCGGTATCAGTTCATTGGTGATCGTCTCGTGCGGCAAGTCGGTTTCGGGGCTGCGGCTCAGCAGCGTCGCGCCCTTCGCGAGCAGTACGGGCAGCGTGGCCGCTGCGCCCGCCGTCGCCCCCTCGGCGAGCTTCAGCGGTGTGCAGGCAAAGGTCAGCACACTCTCCGTTTCGGAACTCCCCTGCGGCACGCGCAGCACACCCGGGCCGAAGGAGACCTCGTTAAGCGTGGCTCGCATCACACCCCGGTAATCCCCCGTCTGTTTTTTGCAGGCCACAAGCCCCAGATCTCCCCCGGAAAGGGCGCTGAGCACCGGTGCGGCTGCGGCATAGAAGGCAGAAATCTTGCCGGGGATCGGCATGTTGAACAGGATCTCATCGGGATCCAGCTCCGACAGCAGGGCCGCTACCTCCCCGGCAGAAGTGCTGAATTCCTGCATGGATTTGCGGCTTACAACAAACGCGTGCGTCACCTCTCCCTCCGCAGGCATCGGCATCTGCTGCCAGATGGGGCGACTCAGGACGGATTTCGAGGGCTCTGTCGCCCAAGCTATCTTCTCGGGATTGTCGCAGAAGCACATGTACAGGCGCGATCCCTCCAACCGATAGAGGTAGTAGAGCGTCGCTCCCTCATAATAGGCTTGAGCAGCCCCCAACCCCAAGTCCTTCACGTTGTTTCTCTCACAAATCATCCGGTTCAACTCTTTCCAAGATTGGCCGAGATCGCATTTGTATCCCCGCCATCCCTTGTATTCGAACTCTTCGGCCTTGATGGCCGCAGCGTTGCGGAAAATTTTCCCATAATTCTGCGCGAGGTCGGCCAGCCCGGCAGCCCCACCCTCCGGCGCCTCCGCTACCGCGTAGACAGTGCCCACGGAGAAACGGCGGCCGGAGTCCGCTATACGACGCAACAGGGCCTTCGCCCGGTCTCCGCAGCACTTGAGCTTCTCATATTCCTTCATCTCCTCAGCCAACTCCGGACGACTCGCCATAGCATCGAAATTCTGCATATACGGAATCGTTTCGAGCAGGGCCATGCCCGAAATGTTGATGCAGTAATAATCCACAAGAGACTGCGTCTCCGTGCAGCCGATAGCAAAGCGACCCTTCGGCACAAAGGACGCAGGGCCCATCTTTTTCTCCACGGCCCACTGCACATCGGCGGGCATCAGAGCCAGCAGGGGCAAGCTCTTCTCCCATGGCTGAGCGGCAGAGGCCGCGTTGCTGTCCGCCATGGCATCCCTCGCACACTCTGTGAGAGTCGCGATGTCAGCGGAGAACACGGGCAGGCTGCTCGCCAAGCCCAAGGCGCAGGTCATAACGATGCTCTTGTACATTTCGATATGATGATGGTTTTGGTGGTTATTGGGTGTTGTTCTCATCCCCTTGCCAGAGAGGGGGAGTAGATTGACCAGAGGGGGTGGGGTGTATACTTGAGTTGCGATTGTAAATCGTATCTACATAAACTCCTCTTTGTCTGTTTCCCTCATTTTTGAGAGCTTGCAGATGCTGCCTTACTTCTTCCGGACGATGCGCGGTAGTCAACCACAGAAACCATCCTGATCTATCCCAAGCGACTGGTTTATCGTTGATTAGATATAAAGCGAGAACGTTCGCTGCGAAAGTTGCACAATTAGGTCCATTAACATACCAACGTCTACCAACTCCTAAATGTCCCTCGGAATCTATCGGAAAATAGTATCTACTGTAGTATTCAGTAGTACAACGGTCAAGATATGCCTGGACATCTTTTGCCCGATTATTTTTTGCGCAAAGGCGTATAATGAGCGCAATGTCTGTACGTGTCTCAGATATTATTCGTCGATGAGACTTCTTGCCCGACTTTAGAGGTACTTCGGTACTTGGGTTAAACCCAAGCGGATAATCAAGCTGAGACGTATATACCGCAACGTGACTAATGTAGTTGTTATCCATAAATCTATGCCACCTATGATCAAAGCAGCTTTTTTTGTCTTCTCTATCGTAGAACACAAAATAGATGCACTTAGAAAGATCTATATCATTGGCTATGGATTTGCTTTCATTTTGCTTCAAGATGAAATCTTTTATTCTCTCCAGAGGTATATTTAGATATGGTACATATCCCAAATACTCTATATAGATCAGACTATTAGATTTTAAAAAATTGTACAGGTTTCGGTCAGCGAATTCAGCAGCACCATCCCTCCCCGTCCACCTACCAACTACCGGGTTGTAGTGCCGGTAGTTGTAGTAGACGAGGCCGAGTTCGACATCGTGATACTCACTGCTCCATTGGATTGGCTGGGTGACGTTGCCACTTGCGCTTACCTCGCCGTAGGGGGTGTAGGTATATGCCGTGCCGATGTAGCCGGTGGTGGTGAATACCTCCGTCACGTTCTTGGTGAGATCCCAGCCATAGGTGTACCATGTACCGTCCTTCTGAATAGCCAGGGGGCGGGTGGCAATGGGATGTGTCGGATCCCAGGTGATGAGCCAAAGGCAGGGGTGTGCCGTGCGGGTGAGGTCGCAGCAGGCGATCTGCAGGTAGCCCCGATAGATGTAGCGCTGATGCAGGGTAACCGTACCGTTTACGGTTACCTTCTTCGTGGCGCGGCGGCCGGAGGAGTCGTAGCTGCATTCCACGACCGTGCCCGTGGCCTCGTTTGCGAAGACGACGGGGCGGTTCGCGGCGTTGTAGGTCACCGTCCAAATGCCCGTGGAGGTCTTCACCAGGGTCTGATTGCCGTCGGCGTCGTAGGTCGGAGCGAAAGCCTCGGCCTCGCCCTCCTGAATCGCAGTGTACTGGTTCAGGTTGTTAGCCGTGTAGGCTGTCTGTTCCTCCGCTTCCTGTGCCGTGAGGCGGTTGCCGATGTTATCGTACGCATAGGCGTAGGCATCCGTACCGAGGGTAGCGGCGGTGAGCTCGCTGCGGTCGTTATGCACGAAGCTGTCGTTACGCGTGCCGCCTTGGCGCGACTGTGTGCGCATCAGCGGACGCCCGAGCGCATCGTAGCTGTACCCGCGCTGCACCACCGTGGTCGTTCCGCGCGTGTAGACCATACCCGTCATCAGGTCGCGCTGCGTCTCGTAGCTGAGGGACAGGGCCATGTTATTCGGCATGGCAAGCCCCTGCAGCAGGTGGCTTCCGGTCACATAGGTATAGGTGAACTCCTTCAGTTCGCCGCCGTGCAGGAAGCCCGCGCCGATGATGCGTCCGTCCGTGCCGTAGCTCGTGCCGACCGTCTGCTGAACCGCCCCGTCCTTGGCATAGGTATACCCCACCGAACGCCCGATCGAGTCCCGCAGTTCCGTGATCAGATGCGTCTTCTCCCCGGCGACCAGACTGTCGGTTTCCG
>JALFWB010000049.1 GCA_022787425.1 Akkermansia sp.
AAAAGTTGGCTTGGCAAACCCAAAGGCTTGCCAAGCCGAAGTTTTTTCTTCGAAAAAACGGAGGCTGGAGCATAGCGGGTTCGAACCGCTGACCTCCTCAATGCCATTGAGGCGCTCTACCAACTGAGCTAATACCCCGAATAGGTGACGGAGGGAGTATAGCGGGAGAAGAAGGGAAAGTCAAGGAAAAAGTGAGGATTTTTTTATGCGGGGGAGAAAAAAGGGGATTGGAGGGGGGTGGGGCGGAGTTACCGCTTGACGAGCGGCGGTAGATTGTGATAGACTCGGCGCATGAGTACGAAGTTCAGTTGGGAAGTGCACCCGACGGACGGTAGTGTAGACTTTGGAGAAGAGTTAAACCGGAAGCTGCCGCTGCTGGTGAGGCGGCTTTTGGCACAAAGAGGCATTGCCGGGCGAGAAGAAGCACTGAAATTTTTACGGCCTAAGTTGGCCGATTTGGGGGATCCCTTTGCGCTGCGCGAAATGAGTTCGGCGGTGGATCGCATTCTGCGGGCGGCGGATCGGGGGGAGCATGTGTGCATCTTCGGCGATTATGATGTGGACGGCGTGAGCTCCGTTATGCTGCTGCATGCCGTGCTGACAGCGTACAAAATACGGACGGACTATTTCATCCCCGTGCGCACGCGGGAGGGCTACGGCCTGAGCCGGGAGGGTGTGCGCCGCGCCTTCGAGAAGTGCGGGGAAAAGCCGGCCCTGTTGATTGCCGTGGACTGCGGCACCTCATCGGTGGAGGAGGTGCGGAACCTGCAGGCTGAGGGGGTGGATGTGGTGATTTTGGACCACCACGAGGCGAGTCCGTTGGGGCGACCGCCTGCTTATGCGGTGGTGAATGCCAAGTTGGAGGAGAGGAGCCGCTACACCTACCTTTGCAGCGCGGGGGTTGTGTTCAAGCTGGCGCATGCTCTGTTGAGGCGGCGGCGTTTGGCGTGGTTTGACCTGAAGCGTTATCTGGATGTGGTGGCGATTGCAACGGTGGCGGACATTGTGCCGCTGGTGGAGGAGAATCGCCTTCTGACGAGGCACGGCCTGCGCATCCTGGCCCAGGGCGGGAATGTGGGCCTGAACGCGCTGAACCGCGTGACCGGGTTGAACCGGGAGCCAACAGCCAGCCACGTCTCCTTCCGCTTGGGTCCGAGGCTGAATGCTGCCGGTCGCATGGATTGCCCGATGGATGCGCTGGATCTTCTGATGACGCAGGACAGCGCGCGCGCCGAGGAACTGGCTGAGCGTTTGGAGGAGCACAACAAGGCTCGCCGCGCGGAGGAAGAGAAGATACGCGAGGAGGCTACGCAGATGCTCGAAACGCAATTTCACCCCGCCACGGACCATGTGATCGTACTCGGTTCCCGCACTTGGCACCCCGGCGTGGTCGGCATCGTGGCTTCTCTGCTCATGCGCCGTTATCACAAGCCCACCGTCATTATTTCCCTGGACGCGAACGGACTCGGCAAGGGCTCCGGACGCTCCGTTCCGGCAGTTTCCCTGGTGCAGGCCATTCACCATTGCTCGGGTACGCTGGTCTCCGGCGGCGGGCATGATATGGCGGCAGGCTTGGTGGTGCGTGAAGAGATGATCGATGCCTTCCGCCGTCAGTTTGATGACTATGTGCGGGATAACACCAGCGCGGCAGACTTGAAACCGGTGCTCCACATCGCGGCAGAGGTGCGCTTGGAGGAGCTGAATACAGAGTTGCTGGACAGCTATGAGCTGCTGGAGCCCTTCGGTAACTCCAACCCGCAACCGGTATTCATATGCCGCAGGGTGATGCCGGCGGATGCCCCGCGCACGGTGTCCACTCATCACCTGCGACTGTTCCTGCGCCAAGGGAACAGCGAGTGTGATGCCATCTACTTTAACGGCGCACTGCGGCAGTTGCCGGAGCCCCCGTGGGACGTTGCTTTCACGATAGACCGCAACGTGTGGCATGGGCGTTCGTCCCTCTCTGTGTCAATTCAGGATATACGCTCGGCAGAAGTATGAGACAACCCCTCCTCCCCAAGCAAGGACCGGCCCCGCCGCCGCCGACTCCCGGTCAGCTGCCGGGGGATTGGCGCACCCCGCCGGAGCGGCCCCCGCGTGCGGTGGCGGAGGATGACTCCACCCTGCGGCGTTTTCACCTGCATGTGAAGGAGCAGCAGACCCGCTTGGCTACTGTCGAGGCGTATTGTGAGCCGGAGGTCTACGAGAACGGCTGCATCAGCGGCTGGCCGAGGCGGCGGCGTCTGTTTGCGGCGTATGTCTTCCTGCTCCCCATGTCGGTGATCATGGTGTTTGCGCTCCTGCTGCAGATTTACCATGCTGCCCCGACGGAGGAGGAAGCACTGGGCTTCTGGACGAGTGAGCCGGTGTGGTTCTCCCTGATGGGGGTGTCCCTGTACCTGTCTCTGTTGTTGGTTCAGCCTGCCATGCCGCTGCTGGCCTATGTGTATGTGGTGGGGCATGAGTTGACGCACGCTTTGGTGGCTCTGTGCTGTTTGGGCAAGGTGACGGACTTTAAGTTTACGACGCAGGGCGGATATGTGGATACGGATAAGGATAACACGGCCATTGCCTTGGCTCCCTATTTTGTACCGCTGTGGATGCTGGTGTGGGTCGGGCTTCTTTGGGCGGTGAATTGGTTGTACCCCTTTGATGCCTACCATCCCTGGTTTTATGCCGGGACGGGATTCTGGTGGTGTTTTCACATTTACTGGACGATGTGGGTCATTCCCCGCGAGCAGCCGGATATGCTGGAAAACGGACTGGTGTTTTCCTTCCTCATCACACTGATGATGAACATTGTTGTGCTGTTGCTCATTCTGCGCATGTTCGGGCTTGTGACCCTGCACGGGTATTGGTTGGATGTGCAGCGTTGCGCCTTGGGAATGTACTCCCTGCTGTGTGAGATTTGCGGCTTGGTGTTCTCTTGAGCAGCGGGCTCAGAGCTCATAGGGATCCTCCTCATCATCCGATTCCGCAGCGGAAAAATCCTCATCCTCCGGAGAGAAATACTCCTGCAGCGGCAGAGCCGTCGGGGGCGGGAATTTTTCTTTACCGAGCATGTAGGCACAGGCCAGCAGAAGAAAGTGGGAGGTGCTGATGGCATTGAACCTGCAGATGGCCTCGATTTCATCCGAGAGCTCCCCCGGACAGCGCAGGACAACATTCGGCCACAGTCTGTCGAGCTTGCTCATTCTGTTCGGTGGGTGGTTGGTTCGGGGGGGATTACTGCGCGTTCGGCAGGTCGGGAACACAGACGCGCAATCGCTGCGGTAGGCGCGTGATATGCGCCTGCTCCCCCGGTTGCAGGGTTGCGACGTAATCACCATCCAGCTGATAGGGCAGGCCCCCGTCGGCCTCGATGATGCCCTCCGACAACTGAAGCACATTTGTCATGAACGAGGTATTGCGGTCCGTTCCCCCGGACAGCAGCATGCAGCAGAGACTCTCCGCAATGATACCCGGAAGGCACTGATGGAAGATAGCTGCGTCCAGCAGGCCGTCATCGTAAGCGGCACCCCGGAAGAGCTTCCCGGGCCCGGCGTAGCGCTTGCCGTTGCCGAAGATGATCTGCTTGCCCCGGTAGGTTCGACCGTCCGGCAGGTGCAGAGTCACGGCGGGCAGGTGCTCCGTCATCACCTTCAGCCCCGTGAGCAGGTGGGCGGCGGCCCCGATGCGCTTCTTCATGCCCGGGGTAATGAGTTGGATGATACGCGCATCCGGCCCGAAGCCTGCCATCTGGAGGAAAGGCTTACCGTTCACCGTAAAGATATCCACCTGCGCCGGATTGCCGCTGCGCATGGCGGCGAGCGCGCGGTCGAAGTTGCGGGAGCCTATGCCCAGCTCACGCGCAAAAACATTCATGGTGCCGGAGGGCAGGATGCCCAGCGCGCAGGCCGACCCCATCAGCCCCTGCGCTGCGCACATGAGCGTGCCGTCCCCGCCGGCCGCCGCCACGATGGGCTCCCCCTCCGCCGCCAGCCGGGCCGCCGTCTCGGTGAGGTGCTCGGCACTGCGCGTGGGGATGAGCCGGAACTCCTCCTCGTGGGCCGACAGCCACGCCCGCAGGCCCGAGGTATGCAGACTGCCGGCGGCCGGGTTCAGCAGCAGGGGGATCGTGTTCATCGCGTTATCAGAGAATACCCAACACCGCCACCGCAAAGGAAACCGTGAAGGCCGGGGAGTCGATGAGATCGAAGATGCCGCCGATGCCCGGCAGCAGAGAGCCGCTGTCCTTCACCTCCAGCCCCCGCTTGATGAGCGAGCCCGCCAGATCCCCCGCCACGGACAGCACGAAAAGCACCGGCATGAGTACCAGGAAGAACACCGGGGAGGTATACACCGCCAGCCCGCAGAACTCCCCCGGCTGCCCCAGGAAGGCCCGGAAATCCGCCATGCCGCTGATGAGCCACGCCACCAGGGTGGTGATGATCAGCGAGCCGATGATGCCCTCCCAGGTCTTTTTGGGCGAAACCGTCGGGCTGAAGCGGCGGGAGATGAAGCGCCCGCCCGTCAGCACCCCGCAGACATAGGCCCAAATATCACTCATCTTGGTAACAAGGATGAGCCAGAGCAGAGAGTAGACGGCGTACTCGCTGCCCAGAGCGGCCAGGGCAAAGGCGAAGAGCCACACCGGGTAGACAAAGGCCAGCAGCCCCGTGCCCACGGAAGCCAGCGCCTGCGCCCCCGTGCGGCCCTTGTAGTCCATGCGGATCAGCTCGCAGAAGAAGCAGGCCAGGGCATAGAACACCAGGCAGCCCAGGGCTACCGGCGCAAACTGAAAGAGCCCGTTGAACCACTCATCGTTAAAGAGCACCCCCGCCGCCATGAGCCACGGATAGACAAGCCCCGCTGCCAGGGCAAGCGGTCGGCTCGTCGTCTCTGCGCGGCTGCGCAGCATGTTGTGCCACTCCACGGTGGTGAGGTTGCAGAACAGGCAGATGAGCACGGCATAGCCGGCGGGCTCATTGAAGCCCACGGCAGCACCCAGCAGGGAGAGCAGCACCACGGTGCTGAAAAGGCGCTCGAGGAAGGTCTTGACTTTCGGTGTCATGGTTCTGTTGAGGGGAGAGAGTGCAGAGCCCGGCAGCGGGGGTGGGCCTGCTGCCGGGCGAAGCGGGCATCAGTGCCCGCCGTTGCAGAGGCCGCAGCCCCAGCCGGCGCGGATGTCGGCAAAGAAGTCGTGCCCTTTGTCATCCACCAGAATGTAGGCCGGGAAGTCCTTGACGGTAATCTTCCAGATGGCCTCCATCCCCAGCTCCGGGTACTCCAGGCACTCGATGGAGGTGATGCAGTTCTTCGCCAAGTCGGCCGCTACGCCGCCGATGGAACCCAGGTAGAAGCCGCCGAACTTTTGGCAGGAATCCGTGACGCACTGAGCGCGGTTACCCTTGGCGATCATGATCATGCTGCCGCCGTGGCTCTGGAAGAGCTCCACATAGGAATCCATACGCCCGGCGGTGGTGGGCCCGAAGGAACCGGAGGCATAGCCCTCCGGGGTCTTGGCGGGGCCGGCATAGTAGATCGGGTGGTCCTTGATGTACTGCGGCAGGTCCTTGCCCGCATCCAGCAGCTCCTTGAGCTTGGCGTGGGCGATGTCGCGCCCCACGATGATGGTACCCGTGAGGGCCAGGCGGGTCTTGACGGGATACTGCGAGAGGTCAGCCAGCACCTCCTTCATGGGGCGGTCCAGGTTGATGGGCACGCCCGCGCTCTTGGTCTCGCGCAGCTCGGCGGGGATGTACTTGCCGGGGTCGTACTCCAGCTCCTCGATGAAGATACCCTCCGGGGTGATCTTGGCCTTGCAGTTGCGGTCCGCGGAGCAGGAAACACCCAAGGCCACCGGGCAGGAGGCACCGTGACGCGGCAGACGCACCACGCGCACATCCAGCGCAAACCATTTGCCGCCGAACTGGGCACCCAGCCCCAGCTTCTCGGCCTCCTTCTTCAGCTCGGCCTCCAACTCCACATCGCGGAAGGCGCGGCCGTGCTCATTGCCGGTGGTGGGCAGGCTGTCGTAGTACTTGGTGGAGGCCAGCTTCACGGTCTTGAGGCAGAGCTCGGCGCTGGTGCCGCCCACCACGAAGGCCACATGATAGGGCGGGCAGGCAGCGGTGCCCAGGGTGCTCATCTTCTGCACCATGAACTGCTTGAGGCTCTTGGGATTCAGCAGGGCCTTGGTCTCCTGGTAGAGGTAGGTCTTGTTGGCAGAGCCGCCGCCCTTGGCAATGAAGAGGAAGGAGTAGTCCATGCCGTGGTCCGTGGCGAACAGGTCGATCTGGGCGGGCAGGTTGGTGCCGGTATTCACCTCGCGGTACATGTCCAGCGCCACGTTCTGGGAGTAGCGCAGATTGTTCTTGGTGTAGCAATCGTAGGCGCCGCGGGAGATGTATTCGGCATCGTTGCAGCCGGTCCACACCTGCTGGCCTTTCTTGCCCACGCAGATGGCCGTGCCGGTGTCCTGGCAGAGCGGCAGCACACCCAGGGCCGCCACCTCGGCATTCCGCAGCAGGGTCAGGGCCACGCTCTTGTCATTCTCGGAGGCCTCGGGGTCACTCAGGATGCCCTGCACCATCCCGAGGTGCTCCGGGCGCAGATAAAATGCCACATCGTGCCAAGCGGTCTCGGCCAGCAGGCGCAGGCCCTCCGGCTCAACCTTGAGCATCGGCTTGCCCTCAAACTCTCCCACGCTCACATAATCCTTGGTGAGCAGGCGGTATTTCGTCGTATCTTCCCCCATGGGGAACATTTCCTGGTAAACAAAAGGAGGTGTTGCCATAACGCCGCCAGTATACCACTTTGCGCGCGGCTTGGCGAGCAAAAACACGCGCGGAGCGGCCTCCGGAGGCCGAAAAAGGGCGAGCGGCTCAATCCCCGGTGGGGGACTGCCCGGCAAGGAGGGCCCGGGCGAAGGTGTCCGGCAGCCCGGTGCGGCAGATTTTCGCGGCGGCCCGGCGGGTGTCGTAGGGCACGCGGCGCAGGATGAGCTCCGGTGCGCCGGGGGTGTAGAGGGCGTAGGCGGCGCGGGGGTCGCCGTCGCGGGGTTGGCCGACGGAGCCGGGGTTGATGAGGTAGCGGCAGCCGGGGCGCAGGGTCAGGCGGTAGCTGCCCTCTGCCGTGTAGGTGACGGGCAGGGCGCGGATGCCCCCGGGGCCGGACTCGAACACGGTGGGGCGGTGGGTGTGGCCGAAGAAGCCCGAGTCGGCGGAGCAGGCGGCGAAGGAGTCCCGCGCGCGTTGCGGGGTGTGCAGCCGCTGCCACGTCTCGGGGGCGGCAAAGGAGGCGTGCACCAGCTCCGCCCCGCCGTAGGTCACGCGGTGGGGGAGGTCGCGCAGGCTCTGTGTCAGCTCCGGGCCCAGCAGCTCTTCGGTGCGGTCCATCATCCCCGTGTAGAGCGGCGGCCAGCCGGCGGAGTGTCGGTCCTGCAGCACAGCCTCGTGGTTTCCCTGCACGGCCGCAGCCAGCAGGGGCAGCAGGGTGCGCACGCACCAAGCGGGGTCGCCGTTGAAGCCGATGAGGTCGCCGAGGCTCACGAAGCTCTCCGCACCCTGCGCCCGTGCATCCGCCAACACGGCCTCGAGGGCTTCTCGGTTGGCGTGCACATCGCTCAACACGGCGGTCGTCATCAGCCGCGCAGCAGGTTCATCAGTTGCATCTGGAATTCCTGCATCTCCTCCGGCGTCGGCTTGCCGCCGGTGTAGTTGTCCATGGCCAGGCGGCCCATGGTATCCACCAGCCAGGTGGCTTGCTTGCCGCCGGGGAAGCTGACCTTGCCGGAGTAGATGGCGCCGGGGGGCGTGATGTCATCCAAGGTCACACGCACACCGCCGGGGGTAGGCGCGGCAGGCTCGGGGGCCGGAGCCGGAGCGGGGGCGGCCTTGACGGGCTCGGGGGCGCTCCGCAGCTCGATGCCGTGGTCCAGAAGCAGGAAGCGCAGGTCCATGTAGGTCATGTGCACGCCGCATTCTGTGTTCAGTTTCTTCTGAATGCCGTTCAAATCCACGCCCTGTGCGGCCCAGGTGCGCACGCAATCCAGTTGCTCTGCAGTGAGTTCTCCGTTCATGCCCCCCACTATACGCCGCGCCGCCGCCCTTGGCAAGCAAAAAACACGGCAGGGAGCCCCGCGATGAAGCTCCCTGCCGTTTCAGTACCCCCGCGCGGGCTCGAACCGCGGACAAACTGATTAAGAGTCAGCTGCTCTACCAACTGAGCTACGGAGGCTTTCCTGTTACACACTCGGCAGCATCCGGATGAATACCCCCGCGCGGGCTCGAACCGCGGACAAACTGATTAAGAGTCAGCTGCTCTACCAACTGAGCTACGGAGGCATCTAATCCGGTTGCACCTGCACCACCCCCGTTGCCGGTGGATGGAGAGCCGCTGGTCAGATTTGAACTGACGACCCACGCATTACGAATGCGTTGCTCTACCACTGAGCTACAGCGGCGATGCTGTGTGCGCAGCAAGTTAATCATATTTTGCTCCGCTTTGCAAGCTAAATTTTCAAAAATCGGCAATTTTTTTTCGTTTTCTGCTCAAAATAGGGTAAAAATCGGCACTCCGTCGGATTCGGTGGCCCTCCCCCTCCGCAGGTGCAAGCCCCCGGCTTCCTCCCCTTTCGACCTCCATCCCCACTGCGTCATCACCCACCCCCGCGCATGAATCCGGAATCAGCCCGGGTGGATGAGTCAGAGAAAGGTACACACCTTATACGGATTCATACCGCGACACGCGAAGAAACAACAACCGGGCCATGCCGGCGCCGGAGAGTAAGACCAAGCTCAAGCCGGAAAAGATGCCACTTGACACACTTTCTGCTTGCTTCGAGACCGGAACTATGTAAATTCAGATATAGCCAATCCATCGCCATGATTTCCGCATTCCCACAGTACCGCAAACGCCCTATGACTACCCGTGCAGGAGTAGGGCGGAGCGTGCGGGGAATGCGGAGCCGTGGCAGCCGGTTATCCCCCTGTCAAATTTATAAAAAAAGACGAATCACCTAAATGAACATGAGGCACTGTTTTTTGTTGGTAGCTATATCGGGAGCATTAGGGGCAAATGCTGTCGTATTTGCAGATGATGCCACCGGGCTCTTCCATGCGGTAGATGAAGAAGTTCGGGTTCTACGGCGGGCTTCGGAGCCCGAGGGTAAGAGGGCACGGGGCTCCGGCTCAGTACAGGATGAGGCGACCGGGATGGCAAAGCAGCTACTGCATACGTCGACGCAGTATGACCGAGAATGCGAAGCAAGAGGATATGGGAGCCTCTCTGAGCACCGTGCTTTCACATTGAAGACGATGGAGAAGATGCGCGGCGTATTCAAAGGTGTGCGGGATGAAAAACTGCTTTATCTGACCATACTGAAATTCCGCGAGGTAACCCCCGCCGAAACAACATTTCGCTCGAATATCATGTATAATGTTTATGATGATATCATCATGCATCTTTGTAAATTGGGAACACCGCGAGCTTATCACTATCTTCTGGAACTCAAGAAGGTATCAAGTGACGGTCGTTTGACTTTTCTCAATGAGATGGAGGCGAGTTATTTCAGAAAGTTTCGAGACGCGAAATCAAAGAAATAGTCCACGTCACCCTTTCGGATGCGACCGAAGTTATGGGGTGCTTGCTTTTTCCTCCTGCGGCAACGAGCTTCCCGGGTTACATTTATGAAATGCAATAAAATGCGAATCATCGCCTTCGTGGCGGTTGCGGTGCCGGGAGTCATCCTGTGTTTTCTGTGCTCAAGCGGCGCGCGGGAGGACAACTTCGCCTTGCACTCTGCCGTAACCGGCCGGGATCAGTCAGCCGTTCGCGAGCTCCTTGTCCGAGGGGCCGATCCGAATGCCAAGGCAAGCGGATCCGGGGAAACGCCCTTGCACCGGGTGGAGGATGAAGCGATCGCCGGGATTCTCATCGAGGCCGGGGCGGACGCTAACGTGCGGGATGAGCAGGGAGAGACGCCTCTGCACGTTGCCGTGCGCCGACAGAAGGACGACGCGCTGATCGCGTCGCTCGTCGCCGGCGGCGCGGATGTGAGTGCTCGGGATGCGCACGGGAATACCCCCCTGCACACCGCCGCTTGGTGGGGGAAGGACTCGGCCGTGCGCACTCTCCTCAAGCTCGGAGCCCCTGTGAATGCACGCAACTCTGCGGGAAACACTCCTTTGTACGAGGCTCTGCAATGCGAGTACGCCTATCCTGGCAGCGGTTATACCCTTGCCCGAGTCGGGGCCTTGCTGGAGGGCGGCGCGGACGTCCATGCCGTCAACGAGCGTGGCCGAACAGCCTTGCATGAAGCTTCAGAGGGCGCCCTTCAGGCGTATCATCAGGGCGCGAAGCTCGTGCGTCTCCTGCTTGATGCCGGGGCAAACCCCAACGCTCAGGATGCCGAGGGCAACACTCCCTTGCACCTAGCCGCGCGCTGTGGAGAACTCGAAATCGCGCACCTGCTGATCGACGGCGGGGCGGATCCCGCTCTCCGAAATAAGGTCGGACAGAGCGGTGAGGAACTCTTGGAGCAGGCGAAGGCCATCCGTGAGCTGCAGAAGGCGCAGTGCGCCCCGTTCGAGTTGAACGGCATACACACGCTCCCGCGCGGATGCTCAATGCTGCATGCCGTCGTCCGCCGCGATGAGGCGGGGCGCCTGCTCGTGAGCCTCGCCTCTCCGGCGCACCGTGCTCAGTCACTGCCCCCCGAGCAATTCCGCGCAGAGCTGGAACGCTCCGTGCGGACCGCCGGGACGGGAGCCGTCATCTTTGAGCTGCCGGGCACGGCGGAGCCGCCCGCCGACCTCGAGCCCTGGCTGTCCGTCTGTGCTGAACTGGGGATCTTATCTCGTTTCACCGAGGAGTAGGTTGTGCCAATTCGGATAAACAGCCATGATTGCGTCAGCATGATGGGCTACAATACACCGAAGTTACCATCGTGTGTAAGATACATAAACGCCGCAACCTTACGGCCGCATGCAAGAAGGAGGTTGCCTTGGCAACCTTCAAGGGAGAGAAGAGCATTCAGCTGATTGTTGCTGAGTACGAGATCCATCCGGATTCGACGGAAGATGCCGCCCCGCCCCCCCCGGGCATACATGTATAGACTTGATGCACCGCATGGAAATTTCGATATGAAGCAGGAAATATATAAATACTATTTTGATAAGCTGTGTGAAAGGAATTTTATTTTTTTCAAATGCGAAAACGGGTCGCAGTATCTGCTTTCGCGTTCGATGTGTTCGTATATTCCGGAGTTGCCGCCGGGTGCCCGAGCATATCCCATCAAAAGGAAATCTCAGGAATGGAATACATGGGGCACAAGATGGATTTCTTTTTTGAGACGATATTTTGGGTGTGAAGACGAAACCCGCATTCCCTCACCTGAGCACTGCGCTCTTTTGCAAGTGGGTTTTCAGTCCGCTGCAGATACTGTTTATTTTATGGCAAATGGTGCGGTCATTCACTTTTTCTTAAAGGAGGACCGAGAGAAAATTCGTTTTTATACCGGAAAGCAGGCTGAGGAGAAAGGTATTCTCATTCAGGATTATAGGCACAATTCCTCATATAAAAAGGTTCCCGTCTATGAGGAAGGGAAAGAGGGCCTTTATCCTATAGAAGGCGGATATATTGTCAAACCCGGTTTTTGCATAAGCGGTGAGCTTTACGATATGAGTGCTTTTCAAATGAATCCTATTGAGAATGCGCTCAGTATCGACTTTGTACAAGGCTCTTTCAGTTTCGCAGAATATCCGGAAGAAAGCCGTGCCTTCAGAGAACTTCCTTCGCTTTTCTCTGAACTGTCAGGTTCTGCGTTTGACTTCCAAGCATGGGAAATGGCAATGAAGGCGAACTCCATTCTACCGGAACATAACTGTGTTCATCCGTTTTATCAAGATGGTGTATGTGTCGCAGAACTGGTAATAGTCAATTTGATATGGGGAACTTCTTATTATCCTTACCATGATTCATATGTGCTTTTACTACGCTACTCTCCGGTAGTAGAATCATGTGTTATTCAACTTGTCGACCTTGTTGCGGAAAAACATCCCGGTATCAAATTGCTGGGGATCGAAGAGGTTGTAGACGAATAGAAGCCTTTTCTTCGCGCGAGCGGCGCGTAGCATTTTGACACGCGGCCCGGGCTGCGCGCCTACAGCGACACGCGAAGAAAGCAATGCGTCCCCATGCCGCCGCCGGAGAGTAAGACCGAGATCAAGCCGGAAAAGATGCCGCCTGACACACTTTCTTCTTGCTTCAAGGCCGAAACTATGTAAACTCAGACAAAAGCCATCCATCTCCATGATTTCCGCATTACCACAGCACCTCAAACGTCTACCTGCCATCAGAGTTTCGAGTAGAATAACTTCGTTTGACGCGGGGGCAAGAGGCGGGGTAAATGTTCGTGCTTCTGCCTGTGTTTCGGTCAATTCTAATCAATATCCTTGCGTGTTCGGGTTTGGGTTGGAGCAAAAATCCGGCCTTTAAAAAATAGATTATAATCAAGAATGGCAAGATCAATGGTGTACCCCATGGGGCGTTATTGCGACCTTCTGACAAATATTTAATCCACCTCTCTTCCTAAAATTTTTGGAAAGTTATATGGAAAAATTACCAAGCGAATGGGCAAACCTCCAATTCGGTGCTACCTTTCTAAATGAAGATATTAGAGAATTGACTCTATTAGACGATCAGTTTGAAGAAAAAGGTGCTATTTCGTTTAATCCGAAGACACATACAGGAGAAGGGTGGTTATTAGGCAAAGAACTTAAAATTACCAATATTAACAAGCGATTGTATAAGATGCAATTTTCGGAATGCTATTTTTTTAATTTATCAGATCAAAACACCGTTAAGATTTCTTCAGATGGTGTTGAGTTGTTAAAACTTAGGGTTCCGCTTGATGTAGCGGAGTCTCTCTATCGCTACGCTGATGTAATGATTGATGAGAAGTTTTTTTCACAGGTAGAAATATCGAGAAATCATACCATCTCCTTTTTCTTCCGTATGATATTAGCATTAATCACCCTTGGGTTAATTAAACAAAAATTCAGACCTATTCTTCCAAACGCTTTTTTTGATACTCCCATAAACCACAAGGCTGTCGTTTTGGGAGTTATAATGGCGCAACTTGTATATTTCCCTTATGATTATGAGGACTGGAATTAAAGCGACCCCAATGGAGTTACGACTTCGCCGACACCGACCTCGGCCCGGTCTACTACAACTACCGCCACTACAACCCGGCGAATGGTAGGTGGATGGGACGGGATTTTTACACTGAACGCCAGATGCCGGCACGAAATAGAACGAAAATAAAACGAGAAACAATATGAAAGCGAAAACATATTTTATTCTTGATACCGTTTTGGTATTATGTCTCATAGCCTTTCAGGCAGCTCCCGGTATTGCGGATATGCTGAAATATCTACCGGATCAGGTGGCATTCGGCATCTATCTCGCCCTACTCTTCGCAAGTGACTTCTACTGGTTTAAGACTCTTTTCTCTATTCGGCAGATTAGATCTCACAGGATACTCTGTTTTCTGATTTTTACATTCCTGACCCTGATCAATTTTGTCTGTACAACAGAGGTGGTCTTGGGTATGATATCGACGATCTTCCATCTATCCTAAGCTGCGTCGTTGATAAACGGGTTAATATATTGGACTGAAGCATTGATTAGATTCGGAGAATCGCCTTAAAAAGGACTCACGCAAGAATGGTATGGAGACTTGTATGAAGCTTGACAGCCCGTCATCATGGCTACACATACAGACCTTACAGAGCGCGCCGTTAGCACCGTCAATACGGTCTGTGACGAGAACTGTGATGAGTCCTCCGTTACCGAATGGGGAGCCTGCGTCAGCAGGCAGTAAGAGCGGCTGTCTCGCCGGGGAGGGCTCTCTTCGCTGCGCTCCGAGCCCCCGCAAGGCTCGGGTGGGTGTGTCAGAGAAAGGTACACACCTTACTGAAACAGACCATAATACTCTGATTAATTGTCCCCTTGTACATACAAATCATATCTATTACGCCCCTTATTGCAAAGAGCCCTGTGTCATTATAGCAAACCATGACGGCTTCTATGCTTTGAGGGAGCGGGATATTCTCCGTTTAGAGGAATTGCCGCCCGCTGCACTTGTATATGAAAGGCCTTCATATATTTTCAGACGGTTTTTCAAAAATAGGAAGTACACTTTTCCGACAGATGAGCATGCGGGGCGTATAATGGGAGGCTATTATTCACAAACGGATTCTCTGTATTTTTTCGAGAACGGTTCCGTCATTTGCATGAGACATGCGGGGAAGGAATCGGGGAGCGTTTTTTTCTATCCCAAGGATTATGCAAGAAGGCACGGACTCACGCCGGAGCTGATAAAGGGCAATCCTATTTATGCAGAAATATCTGTACGCATTCATGCAATGCCGGCAGACTATCCCCTTAACTTATCATATATAGTTGTCCCCGGAGCAATGCTGCAGCTGGAAGCATGGTTCTTTGCTCAATATCCATCGTATCTGGTCTCAGAAGTTACATCGGTAGATTTCGTGCAGCTCAGATTGCAACCAAGCGATAACCCGAAAGAGGTGGAACCCTTTTTCGCCATACCTGAGTGCCTATGCAGGTCTCAACACTTGAGATTTGATTTTGATCGTTGGAAGCAGTGTTTTATGAGGCAGAATCTCCCGCTCGCCCCTCATGATTGTGTTCACCCTTTTTTTGATGATGAGCAGTGTGTAGCGGAAATTATTATGATTTCCGACACTGCGATGATAGAAACATTTGACTATTTTCCATACAATGATTCCTATGTATTGACACTTAAATACGGCATAGAGTTCAAATCCCGTATTGAAGAGCTTATTCGAACAATAATGTCAAATCGACCCCGTATTGTAGCGGTTCCATACCATTCAGTGGAATTACAGTTTGATGACTGAAAATGGTTCGCTGCGCAACCGGTTTAATCGGTAAAATCAATATGGTGTTTTCCGTATTAGAAAAAACTCTGACGACCGCCACTATCGCCCGGTACACCTACGGCCGGGATCTCACGAAAAACATCTGCGAGGTCTTCGGGGTGGATGGCTGCATCAAGACGGCTTACACCCACACGCCCTATAGCAGCGTGACAGCAAGCGGTAGTGTTGGCCGGCCTATCCAATGGAGCAGCGAGTACTACGACACCTCCTTGCACGGAGAATCTTCTTAAAACACCTTCGGGTCAAAGGGTATACAAGCCCTGATGTGATATGAGTGTATTGTATAATATAGGTTTATTGATCCTGTGTACAATAGGCTTGGCAATATGTTTTTGTAATTGGTATTGTGCTTATGAAAGCTTGAGAACAAAAGAGAATCACTCCCAAATCGGATTCTTTGGAGGTATGATGATATATTGGTCCTTATCTCGCCTCCTTTCTGAAAGGTGCAATACGTAGCATACGCGGCCTTTATATTAGATGTTTCGTTTCCTCTGTTTATACTCGGTATTTTTCTTAACATAAAAAAATGATATTATCAACTCGCCATGCTGAGGGTTTCTTATACCGAAGTATGGCTGTGCCGGTTTTCAGCCCCTCCTGAACATACAGCCTTGATTGCGTCAGTTTGATGGAACACCCGCTTTTCAGGCGATTTTGACGTGCCGAAGAAAGGGCAAAGGCCGCCGGAGGACGGCACGACATAACATAGTCCCCCCGATTTCTGTCATCCGGCTGATAAAGAATTCCCTATCGCCGAAGGGAAGATGCGGGGAGTCCGCTCTCCCGAGGGAGGTCGCCCAATCCGGAGGAGCGCCGAAAAAATCCCCTCGCTGCATTTTAGGATTGCCCGAGCGGGTGCGGGCGTATACAATGGGCCTTGCACATGAGCCACCTCTACGTCCACATTCCGTTCTGCCACCGTGTTTGCCCGTACTGCGCTTTTTTCAAGCACACCCCCGGGGCGACGGATTTGCGCGGCTTTGTGCAGGCGGTGGGGCGGGAGGCCGAGCTGCGGCTGCCGCAGGGGTACGCGCCGGAGACGATCTACTTCGGCGGCGGGACGCCGAGCATGCTCTCGCCCAAGCATCTGGAAACCCTGGTAGAAGGCCTGCGGCGCACGGTGGACTTCCGCCGCGTGCGGGAGTGGAGTTTCGAGGCCAACCCCGCGACCTTCACCCCCGCCAAGGCAGAGCAGTGGCGGCGGCTCGGCATCACGCGGGTATCGCTGGGGGTGCAGAGTTTCGACCCGGAGCTCCTGCGGCTGCTGGGGCGGCAGCATACCCCGCAGCAGGCGGCGGAAAGCGTGCGCATGTTGCAGGCCGTCGGCATGCCGCAGGTGAATGTGGACCTGATGTTTTCGCTGCCCGGGCAGAGTACGGAGCAGTGGCGCCGGACGCTGGAGCGTGCGCTGGAGCTGCAGCCGCAGCATCTATCGACCTACAATCTTACCTATGAGGGAGACACGCCGTTCTATGCCCGCTACGGGGCGGCCGGCGGGGATGAGGAAACGGATGTGGCGATGTTCACCCTGGCCGACGAGCTGCTGACCTCTGCCGGTTACCGGCACTACGAGATCTCGAACTACGCCCGGCCCGGTTGCCGCTCGCTGCATAACCTGGCCTGCTGGCGCGGGGAGGACTACTGCGGCCTGGGCCCCGGGGCCTGCGGCACCATGCAGGGGCTGCGCTACCGCAATGCGGAGGACACGCCGGCCTACATCGCGGCCCTGTCGGCGGACCGATTGCCACCGGGGGAGGCGGAGCAGCTCTCGCCCTCTGCCCGGCGCACGGAGCTGCTGGGGCTTATGCTGCGCACGGATGAGGGCCTGCCGGCGCATCTGCTCCCCCCGGAGAGGGCGGGGTTCGTGCAGCAGCTCGTGCAGGAGGGGCTGGCAACCCGGGCCGCGGCGGGGGCTCCGCTGGTGCTCACGCGGCGGGGGCGTTTGCTGGCGGATGAGATCGCGGTGGGGCTGATGGATGACTGAGCTGCCCGCCCGCGCAAGAAAAAGTTCCCCGGCGGCATTTTGGTATTGCAGTCCCGCCCCCGGTGTGCTACAGTGGAGGCACGTGATACCCCTTTTTTGACCATGACAGACCACACGATACGCGGGAAGAAGGTTTTTGAAGATGAGATCGCCGCGCTGCAGGCCATTGCAGCCCGGCTGGATGATTCATTTGTGCAGGCCGTGGAGGCCCTGCGCGCTGCCATTGACTCCGGGCATAAGATTATCATCGTCGGCGTCGGCAAGAGCGGTTTGGTAGGCGATAAAATTGCCGCTACGCTCACATCCACCGGGGCCCCCGCCATCGTGTTGGATTCCATGAATGCGCTGCACGGCGACCTGGGGATTGTGCAGGACGGGGACGCCTGCATCGCCATGTCCTTCTCCGGCGAGACGGCGGAGCTGCTCACCCTCATGCCCTTCCTCAAGCGCTACGACATGACCATCATCGGCATGACGGGCAAGACCGGCAGCACCCTGGCGCAGCTCTCCGATGTGGTGCTGGACACGGGCGTGGAGCGCGAGGCCTGCCCGCTCAACCTGGCCCCCACGTCTTCCTCCACCGCCATGCTTGTGATGGGCGATGCGCTCGCCATGGCCCTGCTGGAGGCCCGGCATTTCACGAAGGAGGACTTCGCCCGCAGCCACCCCGGTGGTTCCCTCGGGCGCGCGCTCCTCACCCGCATCTGCGACATCATGCGCAAGGAGTTCGCGAAGCTCCCGGAGTCCGCCACCGTGGCGGAGTGCATCATCGCCATGACCTCCGCCCGCGCTGGTGCCTGTGTGCTGGTGCACGGGGACGGCACGCTGGCCGGTGTCTTTACGCACGGTGACTTTGCGCGTGCCTATCAGAAGAACCCCGCCTGCGGTTCGCAGCCCGTGGCGGAGCTGATGACGCGCAATCCCGTCTATGTGGAGGCCGATAAGCTCGCCATCACGGCGGTCAAGACGCTCCGCGACCGCCGCATCGATGACCTTGTCGTGCTCGATGCTCAAAAGCAGCCCGTCGGCCTCATCGATACCCAGGATCTTGTGCGCCTGAAGCTCATTTAAGTAGGTAAATGACACAAAAAAGTGACCTCGGACGCACTTTAGGCTTGCATTTTCCTGCAAAAAGGTGCATCCTAGCTCACCGCAATTTGCGAAAGCAGATCAAAACTTACCATTACAATCAAATATGAGAAAGTACGAAGCACTGATCGTCCTCAACATGAAGGGCTCCGCCACGCTGGATGAGCTGACCGCCGCGATGACGGCCGAGCTGACCAATGCCGGTGCCAAGGTGACGGAGACCAAGAATGTTGGCCTTCGCGAGTTTGCTTACGAGTCCAAGCACCTTACCCGCGGCCAGTACATGCGCTTCTCCTTCGAGGCCGAGCCCTCCGTCATTCGCACGATCCGTGAGGCCCTCGCCATCGACGAGCGCGTGCACTACCAGTACTACTCGGTTAAGTAAACCCCGGCCCGCCCGTGGGCGGCCCTGTTTGCTTTCCCATCCCTTCTTCATCGGGAACCTCTGTTTTTCATGCAGCGGTTCCCTTTTTGCGTACCCGCTTGGCGTTCCCCTGGAGTTATGTTGAGTAACGCGCCACGCCGTCAGTATACATTGAGCCCCCGGCATTCGGGGGAACGCAGGGGGCGGGAGAAGGGTAGAGGACGAGCGGGAGGGCTCAGTTCTCGATGATGGTCTGTGACTCGTCGGAGGCTGTGGTGCCGGCCGGAGGTGTCGGTTGAGAGGGGAGAGAAGGGGCGGAGGCCGGGTCAGCGGGAGCCGCCGGTTGTTGAGTGGGCTCGGCGGGGGTTGCCGGCAGCTGGGCCGGAGCCGCAGGGGCGGCAGGCGTCGCAGGGGCTGCGGGCTTCGGGGCCGCCGGAGTAGCCGGAGCCGACGGAGTGGGCGTGGTCAGGGGGGCGTTCGTGGCAGGGTCGACCTCCACGCCGTTCACATATTTGCGGGTGACGGGCGGCTGGCCGGGGAGCTGGTCCGTGGTGATGCGGATCTCAGTGCGGACGCCGTTGATGACAGTGACGGAGACGCTCTCCGAGTGCATACTGCCGGCGGGGATGCCCGGCAAACCGACACCGGGCAGAGGTGCGGGAGTGGGGGCAACGGCATCCTTGAGCAAAGCGATACGCGTGACGGGACGCACGTTCGGGTCCTGCCCGGCGGCGGGGGCAAAGAGGAAGAGGTGGCGCACAATCATGGTGGCTTCCTCACCGGGCTGCATACCGGCGATCTTTTGCGCCACAACGGCGGGCTGGCCCGGTATGGGGGCCAAGGAGACCTCGAATCTGGTGCCTGCGGTGAGCTTCGGGTCGCCGTAGCGCACGAGTCGGTTGTAAGCCAAGTTCTCCAGCACCTCGAATACGGCGGCGGTGTCAGTCTTGCTCACCAGAGCGGCGCGGATGGTGTTTTCTGCCATCACATCGCAATCATCAACCGTAGAGAAGGCGCGGGGAGCGGGGGGAACAATAATATCGGCCACGGCCAGCGGAGCGGCCGCGAGGGCTAATGCGAGAAGTTTTGCTGCTTTCATAATACAGCGTGAGACTCCGCAGGCGGCTCGTCCGTTCAAATTATGTCAAAAAAAGATGCGGCGGGCAGAAGCGGAGGGGTGTCGGCAGGTCATCGGTGTAGAGTTGCCCGGTGCCGAGTCCCTGGATGGCTCCGGGGGCGCGGTGGGCGCACCATCGCAGCAGGGCCTGCAGGCCGATGTGGCTCTCCAGTGCCGAGTTGGCCCGCCATGCGGTGCCTCGGGCTTCGGCGGCGGCAGCCCATTCTTCTGCGCCTGCCAAGCCGCCGTGCAGCATGGGCTTGATGATAATCATGTCGGGCTTCAACTCGTCCAGGAGCTGTTCCCGAGCCGCTCGGGAGCAGTGGGGTGTCAGCTCTTCGTCCAGTGCTATGGGGAGGGGCAGGGCGGGCAGCAGGGCCGCAAACTCGGGGCTGCGGGGCGGCAGCGGTTGCTCCAGCCAATGCAGCCCTGCCTCCGCCAGGGCTTCCGCGCGGGGGAGCAGTTCGGCGGGGAGAAAGGCTCCGTTAGCATCGCCGTGCAGGGTGAGGTGCGGAAAACGCCGCGCGGCTTCGCGCACTAGGTCGAGCTCTTCGGCAAAGGGTAGGGCACCCAGCTTGAACTTGAGGACGCGGAAGCCCTGTTGCGCGCCTTGCTCCATGGCAGCGAGCATGTCCTCCGCCGTGCCGGGCCAGATGAGACGGTGGAGCTCCGCCTGCGCCGGTTCCTTCGGCCACAGCTTGAGGAGGTCCATCAGGGCACATTCGATGCCGAAGCGCGCGGAGGGGAAGTCCCGCAGGTCGTCCGGGGGCAGTTCCCCCTGCGCCTCGACTCGGCGGCAGGCGGCTTCCAGGGCTTCGGCGTAGCCCGCTTCCGGTTCGGGGGAGCGTCCCGGCATGCGGCAGCTCTCGCCGTACCCCATGCGTCCCTCGGAATCGCGGGCGGTGATGATGTAGGTTACCCGCTCTCGCAGGGTGTGCAGGGAGGTGCGCTTGGGTGCGCGGAAGTGCAGCACCCGCCGTTGCACGTGCAGGCGCAGACCGGGACAGCGGAGCCGGTGCCGCATCATGGCAGCTTGGGGTATTGCGAGAAGTCCGGCTTGCGTTTCTCCAAGAAGGCGCGGGATCCCTCGTGGGCTTCGTCACACATATAATACAGCATGGTGGCATCGCCCGCCAGTTCCTGGATGCCGGCTTGTCCGTCCAGCTCGGCGTTGAGTCCGGCTTTGATGAGGCGCAGGGCAATGGGGGAGTGCTGCATCATCTCCTCCGCCCATTGCACATACTCGTCTTCCAGTTGCGCGAGGGGAACCACCTTGTTGACCAAGCCCATGTCGAGGGCTTCTTGTGCCGTATATTTGCGGCAGAGGAACCAGATTTCGCGGGTTTTCTTTTGGCCGATGCAGCGGGCCATGTATGAGGAGCCGAAGCCGGCATCGAAGCTGCCCACGCGCGGGCCTGTCTGGCCGAAGACGGCGTTCTCGGAGGCAATGGTGAGGTCGCAGACGACATGCAGCACATGGCCGCCGCCGATCGCAAAGCCGTTCACGGCGGCGATAACGGGCTTGGGCAGGCTGCGGATCTGTTTCTGTACGTCTAACACGGAGAGGCGCGGCACGCCCGCTTCGTCTACATAGCCGCCGCGTCCCTTCACATTCATGTCGCCGCCCGCGCAGAAGGCCGTGTCGCCGGCGCCGGTGAGCACCACCACCGATATATTCGGCATCTCGCGGCACAGGTGCAGGGCATCGCTCATCTCGGCCGTGGTCAGCGGGGTAAAGGCGTTGCGGTAGCGTTCGCGGTTGATGGTGATTCGGGCGATGCCGTTGTATTGCTCGAAGAGGATTTCGCGGTATTCCTTGATGGGTGTCCAGTTGCGTTTCATTGTTGTCGGAGTATCCGGGCGTCTTGCTTGCTGTCGGTAAAGGCTTCCACCAGCACGGGTGCGGGGGAGTCGGGGGAAGTGAGTGCCGCCACGGCTGCGGGGAGGTCCCGTTCACCGCGCACGGGTAGATAGTGCCAACCGCAGCAGCGGGCCCAGGCCTCGGCACTGCGGGGGTTCCTGCCGCGTATGGCGGGGGTGGGCTGCAGGCCGGGCAGGGCATCGAAGATGCCGCCGCCGCCGTTGTTGAGGAGCAGGATGCGCATGTTGCCGCTCGGCTTCGCCTGCCACAGGGCGTTCATATCGTAGAAGAAGCTCAGGTCGCCGATGATGAGCAGGTTCAGCCGCTCATCGCCTTCCGCATAGCCCAGGGCGGCGGAGAGGCTGCCTTCGATGCCGTTCACGCCCCGGTTGCATTCCGTATGTGTTCCCGGCGGCAGGGGAAAGAGTTGCGCATAGCGCACGGCGGAGCTGTTGGCCAAGTGCAGCACGCTGTTCGGCGGCAACGCGGCCATGGCCGCGCCCACGATTGCGGGGCCGCAGTAGGGCAGTTGCGGCGGCGGAACAGTGCGCTGCCGAGCGGCGGCGTAGGCGGTGTCCCCGGGCTCGGCGAAGGCTGCCAGCAGATCCCAAAGCTCCGTCGGGTCGCCTTCGATGCAGCGCGTCAGGCAGCCGAAGGTGTCGGGGCATGCGCCGTCTCGGCTCACATGCCAGTGCTCCTCCGGCGGGTTCTGCCGCAGCATGTTTTTCAGTCGCTTGGAGACCAAACACCCGCCCATCGTGATGAGAAGCTGCGGGCTCTCCGCTCCCGGCACGGCATCGGGGCGGGTTTGGGTGAGGGATGCTGCGTTGCTCAGGTGCTCGCCTGCCAAGGCAAATCCTTTCTCGATCAATTCCGGCGGCAGCGCGGGGGCTTCGGGGAGTTGACCGAACAAAATCAACCGTCGCGGCAGGCGAGCGACAATGTTCAGCAGCTCTTCTTCATCCTCACGGCGCATGGTGGCCGTCTCGGTGCACTGTATCACCCGCTCCGTCGGCAGGGGGGCGGCATCCGTGCCGAATAAAGGTTCCCGCAGGGGTATGTTGATGTGCACCGGGCCTCCGCCATGCCGCCGCAGCTCGAGCAGGGCTTCGTTGATCAGGCGGTTGCGGTGCAGGCGTTCTTCCCGGCCGTCGGCTACGGGTAGCTGACACGAATAGCGTACCAACCCGCCGTACACTCCCGGCTGCGGCAGCGTTTGCCCGTCCTGCTGGCCTATCCATTCCTCCGGGCGGTCGGCGGACACCACCAGGAGGGGCAGCTTGCGGTAGGCAGCCTCTGCCACGGCGGGGTGCGCATTCAGCAGGGCAGAGCCGGAGGTGACACAGAGCAACACCGGCTCCCCGATCCGGCTGCACCACCCGAGTGCCGCAAAGCCCGCGCTCCGTTCATCCGTTAGCTCCCGGCACTTCATCCCCTCCATGGCCTCCAGCGTGCGCACAATGGGGGAATTTCTGCTACCCGGACACAGCACACAGTGCCTGATGCCGTGCGCTGCCACCAACGCGCACAAACTGCGCACTGCCGGTATGTTGCTGTATTCCGCCACGCCCCGATTGTAGCACAGCTCGCCGGAAAAGGCAAGACCCGCCTTCCCCCGCGCCCGTTGTAGGTCATACACAAACCTGTTGGCGGAATAGCCTTGACATTTCTTCGGGGCACGGCTAGAATGTGCCGGTTATGCGTTTCTTCCTCTGCTTTCTCGCGTGTTTGTCTTTCCTCTGCAGCCCGCAGGGGATGGGCGAGGATTTGGTGGAGATGAAGTATCGCGACCCCCAAGCCGCCTCGTACTTGCGGATGCGCCAACCTGTCAGCATTGAGCTGCAGCCGGAGTGGGGGCTCAGCCCGCAGCAGGCGGAGTTCGCGGCGCGTCCGCCCGTGCCCGGGCGCGGTGCCACGCAGGCCTGTTTCCGTTACCCGGAGGATATTAAGCCTGCTCCTGAGGATGTCGCCGCCGGCGCGGCTCTCACGGAGGCTCAGCGCAAGCTCATGCGTTCTGCGCGCAAAAAAGCCTTGGCCGCCGCCTGCTGGTTGGCGTACAGTGAGGCCAATGCTTTCAATAACATCTATGCCGATGAGATCCTGCAGGAGGAGCTCCGGGGGCGTCACATTGTCATCAGCTTGGCGGATCAACGCGGCGTCTTCAAGGACGGCGAGAAGGTGCTGCTGCGCTTCGAGGTCTGCACCGGTCGCGCTTCCAAACCCACCCCCACGGGCTATTTTCATATCATGGAGCGCGACCTGCACCACCGCTCCAATCTCTATAACTCGGCTCGCATGGAGTTCTTCCAACGCCTCACGAATGACGGCGTGGGCTTTCACCAGGGCGCCATGGTGGGCTACCCCGCCTCCCACGGCTGCATCCGCCTCAGTGCCAAGACGGCGGCCTTCCTCTGGAAGTATTGCTACATCGGTATGCCCGTGTTCGTGAACCCTCGTTGAGGGATGAGATGGGTGCCCCTCCGGGGAAAACGCGCGCGCTGACTGCTCGCGGTATGGCTCGGGCTTGCCTACAGCATTCCGCATGCTGTGTCAACTCCCAATTTGTTGATTTGCCGCAATAAACAACAAAAAACGACTTCACATTAGAGTTTCCGAAACTCTCCGAGCAGCTCGTTGTCTTCATAACTCCTTGAGTATCAATGGGGTTTGTTGGGTGTGCATGCGGAATGCTGTATGCTGATCTTGTCAGCAGGGGATAACTGCATGCTGCGGAGAACCCCTTGACGCTTCATCAACACACATTCACACAGCATTATGAAACGAACATTGTTCAACACCATGATGGGTTGCCTTGCGGCTCTGGCCCTTGCCGGCTGCGGTGGCTCCGGAGGTGGTTCCGGTTCCGGTGGCGGCTCCGACGCAGGCGGTGATTCCTCTTGGGCTTCCGATAGCTTACTCATCGACTACACCGGGGGAGTTGAAATCACGGAGTCCGGCGATTCATACTATCTCAACCTTTTGTTGGGCGGAACGTGCAGGATCAAGGACAAAAACAGCGAAGACAGCATCCCAGGAAAATGGTCCGCTCAACCTACGGGGAAGGGGAAATTCCTGATTACTTTCTCTGACTTTCCGACAACTACAGAACTAGCGTGTAAATGTAAGATTGAGGTTACATCGCAGATTGTGTTGACCATTCCTGCCGATGATTGGGATGCGTACCGAAATGGTGAAGAAGTGCAGGCTACCCTTGATCGCCCGCCTTTCACCCGTGGCACTGAGTGCACCTCCTCCCATCCGAGTGGGGTCGGTACGAGTGTTAAGGTGGAAACGCTACCCGCCGGCTGATAAAGTCCGGCCCCCAATAATCTGCCTCTCCCTTTCTGAGAAGTCACGACGCCCCTGCTGCCTTTGGGTGGCAGGGGTGCCTTGTCTGTGGACGAGCGAGGCTCGGGTGCGTGATGCATGAATCGGCAGACTCATGCCGCAGGGGCCGGATTCGCCTACAGCATTTGCAATGCTGTGTCAATTCCAAACGTTAAGTTTTGCCGAAAAAAACAGTTTTTTAGGGGATGAGGTTAGAGAGGGGTAAGTAGGCCCCAAAAGCGCGAATTCGGCGTAAGTTGTTGATACTCAACAGGTTTCCGGCTGTGTGCATTGCAAATGCTGTATGCTGATCTTGTCAGGAGGGGGTAACTGCATGCTGCGGAGAACCCCTTGACGCTTCATCAACACACATTCACACAGCATTATGAAACGAACATTGTTCAACACCATGATGGGTTGCTTCGCGGCTCTGTCCCTTGCCGGCTGCGGCGGAAGCGGTTCATCTTCCTCCGGGCCCTCCGAGAGCTTGATCAGCGAGGGATTCGAGGGAGTTGGAATCGACGCTGGGGTTGCTACTTCCGGCGGGCAGTCTCCCTCACTCGTATACGCACTCGCGCTTTATTCTTCGCCTCAAACGTACAGGCTCAAACTTCCAAATGCAGAAGACAAATCAAAATATGACCACGAAGTCACAGGAACATGGAGCGCGAAATCCTTGGGGAATGGAGAATTCGAGCTCTGGCTCGGTGATACCTTGGATAATGGGTGTACGATCAATGGTGGATCGGTCCGTTTGACCATTCATGGCATGGAAAAATACCGAGCCGGTGAAGGAACAACGGCAACCCTCAGAGGGGCACCTTTCACCCATAAAGGCACATGCGGCTACAATGGGGATGCCGCCCTAGCGGAGGTAGCTGTGATCCAACAACGCCGCAGCCTCCCCCGATAATCTTCTTCTCGCCTTTTGAGAAGCCACGATGCCCCTGCCGCCTTTGGGTGACAGGGGTGCTCTTTTTTTGTGAGGGGGGCAGCGAATTGTCTTGAAATGCGGGGGAGGGTGTGGTATAATAGAGAACACAAGGGGATATGAGAATACTGCACACATCGGATTGGCATTTGGGGAAAATGCTGTTGGACACGAGGCGCACGGAGGAATACGAGAAATTTCTGGCGTGGCTGTTGGGGGTCATCAAGGAAAAGGGAATCGACGTGTTATTGGTGAGCGGCGACATCTTCGACACCACGACGCCGTCGGCGACGGCAAAGAAACAGTACTGCGATTTTCTGTCGCAGGCGAGTGAGGCGGGGTGCCGACAGGTGGTGATCACCGCCGGTAATCACGACAGCATGGCTCAGCTGGAGGTGGAGCAGAGCCTGCTCCGCCGAATGAACGTGCGCGTGGTGAGCTCCCTGACCCGGGAGCGGGCAGCGGAGTGCCTGGTGCCGGTGGGGGATGAGCTGCTCGTGTGCGCCGTGCCCTTCCTGCGTCCCGAGGTGGCGCGAGCGGTGTCCGCAGACGACGAAGCGGCGCGGCAGACGGCGTACACGGACGGCGTGGCCGATGTGTTGGCCGAGGTGGCGCGCTTGGCCGAGGAATGGAAGCAGTCTCATCCCGCCGGGCGTGTGATTTGTATGGCCCACCAAGCCGTGGTGGGAGCCGCCCCGACAAGCAGCACGCGCTCGCTCATCGGCACCCTGGATGTGCTGCCCGCAGCGGCCTTCCCCGCCGTGTTCGACTATGTGGCCTTGGGTCACATTCACAAATGCTATGCTCTGCAGGCCGGGCGCATGCACTACAGCGGCAGCCCGCTGCCCATGGCCACGGACGAGGGCGACATCGAGCACTGTATGCTGATGCCGGAGCCTGCGGCAGACGGCGGTTTTAGTGTGGAGACGCTGACCGTCCCCGCCTTCACCAAGATGGTGAACCGCCGGATTGCCACGCGAGAGGAAGCGGACGCCCTGGCCCGGGAATGCCGCCGCCGGGTCGCCGAGCATCCCGAGGTCCCCCTGTGGCTGAACCTAGAGTATACCGGGGCAGACCTGACCCAAGCGGAGCTGCGTGCCTGCCTGCGCGAGCAGTTGGAAGAAACGGCGGTGCCGGTGATCGTGGTTCGAAAGGCAGCCAAGACCCCTCTTTTCTCCGGCGGAGGCAGTGAGCATGCGGTAACGGAGACATTGGCGGATTACAGCCCGGAGCGCGTTTTTAAGATGAGATTGAATCAGTACGAAGAGCAGAACGGAGCTTTCTCCCCCGAGAAGCGCGAGCTGTTAATCAAGATGTTTGAAGAAGTCTGCCACCTTGCAACCCCCGTAGAACATGAAAATTGAGACCGTAAGCTTTGAGAATCTGAACTCCTTGGCCGGTAAGTTCAGCATCGACCTGACCCACCCCTCGCTGACGGATACGGGTATCTTTGTCATCACCGGGCCGACGGGAGCGGGCAAGACCACCATTCTGGATGCCGTGTGCTTTGCCCTGTACCGCCGCACCTCGCGACTGAGTTCCATATCGGCCAACTCCAATGAGCTGATGACGCACGGCATGCCGGATTGCTGCGCCGAGGTTCGCTTCGAGAGCCGGGGTGAGCACTACTGTGTTCGCACGGCGCAGCGCCGCGCCCGCGGCCAAAATCCCTATTCCACTGCGGAATCCGAGCTCTGTCGTGTGAAGCCGGACGGGACGATGGAGCTGCTGGAGAACAGGGCAAGGTCGGTCGCCGCCGCCGTGGAGCGCATTACGGGGCTGAGCTACGAGAGTTTTCAACGCTGTATGATGCTGGCACAGGGCGACTTCGCCGCCTTCCTGAAGGCCGGGGAGACCGAGCGCGCGGATGTATTGGAGATGCTCACCGGTACGGAAATTTACGAGCGCATCGGCGAACTGGTGCTGCAGCAGTGCTCGGACGCGAAACAGAGGCTGGACACCCGGCAGGCTCGCGAGACCTTGGGTGAGGAGGAACGCAGGAAGATGGAAACGCGCCGGGACGAGACCCGGCAGCGCCTCGAAACCCTGCGCGCCGAAAAGGAGCAGTTGAAGAAAAAGGTGGACTGGCTGGACGCTGTGCAAAAGGCGCGGGAGAATCTGGCGCAACAGCAGCGGAAGCTCGCGGAGGCCGAGCAGCGGCAGCAGGAATTCGCCGGGGCGTCTGCGGGGCGTCTGCGCTTGTTGAAAGCTTGGGAGAAGGTCAAACCCGCCGTCCTGCTGGCGGAGGAGCGCGAGAAAGTTTGGGCCGGGGCGCGGCAACGTCTGGCCGCTTTGGCGCAGGAGCTGGAGCTGCTCTCCGACCGCCGGCATGAGCTGCGGCCGGAGGATGCGGAGAAGTATCTGACCCGCCTCCGGGAGGAGCTGGTGCCCATGGAAAAGGCGGTGGAAACGGCTCGGCAGGACTACACTCACAAGGCCGCGCAGAAAAAAACGGCTGAGGAGTCGCTGCGCGCCACCGAGAAGGAATGCGCCGATGCCCGGCAGGCCGCCGCCGATGCCGAGGCTCAACTGGCTGCCGCCGAGAAGGAGCTCCTGCAGTTGCAGGATGCCCGCGAGCTTCCCGAGGTGCTGGTCCGCGCGCGTACCCTGCTCGCTGACTGGGCGGGGGATGCTCATGCCGCTGAGACCCTGCCCACAGCGGAGCTCTTGCAGCAGCGGAAGATCGTGCACAAGGATGAGATGTCGACCCGGTTGGCGGGCGGCACAGAGGCCGACGTGCAGGAGCGTCTCAGGCTCTCGGAGGAGTTAGTCCTGGCGCACAAGAATTTCGGGGAAGCCCGCGATCGGCGCGCGGGGGCCGAGGTGGCCAAGGGAAGTGCCGAGTTTCAGCTTCAGTCCCTACCCTCTGTGGAGAAGGCCGAGAAGGAGCTGGAAGACCTGAGGGAGGCCCTGGAGCGGGAGAGAAGCTTGGCAGACCTAGAGAAGAAGCTGAGCGACCTGCGCCTGAACCTGCAGAGGGGGAAATTCGAGAGCTGTCCCCTTTGCGGCGGACGGGATTTCAGCCACCTGCCGCAGGTGCCGCCCACGGATATTGACAAGGCGAGGAAAGCAGTGAACCGTGCTGCGAAAGAGCTGGAGGATTTGAGAGCCAAGCACGCTGCCGCCTCGGAGGCGCTCACGGAGCGCAAGACGGAGTGGAAGAATGCCGCCGACCATGAGCGGGATTGCCTGCAGGAGCTGCAACAACGCGCCCGAGCCTGCGGGTATGACAAGGTGCCGGAGAATCCGGAGATGGAGCTGGCGACCGCAAAGGTCCGGTGGGAGCGGGTGCAGGAGCTCGGTAAACTGTTGCAGGAGGACGAAGGCCTGCTGGTCTGCCGTGCCAAACAGGATGCTTTCCTGCAGGCCCTCGGTAGCCGTTGTCCGCAGCCGCCGCAGTCCCCGCAGGAGGGGCAGGCTGCTTTGAAGGCCCTGAGTGACCGCTTGCAGCGTTATCAGACAGCAGTGAAGCAGGAAAATGGGGCGCGAGAAGCCTTGGCAGCCGTTAAAGCCACGCTGAAGTCCAAGAGCGAGCAGGTCTCGCGGCAGACCGAGGCCCTCGAGGCGGCCGCGCTCGAGGAAAAGCAGGCGACCGAGCAGCTCCGGACCGCGCAGGATAAGTTGAAGGAGCAATGGGGCGACACCCGTTCGGGGGAGGCCATCGAGCAGACGAACCGCCTGATTTACCTGCTGAAGGAGCGCGCAAAACAGGCGGAGGCCACCGAGCGAGCTGAGCGGGAGGCATCGGACGCCCTCACCGCAGAGTATACCGCCCAGCAGGAGAATGGCTTTGAGCATCGAGAGGCATTCCATGCCGTGCAGCCCGCAGAGGGCGAGCGCGAGGCCCTCGAAAAACAGGACCGAGAGCTGTCGGAGGCCGTCGTGGGTGCCGGGGGGGCGGTGGGGCAGGCGCAGGAACATCTGGATACCCTGCTGGCAACCCCGATGACGGAGGAGCCCCGCGAGACCCTGCAAGAGCAGAGCGACACCAAGGCGCAGGAGCAGAATGAGCTGGATAAGGAGCGAACCGAGCTGATTGCTCTGCTGCGTGTTGACGCTGACGCCCGCGCCTATAACGCAGATTTGGAAGCCAAGCGCCGGGAGCTGCAGACGGAGTATGATAATTGGAAACTCCTCTATGAGTTGTTGGGTAACAGTAAGAATGGCTTCAAGAACTATGCCCAGCAGATCACCTTCCGCATGTTGCTGGATAACGCCAACGCTCAACTGCGGAAGCTGAACAATCGTTACACCCTGCTTCCGGGGCCGAATTACCTCAGTATCTATGTGCGGGATTGCTATCTGGATGATGAAGCCGGACGCGACAGCGCCAATCTCTCCGGCGGTGAGAGCTTCATCGTGAGCTTGGCCCTGGCACTGGGGCTCTCGCACATGGTCGGCAGCACCGGCTTTGATACCCTCTTCTTGGATGAGGGGTTCGGTACCTTGGATGCCGAGTCCCTGGATCAGGTGCTCAACTGCTTGGAGAGCCTGCGCTCGGGCGGTAAGCTCATTGGTATCATTTCCCATGTGGAACGATTGCGGGAGCGTATCTCGCAGAATATCGAGGTCTGCCGCCGCAGCGATGCCCCGGGCTTTTCTCGCTTGGCGCCGCATCCTGCGGTGAGCAGCGCGCCCGCGAACATCAGTGCTCCCCGGCCGGAGGTGGATTTGCCCGGACTCATCTCGGCATTCGTTGCCTCTCGACAGGGAGGGGTGCAGGAGAATGTCATCCGTGAGCATGTGGCTGCCTACCTCGGGCGTGTTCGGCTGAGAAACGTGCTTGCCGACATGGTGAAGCAGGGGATTTTGCGAAAGGAGGGGCGCATTTACACGGGCTGGAAGGAGGAGGCGTGGGCCGCCCCCGATGCTGTTTCCGCTTGCCAAGAGGGCGAGGAGGGTGTAGAATAGACCGCAGATATGAAGAAAAAACGCGTCGTCATTCTGGGTTCCACCGGTAGTATCGGCACCAGTGCTCTGAAGGTAGCCCGGGACATACCGGAGCGCATGCAGCCCGTGGCCTTGGCGGCGCACAGCAATGTGGAATCCCTGGCCGCACAGGCGCGTGAGTTCGGGGTGCGGGATGTGTGCATCTACGAGGCGTCGAAGGCGGCGGAGCTGCAACGTCTGCTGCCGAGTGGCTGCCGGGTGTATACGGGGGAGGAGGGGCTGTGCCGATTGGCAACGCTGGCGGAGGCGGATATGGTGCTGGTGAGCATCATCGGTACTGCGGGGCTGCGTCCCACGCTCGCGGCCATCGAGGTGGGGAAGGATTTGGCGATCGCCTCTAAGGAGATTCTGGTGATGGCCGGCGAGGTGGTGATGCAGCGGGCCGCCGAGAAGGGGATCAACGTGTTACCCGTGGACAGCGAGCACAACGCGATTTTCCAATGCCTGCAAGGGAACCGGGGTGGGGCGGAGCAGGTTAAGCGTCTCATTCTGACGGCCAGCGGCGGCCCTTTTCGTACCCTGCCGGCGGATCAATTGGAGGGGGTGACTCTGGTGCGCGCCCTGCAGCATCCCACTTGGAAGATGGGGCGCAAGATCACCATCGATTCGGCTACCCTGTTTAACAAGGGGCTGGAGATGATCGAAGCGCGCTGGCTGTTCGGCATTCCCATGGAGCGGGTGGATGTGATTGTGCATCCGCAGAGTATCGTGCATTCTTTGGTGGAGTACCGGGACGGCTCGATCTTGGCGCAGTTGAGCAGCAGTGATATGTGTTTCCCGATTCAGTACGCCGTCACTTGGCCGGACCGCATCCCGAACAGTCTGCCGCAGCTGGATCTGGCGCGCTTGGCCAGCCTGCATTTCGAGGCCCCGCGCGTGCAGGATTTCCCCGCGCTGAGCCTGGCCCGCCAAGCCGGTATCACGGGCGGCACTATGCCGGCTATGTTCAACGCTGCCAACGAGGTGGCCGTGCAGGCCTTTGTGGAGGGGCGTCTCTCTTTCCCCGGGATCTGGCGCACGGTGGAGACCGTGCTTTCCCACGCTGCGCCGCGTGACTACCGGGGGCAGCTCGATATCATCTTGGAGGATGATGCCTGGGCCCGCGAGGAGGCTCTGCGTGTGCTCGGCTGACACAGTGCGAGCTTGCCACGGGGCTCGGCCGCGGGGTATGATGTGGGCGTTATGCTTCGCAATCGCTACATTCTTTCCATCTTGGCCGCTGCGTCCCTCGCGGCGCCGCTTCAGGCCGGTCCTACGGAGGCCTTCGCCACCGAGTCCGGCGTGCCCGCTTCCGTCAAGGGGTTCCGCATCACGTTTTTCGCCGAGGGTGCTCGCCGGGTGCTGCCGGACGGCACTCATCAGCAGATCGACAGCTTGCCCGGTAAGGGGGTGAACTTCCGCTACGGGAACACCAGCACCGGCGCGCAGGGCGGTAAGATGACCTATATCCCCGTCGGGCGTGTGACGGCTACCCTGCATGATGAGGGGTACTGCGGTACCGCCTACCGCGTCGGGCAAAAGGGCAGCACCGATCACGGTGTGTGGACCCTGACCTTTGACTTCGATAAGCGGGGCTCGGCGGAGTACCACGGCTCGGTGAACGGGGAGTATGTGCACCTGCAGGACGTGGCTTTCGCGGTTACGGCTCTGTCCGACCCGGAGCCGCAGGCGGATCCCGACCTCAGTCGCGTGCCGTACACCCTGCCCGCGCCCTCGGCCGGTTGTGCGCCCTTATCCCTGGCCGGCAAGGCTCTGGTGCTGTTCGATGAGCGCTTGCGCCAACAGGATTGGGCTCGGCAGCAGATCATCTTCGGGCGGGATTATATGCGCGGGGGGCGTATTTATAACCACATTGTTGCTTCTCGCAGCGATTTTTCCTCTCCCTGGACCGGCCCCAACTGGGTGAATGCCTTCCAGGGGGAGAGTGAGCCCTGCCTGTACCCCGGTTACCTCCAATATACCGCCGGTCCCGGTGCTACGGGGCGCGTGCAGTTGAGCGGTGAGAGCTCGCAGGATGCTTTCTATACGCTGAATTTCGAGACGCCCACCTCCGGTAAGGCAACGTATAACTGCTCGGATCCCTCGGAGGAGAATGACCGTCCCGTTATCCTCAGTAATATTCCCTTCCGCATCATTTCCTTGGAGGAGATGCGGGATATCGACAGCGGTCGTCGGCCCGTTCCCAAGGGGTGAGGTACCCTTCGCCGGACAAAACAGACCCCCGTTCCGAATTGCTGCGGAGCGGGGGTCTTTGTGTCGGGAGTCTGTTAAATCGTGTAGGGAATGCCGGGCTCCGGGATGATGATGCGGGCGCTCGGCAGCCTGTCGCTCAGCATGCGGCGCATGCTTTCCATGGCTCCCGGGTCGCCGTGCACCAGGAGGATGGTACCGGGGTTCAGGCGGCAGGCGTAGTCTACCAAGGCGTCGCGCGTGGCGTGGCCGGAGAAGTCGAAGCACTCGATGCGGCTGCGCAGGGTGTAGAGCTGGCCGCCGCCTTTCTCGCGCAGGCTCACGGGCTCACCCGTGTTGGCAGCCTTGATGCGTCCCGCAGGGGACTCCGGGTCGCTGTAGCCGACAAAGAGGATAGCATCGTTCGGGTGCGTCATGACGGTGCGGGCCAGGGCGTTGGAGATGGTGTGCTCGCTCATCATGCCGCTGGAGACCAGGTAGATATTCCCCGGGGAGGGGACGAGGGGGGCCGCCGCCTGCTTGGGCAGGCCGTGGATTTCCACCGTCTCGCGCAGGCGGTAGCCGGGGTCACGGCGCGGTGTTCTGTCGGCCAGTTTGTCGTAGATTTGGGTGATTTTGGTGCTCAGTCCGCCGAAGAAGACCGGTACATCGGGGATGAGTCCCTGCTCCTTGAAGCGGCCGATCTCGCAGAGCAGCTCCTGGCTCTTACCGAGGGCGAACACGGGGATGAGCACCGCGCCGTCGTTCTCCAGCGTGCTGCGGATGGCTTCCGCAAAGCGCAGCATCTCCTTGCGGCGGTTGTATTCGGGGTCGCGCTGCGTGTCGCCGTGGGTGCATTCCATGATGAGCACGTCGATGCCGCTCGTCGGGAAGCTCGCGCCGCCGATGAGGGTCTGGTCCTCAAACTGGACGTCGCCTGTGTAAAAGATGGTCTTGCCCTCGGCCGTCTCCAGCTCCACACCGCAGGAGCCGAGAATGTGCCCCGCATCGTGCAGAGTAGCCAGTACATCGCCGTTGTGCCCCGTGCGGAAGGGGGTATTGTAGGGGCGGTGCATCCAACTGCGCGCCGCCGTCTCCACATCCTTGTGGCTGAAGAGCGGGTACTCCACGATGCCCTCCTGCGTGCGCTTGGAGGTCATCACGTTGACGGAGTTGTGCAACATGGCATCCGCGATCAGGGCAGTCCCCTCCGTCATGTTCACCTCCGCCCCGGGGTAGGCATCCTGCAGCATGGGCAGGGTCCCCAAGTGGTCCAAGTGCGCATGGGTCACAAAAATGGTATCCGGGTCCGCCCCGCCGATGAGCTTATAATTCGGCGTAGCCTCCATCCCTTCCCGCTTCGGGTGCATCCCCGCATCCAGCACTACCCGCGTCCCGTCTAAATCCAGTAAATACGAGTTGGAGCCGATCTCCGCCCCGCGTGTCAAATTCGTAAATGTTGTCATTCTCTCGCCCCATTCTACCCCATTTCCCCCTCCGGGTCAAGCGTAATATCTCCCCCGCCGCTCCCGGGCCACGATGGCGTCTCTTGCCATGATAGATAGTACGCCCAAGCCCGGAATATCGGGAGAGAGTTCAGGGCTGAGTTGTTTCATTGCCATCGCGATGCAGCGTCTGAATCACATTCTCTCGACTAATCGTGCGATAGGCTTGCATCGGATGGTGGATGTTGTCCTTATACTGCATCTCTAGGTGATAGGTCATCGTCAATTCGTCGCAGTAGCGACTTATGCTTCTGCGCTCACGTTTGAGGATACATGCCAAACCGGCAATTGTACACCAGTTGTCCCGGCAAAGGATCATAATAGCCCTTTGCATTTCCTTCTTGCTAATTCTGCTTCGGGATCTCGCACGCTCTACTTCCGGAGGATAGGTTGTGCGGAGGTCGGACATAAGGCCATTTGAGGTTGAATTAGGCTTAATTAAGGTCGGACATTGAGAACCAAGGTCGGATATAACGCTCTCTTGAGGTTGGACATTGGGCTTCCGGAGGTCGGACATAAGGCCATTTGAGGTTGAATTAGGCTTAATTGAGGTCGGACATTGGGTGCCGAGGTCGGATATAACGCTCTCTTGAGGTTGGACATTAGGCTTCCGAAGGTCGGACATAAGGCCATTTGAGGTTGAATTAGGCTTAATTGAGGTCGGACATTGGGTGCCGAGGTCGGACATAACGCTCTCTTGAGGTTGGACATTAGTCTCTTCCTTGAGGTAAGCCATTTCATCCTCCGAGATGGGGTGGGGCAGCTCCGCGGGTACGTATGTTGCACCCCGCCCGTGACCTTGAATACGGAGCAAGCCCGCCGCAACCAGACGCGACAAGCGTTTGGAAAGCTCGGCGGAATGGATGGAAAGGAGAGGCGCGAGGTCCTTGTGGGCCACGGGGGTATCACCGCTTGATCCCGATACCGAGTGTCTGAAACATCAGTTGCAACGATTTATTGCGGCAGATGCCGGGGTGAATCGACCATCCGGCAGGCGTGCGCGAGGAATAAGGAGACTGCCGGGGCTCGTAAGGGGGGGAGAAAACATGTGTTGCGGGAAGATTGGGCTTGCCAAGGGGGCGGGGGTGGGGTATGGTAGTGGGCGTATGGAACAGAGATTGGTGATCGACTTGGAGGAGATGCCTGAGGATGGTGTGCGGATGGAGGGTGAGTTGGATGGGGGGATCTTCGGGATAGATTGTGACGATGTGCGGAGCGCGGGGCCGGTGCATTATGAGCTGACGGCGGAGCCGTGTGATACGGAGCTACTGGTTCGGGTGACGGTGCGTGCGCCCTTTGTGATGCGCTGTGTGCGCTGCCTGCGGGAATTTGAGTATGTGGCGGAGACGGAGGTGCCGGAGCTGAGCGTTGACATGCGCGGGAGGAGCAGCGTGGATGTAACGGATGAAGTGCGCGAAGAGGTGCTGTTGAGCCTGCCGAACTACCCGAAATGCGAGCTTTTGGGCGAAAAATGCGAAATAAATGACGTTGTGGCACAATTTAGGCTGGACAAGGACCCCCATTCGGGTGTAGACTCTTCCACCGCGAGTGGCGAAAGCGTCTGGGATGCACTGGATGAGTTTCCCGAGAAGTAGGCGCAGCGGCTTCACTCAGGTTCCAAAAGCAATCTTAACATAAACACTAGAGAAATATGGCAGCTCCTAAACGCAGAACATCGAAGATGAAGCAGCGCTCCCGCCTGGCCGCCCAGGCTTGGAAGGCCCCGAAGCTCGGCAAGTGCCCGAAGTGCGGCGCAGCAGTTCCCGGCCACACGGCTTGCCCGCAGTGCGGTACCTACAAGACGCAGAGCGGTGCCGAGGTGGTGGTGAAGCTGGTGGATTGATTCCGCTGCCGTACCGCCGCAAGGCGTTCCCCCACCGAGGGTGGTTCATTTTGCAGACCGTCCGTTGAACGCGGACGGTTTTTTATTGTCTGTGTGGCGGGCAGGGGAGGGCAAGGTGCCGGGCCGAGACCGGGCGGTTTACTCGAAATGGCGGGTGGCGGTGGTGATCGTGCGCTCGCGGAGGAAGGGGAGCATGCCGATGCGGGCGTTCGCCGGTATGGGCTCCGTGCAGATGGGGACGCGGTGGGCCGCTGCGGCACGGAGGGTAGAGACCGGGGCGGCGGGGTCGAGTAGGAAGAGGTGCTCGGCCGCGAATTCCGGGAAGCGTTCCTCATAGCCCTCGCGTGTTTCTGCGATGATGGTGATATCGAAGGGCCGCAGGGTAGCGTGCATCCAAGGGCGAGTGGCGTGGGTACTCAGACGGATGCTGCATCCGGCGCGCAGGGCTGCCATCAGGGCGATGCAGAGGTCCGAATCCGTGGTGCTTTCCTCCACTCGCAGACAGACGGGGCGGGGGAGATACTCCCGGGTAACCTCCTGACCGGGAGCGGGGGAGGTGGTGTGGCGCAGGCTGAATTCCTCCTGCCACCAGTAGGAGATGGAGTCGGCAGCGGCGGTGAGCCGCGTCAGCTCATCCGGCGAGGGCTTGGGGGTGATGACCTCCCAAGGCGCAAAGGCGGTGGTGCGTAATTTGCCGCGGTGCTGGGGGCGGGCGGTCTCCTTCCAGCGAGCCAGGGCTGTCAGATAATTGGGGCCGAAGGACTGCGGAGTGAGTGCGCCTGCTCCTGTGCCTTGTCCGCCGAAGGGTTGCACGGCGGGGAAGGGGGCAGGGCAGCAGTTGACGAAGAGGTTGCCGACCCCGATGGCTTGGCTCCAGCGGTGGATTTCCTCCTCGCTGTTGCTGTAGATGGCCGCCGCCGGGCCATCGGAGAGCTCAGTTTGCAGCGCGATGGCCTGATCGAGGGATTGTACCCGCATGAGACCGAAGAGCGGCAGGCCGCCGGCGTGTTGCAGGAAGAGACTCCCCGGCTTGACACCGCAGCGGATTCCGGGTGTCCATATTTGTGAACCGAGTTCGCTCGTGTGGGGCTGCAGCAGCCAGGTCTCATCATCCTGCACCGTGGTGAGCTGCGCCACCTGTTCCGGCGTGAGGGGGTGCGGAATGGGCCCGATGCCGGGGCTTTCCCGGTGTCCGGCGTGGGCGGTGACAGCACGGAAAGCATCCTTGAGGGCGTTGAAGAAATGCTCGTTGGTATAAACGGCCTCGTGCACCAAGAGGACTCCGGGGAAGGTGGGTGCGGCCCCGCTGCGGGCCAAGGCGCAGCGGCTGAGGTCGCGTACGGCGTTGTGCCAGTCTCCGCGATCGCTGATGTAAAGGGTGGTGCGCCCGGTGGGGGAGCAGAGGTGGCGGGTAAAGAGGTTGCGCTGCTGCAGGGCCGGGGTGGGGGCGGCCCCGCTGCCGTGAATGGCTGCGGCGGTGCGCAGGTGGCTCATCGCCTTATCTGCCCACTGCTTGTCCAAGCAGGGGAGTAGCTGCAGAGCGGGCTCCTTCATACCGGCGGCCTGCAGAACTTGGTGCAGGCGGTGGCCCAGCAGCTCATTGCAGTCGGCGGGCTTGTAGACCACCGCGTTACCCATGACCCAGGCGGCGGCAATGCCCGCTACGGCCTCCGACACGGGGTGGGTGGCACCGGGGCTCACGGTTACTACGCCCAAGGGCTGTGCTTCTGTGCCGTCGCACAGGCCATCGGCGCGGGAGTGCAGCTCATACAGGCGGCAAACATCGATGGCATCCCGCATCTCGGCGTCCGCATCGGCTGCCGTATAACCGGCATCTCGGATCATGGCGGCGATGAGGGGCAGACGCTGCTTCTCCAGCTCTCGAGCCAGACGCAGCAAATCCTTGCGCCGCTCGTCCGCAGGGGCTGTCGGCAGCGCGGCAGCCTCCATCACGCGGTCGATGGCCGGGAAGTCCGCCGCGATGAAGCGGTAGTCTTCTATTCCGGGGGCCGAGGGCGAGCGAGAGATGCAGGTGAGGGGGGAGTCGCAGGTTTGCCCGTTGACGACAAGGGGCAGGGGGGGCTGCGTGCGCTCGACCTCCTGTGCCGCTGCGGTGTAGAGATCCGCTACATAGGCGCGGTCGAGTGCTCCCGGGAGGGCAGAGGAGGGCAGGGGCTCGCCTCCGTCCGGCTCCTCGCGGCGCGTGGTGGCTGCCAAGAAGTTCTGGCGCAAACGGTTCCAGCCCTTGTCGGTGGCTGCAGTGGTAAAGCTGTCCGGGCGAGACAATTCCTCGGCAATGCTTGCGAGGTAATGCTCAAAGGCATCCTGCTCGTCATCGCTGCTTACGCCGTAGACCAAGGAAACAGAGGCTCCGGCACCGGTCAGCAGGCGGGCTGTGTGATTGGCCATGCCGGCTAAGAAAACGAAGGTGGGCATGCCCTTGCGCCCGCTGCTGCCCCAAGAGAGGAGGGCGTAGGCGATATTGTATAAGTTATGCGTGCCGAAGGCGGGCGTGATGGCCTTGGGGGCGGCACTGACGGCAGCCTGCATCAGGCGCAGGTAGCGGGCCTCTGTCTCCGCCTTGCCGGAGCTGACGGCATGGGGTTTGCCGTAGGTGGCCGCGCAGATTTTTTCTGCCTCCAAATGGCTGCCCTTCAGCAACAGAACCTTCAGCGGATTGCCGCCCTTGGCCGCGCGGGCAGTGGCCCACTCCTCCCAATCACGCAGCAGGGCGGGACTCTCCGTCAGGTAGGCGGGCAACTCCACCATGATGTCGGCGCGGTAGAATTCCTTGTCGGACAAAGCTTGCTTCAGGGCCTGGAACACCACACTGCGTGTGGCCATGGTGCCACACTCCACGGAGATGGGGCGAGTGCCGTTCTCACTCTTCGCGGCACGCAGCACGGTGCGGATTTCCTCGGCAAGCTGCTTGGCCGTCACCTCCGGCGCATAGCAATCGGGGCGTGCATTCAGGCGCTCCGGCTGCAGTACGATGCCTACGCCCGCTTGCTTGCTCAGAATGCCCTCCAGATTCGCGCGATAACGCGCCGCGCTCTTGGGGCCGTACACCGCCGGTACCAGCGGGTTGAGTAGGAGGGTAATGCCTTGCTTGCCGAATTCCCGGGCTTGGCGATTCACTTTGTCGACCCGGGTGGGAAGGGTCAGCTCCGCAAAGGTGCGGCGGAAAACACGCTGGGCCTCCGCAATGGCCGCAGCCTGCATGCTCCGTGCTGCCAGCCCCGCCGCTTTCAGACGCAGTTTGGCCATGGTGCCGAAAATGGAGGGCACGCCGCCGAATTCCGTCAGCAGCCGGTGCAGGTTTTCCGCCTGTACCGCGATGTCCTGCGGGGCCAGAACCTGGGTGCAGAAATTTTCTACAAAGCGACGATTCTTCTCATCCTCCACCATCCGCGTCAGGGCGTTCAGCAGGGTCCTCTCGTCAGCCGTCAACAGCTTCTGGCTGCGATCCAGCAGCTCTTGCGCCAAATCATCCGCATGCTGGGTCAGATCACGATCCGCCCATTTGCGTGCTTTCGCTTCCTGTACAAGTGCTGCTATATCCGGATGAGCCATGTCGCCCCTATTGTACATTCTTCCGCCCCGTCTTGCAAGCGTAAATTCTGTCCCGTCCCGGCTGAATCGCATTTTAGCAAGTCCCCGCCGCCGCTGGCCTGAGTGAGAAGGGACCTGGTACGATGTCTGTAGCCTTTTTGGGGCGACGCTCCTCTTTTAGTCTTGCCATCAGGTGGAAAGGGTGATAATATCCCCGAGCGGACGAAAAACACGTCAACTGATATTCATCATGAAACAGTACTACTACCTCACCCCGGATCGGAAGCAGGAGGGGCCTGTTCCGGAGGCAGAACTTCGTTCTCTCTTGGCTGCCGGTGTCGTTACACCTAACACGCTTGTCGCGTGTGCGGGAATGTCCGCTTGGCTGCCCCTGAGCACCATTCTGTCGCCTACCCCCTTAGGTCCATTTCAACAGACCGGTGCCCCTCGGTACACTGCGATGTCTTGCTGGGGGTATATAGTTTCTTGTATCACGGAAAAGTATGCCGTATTCTCCGGTCGTGCCACTCGAAAGGAGTATTGGAGTTACCAATTTTTCATGGTCATCCCTTCGGCAATTTTTGGCTTTTTTTGGGGATGGGCACAGGCGGGGAGCAGTAGCAGCTTGGTTCTGTCTCTTCTTATCCTTACTTTGCTCGGAGTGCTGGCTTTGTGCATTCCTTCATGGGCAGTAACCGTACGCCGACTGCACGACTGTAATCAATCCGGATGGTTGGCTCTTCTTCAGCTTATTCCTTACGTTGGGTGCCTTGTGGTTGCCATTATTTGTCTTCAGGACAGTCATAGGGGCACGAATCAGTACGGACCCTCGGAAAAGTATCCCGTGTAATCTCCTTTCTGCATGTCTATTGAATGTCGTCTGCCGCGATTTGATGAGATTTTTGTATGTCGCTGCTTTTTTTGCTTGCGGACAGACGGAAAAGATGATAATCTTTCCATGAAGACGGGGAAAGTCCTTGCCGTCTGATATTCGCCATGAAACAGTACTATTATCTCTCTTCTGACCGCACGCAGCAGGGGCCCGTGTCGGGGGATAGGCTTTACGCCCTCCTTGCCGCAGGCGTTGTTAACGCTAATACACTTGTTTGGTGTGAGGGGATGTCCGGGTGGCAAGCCCTAGGCACCGTCCCTCCGCCGTCCTCTCCGAGTCCCACTCAGCCTGCACCCTACCGTGCACCTCAGCAGTACGCTCCCTATGGAACGCCTCAGCAGGTCTCCCCCTATGGTGCACCCCGACAGTCTTGGGCTCCCCAACAGGCTCGCTTGTCTTGCTGGGAGTATTTCGTCCAATGCGTTACGGCAAAGTATGCTACGTTCTCCGGTCGGGCAACACGTAAGGAGTATTGGGGGTATCAATTGTTTTTGTTCATTTTTCTCCTTGCCTATTTTGTATTGAACATACTAATCGCTGCGGTTGCAGGGGAAGGCGGCGATAATGGAGTTGCGGTGCCCTTCGTGCTGCTGAACATCATCTTTTGTGTGGGGTTCCTTGCCATTATTGTTCCGTCATGGGCCGTAACTGTACGCCGTCTGCATGATGCCAACTATTCCGGCTGGTGCGTTCTTCTTTCTCTCATTCCTTGGATCGGGGGCATTATTCTCTTAGTGTTCTGCCTTCAGGACAGCTACCGGGGCACAAATCAGTACGGCCCCTCGGAGAAGTATCCTGATTAACATTCATGTTTCCCCCTCGCCGCAGGTTGTTGTGCCCCTGCGGCGGGGGCTTTTTGTGCCATACGGCATCGGGTGGGTACGAAATTGTGCTTGACACGGTGGCGGGGTGGGGTATAATACGCGCGTATGGCAGGCGTGCAGCGAGCGAAGTTCTGGCGATTTCTGACCTTCCTTCTGGTGACGGTTGGGGTGGCGTGGCTTTGCTTCATGATCTATCGCGGCAGCGGAAATACAACGGCCGATGAGATGGGCAATCCTCCATCGGGCGTGGAGACGGATGCAGCTCCGGAGATGATGCCGAAAGCTCTGATCGATGGGCTGGTGCTGCTGCGCGCGGAGCAGATGGCCAAGGTGCCGGTGGTGGATGGCTTTCAGTCCCCGGTGGGTCCGCCCCGGTACGCCATGATGTATAACGCGCAGGGTTTCGGCGAGCGGAATGCGCAGCGCGGCGGCTTGCATGTCGGGGAGGATTGGAACGGCATCGGCGGTGAGAACAGTGATGAGGGGGAGCCGGTGTATGCTGCGGCTCGCGGACTGGTTGTGTACAGTGGAACGCCGTCTGCTGATTGGGGAAATGTGGTCATTTTGGCGCACCGCTTGCCGGGTGAGAAGCGCATCATCCAGACACTCTACGCACATCTGAAGGAGCGCCACGTGCGCGCCGGGCAGATGGTGAGCCGAGGCGCTGTTATCGGCAGCATTGGCACGGCCGGCGGGGCCTACTTGGCGCACCTGCACTTCGAGGCCATCGCCTCGCTTGCGGTGGAGGCCGGTATGCTCGGTTATGCCGCCGGTACCATGAACCGCCTGAACCCCTCTGATTTGCTCGCGCAGCATCCCGCGCCGCCCGTGCCGGATCTCTTCGATGAAATACGCCGCATCCGTGCCTTGGAGGCCGTGAGCGATTCCGCCGTCAACCGCGGACAGCAGACGCCTCAGGACGGGTTCGTGCCTGTCAACCCAGCTCAATTTAATTAACGTTATGAAACGCAGTATCATCTTGTTCCTTGTCTCTTTTCTCGTCACCTGCGGTCTTATTGCCGGTGTCGGTTATTATCTGCATTCCCATGGTATTTTGAAGATCCGGAAGTCGGGTGAGACCGCCCCCGCATCGGTGCCTGAGGTCAAGCCCGCGCCCGTGGAGAAGCCGACTCCGACTGAGGAGACCACCCCCGCTACCGTGGAGGAAACGCCTGCTCCCGAAGAGACGCCGCAGGAGGATACCGACACCATGGTTACGGAGGAGGAACCCACACCGACCGAGGAGACCACCCCCGCCGTGCCTGAGAAACCCGTCCCTGCAGCCCTGCAGCAGACTCCCCGCAGCTCTGCACACGCCTGTGCGCTGGAGACTGCTCGTGCTTTGGCTTCCGCCGACCCCGCAGCCGCGCTCGCAAAGTTGCAGGAGGCCGGGTCCCTCTCCCCGGAGGCCGCAGAGGTGCTTTCCTCCTGGGCTCGTGAGCATGAGGCTGTCGAGGTGCAGGAGGTCGGCACGGGTCGCACGGCGGATAACAAGGAGTTCACGCGCTACCGCATCCATGACGGCAAGGGCGGCAGCGATGTGGTGGTGGATGTCGCGGAAGAGGAGGGCGTGGTTCGCGTGATACGCGCCTTCGAATCCCCCAAGGGTGCCACGGTGGCTCAGACCGGCGATTCGATGTCGGTGGCGGAGGTCTTCGTGTCTGCCGTTCAGCGTGGAGACATGCCTGCCGCCATCGGTATGGTGCGCGGGCGGGAGGTTTCTAATGCCACCATCGCGGGCCTGTGCATGATTTTTGAGGACGGTGATTTCTCCCTGCGAGAGAAGGCCCCCATTCGCTGCACGCTGGCCAATGGCGACCGCGCGGGCTACATGGTCTACCTTACCTCTGAGAAGACGCCTGCCCGGGTGGGGCTTGAGCTCCAGCAAACGCCGGAGGGCTGGTACGTGGACGCCGTTGCTCCGGAGGATCTCCTGAGTGCCTATGAGAAGGCCGCCTTGGCGGAGGGTGGCTGCTACTTCCCGCTGGTGAAGAACCCCAAGGGCGGCGACTCGCTGGCCCTCTACTTTGCCTTCGACCACGCCGAGCTCACGCCGCGTTCTCTGCGCCAGCTGAAGATTGTGGCCGAGCTGCTCAAGCAGTCGAAGGGTAAGCTGAATATCTCCGGACATACGGATGACGTCGGCGGGGTGGATTACAACCTTCAGCTTTCCCGCCGCCGCGCGGACGCCGTGAGGGATGCCCTCGTGGGCTTCGGTGTGCCGGTCGAGCATATCCTGACGGAGGGACTCGGCAAGAGTCAGCCGCGCCGTACATACAGTGACCAAGATACCGAGCAGCAGGTTGATTTCATCCGGGGTGAGAACCGCCGCGCGGAGATTTATCTGGATTTCGTGGACTAGCCGGTCCCGCTCATGAGCCTTTCCTTCCCTTCTCGTGATTACGCCGCCGAGCTGAACCCGGAGCAGTATGCCGCCGTCATGTCGCAGGAGCGGCATGTGCTGGTGATCGCGGGTGCGGGTAGCGGCAAGACTCGCACGCTAACCTACCGCGTGGCTCGTTTGTTGGACGACGGGGTGCCGCCGTGGCGTCTGCTTCTGCTGACCTTTACCAACAAGGCTGCGCGCGAAATGTTGCAACGCGTGACGGAGCTGACGCATACGAATATCAGTCAGCTCTGGGGCGGCACCTTCCACTCGGTCGCTTATCGTATTCTGCGCCGCCATGCGGAGCGTCTCGGCTTTCGCGCCGGGTTCACCATTCTGGATGGTGATGATCGCCGCTCGATGATCCGCGCCGTTGTAAAGAAGGTGATGGGTAGCATGGTGAAGAAAGACCGTTTTCCCAAGCCGGAGTTGCTTCTTTCTATCCTCAGCCTGGCTGCTAACACCGGCAAGAATTGGGAGGATATTCTGCTGCGGGACTATGCGATCCATGCGCAGCATCGGGATGCCATTGATAGCGTCTTCAAGGCCTATACGGAGCAGAAGCTCGAGAGCAATGCCATGGATTTCGATGATCTGCTGCTGAACCTCGTGCGTCTGCTGCGTGAAAACGATGATCTGCGTGCGGATTATGCCGAGCGTTTCTTGCATGTGTTGGTAGACGAGTATCAAGATACCAACTCCTTGCAGGAGGAGATTATCTCGCTCTTCAGCTCCGGGGCTCAGTGCTCGCTGACCGTGGTAGGGGATGATGCGCAGAGTATCTATTCGTGGCGAGGCGCGGATGTGCAGCACATCCTGGACTTCGAGAAGCGTTACAGTGATGCACGTATCTACAAAATTGAGACGAATTACCGCAGCGTACCGCCCATCCTCTCGGTGTCCAATGCGGCTATTGCTCAGAATACCGGACAATTCGCCAAGGAGCTGCGCGCCGCTCGCCCGGGCGGTGCTCCGCTGCCGGTGGTGGTGTCTGCGGGGGATAGTTCCGTCGAGGCCTTTTTTGTTGCCGGGCGCATCGATGAATTGTTAGCCTCCGGTATGCAGGGAAAGGATATAGCCGTGCTGTATCGTGCGCATTCTCACAGCTTGGAGGTGCAGATGGCCCTGGCTCGTGCTCACATTCCTTTCCGTGTTACCAGCGGCCTGCGTTTCTTTGAGCAGGCACACATCAAGGATGCGCTCGCCTACCTGCGCTTGCTGGTGAACCCCTTTGATGCAACTGCGCTGCTGCGCATTGTGGAGGCCTTCCCGGGGGTGGGGGCGGTGACGGCGCAGAAGATGGTCGGGGTCTGGCTCCGTCAGGTTCGAGCTTGGTTCGAGGCGCATCCCGGTGAGTCCTTGATCTCGGAGCCGCATAGCCGCGTCATTGGCTGCAAGGGTATCTCATCGCGCCATCACCCCCTTTGGTCGGAGTTGCTCGCTTTCTTGGACTCCCTGCACCCCGAGGGTGCGGCATTCTTGACATCGGCCGATCTGATGAATACGCTCCTCAAGCACCTGGAGCCGAAGTTGCGCAGTGCTTATGACAACGCGGATGAGCGACTGGAAGATTTATCGCAGCTGGCCGCCTCTCTCTCCTCAGCGGAGGGTGGGGTGGAGGAGTTCCTCAGTCAGGCTTCGCTCATCAGCGGGGTGGATGAGGCTGCGCAGGACGATTGTGTGACGCTCAGCACCGTGCATCAGGCCAAGGGGCTGGAGTGGAAGGTTGTGTTCGTTATTTTCCTGGGTGAGGGGCTTTTTCCCCTCTACCGCGTGATCATGAATGGTGATCCTAAGCTCATGGAGGAGGAAACACGTCTGTTTTATGTAGCTGTCACCCGTGCGGAGGACAGACTCTACCTCACTTACCCGCGCTACAACGGCGGCAGCTATGATTACCGCTACTATCAGCCCTCCCGCTTCCTCACGTCTCTGCCTCCGGAGATGGTGGAGGTGCAGGAACCCTGACCGACTTTCCCTTGCCGATTATGGAAAAAAGCCCCTCCGTTTCGCGCCGCCTCATGCACTGTTACGTGTCGTTCTTTACCATCACGGCATTGGTGGAGGCATTTCGCCTCAGTATGGCAAACCCGGCAACGGGTACGGTTGATGTGGTCTTCAGTCTCTTGTTTATTCTTCTGCTGTATACAGCCATGGGCTATTTGTTTTTCGCGGTAGCCGTCCTGTTTCCCTATCTGTTCTTCTATCGCTGGATTCCCCTCTTTCGCCCGCTGAGCATGCCCGCCCGCCTCGGTGGCTGCTCCGCTGCCGTTCTCTTCATGCACTCTCTCTTGGTCTACTTCGCCCCCATCTTCTTGGCCAATGAACACACAGACTGCATCTGCCGTGTCTGCACATACGCTTGGGGCGTTGCTTCCTTCTTTGTGCTACTCTTCCTTCTCGTCCTGGAGATCCGCCACCAAGCCGAATCTACCGACGGCACGGACGACTTCTGACATGCCATCGGTGTGAATCCCCTGAACCAAAAAATCCCCCTCGCCCGGGGTGGGGGAGGGGGATGATGAAGGGTTTATGAGGGGCCTCAGGGGGTCGGGAAGGACTTGTTGAAGGCCGAGACCTCGGCGCGGAGGGCGTCGTAGGCCGACTCATCCGGGCAGACCTTCTGGGCGGCGAGGATGCCGAGGCACTTGGCGATGTACTCGGCCACCTTGCA
>JALFWB010000001.1 GCA_022787425.1 Akkermansia sp.
GCTTACCTTGAAAATTGCCTCGCCCGGCCGCCGCTCGCGCTTTCGTTTCCTACTCGCTCAAGCTCTTTCGGGCTTCCCCGTATCGGGGTGGCGAGAGTTTACTCCTTTTTCCCTCGAACGTCAAGCTTATTTTTGCAAAAATCGGCAAAAAAGTGAAGAAAAGGACAAAAAAGGTGCAGAATTTGGGCAAATTTGGGATATTTGAGGCAAAAATGAGCGACAAAATGAGGAAAAGAGTCCAAAATCGGAGCAAATGGAATGAATTGAGGGATTTGCGGGGCCTGAAAGGAGACTTCTCTGCGCTATAATAAGAGAGAGGGTGTGATTTAAGGATGCGGAATCAACGGAAAGGACGGAAGGCGGAGCTATGCGCACGGGGTGAGAAACCTCGCCGGGGCATGGTACTACTATAGAGGGGAATGGAAAATCCCTAGGATCGATGTAAGCTGCTTCCAGAAGGCTTTCCGGAAGCTCGGGGAGGACTATTCTTACCCTCTGCATTGGCAAGTCTGCGGACATCTGACTGACCACGGACTCGGCTTCCCTCACCCAGTTCTCCCTCGGCCTCGGTGGCCGACTCCAGAGCATCGCGGGTGAAAACGAGTACAACCGCGCCTCGATCTTCGAAGCCCGCGCCCTGCTCAAGCTAGACTTCGGCGACCGCTACAGCAAGCTGAACACCGCCCTTGCCGCCCTGCCGACCGCCACGGTCAGCACCCGCAGCAACGAGAAGGGAGTCATCGGCGCCGAGGTAGGTGCCACCCTCACCATCCCGATCTCGCAGGATGCAGGCTCCATCTTCTTCGACGTGAACGCCGACTTCAACGCCGACGAGGTGGGTGTGAACGGCAGCGTCGGCTACCGCGTCAACTTCTGATCAACTCGAAATCAATCGACAGGGCCTGCCGCACAGCACTGCGGCAGGCTTTTTTTCCTTTATCCTTCGACCACACACAGAGCGTAAGGCTTGAATTCCGGGGGCGGAAGAACAGAGTGAAAGGAATTTCCAAAGGAAAAAAGGCAGGACAGGTGGAAAATCTTGACAGCATGGCCCGAGCAGGGTAGAATGGGCTCGTGGGGCATTTTCTCGACAAGATTCGGGTTCTGCTCATCGCGATGGTCGGCCTGCTGTGCGGGCTGATGCCGGGGGTCTACACCACGGTATGCGATGCAGCAGATTGCGGACAGACTGCGGTAGCCGCGGTCTGTTGCGCGGGGGAGCATGCCCGCGAGGCGCAGGATTGGCAGCGTGGGCACCACCACCATACCGTACTGCGCGAGGAGATGCAGCGCGCGCCGTTGAACGCAAACCCGCTGCCACCGGTGCGTGCCGAGCACCACGCCTGCGCGGGGTGCCTGCGTTGCGCCCGCTGTGTGCATATGCTGCGCCTCTTCCCGGAAGGAAGCCCCTGCCCTAAGGACGCGCCGCCGGGCTACCGAATGCCCCTCTTGATTTGAAGCGTGTGCCGTAACCGGCCACAACCGCAGGACAGCCTGCGGCGGCTACCCTATACCCACCTTCAAACTTCACAACAAAGACATATGATACGACGTTTTTTGGGCACCCTTGTGCCTGCCCTGATGCTGGGAGCCTGCACGCTCTACAGCCCCGCGCCGCTCGATTTGTCCCGCGACACCGAGCACTGGCGCCAATTTTCCGCAGCCCTGTGTCCGCCCGGAAGCCACCCGAACGGCGAGCAGCTGCGCGCCATCGGACTGCTGCTGAACCCGGACCTGAACAAAGCGCGCCTGACCTATGCCCGCAGCACCGAGGTGAGCCGTTTGGCCGGACTGTGGTCAGATCCCTCACTCTCCTTTGATTGGAGCAAGGTGATGAATGAAGCCGTGCGCAACTACGGCATCACCCCCGGTCTCACACTGCCCGTAACAGGCCTGCCCCGCCTGACGCGCAAGGTCGCGGAGCAATACCGCGAGGCTGATTATTGGAAGATGCGCGAGCAGGAGCGGGCCTATACCGAGGAATTGGAAGCCCTGCGTTGCAGTCTCTTAGTAGCGCACCGAAAGCAGGACGCCATCCACAGCCGCCTGCCCGAGCTGCGTCGCGAGAAAGCAGATATGGCGCGCCTGCAGCAGATGGGTGAGGTCTCCTTTGCGGATTACCAAATAGCATGCCAGCGGCTACTAGACACCGAAAAAGAGAGCCAAGAGCTTGCCGCAAAGCACTTGGAACTGCACGCCAAGTTGGTTGCTTTGCTGGGCCTGCACCCGGATGCTCGACGAGTGGAGCCTCAGGACGACCTGCCCACCCTCCCGGGGGCAATTCCGGTGCCCACACCCGATGCCCTGGCGGAGGCCCCTGCCCTGCTCGCTGAGCTGGCCACCTACGGAGCTACGGAGGCCGAGTTGCGCCTTGAGATCCGCCGCCAGTGGCCGGAGCTCGGCATCAGCGGCATTTTTGAGCGCGAAGAAGGCGAGAACAAGCGTGGCTTCGGGATCTCGCTGGACATCCCCCTGTGGAATCGCAACCGCGAGGCCATTGCGAAAGCACGCGGCGACCGAGCCCTACAGGGCACCGAGGTCGTGGCCCGCTGGCGCGGTCTGATGCAACGTGCGGCCGAGTTGGGCGACCGGCAACAGCTGGCCCTGAAACACTGCCGCACGGTATCCGCCGCCACACGAGAGCTGGAGGAGGCCGAGCAGCGGCAGGAACGCCTCTTCTCCATGGGCGAGGCCACCCTGCCCTCCCTGGCCGAGGCCCGACACGAGGTCTACCAGCGGCGTCTCAATTACCTGGATTGTCTGGAAGAACTGTACGAGGTGCAGGTTCCCCTGCGCTTCCTGCGCTGATTTTCACTCCGTTTCAACTAACACTTTATTTTTATCTGTATGAAAAAAACTTTATTCATGATGGTGTGCTCCCTGATCGGTGCGGGGCTCACCGCGTTTGCCGAAGAGGCTCACGACCACAGCAACTGCAACCATGACCACGCAGCCGAGGAGAGTCATGCGGGGCACGACCACGAAGGCGGAGCCTGTAAGGGCGAGCACGACCATGACCACGAAGGTGGGGCCTGCAAGGACGAGCACGACCATAACCACGAAGGCGGGGCTTGCAAGGACGAGCATGACCATGACCACGAAGGTGGGGCCTGCAAGGACGAGCATGACCACGACCACGAAGGCGGGGCTTGCAAGGACGAGCATGACCATAACCATGAAGGCGGGGCTTGCAAGGACGAGCATGACCACAACCACGAAGGCGGAGCCTGCTCCTCCTCCTCCGGCGGCGTTGTGGTGAAAGCGGATGCTCGCGCCCGCAGCATTCTGGGCATGCAGGTGCAGGAAGTTCCCGCCGTGACCGCCACTCTGACCGGCTCCCTGTACGGCCGCCTGACCATCCCCGAGCACGCCGTGGAAACCTATGCCCTGCCGGTGGCAGGCCGTATTTCCCTGCGTGTCAAATCCGCCCAGCAGGTGCAGGCCGGAGACATTCTGTACACCGTACAATCCCCGGATTATGCAGACCGCGTGACGGAAGCGGAAGAGCTGCAATACGACTTGGAACGCTGCGAGGCCGAGGTGCAGGTGATGGAAGACCGCAACGCCCGCCTGCGCGAGGTCGGCAGCCGCAACAGCGAGCTGGAGGCGCAGCTCTCCTTCAAGAAAGCGGAGAAGCGCCGCCTACAACAAAGCGCACTGGCCGCCCGCAACCGAGTCCGCATGCTCTCCGCCGGTGCTGAGGAAACGAGGGAGGACGGACTGCCCACCCTGGCAGTCCGCGCCCGCACGGCCGGCACCGTCCGCAACGTGGGCTTCACCCAAGGAAGCTGGGGTGAGCAGGGCGCGGCCGTCATCACCATGAGCCGCAGGGACGCCGTGGAAATCACCGCCCCGCTGTATGCCGGTAACATGCCGCAGGTGGAACGCGTGCAGGCCTATGTACCCATGGGGCGCGAAATGAAAGCCGTGGCCGGCACCTGGCGCATTGCAGACCAAGTCGACCCCGATACACAGACACGCACCCTCTTCTTCACCCCCGAGACTGCGCCGGAAGGTGTGCCCGCCGGCACCCTCTGCCGCCTGGACCTCTTCTCCGGCGATGATGCAGGCAGCGTCAGCATCCCGGACTCCGCGATTGTCAAGGTGGGAACGGATGATGTTGTCTTTCTGGAGACCGGCGAAGGCAACTTCGTCATGGTCAAGGTGCAGGCAGGTGCAAGCCGTCGAGGAATGACCCCCGTGCGCGGACTTACTCCGGGGCAGCGTGTAGTGGTTAAGGGCGGCTATGAGCTCAAATTCCTCCTCCCCGCAGGCGGAGGCACCAAGAAGGCCGGTCACTTCCATGCAGACGGCAAGTTCCATGAGGGCGAGCACTGATATCTATCCGACAGAATCATGATGAATCGTCTGGTTTCATTCTGCCTGAAGAATCGCATCACAGTTATCTGTCTGGTGCTTCTGCTGGCTATTGTGAGTGTAGTCGGGGTACTGCGACTGCCGGTCGACGTCTTCCCGGAGCTGAAAGTACCGCGCGTCACCATTCAAACCGAGGCCGCCGGCCTCACCGCCGAGGAGGTAGAGCAGTACGTCTCCATCCCCATCGAATCCGCCATGAGCGGCACCGCCGGTGTTACCCGCGTCAGCTCATCCTCCGGCAGCGGACTCTCCTTTGTTTGGGTTGATTTTGACTGGGACACCGATGTCTACCGCGCCCGACAGATTGTCTCGGAACGCTTGGCGGCCGCACGCGGAAGCCTGCCGGAGGAAGTAGAGGTAGAGATGGCCCCCATTGTCTCCGTTACGGGTGAGATTATGCTGCTGGCCCTGACCGGCGACGAAGGCACAGATCCCTTGGAGCTGCGGCGGCTGGCAGAGTTCGAGCTGCGCAACCGCTTGATGGCTATTCCCGGAGTGGGTCAAATCACGGTGCTGGGCGGACGCCTGCCGGAGTATCAGGTGCTGTTCGACCCACGTAAGATGCAGCAGGCGGGCATCACACTGGAGGACCTCAAGAAGACCGTGGAGAGTGCCCAGAGCACAGTTCCCGCAGGCTATCTGGAGGATGTGGCGGGACAGGAGCTACCCGTTCAACAATATACCCGAGCCGCGACACCGGAGCACATCATGCGCACCCTCGTCCCCGGACACCGCAGCGGCGTGCTGCGGCTCGAGGACGTAGCGGATGTACGGGTGGACGGAGCACCGCGCCGCGGTAACGCCGGTTTCAACGGCAAACCCGCCGTCATTCTGTCCGTCCAGAAGGTTCCGGGAGCCAACACCCTGGAGCTGACGAAAAAGGTGGATGCCGCCGTCCGGGAATTCTCGCATAGCAGCCTTCCCAAGGGCGTTCACCTGCGCGCGGATGCCTACAGACAGGCAGACTTCATCGAGCTCTCCCTCAGCAACGGACGCGAGACCCTCCTGATTGCCGCCGCCGTGGTGACCCTGGTGGTGGTGCTCACCCTACTGAACCTGCGCACGGCCATCATCTCCCTACTCTGCATGCCGCTCTCGGTGCTGATGGGAATGGTCTGCTTCCCCATGTTCGGCTTGGCCGTGAATATCATGACCCTCGGCGGCTTGGCCGTAGCAGTGGGTGATGTGGTGGATAACGCAATCATCTTTGTGGAAGTTGCTTGGCGCAACCTGGGCCGCAATGCCGCCCTACCGGAGGGAGAACGCAAGAGCCGACTCTCGGTGCTAATGTCTGCCACGAGTGAAATTTCGGGTGAGATCACCTTCTCCTCGATGATCATCCTGCTGCTCTTCGTCCCCGTTCTCTTCCTGAGCGGACTGGAGGGGCAATTCTACCGCCCTCTCGGCATCTCGTACATGTTGGCCATGGCGGCCTCCCTGTTGGTCTCCATCACGGTTGTGCCGGTACTGTGCTACATCGGCTACAAGGCAACTGCGAAGCAGAAAAACACCGGAGGCGACTCCGTCACAGCGCGCTTCATCAAGCGCATGTACGACCCGGTGCTCAACTTCTGTCTGCGCTTCCCGGCGGTAGTATTCGGCAGCCTTATGGCCGTAACGGCGGGGGCCCTGTGGCTGGCTTCCACCTACGGTGCCAGCTTCCTGCCGCCCTTCAATGAGGACTGCTACACGGTCTTCGTCAACGCCGTACCCGGCACCTCGCTGCAGGAGACGGAGCGCATCTCCGGCCGCGTGATGCAGGAACTGCAGAAGATACCGGGTGTCAAGAGTGTTACCCAACGCACAGGTCGAGCGGAGAACGATGAGCATGCGGAACCCGTCAGTGCCTCGGAGCTGCTGGTGCGCGTTGACCTCTCTATGGACCAGAAGGAGCTGCGCAAGAAGATGGACTCGGTCATCCGCGGCATTCCCGGCACAGGCAGCATGGTGGGTTTCCCCCTAGCACACCGCATCAGCTCAGCACTCTCCGGCTCCAATTCCGAGATAGCCATTAACATCTACGGCAAGGATCTGCCCCAGCTGCGCGCAGCTGCCAAGAAAGCAGCGGAAATCCTCTCCTCCATGCCGGAGGTAGCGGACGCTCGCGCTAACCGCGAGGTGATGGTCGATACCATCTGCATCGATTATAACCGGGAAGCCCTCGCTGCATGCGGACTGACCATGGCCGAAGCCGCCGATCAGGTTTCCGCCGCGATGAACGGGTTGCGCTGCGGAGAGGTGATCCGCAACCTGGACCACTGGAATATCGTGCTGCGCCTAGACCCGGAGCTCCGCCAAAGCGAAGACGATGTGCGTAACCTGCAACTGGTAGCCCCGGGCGGCAAGATCATGCTGCTGAGCGATGTAGCCCAGGTATATCGGCAGGAAGTCACCAACCTCGTGCTGCGCGATAACACTCAGCGCAAGGCCATGATCTCCTGCAACGCTGCAGCCGGCTCCAACCTCGGTGATCTGGCAGCAGCCTGCCGCGAGAAGCTGGACCCCGCGATGAACGCCATGGGCTGCACAGTTGACTATGCCGGCACCATCAAGAGCCGAGAGGAGGCAGAGACACGCCTCTACATCCTCGGAGCCATCGTGTGCGTCCTCGTAGTGTTGCTGCTGGCGGGCTCCCTCGGCAGCGTGCGACGTGCCCTGTTCACGCTGATCAGCATCCCCCTGTGCTTAGTGGGCGGCATTGCTGCCGTCTTCCTCGCATCGCCGGATTCCCTGGCCTCGGTCTTCAGCGGACCCTATGTGCCCCCCATCCTGTCCGTCAGTTCACTGGTAGGCTTCGTGACGGTGATCGGCTTTGCCATCCGCTCCGGACTCATCCTCCTCAACCGCTACCGTACCCTTGAAGAGTCCGGCATGTCACGAGAGGATGCCATCCGCGCCGGCTCACGAGAGCGCGTCATCCCCATCATGATGACCTCGCTCACCACCATCCTCGGTCTGCTGCCCCTCGTCTGGGCACGCAACCAACCCGGCGGAGAGCTTCTGGCACCCTTGGCCATCGTTCAGCTCGGCGGTCTCATCAGTGCCACCCTCCTGACCTTGCTCGTCATGCCGGCCACAACCAAGCTCTTCGGTCGGTTCATTTCCCCGAAGGTCTCCTGATCCCCCTTCTTCATTGGGTTGAGTTCGCCGTCGCCGGTTCTCCGGCGGCGGCTTTTTCAGGCGAACGCCACGGCACCGGAGAAGGAGGGAGCGGGAGAGAAGAGGAAGACGGAAGGGGGAGAAGGAAAGAGAGGTTGGATGCGGGGAGAGACCCCCGGAAGGTAGAGGAAGGGGTAGGAACGAGCATTCCAGAGGGTATCGCCGGCGTGCTTGACAAGAGCCTCAGCGGCGCACCAGCAGTCGAAGAACTCTTGCAGCGGGCAACCGCGTTGGATGAAGGCCTGCAGCTGCTTCGGGGCCATGATGCGGGCAGCAAGGGAGGAAAGATGCTTGCGGGGACGCATGCGTTCGATATCCACACCGATAGAGGCGTGGTGAAAGGCCAGGCACAGAAAATCACCGGAGTGGCTGATATTGAAAGGCTGCGGGGACCAGAGGGGTTTGCCGTGCGCCCCGATAGAAAAGCGGATCTCGTGCGACGGAATGCCGGTGCGGCGGGAGAGTTCGCGTTTAAGCAGGGCACGAATGAGCACGAAACGAGATCCGCGAGAAGCAGCTTGCTCCCGCTCCTCCACAGACAGCAGGCTCTCATCCTCCGGCGTGGGAGAGAGCGCCGCAAGATTATACACCAGATAATCCATCAGATCCGGATATAATCGACCGAGTGAGTCTCCGTGTCATACACCGCAAGTGAAGAATGACCGGTACGGGTTCCGCAGACCTCCCCGGGATTCACGAATAAAAGATTATTCTCCCGATGCTTTTCGGGGCAGTGAGTATGCCCGTAAAACAGCACCGTCACCTCCGGATCAAGTGATGCGGCCCGCTCTGCCCGGGCGCGATAATGCGCCATCGCCGCACGGCGATTTCCCAGCGAAAAGATACCGCTGAACTCATGGTGGCATATTTGAGGATAGAGCTTCGCAACCGCCCGATGCTCCGCCAAGTCATACTCATTGTTACCGAACACCAAATGCAGCGGACCGGACCACATCCGCCCCAGAAGGTGCAGGATCGGCACATCCTCAATATCACCCGCACAGCAAAGAACCGTGCACCCCGCCTTCTCTGCGGCTTGCAAAGCAGTCAACAGCTTTTTCTCCTCGTTATGAATATCAGAAATGACAGCAACTTTCATCGTAAATCAGAATGATTTTTTGACAACAAAGACCGGAGAATACGGCATAGCATCCGCGAAAGCCCCCCCCCGCGGCGCGGTCGTCACCTCCCCCTCCGACACATACCACAGCGTGGCATCCTCCGGAAGCTCACTGCACAACACAGGAACACCGGTCTCACTGATGAAACCGGCATAGGCAGGCCGCACTCGCATCAGACTCTCGAAGTTATGCGCTATCTCCTTGTGATACCAACGCGCCGGAAGTTCGGAAAACCACTGAGCGCACATCTCCTCCGCCTGACGATACTCCGGTGTATGCTGCAACCAGGAATCACCCTCCGGAGTAACCGGAAGACGCTGCAACAGCTCATCGAAGCTCCGCGCATCCTCCATCAAACTCGGAGAAAAACGCATTCCCACCATCGGCGGGAAGGGATGCCGACGTATGGTCTCCAACACGCGCCGATAGACAAAAGCCTTGGCCAGAGCCGGACAAACAGGAGAACGGAAAGCCGCCACCCTCGACAACACGGAAGGAAGGTTGGCCACCCGGAAAAAGTCATCCTTCTCCAGCCCGCAGAACTCCACCAATTTTTCCGCATTAATCGTGCGGATTTTCACCAACGAAGCAGGCCGCCAGATGATGTCCTGCGACTCCCCCGCCACAAAATCGGGGTCCATGGGGTGACGAGAAAAACAGACCGAATCCTCACGGACAACAGGTTTTTCCCCGGATAGCACGGGAGAAACACCATCCATCGACAGCTCATAAAAGGGGCGGCGAAGCGTCTGCGCCGTCAGCGGCTCCTCCATCAGCTGCACCTGCTCCGATGAAGCCGGCACCCCCTCCGGGAAGGAGGGACCACACTTCACCAATGTTCGCCGCACCTTACCCAACATTTCCGGCGACAACGCGCGACCGTGAGCCTGCATCAATCGGCGCAGGTCCTCCTCTCGAGGGAGGAAATCCCCCACCTTTTTGAGGCGAAGTGCCGGTGGGTAGGCACGCGGCTTGAACTTCGACAGAAGATCGAGATAATGAGCATAACTTTTGGCGATGGGTAGATGCTCCTGCAACTGACGCATGGCAGCAAAATCCGCCAGCAAAACCTTAATTGACTTCAACCGTGCCCGCTCATCGCTGAGCATCTCATCCGGAAGGGAGAAGCGCGCGCCATCAGCAGCAAAGGCCGCCACGCGCTGCTGCAAGGCCGTGGCCTCCGCCCACAGAACCGCCTCATCCTCCGCCGCGTTACCGGTAAACTCCGACGACTGCGGCAGCGGGGACGTCAGCAAGGCACACAGCGCATTCTTCTCCTCCATATAGCGCGCGAATTCCCCGCGCACCAAAGCCTGCCACCGCGCCGGCATATCCCTGCGGAAACAAAGCGGAAGCTGCTCCAAGCGGCGGTCAATGCGCTTCTTCTCTGCCTCCGAAAGCTCGGCGGCGGCACCCTCCCGCGTGGACAGGCGCGACAACAGAGACTCCAGAGAACGAGCCTCCCCGGAAATCGCATCTAGCTTTTGACGAGCCAGAGAGATCGTACTCCGCAGCGCGGGGAAGAACATCACATTGGCCGATGTATCCGCCGCCGCCAGCACCGACGGCAGCCGCAACCACTCCCCGGAGGCCATGCAGAGACGCACCTGCTCCTCCGCCCGGCGCGCCTCCATGTGCAAACTCCCCAACGCCGCGAACCCCGACAGGCAGAGCACCCCTACGGCACACCACAGCGCGACACGCCGCACACGCCGCCCCCGGCGCAAGCGCAGGGCATGACGCAAGGCCCGATGGTAATCCCGCACGGCAGGGTCATTTCCTGCCACTCTGTCCAGACGCTCCTGTAACTCCTCCTCCTCCAAGGTACTCAGGCAAGTAGCATCTGCCCGGAACGCAACCAGCTCCTCTGCCAGCAGCCTCGCGTTCTCCTTCTGCAAACGCGCCCGCCGCTCAGCGGGAGACTCGGTAACCTGCAGCGGCTCCCCGCGCATCAGCCGCCCCAACTCGGCAACGGCCTCGGCGTCCTCCGGGTTCTCCCTCAAGCGTTCCTCAATCAGGGCACGAACCCGCTCCCAATCCTCCGCCAGAGCAAAACGCTTCAACGCACGGCGCCAACGCTTTAACGAATCATCCCTCATTTTTCCTGCAAAGTAAAATGCCACAATACCTCACCCTCTTGATCAACCTCCAACCCCGTGAGCACGAGCAACAAATGCCGCGGTGCGGGCTGTCGGCGGCTGTCTTCCACCAAACGATTGTAACTTTGCTGAAGTCCCCGCTGCAGCACTCCGCAGATTTCCCGGCGGATACGCTGACGATTCTCCGGCAGGGCGAGAGCCGCGCAGAGCTTCTCCCGAGCCTCACGTGCTGAGTAGGAATTACCGGACGCATCGCGATGATGCAAAGTCAGCTCCGGGTGACGCACCAAAATCTTGCTCATCAGCTCCGCGAAACGAACATTGCGGAACAGCTTGCAGTACTCCATCGCCGCACCCTTACGCTCGCCGCGCGGGGCCTTCTGCCGTTCCATCCGTTGCAACAAACACCACACCCCGGCCAAACTGTAGCGAGCATCGCCGTGCGGTTCCTCGCCACAGCAGCAGGAATTAGCCATCCGATTGAACTGCTTGCGCAACGGCTCGGAGAAATCAAACTCCCGGCTGACGGAGCACACATAGCCCCCCTCCCCGCCCCGGGACGCAGCGGCCTGCGTTCCCCAAGAATAGGGCAAGCGAGGAGCGGCCTCCGGCACGGGAGCCCCCTTGCTCTGCAGGTCAGGCAAATATATCACCCCACCCCTCGGCTGCAATCGAAAATCCTGACGATAAGGAACCCATGGGAAAGCGTCATCATGCAACTCCAGACGAGCAGGTCGCGCCCCCGCAGCCGGGGTTGCCGTCAGATTACCCTCTGCCAAGTTAAATTGATAACGAGCCACAGTCGACGGCAGAGCGGTACTGACCAACTCCACGGGAATACGCACGGCATCCGCCACCAACAGACGCAACACCCCGCCTTCCGCAGCCGGAATGGGGAAGGAAGCCAGCGCAGGCCGCCCCTGTGCATCGCGCACACTGCGCAAATAGGCTCCCTGCACCGTAAACACCAGCAGCGGCTCCCATGCCTTTTCCCCGGCAGACGCGGACACACGCTCCAGCACATAATCCCCTGCCGTCTCGCTCCGCACCAGCCGCAAACGGTCGCCCGATGCCGTCACCAAAGCCTTGACCTCGGACGAATGAAGAGCGCGGGCGGAAAAGCGGCGGAGTTCCCCCGGCGGCAGCTCCACGGGAACGCGGGCAAACAGGCTCAGGAGCTCCGGCGGGAGCGCACGCGTAGCCAGAGCCGTTACCTGCCCCTGAGGCTCCTGCGGTGAGGTTGCGGGAGCAGGACGGACGGGCTCAGGAGGCGACGGCTCCTGCACCGACGGAGGAGTCAAGGGTACGTCTACGGGCTCCCCGGCCAGCGGAGCCAAGTAGGGAGCCAACTCCGGCACCTCCAGCAGGCTCTGCCGCAGCATGGGCAGCTCATCCAGCAAGGCGAGCCAACTCTGCATCTCCGCATCTGTCCCCAGAGTATTCAGCCAATCCTCTACCTCACAGCGAGAGGTGGCAAAGTGCAGATAAAGGCGACAGAGAGCATCCTCATCCAGATTCAAGCGTCGACCGCATCCATCCAAGCGGCGGATGTTATCCGCATGCCCCCCCCGAGCCACGGTAGCCAGCTTGAGGATTGTGACCACCTCCGACACCGGGGCGACCCTACGCCGATAGGCTTCCGGGCAGGCTGCCAAACTCTGCTCCAATCGAGCGAGAGCCGCCTCTGCCGGCTCCGGCTCAAAGTGGGAGAACATGAGCGCCCGCAAATCCCCCAAAGCCGTCTGCACCGGGTCCACCGACTCAGTAGGTTGAATCGCAACCGGGGGGGGAAGCGGCGCGCGCAGGCTACAGTAGATCCACGCCCCGGTCAGCCCCAGAAAAGCAGATGCGGCCACCCATGCAGCTGCAGGCACACGCCGCCGTGCGGGACGGCAGAACACGTCCTCTTCCGCGCTTTCCTCGTAGCGATAATGACCATGTGGCCTAGCGGCACCCGCCTCCGGCTCGGCGGACATTCCCCGGGAGACTTCCAGCACACGGCCACCTGTGCGAGACACAGCTCGCTCCACCGCCGAACCGACGGCAGCCACCATGCGAGATGTCACACGGAAAGAATCCGAGCAGCAGCCGTAAGTCGTAAAAGTTCTGCCCCATCCCCGCTGCGGGGCCAAGGCATCGGCCTCGTGCAGCAGGGCCAAGGCCGTTTCCGACCGAGTCTCCGGCGGCAACGTCAGCAGGCACTCGGCATCATAGGGAGGAGCAGCGAGGAGCTTGGCACAGTCCGCCCGCCCCGCACAGGCCACCCACGTGGGCTGCCCCTCTGAGGGGGGGAAGGATGCAGGAGTGAGCCCCGGCTCGGTCTCCAGATACTGCGGACGCCCCTCCCAGCGCTCCAACCAATACCCGATCGCACAGAGAGCCAAGGCCAAACCGGCCGGAGTGGGGTGCAGCGGGTTCGTGGCCATGGCGGCCGCTTCCTCATCCGTCAGCACAAAATGGTGCGACAGGTAGCACCCCCTCCCCGTGTAGTCTGCCCCGGCTCGGCGAGTACAGGTGAACACATGAAAGCGGCGCGCACCCATAGCTACCAAGCGATAGGAGTACTGCGGCCCGATGATGCCGACATTGACCGGCTCCTTCAGCTCGCTGAGAGACACCAAGCGATCACACAGCAGCTTGGGCATGGCCACGCTGCAAGCCACCACACCGTAGCCGGAAGTACCCGGCTCCAGCAATTCGGCAGCACTGGTGTAGACGAGCTGAAACGACATAACAGACTATGACTGGGCGCAGGGTAAGAGAGACGGCTCTGCGCAACTGAGCACCCAGAGCAGAGGATCCGTGACGTGGAACGGCTGCACCTGCCCGGAGGCGGGCCCGATGAGCGTGGCCCCCGTATCCGCATCCCGGAACTCCACGGGCGACTCTCCCAGAGCGGACACGGCGAAGTAGCGCACGTTGTTCGAGATAGCCTCGGCATTGGTGCAGATATTCGGGGCCACATTGAAGACGAGACGTCGAATACGAGCGGAATTGATGTTCACATGCTCCGGCACAAACATACCGTTATAGACCGGCGGAAGCAGGGGCTCCGGACCCAAGAGGCTGCTCCAGGTATCGCACTTGCCCACCAGCACGGCTATCGGCACATCCAGTTTGGCGTCCGGGCCCAGGTTCAGACGCTTTCGCAGGCGCATCTCGGCCTCTGCCAACATGGTGGCCTGCCGGCCGGGCATATGCAGGCAGTGGCGCAGCTGCGGGTCCGGATTATCTTTCAACACCGAGCGGAAGCCGGGGTTCACGGTCGGATCAAAGAGGAAGAGAATGCCCGAGGAAACGGTAATGTGACCGGCGGCTGTGTTCTGTGCGGCATCACGTCCCGGTTCGTAGTTTTCGCCGGCGTTATCATACAGAACAATCGAGTAACTGCGGCTTCCTTTATTGATATTGTAGATGAACGGACGCGGCATGTGGACAAAATGCGTACCCACCCACACGCTCCGGTAAAGGCTGCCCTGCAGCTTGGTCTTGCCGATGTAGGCCTCTTGCGGCGTGGTGGCAGAGAAGAGGCGCATGCGCATATCGTTAAGCGGGGCGTTTTCGGATGGATCCGCATCCCGGAACGGCATACCGAAATCCCGGGGTAGCTCCACCTCCATACGCCCGACCAGCGAGGCCATGTAATAAGATTTACCGGCTGCCGGCACGCCCACCAGGGAGATGATGTGCTGCTTGGTCTGCCGGAAGAAAGGCGGCAGCTTCATGTGGCAGCAGGGGCAGGCTCGGTCCGTGCAGACGCCGCCGTGCTCATCTAAGGGAAGTCCTCGCTCATCGAAACGCTCCGGAACAAAACGCTGCATGGCATCGAAGCCCAGAATGTCATCCCCGGCCAAATCCGGGGAAACGGCTATGGCCAGAGCTTCCTCCGGAGCGAAGGTGCGCCAACAACAGGGGCAACGATACTCCCCCGCAGCTGCCTCATCCGCTAAAAATTCTTCAGGCTCTTGGGGGAAGAGTCGGCGGTGATTGGCCGCGCACAACACGTCCTCCACATAAAACGCGCGGTCACCCATCCCCTCAAAGGTCGCCAGCGAGCCCGCCGGCAGTCCATCGGCCAGATCCGGCAGCTCCTGCAGGTGTATCGGGCCCACCCACTGCCCCGTCTCAGGGTTGTAGATGTACCAGCGGTGCGGGTCCAGCACGGAGAAGTCCGGTCGCGAGGCGGCATCGCCGTACCAAGCCAAAAAGCAGCCGCCGCCCAGCACAAAGAGGTACATGACACCCGGGCGTATCAGGAAATCCGTCTTCAGGTGCTCTCCGTTCACGGAGTAGAGCTCTACCCGACCGTGGGGAAAAAAGCGGCACGTTTCCCCACGCTGGGCAAAGGATCCTGCCTCGTCCATATCCATCAGCACGCGGAAAGTGCTACTGCGCCCGGCACCGATGGTCATGAAGGTACCGTCGGAGACGCGCAACTTCCCCGCAAGGCAGTCATATATGTACAGCTGATTATTCATACCGATGCTCGGGCTCCTTCCTTTGTATAGCACAAGGGGGTGGCAGGAGTCAAGCAAGAAATGGCGGCGGTGGGGCTGCGGGCAGGGGTTGCGTCATACAAAATGCGTTTTTTCGACCGGGTGCGCATTTTTCGCTTTTATTATGGGCAGGAAGGGGTATAATGGGGCTGTTAAGGAACTAAAATCATGAAAATCTGGCTTGATGGAAAGTTGGTTGACGAAGCGGAGGCGCAGGTTTCTGTCTTCGATCACGGTGTTTTGTACGGCGACGGATGTTTCGAGGGTATTCGGTTTTATTCCGGCAAGGTGTTCCGTTTGGAGGAGCACATCAAGCGCCTGTTCGACTCCATGCGCTACCTGATGCTCTCGCTGCCGTGGAGCTTTGAGGAGGTGTGCCGCGCGACGGAGGAGACCGTGGCGGCCAGCGGTCAGCAGGATGGCTACATCCGCTTGGTGGTTACCCGCGGCAAGGGCGACTTGGGGCTGAACCCGCGCAACTGCCCGCAGTCTTCCATGTTCATCATCGTGCAGAACATCGCCCTGTACCCCAAGGAGATGTACGAGAATGGGCTCAGCATTATCACGTCCTCCTACCGCCGCCCGAATCCGGATGTGCTCTGCATGCAGGTGAAGAGCCTGAATTACCTGAACGGCATTTCCGCCAAGATCGAGGCCGTGCAGCAAGGCGCGGGTGAGGCTTTGCTGCTCAATCAGCAGGGCAATGTGGCGGAGTGCACGGGTGACAACATCTTCATCGTTCGCAACGGCGAGGTCATCACGCCTCCGCTGACGGACGGCGCGCTGGGCGGCATTACCCGCCACGCCGTGATGGATCTGTGCGCCGAGCTGGGTATCCCCTGCCGTGTGGCCAGCATCAACCGCTTCGATGTGCTCTCTGCCGATGAGTGCTTCCTGACGGGCACGGCGGCTGAGGTCATCGCGGTGTCCTCGCTGGACGGTCGCACGATCGGCACCGGTCACGCAGGCCCCATCACCAAGCAGCTGCTGGCGGGCTACCAGGCCATGGTGCGCCGCTGAGGCATCCTCTCTTCTCATTGCCCGCAGGCGGCTCAGGCTGTCTGCGGGCTTCTATCGTTCCACCGATGAAGGAGACGCTGTATCAGGGCAAATTCCTGAACATGGTCAAGGAGGGCCGCTGGGAGTTCTGCGAACGGGTGAATAATACCACCGCCGTGATGATATTTGCCGCCACGGAAGATAACCGCGTGCTGCTGGTGGAGGAGATGCGCCCGCCCATCGGCATGCGATGCATCTGCTTCCCGGCAGGGCTGTGCGGGGACGTTGCGCCCGAAAGCAGCGGCTCCGCAGCCATGCGCGAGCTCCTGGAGGAGACGGGCTACACGGCAGCGGACATGCAGTTTCTCTTCACCGGCCCCTCCTCCCCGGGCCTGACCAGCGAGACTCTTCACTTCTTCCTCGCCCGCGGCCTGCAAAAACGCACCGCAGGCGGCGGTGTCGACGGCGAGAACATCACCGTCCACGAGGTTCCCCTGGCCGACATCGACTCCTGGCTGCAATCCCGCATGGCCGCAGGCATCGCCGTTGACCCGCGCGTGTATACCGGCCTCTACTTCCTGCAACGAGGCGCATAAGCGGCTGCCCCGACCGAGTCGGGCTCACGCTGTCGCCTTTTAGTCCCTTTTCTTGAAATTTAGGCTGGATTTTCTGCAGAAAGCGCGTATAATAGCCGCGCTATGTCTGAAACACCTGCCAATAACGCACCGGGTTCCTCGGAGGAGGAACTGATTGCCGTACGCCGCGAGAAGGTGGAGAAGATCCGCGCCCTGGGGGTGAATCCCTACGGTGGCCGCTTCGACACCGACACGACCGCGGCCGAGCTCAAGGCCGACTTTGCCGAGGGTAAGCAGGTGAAATTCATCGGGCGCATCAATACGCTGCGCGACATGGGCCGCACCCAGTTCTTCAATGTGGGCGATGTGTGCGGAGCCATTCAGTGCATGCTCACCAAGAAGAGCTGCACGGAGGAAAGCTGGGCCCTCTGGAAGCTGCTGGAGCGCGGCGACTGGGTCGGCATCTCCGGCGAAACCTTCATCACCCGCACCGGGGAGCCCTCCGTGCGCGTGGACAGCTTCAAGGTGCTCTCCAAGGCCGTTCGACCCATGCCGGACAAGTTCCACGGCTTGGCGGACTCCGAGATGTGCTACCGCCGCCGCCACTTGGATCTGATGAGCAACAGCGAGAGTGCGACCCGTTTCGTGCAGCGCTCCCGCATCATCCGCGCCATTCGTGACTTCCTGAACGAGCGTGGCTTCTTGGAGGTAGAGACGCCCATGTTGCAGGATGTGGCGGGCGGTGCCGCAGCCAAGCCTTTCCTCACCCATTACAATGCCCTTAAAAAGGAGATGAGCCTGCGCATCGCGCCGGAGCTCTTCCTGAAACGACTGATGGTGGGCGGCTTCCCCAAGGTGTATGAGCTGAACCGCAACTTCCGTAATGAGGGCACCGACCGTCGTCACAATCCGGAGTTCACCGTGCTGGAGGTGTACGAAGCAGGCGGCGACTACGAGACCATGGCGGACATGATGGAGGAGCTCATCTGCACGGTGGCGGAGAAGATTTTCGGCACGCTGACCTTTGACCAGTACGATGAGGACGGCAACGTGCGCTGGACGGTGGACCTCTCCCGCCCTTGGAAGCGCGCGGAGTACGCCGATTTGGTGAAAGGCGTAGCCGGGCAGGATTGGTTTGACCTGACCCCGGAGCAACGCCGCAGCCGTGCCATCAACGACTTGGGTCTCATCATTCACGATGAGCTGGATGACATCGGCGTGACGCAGCAGGTGTACGAGCGACTGGTGGAAGCCGTGCAGGTGAACCCGCTGTTCGTCTGCCACATGGACCGCGATTTGGTACCGCTGGCCAAGGCCAACCCGGAGAATCCGGACGTGGTGGATGTGTTCGAGCTCGTCATCAACGGCCAGGAGATTTGCCCCGGATACTCCGAGCAGAATGACCCCGTGGAGCAGCTGGAGCGCCTGAAACACCAAGCGGGCGAGGAGACGCAGAAGATCGACTACGATTTCGTGGAGACCCTCGAGTCCGGCATGCCCAGCGCAGGTGGCATCGGCATCGGCATCGATCGCCTGTGCATGCTGCTGACAGGGGTGTGCTCCATCCGCGATATCATCCTCTTCCCGCAGCTCAAGAACCGCTCATAAACACCCCGACCCCGGAGGCTCCTCCTTTCTCTCTGCCATGAATGCCTGCATCTCCCAGTGGATAGGCCGACGTAGCGAGCAGGAGGATGCCTACGCCGTGCGGCATTTCCCCACGGGGACTCTGGCCATCGTTTGTGATGGCATGGGAGGCCACTGCCACGGAGGACAGGCCGCCACCCGTGCGGCGGAGGCTTTCGCAGCGGCGTTTGCGGAGCAATGCGGCTGCTCCATGGTGGACCGCCTGCGCGGGGCCTTGCATGCCGCCAACAAGGCTGTGGGTGAACTATTCCGACAATGCGATAGCTTCGGCGGATGTACCCTGCTGGCGGCCTTTATCGGCGGGAATGTACTCTGGTGGATCAGCGTGGGGGATTCTCCCCTGCTCCTCTGGCGCAGAGGGCGGCTCACGAGGCTGAATGCGGATCACTCCATGCGCAGTCTTTACGCTGACTTGGTGCGCAACGGCACAATGACTCATCAGGAAATGCTGCGCAGGGGAAATATGTTGCGCAGTGCGGTGACGGGTGAGAGTATTCCCTTGGTGGATGCTCCCCCTACCCCCTACCCTGTTTTACCGGGGGACAAAATCATCCTTTGCTCGGATGGGTTGGATGATTTACTGCTGGGTTCAACCCTTCCCGAATCCACTCGAAAGCTGCTGGACTCTCGGGGCGGCAATCCCGCTGCCCTGCTCATCGATGCCTGCCGGGAGATGAATAAGCCCTACGCCGACAACGCAACGGCCATCACCTTGGATGTGTAAGCCCACTCCGCCGGGTAAATACACACTTTACACTTGCAACACCCCGGTGGCCGTGCTATAATGCGCCGGATGAAGTGCATCGTCATTACAGGCGGAATAGCCTCCGGCAAGTCTACCGTGGTTCAACTTTTGCAGGAACTCGGCGGGGAAGATATGTGCGTTTTCGACAGCGACCGCGTTGTTGCGGAGCTGTTGGACGGCGGCACGCTGTCTGCTGCATTGGCGGAGACATTCGGAGCGGAGGTCGTGGAGGCGGACGGCAAGGTGAATAAGGCTTTTCTGCGCGCCATTGTGGCTCATGACGAGGAGGGGCGCGCTAAGCTCAATGCACTCATTCATCCGTTGGTAGCCGAGCACTTCCGTGCAGCGAAAATTCAAGCGAATAACAGCGGCAAATACCACACACTGCTGGCAGACATCCCCCTGTACTACGAGACGGCTGAATCCTTCCGCTGTGATACCGTTTGCACCGTGGCGACGACGGAGGAACAACAGATTCAGCGTCTGGCGACTCGTAATGCGCTGCCGGAGGGAGAGGCCCGCGCGCTCATCGCTGTCCAGCTCTCCACGGAGGAGAAGATGGAGCGAGCCGATGTTGTTCTGCGAAACACGGGTTCCCCCGAGCTTCTCCGCAGCCAAGTTGAGCTCTTTTACAACGCCTACTTGGCCGAGGAGGTCAAGGCTTTCCGCGCGCGCAATCTCGTCTTCAACGTCAATGAACTGCGAGAGCTCCCGCTGAACGACCTCCGGAAGCTGGCAGCAGAAATTCCGGGGAAGGATCTGCGCGACCTCACACGCGCGGGGTTGATCAATGCCCTTATGCACCATTATTTGGCGCAAGGCAGCAAGGTGATCATCAGCGGGGTGCTCGAGTATGTTCCCATGGGGGATTTCTTTCTGCTCAAGGACCCGGCCCGCAGCTTTAAATCCGGTTCGGATGATGTCTATGTGCCGACCGATCTCATTAAGAATTTCTCTCTGCGCGCGGGCAACATGCTGAAAGTCATGCTGCGGCGTCCCTCCGGCATCAAGAAGGACCGCTATCTGGCGGCCGGTCGGGTGCTGGAAATCGAGGGCAAGCCTGCGGAGGAATTCACCCAGGGCAAGCCTTTCGATACACTCACCGCGCTTATCCCGACCCAGCGTCTTTTGTTGGAGAATGCGGACATCAAGGACCCGTCGATGCGGGTGTTGGACCTCATCACTCCCGTGGGCATGGGGCAACGCGCCCTCATCGTGGCTCCGCCGCGCGGCGGCAAAACGCTGCTGCTCAAGAATATCGCCCGCAGCATCCGTGCCAACTACCCGGACGCTCACCTGCTCATCTTGCTTTTGGACGAGCGACCGGAGGAGGTGACGGACTTTGCCGAGTCTGTGGATGCACCGGTCTATGCGTCGACCTTCGATGAATCTGCTAAGCGCCACGCGCAGCTCAGTGATTTGGTGCTGGAGCGCGCTAAGCGCCTTGTGGAGCTCGGCAAGGATGTCATCATCATGCTCGACTCCCTCACACGCCTGTCCCGAGGCTACAATGCTACCCAGAGCGGCGGCCGCACCATGAGCGGCGGCCTCGGTTCCAACGCACTCGAAAAGCCGCGCCGCTTCTTCGGGGCGGCCCGAAAGGTGGAGGAAGGGGGCAGTCTCACCATCATTGCCACTTGCTTGGTGGAGACGGAGTCCCGCATGGATGAAATCATTTTCGAGGAGTTCAAGGGCACCGGCAATATGGAAATCCGCCTTGATCGCGAGCTCTCTGAGCGGCGCATCTATCCTGCCATTTCCATCCCGTTGAGCGGCACCCGTAACGATGATCGTCTCTATCATCCGGACGAGTACACCCGCATCCTGCAACTCCGCCGCCAGCTTGCATCTCTCCCCGGTTGGGAGGGGCTGGAGACCCTGCTGGCCAACATTGCGCGCACCCAGAACAATGCGGAGCTGCTCCTCAAGGGGCTTACGATTCACTGAAGCACCGCTTTTCTGCATTGACACGGGAAGCGGAACGTGCTAAGCTGAGGGTAGAGAATCATGAAGTTTACGAAGACCATCAGCCGTTGGACCGTGCTGTTGCTGGGCGCGGTCGCCCTTCTGCCCCCTCCTGCTTCCTCGGAGGATTCCCCGAAGAAGAGTAAGGAGTCTCAGAGTTCCAAGAAGGAGAAGGCAAAGGAGAAAAAGAAGTCCGCAAAGGAGCTCGCTCAGGAAAAACAGGCCACCGCTCTCTACCAAAAGGAGATGGAGGCTCTCGCCAAGGCCGATGCGATGCTGGAGGTCGTCAAATCCGAGAAAGACGCTAAGGAGGCCGTCAAAAAACTCACGCCTCTGTTTGTCAAAATACGCCCGCAATGCTATGCCTCCGACAAGGAGCTGGAGGACTTGGCAGAGGCCCAGAACAAGGTTTCTGCCCACATGCTCCGCCTGAGCAAGGAGAAGTACTTTGAGAGTGCCGGGCTCCAGGAGCTCTGGACCATTATTACAGATCCCCTCTCGCGCCGACGCGCCGCCTACACGAAGTAGCTGCCCGACCCTAAACTGCCCTCGCTGCGGCATAGTCGTCTCCTGTCGTTGCAACACTCAAGCCTCTGTTCCTCACTTGCGGTATCCCGATGTCTCTTTTCGCAGGCAGCTATTTGGGGAGTGGAAAACAGGAACCACTAGATATGGCACCATTTGCCGAAAAAGTACAGAAAATCTTGACAGCATGTGATTTTTCTCTTGCAAAAATGCCGTTTTTTGCTACAATAAGGGCAACTGATAGAGCACACAATGAAATTCTCACTTTCCAAACAGGTCCTGCTCGATGGCCTGAACAAAGTAACCGGCGTGGTATCCACGCGCCCGAGCATGCCGATTCTCGCCAACGTGATGCTGCAGGTCGAGGATGGGGAATTGACCCTGACCACCACGAACATGGAGCTGACCATCGTGGCAAAGGTTCCCTGCTTGGTGACAACCCCCGGTGTAGTCACGCTGCCGGCTAAAAAGCTGCAGAGCATCATCCGCGAGATGCGTGACGGCGAGGTGACGGTCGAAGTAAAGGGCACGGTGGCTTCCATCCGCTGCAATCGCGCTCAGTTCCGCCTCAATGGTTTGGCGGCAGTCGACTTCCCCGGCCTCCCGCAGTTCAAGAGCCCCCGCGAGTTCAAGGTTCCGCAGGCCATGCTCAACAAGGGGCTGCGCTACACGGAGTATGCCATCTCCACGGATAACACGCGCTACATCCTCAACGGCATTTTCACCAGTTTCAGCGACGCCAAGCTCACGCTGGTGGCTACGGATGGTCGCCGTCTGGCTCTGTTCGAGAACGAGCTGGAGTTCCCGGAGTCGCAGCAGGTCAGCATCGTCATCCCGACGCGCGCCGTTGCGGAGGTGCATCGCCTGCTTTCCGATGACCATGGGGATGTGCTGGTGCGTGTGATGCCCAACATGGCGGCTTTCGAATTCGGCGACACGCTGCTGGTGACCAAACTGATCGATGGCAATTACCCGAACTATCGTCAGGTGATCCCGAGCCACTACAACGAGCGCATCACCATGCGCGCCGGGGAGCTGAGCGAGACGGTGCGCCGCGTGGCGCTGCTTGCCACGGAGAAGAGCAACACCGTGCGCTTCCACTTCACACCGGGGCTCATGGAGGTGCAGTCCAGCGCCGATGTGGGTGAGGCTAACGAAGAGACGCCCATCGATTATCAGGGGCGCGAGCTGACCATCACCTTCAACGCGGACTTCATTCTGGCACCGCTCAAGGCGGTGGGTGACACGGAGGTTTCTCTGGATCTCATTGACTCCTCCAGCCCGGGCTTGATGCGCGTGGCGGATGAGTTCATGTATGTGATCATGCCGATGCACTCCGCCTGATGTAACAACTTACAACCGGAGAGCCGGGGTCTGAACCGCCCCGGCTTTCTTTTTATCTCGTAACACCATGCAACAACGCGTTTTAATTGTTGGCGCGGGTTTGGCGGGCAGTGTACTGGCTCGCTGCTTGGCAGAGGCCGGCGTTCCCTCTCTGGTGATTGACAGCCGGGAGCATCCGGCCGGTATGTGCTACTCCTCTCGCGATGAGGAAACGGGGGTGGAGGTGCATCGCTTCGGGCCGCATATTTTCCACACGAGTAACGAGCGGGTGTGGGCCTTCGTGAATCGCTTTGCGCACTGGGTTCCTTGGGTGAACCGTGTACATGCCACCAACGCGAAGGGGGTGTTCTCCATGCCCATCAATCTGCACACGATTAACCAGCTTTTCGGGCAACGGCTCAATCCTGCACAAGCGCGGGAGTTCATCGCGTCCAAGCAGGATAAGAGCATTGTGAATCCTGCCAACGCGGAGGAGCAGTTGCTGCGTTTTGTGGGTCGGGAAATTTATGAGACTTTCTTCCGCGACTACACCACCAAGCAGTGGGGCGTGAGCCCGCGGGAGCTCTCTGCGGATATCATCAAGCGAATTCCCATCCGCTTTAATTACGATGATAACTATTATAACGACATCTACCAAGGTTTCCCGCAGGAGGGCTACACGGGGCTAGTGCAAAACATCTTGGCGCATGAGGCCATCTCCGTGCAGCTGAATACCCCCTACGAGGCTGCCATGAAGGGTGAGTTCAGCCACGTGTTCTACTCCGGCCCGCCGGATGCGTACTTCCAATTCGCCTGCGGACGCCTGGGCTACCGCACGGTGGATTTCCGCTATGAACGCGGCGAGGGGGAGCTGCAGGGCTGCGGTTGCCTCAATTATACGGACATGAGTGTGCCCTTTACTCGCGCGCATGAGCACAAGTATTTCTCCCCTTGGGAGAAGCATGACAAGAGTGTGGTGCTCTACGAATACAGCCGCGAGGCAAGTGGGGACGATGCTCCCTACTATCCCAAGCGCATGCCTGCGGATTTGGCGGGGCTGCGGGCCTACCTGCCTCTGGTGGAAGCGGAGCACGGGGTGTCCTTCATCGGGCGGCTCGGTTGCTACCGTTATATGGATATGCACCACGTCATCGCTTCCTCTCTGGACTATGCGGAGCACTTCCTGGCCTACCGCGCTGAGAAGGTGGAGAAGCTGCGCAGCATGGCCACGGACCCGCTGTAATTCGCACATTACTCTGACATCTGCGCCGCTGACTCATGCTCGGCATTGACTCGGCGGCGCTTTTTGTGTACAATGAGGGCATGAGCAGCACCTACAAAGCACCGGCAAAGATCAATCTGTCCCTGCGCGTGAAGGGTAAGCGCGAGGACGGCTTCCACGAGGTAGATATTTTGATGGCCGCATTGGACCTTTGCGATGAGCTGGAGTTCCACAACTCGCGCACGACAACGCTGCTCTGCGACACGCCGGGACTGCCTCTTGATGAGACGAACTTGGTCATGCGCGCGGTTCGGGCCTTTGAGAAGGTGTACGGGCGCAAGGCGAAGCAGCGCATCACCATCACCAAGCGTATCCCCATGCAGGCAGGCTTGGGCGGCGGGTCCTCGGATGCCGCGACGACCCTGCTGGCACTCAACGAGGTGCTCGGTACTAATTTCAGCACGGAGGAGCTGCGTGAGATGGCGGCGGAGTTGGGCAGCGATGTGGCTTATTTCCTCACCCCGGGTATCTGCCGCTGCACGGGTAAGGGTGAACTTGTGACCCCCATGCCGGCGCTGGCCGAGTGGACTTCGCCCATCGTGCTCCTCAAGCCCTCTTTCGGGGTGTCGACGCCCACGGCCTACCGCTTGCTGGAGAGTGCGAAACCCTTGCCGGGGATCCCCTATGAGCCGCAGAAGGTGGATGGCGTGGTGCTGGAGAATCATCTGGAGAAGCCTGTCTTCAGTAAATACCCCTACTTGGGTCTCCTGAAGCGCTGGGCCTTGCAGCAGGAGGGTGTGCGTGCGGCAATGATGAGCGGCTCCGGGTCAACGATTTTTGCCCTGACGCACACGCGGGAGCAGGCACAGGCCTTGGCGCAGGCGGCTAAGGAGCAGGTGGATGCTACGCTGACTACTTTCTGCGGCACGGTCAACCCGCAATGAGCTACCCCGGAGACAGCGCGGATGCGACGAATCGGGCTCTGCTGGCTGTGGCGGAGGATACCGTTACGGGCTTTCATGCTCGGCCTTTTGCCGTCATTGCGGATCGTTGCGCTCTGCCGGAGGCGGAGGTTATCGGGCGTCTTCAGGCTATGTTGGCGGCGGGGACGATACGCCGGGTGCGACAGACGCTGCTTTCTACCAGTCTGGCGGATGGGGCGCTGGTGGCTTGGAGGGTGCCGGCGGATCGGCTGCAGGCGGCTTATGATTGGCTGGTAGCCCATGATCCGTTCACCGGGCACGTTGTCTTGAGGAACAGTGATAACCCGAACGCTCCGGGAGCGGATTATTGTCTGTGGACCACGCTCAAGGTTCCGGGGGGATGTAACACAGTGACGGCGCATTGTCGCCTGCTGGCGGAGAAGGTCGGGGCGCAGGATTTTGTGCCGCTTCCGGTGGTCGGTATGTTTGTGCTGGCCGTGGGTCATATTCGCCGGGCCGGTTTGCAGCCGGGGGATAAGCTGCCGGTACCTCCTGCCATGCAGCGGCCCGCTGTGCCGCAGCTCAGTGAGCAGGAGTGGCGAGTGCTGTTGGCGTTGAAGGAGAGTCTACGGCCGGAGGAGTTTACGACACACACTTGGGCGGCTCGCGCAGCGCAGCTCGACATGTCGGAGGAGGCGTTCTGCGCTATGGCGCATGAGTTGGACCGCAAAAGGGTAATCGGGAGGTTTGCGACCTTCTTGGAGCACCGCGCACCGAGGGGGAAGCAGGCTCCCGGGACGGGGGCGGCGGGGCTGCTGCATTGGGCCGTGCCGCCGGGAATGGAGGAGCGGGCCGGTGCGGAATGCGGGCGGCATTTGTGCATGACGCATTGTTACTGGCGCAGTGGCGGGGCGGCCTTCGGTGGGGCGCAGATTATGGGTGTGGTGCACGCGAAGGATCGCGACGGGGTGCTGGCTCACAAGGCTGCCATTGATGCTCATCTGGCCGCGTGCGGCATTCCGGTGCTGCACACGGCGGTGTTCTGGAGCTACCGCTCGGAGATACGCCCCAGCGAAATTTCACCGCTGCGCTACCGGGAGTGGTTGGCCGAGATGATCTGAGGCGGCTCTTACAGAAGCCACTCAAGCACCAAGGCTTGACCGGCGGGCACGCTTACGGGAAGTCCTTCGGCATCCAGCTGTTCGGCCGTGCATTCCTGTTCCGGTGCATCGGGGGCGAGCAGGTTGCGGAATCGGCAGAGGCCGTCTTTGCGTCCTGCCCACTCGCGGGCATGGGTGGGGATGTGGATGCAGATGTTCTCTGCGTCTCGGGCGGGAGAGAGGTTACAGATAACAAGCAGCGTGGCCTTTGCCTTACGATAGTGGCGAAGGTAGGCGTACAGGTAATGCCCGGAGATGTCTTCTGCTCCGCTGCGTCCGTACCCGGGGGTTCCTTTGTTTGCCCAGTTGAGGCCGTAGAAGCCGCCTTTGGACAGGGCGGGATGCTGCAGGAGGGGCAGCAGTCGGCACAGAAAGTCGCGCGTGACTCGCTCGGTGTCGCTCATGCCGGCGCCGTCATAGGCCCCACCGTTGCTCCAGTGCATCAGTCGCGGGAGGTTGGTGTAGTCGAAAATGCTGGTGCGTCCGTTGTCGCCGCCGAAGCCGCCGGGGCCTTCGGCTCGTTCGCCGAATTCTTGGCCGTTGTAGATCAACACGGGGCCGCAGGTTGCAGCATACTGGGCCGCAGCCAAGGCGTTATGTACCGCACCGCCCATGTTGCCCCACTGTCCGGGGGCTGCCAACCGGACTTCATCGTGGTTTTCGAGATAACGGACACCGCCGGCAAAGCAGGGGAGTTCGCCGTGGTTGACGCGGTCCAAGTCGTTCGCCCAGGTATTGCCTTCGTACACGGACTTCAGAAGGTTGTAGGCCTCGCCGTCATAAACGGCATTAAATCCTGCGGCAAGAAGCTCGGGTATCACGTTACCACGGCACATTTTCATGTGGTCGTCATATCCCTCAGCCACCAGCAGGATATTTTCATCGCGCACCCGACATCGTGCCGTCTGCCAGCGCCAGTAGGGCATGGGGATCATGTGGGCCATGTCGCAGCGGAAGCCACCCACACCCATAGCCTGCCAATAGGCCAGCACCGCATCCATCTCCCGCCAAGTCCGGGGTACCTCATCCGTACCCGCAAGCATGCCCGGCAGACCATCCGCCGCAGCTGCCCCGCCTCTGTAATCCACGCCGTAGTTCAGCTTCACGGTCTCATACCAGTCATACTCCCCGGGCGACCAAGTAGCAGCATTGTTGCCCGTTACGCGACCACATCCCTGCTCGGGGGCGAAATCCCCGCCGGGCAAATGAAGACACTGCCCGCTGCCGCAGGGCTCCAGATAGTAAAAGGCATTGTCTCGAGCAAAGAAAACGCTGCGGTTGTCCTCCGCGCCGAGCTGCCTTTCAGGTCGCACGCGCGAGTTGTAACAACGTGAGACATGATTCGGGATAAAATCCAGCATCGGCACCATCCCATGCCGCCGCACCCGCTGCACTAGGGCTCGGAACTCCTCCATCCGCTCCGCCGGCTCATCAGCCAAATCCGGGTCGACATCGTAATAATCCGTCACGGCATACGGGCTCCCGGCCTTCCCCTTCACCACCACTGCCGGCTCCGCCTCCATTCCCGCACGCGCCGTCTGCGTCGCATGCCGCAGCACCCCCGTCAACCACACATGCGTCACCCCCATTCCCGCCAGCGCCCCCAGCGCCGCATCATTCACCCCCGAAAACGTCCCGCACCCATTCTCATCCCTGTCCCCCCATTCCACTCCCCCTTCACTAAAATTGGAAAAATGCCGCACAAACAGCTGGTATATCACCGGTCTCATGCCCCCATTCTACCACACCTCCCCCACCTCGGCAAGTTTCTTTTTAGGAAAACGCACCCTATCTGCATTACTTCAGTAATGAGGGATTGTCGGTGTAATAATATACCAAATTCACATGCGGATCAGAGGTGTCAACACTCACCTCTATGGGATGACGATGACATCTGTTTACTCATTTCCTCAATTTCCGACACATCCCGGGGCTCACGATGGCACTCACCGCCGGACGTGCAGTCATCCTGCACCACGTAGAGCGGGCGGCGCTTGGTCTCCCAGAACACTTTACTGAGGTAGAGTCCGATGATGCCTATAGACAGCAGCTGAACGCTGCTGAAAGCGGACACAACGGCAAGCAGGGAGGCCCAGCCGGGGACGGTGAGACCGGAATACCAAGCCCAAAGGCACCAGGCGATGACCAACAGGCTGGCCGCAAAGCCGGCTGCCCCCAATAAAACGATGAGCCGCAGCGGAGCATCCGTAAAGTTCACCAAACCGTTCCATGCCAGCTTCAGCATCTTGGCCAAAGGGTACTTGGATTCCCCCAGCTGCCGACTCTTACGCGCATAAAAGACCTTATCCGATGGGAAACCGAGCATCGGTATCACCCCGCGCAAGAAGAGATTCACCTCCCCGAAACGATGCAATTCGCGCACGGCACGAGCACTCATCAGGCGATAATCCGCGTGATCCGGGATAGTGCGGATACCGAGCCAACTACGCAGCTTGTAGAAGCCCTGCGCCGTGGTGCGCTTGAACCAAGAATCCGTCTCCCGGCTGTTACGACAACCATAGACAATATCACACCCCTCGCGATAGCGACGCACCATGTCACGAATCTTCTGCTCATCATCCTGCAGATCGGCATCGATACTCACATAAGCATCCGCCGTAGCCGTAAAGAGCCCCGCCAGCACGGCCCCTTGATGTCCGAAGTTGCGGGAAAGGTTCACCCCGCGGTGCAGCGAATTCTTTTGCATCAACCCGTTGATAATTTCCCAAGTTGCATCCGTGCTGCCATCGTTCACGTAACACACATAACTTTCCCCGGACACCTCCCCTGCCTCAATCATCGTACGCAACAGAGTCTCCAGTGTCGCCGCTGTGCTCGGCAACACCTCTTCTTCAAAATAACAGGGAACCACAATGGCCAACACCGGTGCCTCTTTCATGCGCTCCATTCTATCTACTCCCACCACTCATGTCAAGCCTGCAGGACGGAGAATTGCGGCAGAAATGGCGAAACGAGCAATTTGTTCAGTTTTCCGAAATAGATTCAGCCAACAGAATCAGTGCAATCAGAGAAGATCTATTCTTCTAACACAAGAGGAATCATCGTAGATGGCATTTTCCAAAGAATGCCAAGGGATAGCAAGGCTTCCGGAAACCGCGATGTGGTATATCGAATAGTAAGAGTTCAATGGGGTTCATGGGCATTGGGAAAGGGGCCGAGGCATTTTGGGCTTGACGAAAGGGCCGACATGTGGTATGCTTCGCCCCGCATTCGGAGAAAACACACATTCGAAAGCCTGTGAGAATGCGCCGGAGGAGCGCTTTAAATGCAAACACCAAGACGACATGAGATCACTGACAACACTTGTTGCCACACTGATGGCAGCTCTGCTCAGTCTGCAGGCCGATGCGTCGGCTCAGTCTGTCAGCTCGGGCTTTGTCGCCCCTGCAGCACCTACAGCTTCCGCTCGAGTTGACACTTCACTGCCTACTCTCGGACGGGACAAGCATAAGATGCCCTTCTATCACCCCAAGCAGACAACGCGTCTCGTCCGCACCACGGCCTACACGCATACGGAGGGTGACCACGTTTCCTACGGCCCCCGCTCCGCATCCGGCACGCGCCTGAGCTACACGGAGACACACCGCAGCGCGGCAGCGGACTGGTCCGTCTACCCGCTGGGCACAAAGTTCAAGATCAAGGGGCAGCCGTATATCTACACAATTGATGACTACGGCAGCGCGCTCGTGGGCACAGCAACCATCGACATCTACCAGCCGACGAGATCCCTGATGCGCAGCTGGGGCACCCGCGTGGTGGAGATCGAGGTCATTAAATGGGGCTCCACCCGCAAGAGCATGGAGATGCTCGCTTCGCGCCGAGGCTACCGCCACTGCAAAAACATGTACGCCAGCTTGGAGAAGATGGAGCAGAACAGAAAGCGCTGACTTTCCCCTCCCATCCCCCTTATTCCCGCAGGCCACAAGCCTGCGGATTTTTTTATCCCGCCCGAGGTCCCCCATGCGGCAAAAAAAGGGAGCAACGCCCCAACGAAACACCCCTGTCCAGAGCCCGGTTTGTGGCCAACCGATGGTTCTCCGCACTGTTTCTCGGCTGATTGCTGCGTACTCGATAGCCTTAAGGAAGGAATAAAAAGCAAAAAATAGAAAAAAGTTTCGGATAAAGCTTGACAATCGGGCCAAAATGGTGTAAATACTGCGCCCACACAGTTATGGCAAAGAAAAGCTGGATTGAGAGAAACAAGAAGAAGGCAGCGGTGGTGGCTCGGTATGCCGAGCTGCGCGCCAAGCTGAAGGCCGAGGGCGATTACGTGGGGCTGACGATGCTGCCGCGCAACGCATCTCCTGTACGTCTGGTGAACCGCTGCGAGCTGACGGGGCGTTGCCGCGCGTTCCTGCGTCGCTTCCACCTTTCCCGTATTGCTTTCCGCGAGCTCGCCAGTGCCGGCATGATTCCCGGCGTGACCAAGTCCAGCTGGTAAGCCCCGCGGCAAGAGAGAAGTTTTTGAAGGCGTGGGCTGTTCCGGAGAAGGATAGCCCACGTTGATTATATGCCGATATACGAATACATATCTGAACATCCGGAGGATCCGGACAGGTCATGCCGGATGTGTCGTCGTGGTTTTGAATTGATGCGACCGATTGATCGTGCGCCGTTGGAGCGGTGCATGTACTGTCACAACCCGGTGCGTAAACGGGTAAGTGCGGTGAACGTACCGCACATTCTGGCTCCCTTGTCGGTGACAGATGCGAAGAAGGCGGGCTTCACCGTCATGGAGAAGCGGGATACAGGAGTGTACGAAAAACTCTGAGACCATGCAGATATTCCTGACACCGGAAGAAGTTGCGCAACTGACTTGGAGCTATCCGAGCCTGAGCTCGATTGTACTCTTTGTTCTGGCAATTGCATTCTTCCTGTTTCTGAACGCCTTTTTCGTTGCGAACGAGTTTGCGAGCGCGCGCGTGCGCGAGAGCCAGCTGCTGGAAGCTGAGGAAGGAGAGACGAAGTCGCAAAGCAAGCGCCGCAACAAGGCCCTGCACATCGTGCGGCACTTGGATACATATTTGTCAGCCAACCAAGTGGGCATTACCATTGCTTCACTGGCCTTGGGCGGCATGGGCGAGCCCTTCATTGAGAGCCTGATTGCCCCGCCGCTCTCCTACCTGTGCCACCTGACACCGACAGTGGTGAGTGCGGTGTCATACGCACTGGCTTACAGCCTTTTCACCTTTGCGCATGTGGTACTCGGTGAGCTGGTACCGAAGAGCCTTGCCATCCGCAAGCCCATGGCCTTGGCCCTAGCCACGGCCCCCGGAATGACGCGTTTTGCGAAACTCTCCTCCCCCATCGTGCGACTGTTCAACAACACGGCCAACGGCATTGCTCACTATGTGTTCGGGGTTGACCCGCACTACGAGCCGAGTGCCCCACACAGCGCGGAGGAGATCGCCATCATCGTGGAGGAAAGCGGCAAATCCAATGCCGTAACGGAAACGGAGGCTGAAATCTCCAAAAACGCACTGGAGCTCAACGACCGCTCCGTTCATGATATTTACGTACCCCGCAGCTCCATCGAGGTGCTGGACGTCAACGATGGCTTTGCCAAGAACATGGAGCGCGTGATCAACAGCCCGCACAGCCGATTCCCCTTGGTGCAGGGGCACTTGGACAAGGTGCAGGGTTGGCTGCATGTCAAGGACTTCCTGAAGATGGCCAACACCCCGAACCCCGACCTGATGCAGATGCGCCGCGAGCTGAAGGTGGTGCCGGAGACCATGAAGCTGGACACCCTGCTGGACTTCTTCTCCAAGGAGCACACCCACTTTGCGCTGGTTGTAGACGAGTACGGCGACTCCCTGGGCCTCGTGTTCTTGGACGATGTGCTGGAGGAAATCGTCGGCGATGACATCCGCGATGAGTTCGAGACCGAGCACAACAAAGACTTCTTCCCGAACGGAGAGGGCCGCTACACGGCCAGTGGTTCGCTTGCCCTGTTCGATTTGGAAGAATACCTGCCGGAGCTGGGCGAAATCGAGACCGAGGGCGATGTCTCAACCTTGGGCGGCTTCATCACTGAAGCCCTTGGGCACATGCCTGCCTGCGGGGAGTCCGTCACCCTGCGCAACTATACCTTCACCGTTACCGGATGCGACCGACGACGCGTGACCCAGGTGAGTATTCAGCGCAGCGAAGAACAACCGGCTGAGGAAGCCTGAGCCTTCCCGGCGATGAACCGGAGTTTACGAACTCTGCTTTTTGTGCAACAATATGCTTGCACAACCCACCTGATCATGATAGAATGCAGACCGAGACCATGAAACAAAACATCATCCTTTGCACGGCTCTGTCCGTGCTGCTCACGGCATGTGACCCCACGCCCATGCTGCCGCCCTCGATGCGGCCTCAGGTAACACCGCAGCCGACGGCCACGGTGCACCGCCTCATGCCCTCGGCCGGTGCTGACACCCCCGCAGTGGCCCCGACCGCCTCTTCCAGTGATGCCAACGCCGCCTTTGAGCGACAGGTAGCCGCCTACGCCCGACAAGCAGCAGAAGCCGCAGCAGCAGGCGTTACCACACCCACCGCCCCGGGCTACCCCCCCACGCAGCCCACAGCGGTGCAGACACCGGACGCAGCCCCCATCCCCCAACCCACCGCTGCTCCGACTCAGCCGGAGGTTCAACCGACCCCGACTCCGGAGCCTCAGCCCGCTGCTCCCGTTTCCTCCGCAGGCAACATGAACTACAAGGTTTCCTTTGTCAACGGAACCGACGGCCGCCTATTCCTGGAGGCTACGGATGCCGCCGACAACGTGTACCCCTGCGGCTTTATGGCAGGGCGTGCCAAATGTACGGAAAGCATCACCGGTCGCCCTGCGGTGAACGGCCCGATCAAGGTTGTGGTGCGTGATCCGGACCAAGACGGAGCCCCCGTGTTGCGCGAGTACAGCGTACCGGTACCGGATCCCTCGGCCTACAACGGCGGAACCCTGCAGATTGAAATTCTGCCCCGCGGCAGCTTCCGCGCCTCGGCCAACGGTGTACCCTACTTCACGAAGGAGCCCGTTGCACCGCCCCCTGCCCCGGCAAATCCTGCGCCGACCCCGGCGGCCCCTGCGCCCGCCCCCGAATCTGCGCAAGCCCCTGCCTCATAGGGATTCTGTGAGCTTGGCATTCTTTGCTGCGGACATCGTAGACCCCATCTGCGATGTCCGCAGCTTTTTTTCCACTTGCCTCGGACACCAGGATGGGTATATAAGCACGGTCATGTGCAAACCCATTAAAGATTATCTGAGTATCGTGCGGGAATATACCCGCGAGATCATGACCTTCGGCGGCTTCGTGCTGGTGTGCTTCGTCTACACAGACTTCCGCACGCTGGCCCGCGAACAAGCCGCCGCAGCCGCCGAGACAGCCGAGATTCTGCGCGCCATGGACGCCCGGTTGGCTCATCTGGAACAGGCAACCACCGCTACCGACCATGAAAAAGGACATTAAACGCATTCAAGAGAAACTCGGTGTGTCCGCAGACGGTATCATCGGCAAACAAACCCTCGAGGCTCTCAACCGCGCCCTGGGTATCAGCTCCGTCCCCCACTGGCCCACACAGAGTGAGGTTCGCAGTGGCAAGAGCATCTTCGGTGCCCCGGGACGAGAAACTGAGCTCACCCCCGTACTGCCGCCCTACCCCCTCCTCTACGAGGGCAAGCCCGTGCGTGCCCTGCGGGTGCACCGACTCATCGCCCCGCATGTACTCGCCGCCCTGCGCGAGGTACTGGCCCACTACGGCCAAGCTGAGTTACATCGTCTGGGGCTGGACCGATACAGCGGCAGCTACAATTACCGCAGCACCTCCGGCGGCAAGGTTCTCTCCATGCACGCTTGGGGAATCGCCCTCGACTTTGCCGCAGAACAGAACAGCTACTCCGTCCGAGCCCCGCGCGCGAGCCTCTCTCACCCGGACTGCACCGCTTGGTGGCAGATATGGGAGGCCCACGGCGCGACATCCCTCGGCCGAGAACGCGATTACGATTGGATGCACCTGCAATTCGCCGACCTCGACTGAGCAAACTCCCATTGGCATGCGATCGCCCCGCAGTCTGCCCCACGCGGACTGCGGGACGACTTCTTTCCCCTTGACTACCCACCGGAACTGCGCTATAGTAGCCGCATGAGCAAAAGCTGGCAACTCGCGCGCGAATGCTGGATCCTCCCCGCCCGGGGAGCGGTGATGGGAATTCTGAACGTTACCCCCGATTCCTTCTCCGATGGCGGGCAGCACTTCGGCACCAAGGCCGCCTTGGCCCATGCCCTGCGCATGCTGAACGAGGGAGCGGATCTCATCGACATCGGCGGCGAATCCACCCGCCCCGGTGCCGACGCCGGTTCCCCCTCCGAAGAGGCCAACCGCGTATTGCCCGTTATCGAGGCCCTGCGCCGCGAACGCCCCGACGCCCGTATTTCCGTTGACACCCGCCACCCCGAGGTCGCTCGTGCGGCTCTTCACGCCGGAGCAGACATTGTGAACGACATCACCGGACTCGCCTCCCCCGACATGCGCCGAGTCTGCGCCGAGCTACCCTGCGGCGTCATCCTCATGCACATGCAGGGCGAGCCCAAAACCATGCAACAGAACCCGCACTACACCGATGTCGTCGCCGAGGTGCGAGACTTCTTTGCCGCCCGCGTGCAGGCCGCCGAGCAGGACGGCATCGCCCGCAACCGCATCTGCTTGGATCCAGGCATTGGCTTCGGCAAAAACGTGCAGCACAACCTCCTGCTCATCCGTCACCTGGAACAGACCCGCGTGCATGATTTACCCATGCTCATGGCCCTCTCCCGCAAGCGTTTCATGGGTGCCATCCTAGAGGATCCGCAGACGCCCAAAATCAGCCCTCTCCCCACTGTCGTCATGAGTCTGTTAGCCGCCGATGCCGGGGCCGAGTTGCACCGCGTGCATGATGTTGCCCCCTTGGTACAGGCCCTTCGCCTGCGCCATGCCTGCCTCAGCGTAGGTTAGCCCACTTTAACATTTGCTTTTCAAGCAGTCTCCGAGCCGTCGGAGCAAGCAAAAATTGCACTCTGTGGGCACTTTAGGCTTGCAAAGTGGGGGCAAGTGCGGTTAAATGAATGAGCACCAATGTGGCCGGAGCCGGCCGCTGCAAACAAAGGTTATGAATACGACAAAGACTTTGCAAGTGCCGGATGCCCTGCATGCGGCGCCGGATTATCTGAAGAACGATGCTGACGACCACGGCGAGCTCGTGACGCTCAACGTAGGCCCCTCGCACCCTGCGACACACGGCGTGCTGCGGCTCAAACTGGTGATTGACGGCGAGGTGATTGTCTCCTGCGATCCGGTGGTCGGTTACCTGCACCGCGGCATGGAAAAGATTGCGGAGAACTGCCATTACAACCAGTTTGTGGCGTACACGGACCGCATGGACTACCTGGCCCCGATGAGCAACAACATAGCCTACGCCTGCGCGGTGGAGAAACTGCTGGGCTGGGAGCTGCCGGAGCGCGGCCAAGCCATCCGCGTGCTCTGCTGTGAGCTCTCCCGCATTTCCTCCTGCTTCTTGGGCACGGGCGTGTATGCCATGGATACGGGCGCGATGACGGCCTTCCTTTACGCCTTCGAGGAGAAAGAGAGAGTGCACAACCTCTACGAGCAGATCTGCGGCGCACGTTTCACCTCCAGTTACACCCGCATCGGCGGCATGACGCGCGACCTGCCGGCCGGCATCGAGAAGCCGATCTTAGAGTTCTGCGACAGCGCACTCAAGACGGTGGACGAGATGGAGAAGCTGCTGCTGCATAACAAAGTCTTCATCGACCGACTCGTCGGCGTCGGCGTCATTCCCCGCGAGATGGCCCTGCAGTGCGGCATGACCGGCAACAACCTGCGCGCCAGCGGTGTGAACCGCGACCTCCGCAAGACCAACCCCTATCTGGGCTACGAGAAATACGACTTCGACGTACCCGTGGCCACGGAGGGTGACTGCTACGCCCGCTTCCAGGTGCGCATGGAGGAGATCCGCCAGTCCGTCCGCATCATCCGCCAGGTGATTGCCACGATGCCCAAGGGTCCCATCTGGGTGCAGCTGGACAAAGGCATTCTGCCCAACAAGAAGGACACCCTGCTGGGCATGGAGGAGCTGATCCGCCAGTTCATGGTCACCACGCAGTGCGTCAACGCCCCTGCCGGCCAGGTCTACTTTGCGGCGGAGAACCCCAAGGGCGAGCTCGGCTTCTTCTTGGATTCCCAAGGCGGCGGGTTGCCGAATCGCCTCAAGATGCGCAGCCCCTCGTTCTGCACCCTTTCCATCCTGCCGGAGCTGCTGCCGGGCCACCTGGTCAGCGACATCGGCGCCATCCTCGGTTCCTTTGACTTCGTGCAAGGCGAATGCGACCGCTGATTTCACCTCAACTCACACTTTTCAACATGTCTGAAACACCAAACGCCATCGATGCCATCACCGAGCACATTCCCTCGCCCGGTGAGCAGTTTTTCCCCAAGTTTGAGGTAACCCCGGAGCTTGTGGCCGAAGCGCAAAAGCTGGTTGCGCAATATCCGGAGGGCAAGGAGAAATCCGCCGTGCTGCCCATCATCCACATGGTGCAGGAAAAGTTCGGCTTCGTCTGCCCGGAGTGCATGCCTTGGATTGCGGAGATGTGCCGCTGCTCGACCATCCACGTGGCCGGCATCGTCACCTTCTACCCCGGCATCCACCGCAGCTGCCCCGGTAAGTACCACTTCCGTGTTTGCCACACCGTGGCCTGCGCCATGAGCGGCGGGGAGGAACTCATCACCTACATCTGCAAGAAAATCGGTGTGAACCCGGCGGATATGACGGATGCCGAGCCGATGGCCGTGAGCCCGGATGGGCTGTGGAGCATCGAGGCCGTGGAATGCTTGGCCAACTGCGGCTTCGGTCCGAATGTGATGGTCAACGATACCCTCTACTCCGAGGTGACGCCTAAGAAAATCGACGAAATCATTGCGTCTTACAGCAAGAAGTAACCCAAGCGCACGATTATGAGCGAGAATATTAAATACCTCCCCGGCAAGGAGCCGCATCCGCGGGAAACACGCCGCATCTACCGCAACATCAACCGCGTGGGTTATGACCCGTCCATCAAGTGCTTCATGAAGGACGGCGGCTACGAGACCCTCAAGAAGGTGATCAAGATGGAGCCGGCGGATGTCATCAATGAGGTAAAGAAGAGCGGCCTGCGCGGCCGCGGCGGCGCCGGTTTCCCCACTGGTGTCAAGTGGACGTTCATTCCCAAGGGCAACACCAAGCCGGTCTATCTGGTCTGCAACTGCGATGAGTCCGAGCCCGGCACTTTCAAGGACCGCTTCATTGTGCACCAGGACCCGCACCAGTTGCTGGAGGGCATGATTATCGCCTGCTATGCCGTGCAGGCACACTATGCGGTTTTCTACATTCGCGAGGAGTTCCCGGAGGCCGCCAAGATCATGAGCAAGGCCATTGAGGAGGCGGAGGCCAAGGGTTTCCTCGGCAAGAACATCCTCAAGTCCGGTTTCGACCTGCAGATCATCGTGCATCGCGGGGCCGGCGCTTACATCTGCGGTGAGGAAACGGGTCTCATCAACTCCATCGAGGGCGAGCGTCCGTACCCGCGCATCAAACCGCCGTTCTTCCCCGCTGCCATCGGTCTGTGGGGTTGCCCGACCATCGTGAACAACGTGGAGTCCCTCTGCCAGGTGCGCCAAGTGATGTTGCGCGGGGCGGAGGCCTATGCGCAGGAGGGCGCGCAGCGCTCCCCGGGCACGCGTATCATCGGCGTTTCCGGTGATGTGAAGCGCCCCGGCGTGTATGAGTTCGTCTCCGGTTCCATCACCTACGGCGAGCTGCTCTACGAGGTATGCGGCGGGCCCAAGCGCGGCCGCAAGTTCAAGGCCATCATCCCCGGTGGCGCTTCCGCCAAGGTGATGCGCTGTGACGAGGTGCTCAAGGACCGCAACCCCGATGGCTCGGTCAAAGAGATTTCCGTGTTCGACATCCCGATGGACTTGGACAGCATCGCCCGCTTCGGCTCCATGAGCGGCTCCGGCGGTGTCATTGTCATGGATGACACGCGCAGCATGCCGCACATCCTCAATAACCTCAACCGCTTCTTCGCATGGGAATCCTGCGGCCAGTGTTCCCCCTGCCGGGAGGGCAACCCTTGGATGCTCAAGCTCTCCACCCGCATTTGCAACGGGCAGGGCTCCCCGGAGGATGTGGACCTGTTGAAAGACGTGGCGGACAACATCTGCGGGCGGACGGTCTGCGCCTTCGGCGAGGCCTGCTCTTGGCCCACGCAGGCCTTCACCACCAAGTTCCGGGATGAATTCCTGGCCCTCACCAAGCCCATCAACGCGCTCAAGCCGCACTCGGAGGAGGCTGCCGAGGCATGCAAGTTCCTGACCCGAGAAGACTAAATTCCCCTCATCAGCATGATCACAAAACCGAATATACTGCCGAAAGACGCCGCCGCTGCCGAGGGCAAGGTGAACGTACAGATCAACGGCAAGTGGTACCGCTTCCCGAAAGGCACGCGCATTGCGGATGCCTGCAATTCCGTGGGCGTGCATGTGCCCTGCTTCTGCTACCACCCCAAGTTGTCCGTGGCCGGTTCCTGCCGCATGTGCTTGGTGGAGCAAGGCATGCCCCCGCGTTTAGCCCCGGGTGCCACCCCCACTTACAATGAGGACGGATACCAGACCATCCAGTGGATGCCCCGCGCCGTCATCGCCTGTGCCAACACCGTGGCGGAGAACATGGGCATCCGCACGGATGGCAAGCTGTGCAGCGAGGCGCGCCGCGGCGTGCTGGAGTTCCTGCTCACCAATCACCCGCTGGACTGCCCCATCTGCGACATGGCCGGCGAATGCAAGCTGCAGGAGTACACGGCTGACTACGGCCGCGGTACCCACCGCTTCACGGAGTCCAAGACCAAGAAGGGCAAGAACCTGCCGCTCGGGCCGCGCGTGAATCTGGACCAAGAGCGCTGCGTGCTCTGCCGCCGCTGCGTGCGCTTCATGAAGGAGATTGTCGGCGAGGAGGTGCTCGGCGTCGTGGGTCGCGGTACGCACAACGCCATCTCCTGTTACCCCGGTAAGCAGCTGGACGGCAATTACTCCATGAACGTGGTGGATCTCTGCCCCGTGGGTGCCCTCACCAGCCGTGACTTCCGCTTCAAGATGCGCGTCTGGTTCCTCAAGAGCACGCCTACCATTGATATGAACTGCGGCACGGGCACCAACATCAACATCTGGACCCGCGGTCAGCAGGTCTACCGCATCACCCCGCGCCAAAACGATGAGGTGAACAGTTGCTGGATGCCCGATGACGCGCGCCTGAACTACAAGTTCATCAACGCCCCGGAGCGTATCCTCACCCCGCTTGTACGGACGGATCGCGGTGCCGGGCAGCGTCCCGCTACTTGGGATGCCACGCTGAACATGGTCGTGGAGCAGCTCCACAAGTGCGCCCCGGCAGAGACCGCAATGGTTGTCTCCGCCCGCTGCACGAACGAGGAGCTTTACATGGCCCGCGCGCTGGCCCGCCAGCTCGGGATCACCAAGTTCGACATCGTTCCCCGCATGGGTGAGGCGGATAACATGCTCATCTGCGAGGACCGCAACCCGAACACGAACGGTGCCAAGCTCATCCTTAACAAGACAGGCGCCGGTCTGGCCGGTATCCGCCGCGGCATCAAAAACCGCAGCATCCGCTTCGTCATCTCCATCGGCGAGGATCTGACCGCCGAGGCCGGGGTGCCGGAGGAGGATCTGCGCGGGCTGGATTACCTGCTCGTGATGTCCCACAGCGAGAACGCCACCACCAAGCAGGCGGACGTGGTGCTGCCGGGTGTTACCTTTGCGGAGAAGCACGGTACGATGATCAACGTCACGGGCCGCATTCAGCGCCTCAACAAGGCCATCGAGCCGCTGGGCGAGGCGCGTCCGGAGTGGCTCATCATGCGCGACCTCAGCCACCTGCTGGGCTGCGACTGCGTGCGCGTCATCGCCTGCCCCACGTCCATCAACGTGCTGGAGGAGATGGCCGAGGAGTTCGAGCCCATGCGTGGCCTCACTTGGGGCAGCATCGGCAATGAAGGCAAGCAAATCCTCAACACCGGTGTAACGATCCCGCTCATCGAGCGAGAGAAAGCTAAGAAGTAACCCCCATCCATCCTTCCCATTATGTTCTCTATATTGCAGCAATGGTACGATGCCGTTATGAGCAACGAGATCTGGTTCTACCTGATCACGACGCTCGTCAAGCTCGTCCTCATGTTCGCCGTTATTCTGGCCTTCGTGGTGCTCTCCGTGTGGACGGAGCGCCGAGTGGCGGGCTGGATTCAGGACCGCCCGGGTCCGAACCGTGCGGGTATCCCGCTCTTCCTGCTCAAGCGCTTCGGCAGCAAGGAGAAGCAGCCGCTCTCCAAGCTCCTGCACTTCTTCGGCATTCCGCAGGACAGTTGGATCGCTAAGCTCTGCACTTGGCTGCGCTTGGACCGCGAAATCCCGACCTTCGGTTTGATGCAGCCCTGCTTGGACGGTGGTAAGCTCTTCCTCAAGCAGGAGGTAACGCCGGTTTATGTGCGCCGCTTCCTCTTCATCCTGGCGCCCATGCTGGTGCTGGGCCCGCCCTTGGTGGCGGCTGCGGTGGTTCCCTTCGCCTCGGCGGTGGAGACCTGCTACGGCCACATCTCCATGTGCGTGGCGAACCTGAACATCGGCGTGCTGTGGATCTTCGCCATCTCCGGACTCTCCGTGTACGGTCTTACGCTGGCGGGTTGGTCCTCCAACTCCAAGTACCCCTTCTTGGGCGGTCTGCGTGCCTCTGCCCAGCTCATCTCGTATGAGGTGGCGATGGGCCTGGCCATCATCCCCCTGCTCATGATGTTCGGCACCCTCAACCTGCAGGAGATCGTGCAGCAGCAGGCGGACAATGGTTGGACGCTTCTGCCCCTGTGGGGTGAGGGTCTCAACGTGCAGCGTTGGGCACTCTACCTGCCCGTGCTCGTCAGCTTCCTGGTGTTCGTCACCTGCGTGTTTGCGGAGGCAAACCGCACGCCCTTCGATATGGCGGAGTGCGAGACCGATTTGGTGGGCGGCTACCACACGGAGTACTCCTCCATGAAGTTCGCTTCCTTCTTCATGGGTGAGTACGCGGCCATGGTCATCGGCTCGGCGCTGGTCGTCACGCTCTTCTTCGGTGGTTGGTCCATCGGCTTCGGGGCGGATGCCGCACTAGCTGCCTACTGCGATTGGCTCGCGGTGCTCTGCCAGTTCCTGGTCTTCCTCGTTAAGTTGTTTGCCTTCATCTTCTTCTTCGTCTGGGTGCGCTGGACGCTTCCTCGCTTCCGTTGGGACCAGGTGATGAAACTCGGTTGGCTCGTCTTCTTCGAGGTGACAGTCATCAACATCTTCCTGGCGGCGGCCATCATGTTCTTCGTCAAGCAAACCCCGTTCTGCAGCCTCTTCAACTAATTACTCATCATGTCCTACATTCCTGTCAAACGTCCCAAGTTCTCTCTGTTGGACAAGGTGTACGTGGTGGAGCTCGTCAAGGGGCTCTGCATCACCTTCAAGCACTTGGCTCTGTCCCTCCTGGGCAAGAGCCGGGGCAAGAAAGACTTTAACGGCAACGGCGTCGGCGTGTGCATGCAGTTCCCGGAGCAGCGGTGGGATGCCCACCTGCCGTCCTACTATCGAGGCGCGCCTGTGCTGGTGCGCGGTGAGGACGGGCGGGAGCGCTGCGTCTCCTGCCAGCTCTGCGAGTTCATCTGCCCGGCCCGCGCCATCACCGTAACCCCCGGTGCTGTCTCGCCGGACTCCCCCTGCCAAAAGCAGGAGAAGGCCCCCGCTGAGTTCGAAATCGACATGCTGCGCTGCATCTACTGCGGCATGTGCCAGGAGGCTTGCCCGGAGCAGGCTATCTTCCTTTCCAAGGAATACCTCATCACCCTCACGGACCGCAGCAAGGCCATCCGCAATAAGGAGACGCTCTACAAGCTGGGCGGTACCCGCAAGGGGCTCGTCAACAAATGGAACCAATACAAATAAAGCTCTGCTTATGTTTGAATCCTCATTAAGTCAATTCATCTTCTACATCCTTGCCGTGGCGGCCGTCGTCTGTGCGGCGGGTGTAGTCTTCTTCCGCAACCCGGTATCGAGTGCGCTGAGCATGGCCATGTGCTTCGCCTTCACGGCGGCCATTCTCTTCGGTCTCTCGGCCACCTTCCTGGGTATCGTGCAAATCATCGTCTATGTGGGTGCCATCCTGGTGCTCTTCCTCTTTGTAGTGATGATGATGGACGTGAAGGCGGAGTCCGACGGCCCGCGCAATGTGTGGGCCTACATGCTGGGTGCCGTCTTGGTCGGCATTCTGTCCGCTGCCGTGTTCAAGACCTCGATGGCCCTTCCCGGGGCCGCCGAGGGTGAGTGCCCGGCTAAGGTTCTCTGCGATAACGCGACCGCCCTCACCACCGGGGAGCAGGCTCAGCCCAAGGCCGGCAACTACGGCGGGGCTCTCCCGCAGATCAATACCACCCTCGCCAACCGCTTGGCCAACCCGACCATGACGCGTCAGGAGGCGGCGAAGGCATCCTATTCGGATGCCAAGCTGCTCGGTATTGTGCTTTTCGGCAAGTACAGCATTCAGTTCGTCATCCTCTCCTTGGCGCTGTTGGTCGGCGCGGTGGGTGCGGTGGCACTGGCCCGTAAATTGAAGCAAGACTAACCCGTTTTACCGACCATGACTCCATTAGCTCATTACTTGATTCTCTCCGGGCTGCTGTTCTCCATCGGCCTGGCCGGCGTCCTGGTGCGCAGGAACATCCTTGTGGTGTTCATGTGCCTGGAAATGATGCTCAGCGCGGCGAATATCTCGCTGGTGGCCTTCTCTCGTGCCCAAGGCACGGAGGGTGTGCCGGTGTATGATGCGCAGGTGCTGGCGCTCTTTATCATTGCCGTCGCGGCGGCGGAGGTCGCTATCGGCTTGGCTCTCATCGTGGCCATGTTCCGCTCCTGCCGCTCGGTGGACAGCGCGTCGCTCAACACTCTCAAAGACTAACCCCACGCTGCAACCATGAATAATCTCCCTTGGCTCCTCTTGCTGCTGCCCCTGCTGGCGGCTGCTCTGGATTGGCTCTGCTTCCGCAAGAACCCGGGTGCAGCCACCGCCGTTTCGCTCATCTCCGTGCTCCTCACGCTCGGGCTTACGCTGGCTATCTACGCCGGCCTCTGCACCGGGACGCCGGATGCCTACGTCTGGATGCCGGACGGCTTGCTGAACCTTCATCTCGGCCTTACACTGGATACGCTGGCCGTCCGCATGATGCTCGTCGTCACCGGCATCGGCTCGCTGATCCACATTTTCTCCATCGGCTACATGAAGGGTGACCCCTCCAACCTCTCCCGCTACTTCGCCGGGCTCAGCATCTTCATGTTCAGCATGACGATGATTGTTCTGGCGGACAACCTGGCGATGACCTTCATCGGTTGGGAGATGGTCGGCTTCTCGTCCTACCTGCTCATCGGCCACTGGTTCCACAAGGCCTCTGCGGCGGATGCGGCCAAAAAGGCCTTTATCACCAACCGCGTGGGTGACTTCGGTTTCCTCATCGGCATCCTGCTCACGCTCTTCGTGTTCGGTACGCTGGACTTCGGGGAGATGGCGGGCAAGGCCAACCTGATGCAGGGCGGCGTGCTCACGGTCATCGTGCTGTGCCTCTTCTGCGGCGCGGTCGGTAAGTCCGCCCAGTTCCCGCTGCATGTGTGGCTGCCGGACGCCATGGAGGGTCCGACGCCGGTTTCCGCCCTCATCCACGCAGCCACGATGGTGGCGGCGGGTGTGTACATGCTCGTGCGTCTGCAGGTGAGCATGGGCGCGAGCGCCTTCACGGACACAGCCTGCACGGTCATCGCGGCGGTGGGTGGCATCACGGCCCTGCTTGCGGCTCTCATGGCCATGCAGCAGGATGACATCAAGCGCGTGCTCGCTTACTCCACGCTTTCGCAGCTCGGCTACATGGTCATGGCTGTGGGTCTGATGGCGGGGGAGGCGGCCATGTTCCACCTCTACACGCATGCTTGGTTCAAGGCTCTGCTCTTCCTCGGTGCGGGTGCCATCATTGTTTGCTGCCATCATGAGCAGAACATCTGGAAGATGGGCGGCCTGCTGCGCCGCATGCCGGGTACGGCCATCTGCTTCCTGATGGGTACCTTCGCTCTCATCGCCGTTCCGGGTTTCTCCGGTTTCTACTCCAAGGAGGCTATTTTGGAGGCCGCGCTGGAGAAGAACCCCACCTTCTTCTGGCTGGGTGCTGCCGTGGCAGCTCTCACGACCTTCTACATGACGCGCCTTTGCTTGGTGACCTTCCTGGGCCGCCCGCGTGCTCACGGTGCCGAGCAGGCCAAGGAGGCCGGTGCTACCATGCTGCTGCCGCTCATCCTGCTGGCTGTCATGGCGGTCATCGCGGGCTACGGCTGCGTGGCGGATTCGCTGGTGCCCTTCGAGGGCTTCCGTGCTCACGGTTTCTCGGTGGGGCTGCCCTTCTATGCGGGGCTCGGCTCGCTGGCTCTGGGCATCTTGGCGGCTGTGGCCGTCTACGGCTGCGGTTGCCGCATCAAGGACCCGCTGGCCGGTAACTTCGTTTCCACCGCCCTGCGTCGCCGTCTGTACATCGATGATATTTACGACAAGGGCCTCATCGGCGGCCTGCAGCACTTCGTTTCCGTTGCCATCGGCTGCATCGATCTGGCCATCATCCGCGGTCTCATTGCAGAGACTCTGGCTTGGGTCACCGGGCGCATCGGGATGCTGCTGGGCCGGCTGCAGTGCGGTTGCCTGCGCGGCTATGCGGCCGTGGTCGGCATCGGTTTTATCATCATGATGCTCCTGCTCGCCTTTCAGTGGGCTCACTAAGTAAACCTTAACCTCATTTTTCAACCATGCTTATTTGGCTTATTCTCATCCCCGTGCTTGCGGCAGCCGCCATCGGTCTGCTCAAGGCTCCCGGGCGTGCCACGGCCTTGGTGAGTGCTACGCTCACTTTCCTGCTCGGTCTCGGGGCTATTCTGGCCTACAGCGGCTGCATTGATTGCTGCTGCTGCGGGGCGGAGTGCTCCCAGTTCACCCTGCAGCCCGTGTTTGCACGCATCATGCTGCTGCTCACCCTCATCGTTACGCTCGGTGCAGCGGTGGGGCTCAAGGCTCCGAACCCGCAGGCTGAGCGCAGCTGGGCCATTTCCACTCTGCTCATCTCGGCGGGTGCGACCGGTGCTTTCCTGTCGGACAACATTATCTCGTTCTACGCGTTCCATGAGTTGGCTCTCATCCCGACTTTCGTGATGATCGGCTACTATGGTCGCGGTGACCGCCGCAGTATCTCCTGGACCATGGTCATCTACTTGGGCGTGGCCTCCATGGTGCTGCTGGTGGGCTTGCTGATGCTCTGCCTCAGCTTCGGTACCTTCACCTTCTCCGGCTTGGCTGCCAACGTGGCGGCGGGCGTAGGTACTTACTCCTACGCAAAAGTCATCGCGGGGCTGCTGCTGGCGGGCTTCGGCACGCTGGTGTCTCTCTTCCCGTTCCATTCCTGGGCGGCTCCGGCCTATGCGAGTGCTCCCACTCCGGTGGCGATGCTGCATGCGGGTGTGCTCAAGAAGTTCGGTCTCTATGGTCTCTTCATGGTGGCGGACTGCTTCGGTTCCCACTGCGGTGAAGTCTTCGGTTCCTGGAACAACCTGCTCCTCCTCTTCCTGCTGGGTAACATCCTGTGGGTGGGCTACGTGACGGTGAGCCAGACGCGTCTGGACGACATGCTGGGTAACTCTTCCGTCATGCACATGGGATACATCTTCCTGGCCTTCGCGGCTTACATCGCGGCAAACGGGGCGAACCACCTCGCCGTTCTCGGTGCAGAGGCGCTCATCTTCGGCCACGGTCTCACCGTTGCGCTGCTCTTCCTGCTCTGCGGGCAGGTGGAGGACCAGACGCGCACGCTGGAGATGGATTCCCTCGGCGGTCTCGCCAAACGGCTGCCCACCTTGGGCTTCCTCTTCGGGCTCGCGGGCTTGGCTTCCATCGGTCTGCCGTTGCTGGCCAACTTCGTGGGTGAGTTCACCATCTTCACCTCCTGCTTCAACGGCACGAGCTTCGGGGACGGCATCATGAACATCGGACCGGTGCAGGTGGCCACCTTCTTTGCTCTGTGGGGCTTGGTCATCAGCGCGGTCTACATGCTGCGCGCCTTCCGCCGCGTCTTCGAGGGCGATGAGTCCGATGCCGCCAAGCGCGCCGTTGCCCTCGGCAGCGGGGATGTGCTGGCTGCGGCTTTCCTGGCCTTCTTCATCGTGCTCTTCGGTTGCATCCCGGTCACAAGCCTCTTCTGATAACCCTCACCTCTGTAGATTACCATGATACAAGACTTCGCGTTTTACACTTGGGCACAGTTCGCCCCGGCCTTCGTGCTGGTCGGCATTGCTGCCGCCTTGCTGATGGTGGATACCTTCGCTCCGCGCTTCCCCAAGCAGGGGCTGGCGGTCATCAGCGCGCTTTCGGCCATCGTCACCGGTCTCTTCATCCTGCCCTGTGACGGTGGTATCTCACTCACGGGCCTCGCGGCCCTCGCCTGCATTGCCACGGGTGCGGCCGTCCTGCTGGGCGTTGACTACCACAAGGTCACCTGCGAGTCCGTCTGCGGTGCCGGTTCCCAGGAGGGCACGGGCGAGTTCTACGCGCTGCCCCTCATGGCGGCTGCGGGTATCTTCTGCCTCACGCAGGCTCGGGACATCATCACGCTGTTCGTCTCGCTGGAGGTGCTCACCCTCAGTTCCTATGTGCTGGCCGGCTACTTCCGCCGCAACCGAGGTTCGGTGGAGGCCGGTGTCAAGTACCTGGTGCTCGGCGCACTCAGCACGGGTCTGCTCGTGTTCGGTGCCGCTTGGTACTTCGGTATGACGGGCAGCTTCTCGCTCAGCCCCGCCACCCTAGCGGACGGTTTCCTCATCCCGGGTCGCATTACGGGCATCCTGCTGGCCTACGTGTTCCTCTTCGCGGGGGCCTTCTTCAAGGTAGGTGCCGCTCCTATGCATGGGTGGATCCCGGATGTGTACCAGGGTGCTCCCACGCCTGTTTCTATTTTCCTGGGTGTGGCGTCCAAGGCAGCCGGTTTCTGCGTGCTCATCCTCCTGTTCCGTCCCCTTTACAGCGTGCTCAGCGTGCCGGAGGTAGGCAGCCTCTATACCGGTCGTGTCTTCTGCTTCCTCACGATCATCATGGCGGCTACCCTGCTCATCGGTAACTTGGGGGCCATTCCGCAGAGCAACGTCAAGCGTCTACTCGGCTACTCCTCCATCGGTCAGGCGGGCTTCATCCTCCTGCTTTTCCTCGGCATTCAAACCTTTGAGGTCGCCGAGTCGGGCGTGGAGTTCGTGCCCCTGCAGCACAACGTGTTCTACTACCTCATGGCCTACGGTCTCGCTACTGTGCCGGCTTTCTATGCCGTTGCTCTGGTGCGCATGAGCCGCGGCAGCGAGGAGCTCTCCGCCTTCCGCGGCTTGGCCAAGACCAACCCGCGCTTGGCCTTCCTCATCACCGTCTGCTTCGCCTCTCTGGCCGGTGTCCCGCTCACCGCGGGCTTCATCGCCAAGTTCCGCAGCTTCGTGGCCCTGCTGCAGGGCGGCTCCTGCTCCACCCTCTGCTGGTTGCTTCCCATTGCCGTCATCTGCGCCGCCGCCGGTTTCTACTACTACTTCAAGATCATCCGCGAGATGTACTGGGAGAAGCCCTTGGAGTCCGATAAGCCCGTCACCGTGCCCGGTATCTCCATGGCCGTCCTCATCCTCTGCGTCCTCGCGCTCCTCTGGTTCGGCTCCAAGCCCCTCTTCTGCGCCTCCCCCGCAGGCCTCTGGTTCGGCTTCTGATCCCCGCACCAACCCAAGCTCTCGCCGGCCCCTCGCCCACCCGCGTCGGGCCGGCTTTTTTTGCCCCTACTCTTCGCCCAAATAAAACCCCGCCATTTCAGATTTGTGCCTGCCTACTGCATTACCAATGCTGCGTCAAGCCTAAAAGTTGGATAAACCTTCATTTTTCGGTGATTTCCTGACTTTCATGGCCCTCTGCATTCTTGAGTACGGAGTTGACCATTCTCGCCTATTTTTGTCATAAGCCGTTGATTATCAACAATCCGTGGTCCCTATGCATTGGTAATGCTGTAGACTCATCCGTGGAGCAGGGAAATGCTCATAAAAATCATGAAAAGAAACATATCCTTCATATGCACATTCGCACTTTCTATGAGTATTTCGTTCGGCATAGAGCTTGATTCGGCAGATAAGGTATCCGATGGGAGCTCTATCGATGTAACAAGCAATCGCTTTACAGTCGCGATTACTCTGGATGTGAACGCTTTTTCAAAGCTCCTAAAGAAGGGAAACACCCCCGATTTCAGGCATAACGTAGTTCTATACACACCTCAGGCATCCGTTTCCACAAATCTATTAGGAGTTACTATTAACGGATCAAGCGCTAATAGTAAGATCACTCAGTCAGGACTCTACGCCCGCTTTGGGGGCGACGCAGCATATAAAATCAATAATGCCTATGTGAGGTGGGATGGTGGAACGGACCTATCAACCATCCCATGGGACGATGTTTCCTATGCAGGTTTAACCTATATGCATTATGGATTGAGTGGTGCTTCATACTCTGCTGTGGCATTTACCCTGATGAAATCGGATGGAACTGCTATTGTAGAAGCATATTATAAAGCTGCGGGTTTAGGAGTTTCCAGCACAACCTCTCCCGTTTTGTCTTTCGGAGATGAAGTCATTGGTGTATACTACTATGAAGGGTTTAAGACGGAGGCGGAAGGAAAACAGCTAGCATCGTTGGCGGCTCGGGCCATTCCCGAGCCTACGACGGCCACGCTGTCTCTGCTGGCCTTAGCAGGGCTGATGGGACGGAGGCGCAGGAAGACGGCTTGAGGAAAACAAGCTTTTCAGGTAAATGTAGTTAAAGAAAAGGGAAGGAGCTCCTGCCGGGATGGCAAGGGCTCTTTTTGAAATTCTTTCGAAAGTCAGCCCAACTTGCCGATGAATTTATTGTTGGGTCAGAATGTTTTTTTGCATCAAAACACAGACAGAACTGCAAGTAAAATCTTCATTTCGTCCAAACATGGCAGAATAGAGTGGAAAAAACGGCACTCCGTCAAATCAGGCGCGCAAAATCGGGACTCATTCGCTGCCGGAGAATGAAAAAAGAGGTGCATCATCCCCGGAATCATGGTATAATGGTTTGTGATAAAAATTCCAATGATTCACTTCAGGGGTTGGCGCACCTCCGAGAGCTATTGTAAGCAAAACGCTATTACTGTCAAGTACGAAATCGCAAAAACGCAGTTTTCCGCTGTCCGCATTGCAAAGCACACATTCAGCGGAGGGGAACGAAGTGGCTCACATTTATTGACACCCCCATAAATGATGTTAATCTTGTCATTGCTGTCCCATAAGGGGCAAACGGGTGGCGTAGCCGGGATGCAGGAAAAATTTGGCACTCCCCTGCCCTACTCCACAAAAAAGCCCCCGCCCTTTCGAGCAGAGGCCCATACCTTACATTTACCGAATAGCCTTTCTTACGCCTGCTTACGTCTCCTCCTCACCGCCAGCCCCGCCAACGCCAGCAGCGACAACGTCGCCGTCGCAGGCTCGGGAACCTCAGTGGGAGCAGCTCCGAGTGCTGCCGTAATTTCCGCCCCCGTCGCATAGGCGGCCGAGGTAAAGATCATCACGTTTCCGATGTCGCCCTTGAACACTTCATTCTCACCGTTTCCGTATTGGGATCCGATGGAGAATGTCTTTGTTGTAGGGATGTTCATGGTGCTCGTGCTTTCAGAAACATTTTCTCCAGTAAAGACCTTAAAGCCGTTCACTGCACCGGCGTTGACACTGAGCGTTATGGCCACCATCGTCCACTTCGTTTGGTCCGTTGTAGTGGCCAAGATTTGCTCTACATCCTTGGTTGTTGCAAAGGCAGCCGGGATGGAAACCCCTCCGCCTGGCTCATCAGCACCGAGTCCCATTTTGAATCCTTTCCCGGACTCTCCATAGCCGAATATGGTGTTGTTCACAGCCACAGCATCCACCTTGGCCCATGCTGCGATGGTGACATAAGTTGAGGATGTGGAGCTCAAGGCTGTATTTAATGCATCATTTGTGCCACCGGTCAAAGCGTGGGTTCCATCGAAGGTGTATACCTTCCCATCGTACGACTTATTCAGCGTCACCCCTCCACCGGGGAAGGTGACTTGTGAGAGTATCTGCTCCCACGTAGCAATGGTTGTGAGCTCCGTCCCTGTTGCTACGCCACAGGTTGCAAGGAGCGTAAGTAGTGTCTTTTTCATGATGAGAAGAATTCATCGGCAGACTGTTCCCTTCTGCCTTCTCCCTGAGAGCATACATCATTCTTTATGCATAGGGATTCGTAAATTGTTGATACTCAATGACTTGCGGAGAAAATGGGTGTGAAAGTGAGGCACCGTGCTCCGGCTTGTTGAAGGGCGAAAAATACAAGATTTTCCCGAGAAATGGGGACGTTTTTCAACTTTTAGGCTTGACTCAGCATAAAGAATGCTCTATCCATCCCCTTAACGTGAAATGGTGACGGAAAAGGGGCTTGCGGGGGGGAGGGGTGGTGTGGTAGACTGGGGGCATGTTTACGGGATTAGTAGAGTGCACGGGACAGGTGACGAAGAAAGAGCCTATTGCGCAGGGGGCGCGGTATACGGTGCGGGTGCCGTTTGCAGGGGAGTTGCAGCGGGGCGATTCGGTGGCGGTGAATGGGTGTTGTCTGACGGCGGATAAGATTGAGGGGGAAGGGGTAGAGTTCGACTTGTTGACGCAGACACTGCGGGTGACGGGGCTGGGAAAGCTGGAGCCGGGGGCGGAGTGCAACCTGGAGCGTGCGATGGGCGGCAACGGGCGGTTCGGAGGCCATTTCGTGATGGGGCATGTGGATACCACGGCCGAGGTCGTGTCTGTGGAGCCGGTGGGGCAGGACCACTGCGTGCGGATTCGGATTCCGCAGGAATATGCGCGCTATGTCATCGACAAGGGGAGCATCTCCATCGACGGTATTTCGCTGACCATTGCAAACATTTTGCCGAACAATGTGCTGGAGTTCTGGATCATTCCGCACACATGGGAAGCCACAAATATGCACACCTACCAACCCGGAACCGTGGTGAACATCGAGGTCGATATGATTGCTAAATATGTCGAGAAGATGTTCGCGGGGCGGGCATGAGAGAGGGCCGAAGCGAGGGCTGATGACTCGCTATCCTGAATTTTCGGCTGGTAATGCGGCGCGGAATGTGCTAAAATGCGCGCGCTATGCTGTCAGACAGAACCAAAGCCGGCATCGAACGTGCTCCGCACCGCAGCCTCATGCGGGCGACGGGCATGAGCGATGAAGATATAAACAAGCCCTTCATAGCGATCTGCAACTCGTTCAATGAAGTGATTCCGGGGCATGTTCACCTGAACAAGGTGGCAGAGCTCATCAAAGAAGAAGTGCGCCGCGCAGGCGGTACCCCCATCGAGTTCAATCTCATCGGCGTGTGTGATGGGATAGCAATGGCCCACCGAGGCATGAAGTTCTCCCTCGCGAGCCGTGAACTGATTGCCGACAGCGTAGAGACAATGCTCTCCGCCCATGCTTTCGATGCCTGCATCTGCATCCCGAACTGTGACAAAATCGTCCCCGGCATGGTAATGGGCGCGCTGCGCTGCAACATCCCGACCATCTTCTGCTCCGGCGGCCCGATGGCTGTGGGCAAGGGACGCAACGGAGAGGATCTGGACCTGAACAGCGTGTTCGAGGCCGTAGCGGCCTGCACCGCCGGCAAGATCAGCCCCGAGGAGCTGCACTACGTCGAGTGCCACGCCTGCCCCGGCGCGGGAAGCTGCTCCGGAATGTTCACCGCTAACTCCATGAACTGCCTGTGCGAGGTGCTGGGCTTGGCCCTGCCGGGCAACGGAACACTCTCCGCGCTCTCTGCGGAGCGCAAGGAGCTCTGGAAAGCCGCCGCGCGCCGCGCTGTGGAGATGGCTAAGCAAGGCGGCCCGCTGCCCCGCGACCTCATTACCGAGGCGAGCATTGACAACGTCTTCACCTGCGACATGGCCATGGGCGGTTCCTCCAACACCGTGCTGCATACGCTGGCCTTCGCCGCAGAAGCCGGGCTGGACTACGACCTGCGCCGCATCGACGAAATCTCCAAGCGCACCCCGAACATCTGTAAAGTGGCCCCCAGCTCCCACTGGCACATGCACGATGTGCTCCGCGCCGGCGGCATCATGACCATCCTCGCCGAGGTAAACCGCAAGCCCGGTCTGCTGCACACCGACACCCCCACCGTGAGCGGCAAGACACTGGGCGAGCAGATGGAAGGCCTGAGCTCGCAGGATGCCCGAGTGATCCGCCCGATTGAAAATGCTTACGCAGCTGACGGTGGACTGGCCGTTCTCTTCGGCAACTTGGCCGAACAGGGAGCCATCGTCAAGAAGGCCGGCGTGTTGCCCGAGATGCTGGTACACCGCGGTCCGGCTGTTATCTTCGAGAGCCAGGAGGAAGCCTGCGCCGGCATTCTGGCAGACAAAGTGAAAGCCGGCGACGTCGTTGTCATCCGTAACGAAGGTCCGAAGGGTGGCCCCGGCATGCAGGAGATGCTCGCCCCCACCAGTTACATCATGGGTAAAGGCTTGGGCAACAGCGTCGCCCTCATCACGGACGGACGCTTCTCCGGCGCCACGCACGGCGCCTGCATCGGCCACGTCTCCCCGGAGGCTGCGGAAGGCGGACTCATCGGCCTTCTGAAGGATGGGGACATCATCTCCATCGACATCCCGGCCCGCACGATGAACGTCGAGCTGAGCGACGGAGAGATAGCTGCCCGCCGCGCTGTATGGCAACCGACCATGCAGGAAATTGACAGTAAATGGCTGAAACGCTACCGCAAGCTGGCCACCAACGCCTCCAAGGGAGCCATCCTTTCATAACCCACGACCACAGACGCGCTCATGAACGACAAGAAACAGAATTTTCTGGTACGCTACTTCTCTGAGTTCGGCGTACTGAAGGACTGCGGGCAGAACTTTTGGCTGACCAACTTCATCCAGTTCTTCGACGGCCTGGCGTATTTCTCCATGATCAACATCTTTGTGTTGTTCCTGATTAAATACTGCGGCTTCAAAGACGCGGACGCTGCCTTCTGGGTGGGCATGTACACCCTCTTCCTCTCCCTGTTTGTGTTTGCAGTCGGTACCATCTGCGACATCATCGGACTGAAACGCACCTACCTCATCGGCTTCTCCATCCTCATCACGGGCCGATTGCTCTTGGGCTTCGGTACGGATTTGGGTACGTCTCTGTTCAACATGACGCACGAGAATACCCGCTTCATCGTGATGCTCGGCATCGGTATCATGTCCTTCGGTACGGCGTTCATGAGCCCGTGTATCAGCACCTCCATCCGGCGCTTCACGACCCTGCGATCACGGCCCACGGGCTTCAATTTCTACTACCTCTTCATGAACATCGGTGCCATTCTGGCAGGTCTGGTAGTCATTGGGCCCCTGTTGAAGATCGACCCCGTGAAGGGCTTGTTCTGGATCATCAACTTCGGCACCTGCTGCAGCGCCATCGCGTTCATTTTCACCCGCTTTGTGGATGAAGACTTCTACGCCGTGCCGGAGGAGAAGCAGCAGAAGGGGCAGGCAGCCCGCCGCAGCCCGCTGGGGCTGATTCTGGAAGTTGCCCGTGAGCGTGCCTTCCAAAAACTCATCGTTTTCCTGGTGCTTACCCTCGGTGTTCGCTTGGTGTTCACGCTGCAATTCCTAGTCATGCCTCAGTACTACTCCCGAACGGTAGGCGAGGACTTCGACTTGGGTTTCATGAACTCCATCAACCCCATCATCATCGTGTCGGGGCTCATCCTCATCATCCCCATCATCAATAAGTACTCCACCGTTAAGTTGATGATTTACGGTATGTCCATTTCTGCTTTCTCGCTGGTGCTCATGGCTATACCGGCGGAGTGGTTCTTCGTGGTGCCGGGCATCAGCACCCTTCCGCAGGCCTACTTTGTAGCCATCACCCTGCAGATCATCGTCTTCGGCATCGGCGAGCTGCTCTTCTCCCCGCGCTTTACAGAGTATGTGGCGCGTGTGGCACCGAAGGATAAAGTGGCCTCGTACATGTCTCTTTCCGCCCTGCCGATGTTCATCGCCAAGCCCATCAACGGCGTGGTCGGCGGTCTGCTGGTCACCTATTTCTGCTATGATGGCATTGCCGCCAAAATGGACACCGGGCATATCGGCTTCTGGGATTCGCCGGAGTTCATGTGGTCGATCTACTTAGTGATCGCCGTGATTTCGCCGCTGGCCATTATCCTGACCAAGGACAGCTTTGTCTCCGACCACCCGGAGGAAGACAGCGGCAGTACCCCCGCCGAGGAGGACAAGGAAACAACCGAGCAAGCATAACCACGAACCCTACTTTTCACCATGTCTGAAAATCAAAAGAGCGAGACGGAAGCCACGAGCGAGCAGAAACCGCAGTGGAATATCATCATCCGCGACATGATCATCCTGCTCGCGGTGATGGGAACCTTGGGCTGGCTCTGCAAGATGGCCATGAAGCCCTTTGAGGTACACAGCGATACGGATGCTCTCAATTCCCTCATCCTCAAGGGGAAGATCACTCCAGATAACTCCGGTACTCTGCAGGACGAAGCCTTCGCCAAGGAGCTGTACGAGGATGCCTCCAAGTCCGACAAGGATAAGAAACGCACGCCCGAGGAACTGGCGAATTTTGTGAACAGCGCCGACCACAACATGCGCACCCCGCTGATGTGGGCGGCCTACAGCAACTTCAACGATCCGACCCCCGTGGATGGTGTCAAGCGCGTTAAAGATGATAAGGCAGAAGCACCGGTCCTCACCAAGGACGTGGACCGTCTGTTCTATCTGGAGAAGCTGCTGGCCATCAAGGGCATTGATATACAGGCCAAGGACAAAGACGGCTGGACGGCACTGCACTGGGCTGCTTGGAGCGGTATGCCCTTTGTGAGCATGGAGCTCATCAAGGCCGGGCTGGACCCGGATCAGCCGGAAGGCAACGGTTACACTCCGCTGCAATTGGCAGCCATGCGCGGTAACGATCGCGTTGTGCAACTGCTGCTGGGCTACGGCTGCAAGGATACGGACGGCAAGGCCGCTGCCTTGGCTGCCAAACAGAAGGATGCTTACAACAAGCGCAACAGCAGCCTCTACGCGCTCATCTACTCAGAGTCCCGCTCTTTGAGCTACGCTACTACGGTCCGTTTGCTCACCGCTCCCCCTGCGGCTGATCGCGAGGCTACCGTGGCAGCGTGGGATAAGCTCCGCACGGATGCCTTGGCCGCAGCCCTGAAGAAGCGTAAGGACGATGCAGCTAAGGATGAGGAGCCCGCCGACGAGGAGGATAATGCTCTCGAGGCCATGAAACAGGCTACGGAGGCCCTCAAGACGGCCACCGAGGAGATGAAGAAGGCTGCTGCGGATATGCGCGCGGCTGCCGAGGCACTAAAACAGGCCCCCGCCGAGCCGCAGCCTGCCCCGGCAGAGCAGTAAGCCTCCATTTCTGACAGCACACTTGCAGCGGGCAACGGACTTTCTCTGCCGTTGCCCGCCTTTTATGCCCCGGAATTCGCGGGTGCGGGATTGACACCGCGCCCGCAGGGGTGTATAATGCGGCGGGGTTTTGCAGACCCCCTGATTTTCTATGTACAACGAAGAATTCAAGAATCGATTGGTAACGGATCTGGAGGGGCTGAAGGCTGCCGGTCTGTTCAAGCAGGAGCGCTACATCGCCACCCCGCAGTTCTCTGAGGTGGGCCTGAAGGACGGCAGCCGTGTCATCAACATGTGCGCCAACAACTACTTGGGTCTCGCCAACCACCCCGAGCTCGAGAAGGCCGCCAAGGAGGCCATCGATAAGTGGGGCTTCGGTATGGCTTCCGTCCGCTTCATCTGCGGTACCCAGACCCTGCACCAGCAGTTGGAGGAGCGCCTCAGTGCTTTCCTCGGCACGGAGGACACCATCCTTTTCGGTTCCTGCTTCGATGCCAACGGCGGTCTCTTCGGGGCTCTGCTGGACAAGGAGGATGCCATCATCTCCGACTCGCTGAACCACGCTTCCATCATCGACGGCGTGCGTCTCTGCAAGGCTGCCCGTTATCGCTACGCTAACAACGATATGGCGGACCTAGAGGCTAAGCTGCAGGAGGCCAAGGCGGCCGGTGCCCGCACCATCATGATTTCCACGGACGGTGTGTTCTCCATGGACGGCATCATCGCCTCGCTGGACAAGATCCACGCGCTGGCGGAGAAGTACGGTGCGCTGGTGCACTTCGATGAGTCGCACGCCACGGGTGTGCTCGGCAAGCGCGGCCGCGGTACGCATGAGCATTGCGGTCTCTTCGGCAAGGTGGACATCACCTCCGGTACCTTCGGCAAGGCTCTGGGCGGTGCTTCCGGCGGCTATGTTTCCGCCAAGAAAGAGATTGTTGACGTGCTGCGCCAGAAGGCTCGTCCGTACTTGTTCTCCAACTCCGTGATGCCCGCCATCGCCGCCACCACCATCAAGGTGCTGGACATGCTGGAGGCCTCCACCGAGCTGACCGAGCGCGTGCAGAGCAACGCTGCCTACTTCCGCAAGGGCATGGAGCAGTGCGGCTTCAACCTCGCCGGTGCCGGTCACGCCATTGTGCCCGTCATGATCGGCGATGCCGCGCTCTCCCAGAAGATGAGCGCCCGCCTGCTCGAGCTCGGTGTGTACGCCATGGGCTTCTTCTACCCCGTGGTGCCCAAGAACCAGGCCCGCATCCGCACCCAGATCTCCGCGGCTCACACCACGGAGCAACTGGACCGCGCCATCGGGGCTTTCGCCCAAGCAGGCCGCGAGCTCGGTCTCATCAAGTAAAGGCCACCCGCCTATTTTTCCCGCCGTCCGCCCGGTTCCGCCGAGCGGGCGGTGTTGTGTATGCAGCAAAAAATACTTGCGACGTGCTGTGCGGTGTGCTATAACGTCCGGCATGAATTATTCTTTCCGGTGTTGCCGTAACGGTCTGGAAACAGTGGTGACGGAGCAGCATGCTCTGCCGCTGGTATCGGTGCAGGTGTGGGTCAAGACGGGTTCGATGTACGAGGGGGTGCATGCGGGGGCAGGTGTCTCTCACCTGCTGGAGCACATGGTTTTCAAGGGCTCGGGGGAGTATACGGGGACGGAACTCAATGAGCGCGTGTCTGCCTTGGGCGGGGAGTGGAATGCCTACACCACTTATGACCGCACCGTGTTCCATATTGACGGCCCGGCTGAGCATTGGAGGGATTTCCTGCACCTCTTGGTGCAGCTTGTGCTGCATCCTACTTTCCCTGAGGATGAGTTCGAGCGCGAGCGCGAGGTAATCCGCCGCGAAATGGCCATGTATAACGACGATCAGTTTGATGTCGCCTACCAAGCCTTGTCGCAGACCTTGTATCATTGTTATCCCCTCCGTTATCCCGTCGTCGGTTATCGGGAACGTTTTGATGCCGTTACTTACTGCGACATGGTGCGCTATCACCGCGAAAACTATGTGCCGAGTAACATGTTCGTTTGCATCGGCGGTGATGTGGACCCGGAGGCTGTTTTTGCGGCCGTAGCGGAGGAGACCGCCGATGTGCCCGTAGGCATGCCCGCCCCGCGTGCGCCGCTGCCGAACGAGCCCCGCCAGTGGGGGCCGCGCCTCTTCCGCCGCGAATTTGCGCAGCCGACCAGTACCCTGATGCTCGCTTGGCGCATTCCCTCTGCCGACCACCCGGATCGCGCTCCCTTGGCTCTGCTTCCGTATCTGCTCGGCGTCGGGCGCTGCGCTCTGCTCTACAGCCGTTTCCATGACACCCTGAGTATGGCGCACAGTGTATATGCCTACGTCATCGATGGCAGGGACCGGGAGGGGGCCATTGTGATAGAGGCCGACACCGACCGAGACACACGAGATGAGCTGCGGGATGCCATGCTGAACTACATCGCCGAGCTGACGGAAGCGGATTTGGCCGAGGGCTTGGAGCGAGCACGCAAACAAATAGTGACCAAGCGTATCCGCAGACTTGCCACCGTGAAGGGACAGACCGATGACTTGGCCTACATGTGGCACCGTGGGCGCAACCCGAAGCTTGCGGAAGAATGGGACTCTGCCCTCGCGCGAGTGACAACGGCGGATTTGTTACGCGCTCTCCGTACCTACCTGCTTCCGGAGCGTCTGAGCGAGGTAAGTGTGGATCCCTTGGGCAGCAATCCGGCAGAGGCATCCGAGTCGCAGGCCGCCGAACTGAATCGCCCCACCGTGCATACGCTGCCCAACGGCCTGCGCCTGGTCACTCTCGTGGACCGTCGTCTGCCATTGCTGAACGCTGCGCTGACCGTCGAGGCCGGCTGTCGCACGGAGAACGCTGCTGATGCGGGTATCTCCGCACTCCTCGCTGAGTGCATGCTGAAGGGCACAACTACCCGAAACGAGGCGCAGGTGGCCGCTGCGGCAGAAAACCTGGGCGGCAGCATTAACAGCACTTGCGGTAACAATACCCTCAGGCTTTCCGTTCAGGGGTTGAAGGAGGACACCGGAGCCCTGCTGGAGCTGCTGGCCGATGTGGCCCTGCACCCTACGCTGCCCGCTAAGGCTGTCGAGACCGAGAAGGAGTCCATGTTAGCCGATATAGCAGAGAACAAAGAGGAGCCTCTCGCCTGCGGGATACGCCGCATTCGCCGGCTCATGTTCGGCCCGGTCAGCTATGGCAACCACCCGGACGGCACGGAGGAGAGCGTCCGCAGTCTCACCCCTGCGGCTCTGGCCGCGCACCATGCCCGCCTGTTCTGCGGCGGCAATGCCGTACTGGCGGTCGTCGGCGACATCGACCCGGAGGCGGTGCAGCAACAGGTATGCGAGCTTTTCGCATCCATGCCCACCGGTACACTTTCCGGGCGCGTCAACACTCCTCCTCAACAGGCAGCGATGGAGTCCCTTTCGCTCGACAAGGAGCAGAGTGTTATTCTGATGGCCCTTCCCGATATGAAGTTTGGTTCCGAGGATGAGCCGTTGCAGGACATCTTCCGAGCTTGGTGCAATGATATGGCCGGTCCCCTCTACAAGGAGATCCGGGAGAAGCAGGGGCTGGTCTACTACGCTGCGGCGAGCGGTATTGCCGGCACGGATATGGGCTATCGCCTGTTCTATCTCGGCTGCTCCCCGGAGAAACAGGATGCTGCCCTCTCGACCCTGCAACGCACCCTGGAGCAGATTTACCGCGATGGCATGCCGGCTGAGGCCTTGGAAAGCATGCGATCCGGATTGCTCGCCACACACCTGACCACCCTGCAATCCGCCTCCTCAATCTGCTCCGGTCTGGCCCTCGACGAGATCCTCGGCTTGGGTGCCGAACACACCTTCCGCATTCCCGAGCAACTCCGAGCCGTCACCCTACCGCAGATGAACGCCTACATCCGCCGCCTCCTCTCCCCCGACGCCGTCCGCACCATCCTGACCGTGGAGGGAAAGAAGAGCGAATAAATAAAGGGTGCCCTCAGGGGGAATCTGAAACTTGTGAAGTTTCACCTTGTTCTGAAACTTCACAAGTTTTCCCTGCTGCATGGGGCACCTTGTCTTGTGTAAGAGAATTCAATAAGCCGCGCCAGTTGCTTGACGCCGAGTCGCTGATTTGCTACAATAGGGGCATATGAGTGAGCATCCTTTCTTGGACAAGAGTTTCAACATTCCGTGGTCGGCCTTGACCCCGGAGCAGGCCCGCATTGACATTCGCTACGCTATCGAGCAAGCCCAAGCGGAGCTGGAGAACATCTGTGCCGTGCAGGAGCCCACTTACGAGAACACCTTCGGGGCGATGGATGAGCCGGTTGTTGACTTCAACCGCGCTTGGACCTGCCTGGGGCACCTGATGTCCGTGATGGACTCTCCTGCCTTGCGCGAGGCCTTCAACGAGCTGCTGCCGGAGGTGATTCGTTTTTCATCCTCCATCACGCTCAACCCGAGACTGTATGCGGTGCTCAAACGCGCTGCGGAGATGCCTTGGGTGGCGGAGCTCAGCCCGGTGAAGCAGCGTTACATCGCGGAGACGTTGGCGGATTTCCGCGAGCAGGGTGCCGATCTGTCGGAGGAGGACAAGGCTCGTTTCACCGAGCTCTCCATGCAGCTGGCCGAGGCCTCCCGCGAGTTCGGCGAGCATGTATTGGACTCCACCAACGCTTGGGAATACGTCACCTCTGACCCTGCCGAATTGGCCGGACTTCCGGCATCTGCGCGTGAGAACGCCCGACAGGACGCGCTTGCGAAAGGTTACGGCACGGAGGAGGAGCCGCAATGGCGTTTCACCCTGCAATTCACCAGCATACAACCGGTGCTTACCTATGCCGATAACGCCGCCTTGCGCGAGCGGGTATGGCGCGCCATCGGCACCAAGGGAACGGGAGCCTATGATAATGCCCCCCTCATCAAACGCATCCTCCACCTGCGCGATGAGCTGGCCCGCATGTTCGGCTATTCCTGCATTTCCGATTCGGTGCTTCATCGCCGCATGGCCGGCACGGGTGCGCGTGCTCTCGCGTTTATCGATGACCTGCACGACAAGGTCAAGCCTGCATTTTTGAAGGAACAGGAGGCCATCCGCCGCTTTGCCGAGCAGGCTACCGGCACCTCCATTCCCACCATGGCTCCGTGGGATGTCGCGTACTGGAACGAGAAACAACGCAAGGCTCTGTATGACTTCGACACAGAGGAGCTTCGGCCCTATTTCCCCATGGATAAGGTGATGGAGGGTATGTTCTCCATTTATGCAGGGTTGTATGGTATCGCCTTCACACAGCGCCCCACCGTCTGTCTGAAATCGGGTGAGTCCTGCCCGGAGGGTAAGGTGGAGGTGTGGCACCCGGAGGTCCTCTACTACGATGTGCATGATACCGAGACCGGGGAGCACTTGGGTTCATTCTATACGGACTGGTATCCGCGCGACAGCAAGCGCGCCGGTGCATGGATGAATGCGCTCATCAACGGACGGGCCGTCTCGCCGGGCCGTCCCCGTCGTCCGCATCTCGCCCTCATGTGCGGTAACCTCAGTAAGCCGCTCGGTGACAAGCCGGCCTTGCTCACCCATGATGAGGTGGAGACCATCTTCCATGAGTTCGGTCACCTCCTGCACCAGATTCTCAGCAATGTGGAGGTGAGTTCCCTAGGAGGCTGTAATGTGGCTTGGGATTTCGTGGAGCTGCCCAGCCAGATTAACGAAAACTGGACTTGGGAGCGCGAGGCTCTCAACCGATTCGCCCGTCACTGGCAGACCGGTGAGCCCATTCCTGCCCCGCTGCTGGACAAAATGATGGCCGCCCGCAACTACGGTGCCGCCTCATTCTTCATGCGTCAGCTCTCCTTCGGCAAGATCGACTTGGAGCTGCACATGCACACCGCCTCCTACGTCGACCGCGATGTGGAAGAGGTGGACCGCGAGGTGCTGGCAGACTACCGCATCCCGCTCACGGAAACCGGCTCCTCCATGCTGCGCGCCTTCTCCCACATTTTCGACGGCGGCTACGAGTCCGGCTACTACTCCTACAAGTGGGCCGAAATGCTGGAGGCCGATGCCTTCTCCCGATTCGCCGCCGAAGGTATCTTCAACTCCGCCACCGGCCGCGACTTCCGCCGCTGCATCCTATCCCAAGGCAACAGCCGCCCCGCTGCCGAGCTCTACCGCGACTTCATGCACCGCGACCCCGACCCCACCGCCATGCTCCGCCGCTGCGGTATTTTATAAAATAACATGAATTACTGCACCCTGAAAGTCCGTGTCCTTGAATTGCTGCAAAGCGATGCCTCCCGGAAGGAGGGATTGCAGCTTGAGTTCAAGCGAGCCGAGGCCAAGGTTCCGGAGGACATGTGGGAGACCTACAGTGCCTTCGCCAACACAAGGGGCGGGCTGATTCTCCTGGGCATTGATGACTCCGGAAAGGTGCAGGGAGTGCAGAATCCGGAGCGCATGAAGGGGCAGCTTGAGAACAACCTTCATAATCCCTCGAAGGTCAGCCTTAACCTGTGCACGGATGAATCCACCCTCGATTCAATTCAGGTCGGCGAACACGTTATTATTGCTATCGATGTGCGTCCGGCCGCCGTCAATGAGAAGCCGGTTTACATCAACGGCAATATGGGGCAGAGTTTCTACCGCTTTGGGTCCCGAGATTTCAAATGCTCCGAGGAACAGATTCAGCAAATGGTGCGGGATAAATCGACGAATTGTCCCACCGGCCGCGTGATACCGAAGACCGGGTGGGAGTGCATCGATAGCCCTACTTGGAAAGCCTACAGGCAGAGGATGGTCAGTTATAAATTCGACCATCCTTGGGTTGAATTGGATGACAAGACGCTGTTGGAGAAGCTCGGTGGGTATTCCCGAGACGAGGAAACGGGAGTGGAAGGAATAACACAGGCCGGGCTGCTTATGTTCGGTACGGATGATGCCATTCGCAGGTATTTTCCCCGCTATCAAGTCAACTACTGTGAATACGGCGACTCCGGGCAGCATGATTTCAGGACAAGATGGCTCGACCGCATCTACCCGGATGGTACTTGGGCCGGTAATCTGTACCAATTCTTTTTTCGTGTGCTGCCGAAGCTTACGGAAACGCTGAAGCAGCCCTTCATCCTCGACGAAAATTTGATTGCTATGGGTGAGACGGATGCCCACAAATCAGTCCGCGAGTCACTGGCCAATGCCATTATTCATGCAGACTACTACGGGCAGGGTGGAGTTATGATCAGTCGGTATCCGGACAGGATAGAGCTGAGCAATCCGGGCACCTTGCTTGTTCCACTCGAGCAAATACGTAAGGGCGGCGTCAGCGTCTGCCGTAACATCGGGCTGCAAACTATGTTCCTGCGGATCGGCATCGTGGAGAAGATGGGGAGCGGCTACGATACCATTTTACGAGGATGGCTCGAGGAGGGTATGATACCTCCGATGCTTCTGGAGAATAACTGCCCGGCGAGAGTCACATGCACTCTGCCCCTTGCTGCTATCATCAACCGCGAGGAAAAACAAAAGCTGCAAGAGTATATCGGCCTCGAGAGGTACCAAAATCTTGACAGCCTTCGGAGGGTTGTTCTTCATCTCATCACAGCTAAGGGCGAGCTGACTTCCGTCGAGCTTGGAGAAGCACTGGCGTTTTTACCCAAATATAGGGTGCATGAGACCTTGAAGGACCTGGAGAAGTCGGGATATCTGCATGCGTGTGGTCGTGCCAGCGGCAAAACCTATGGCCTACGGCAGAAGCAGACCGAGTCCGAAAGCAAGGATCTGCCGTCCAGCGTCATTCTCGTCCGGAAAAAGAAACGCGCCAAGGCCGAGGAAATGAAGCAGGCCATTCTGGATCTCTGTCGAGACCGATGGATGGGACTGTTGGAGATTGCTGCCGCCTTAGATCGGCATCCTCACCCCCTGAGATATACTCTGCGGCTGCTCGAAGCAAAAGGAAATCTGGAGTTTCGCTTTCCCGAAAACGAGACGCACCCAAAGCAGGCATACAGAACCAGAGAGAAGATGATGTAAGCTCCTGATGTAAGCTCCTGATGTAAGCTCCTGATGTAAGCTCCTGATGTAAGCTCCTGATGTAAGCTCCTGATGTAAGCTCCTGATGTAAGCTCCTGATGTAAGCTCCTGATGTAAGCTCCTGATGT
>JALFWB010000006.1 GCA_022787425.1 Akkermansia sp.
AAATAGGCGTAAAATACTCCCATATTATGTTTCAAAGCGCACGAATAGCAACCTTTGTGTATATTCGTTCACTTCGTTGATAAAATAAGGCCCTTTCGTGGGATCAGGTCGTTTTTCGGAGACTTATTGGAAGTCCCCTTAATGCTTTCTCCGAACTGCTTCTTCATTTCCTCAGAGCAGTCGCGATAGGCTTAAAATCATCCAGAGCTTCGAACATCTCGCCCATCCAATCGTTTATGGTGACAGCATTGCCTTCAACCTTGAATTCAAGCTTATTATTGGAACGAGTTTTGTCCGGCCAAGCTCCACCTCGCATGATGTCCTCCGTGTCGTTCATCATGTTCAGAAAGTCTCTGTTGGCATTCTGTAATTGCCATTTTTCATCATAGCGGACCAAGTAGGACATGGCGCATGATAAGTACGCTGTCTTCCCGGACTCGGGAAGACCCAAGGTAACTGCATTGTAGTTTGCCATATTGTGTGTTGACTAGTTGTATCTTTCCTCACCCTCGCTTGCTGAACGGTTCTCAGACTTAGGTGATTGTGATGAAGTGAGGTGTATTCTAATTCGATATCTTAACCACTCAGACTTTGCGAATGCTGCCTTTTATCGCTTCCCTGATAGGGGTATTTTATACCGAAATGTAGCTGTCTTATTAGTATATAAATTGTGCTTTACATATCCTCAATCCAAGTGCCAATAAATGAACCAATAAATGCACCAACCCAGCCACAAATAAGTGCACCAATCCAGCCGCAAATAAGTGCATCAATCCAGGCGCAAATAAGTGCACCAATCCAGGCGCAAATAAAAGCACCAACAACTCCCCCAATAAATGCCCCAATATCTATTTTACTGTAAATATCGATGATGGGAGTCACTTGTCCTTTCATGTCTTCAAGTGTCCAATTATTTGTAGCTACCAGTCCGTGATCCAAGGTGGTGCTGCGATGATCTTTAACAGGGAGGCAGCTTACAGAATACACCTTATACGAAAGCCAATTATTCACATCTTTGATATAGCGGAAAAAGACCCAGAAGTTTTTCTGTAAAGATTGAGAGAGTAAATCGTCTGAAACCTCTCCTGTAGCATCGCAGTAGGGGGCAATTCCGGTTAATTCATCACACTTTGTCACAACAAATGCAATTTCCTTGCTCTCGGATCCTGCCCGATGAAATCCCTCCAGCATTGGCTGTAAACCTGACAAGCAACGTTGAATGCGTTTTGTTGTATCATGATCTCGAATGGTTGTTCCGTCGATAAAGATAAGGAGGCAAGTAGCATTCTGAATGCTGTCTCTGAACTGCTTCTTCATTTTCTCCGAGCAGTCCCGGTATGCTTTAAAATCAGTCAGGGCCTCGAACATCTCCCCCATCCAGTCGGTTATGGTGACTGCATTGCCCTCCACCTTGAATTCTAGCTTATTATTGGAGCGTGTTTTATCCGGCCAAGCACCACTCTGCATGATGCGCTCCGTGTCGTTCATCATGGCTAAGAAGTCCTTGTTACCATCCTTTATCTGCCAATTTTCATCATTCCGTACCAGATACGATATCGCGCATGATAAGTACGCTGTTTTTCCGGATTCCGGGAGACCTAATGACACCGCTCGGTATGTTTTCATGCTTGTGAGGAGTGATTATTTTGTGCGGGGATTTACCCGGTGAAATTTCAAAATATCTATGAACCAGTATGGTCCTATTGATCGAGGTTCAGATGGTTGAATGTAGTGTAGCGTCAGCACATGTGATGCGAGCCCCCCTAAAATGATCCCCGAGAGAAGACCTAAGAGGAAGTCGGGACAACGACGCGGGGGCGGAGGTGGATCCGGTAACGGAATCGGTTTCGGTGGCCTGATTATTTTTCTCGGCAGTTGAAGCAGAGCGCGCCAGTCATTTTCATAGGGCATCGATTCCGTTAATCCCCGTGTGGGAGATATAGGGAAGTCCCTTGCAAAAACGCCATCGGGCAGCCAACTCTCTACCTCGGGTACCATGTCCGCCGGGCCGTCCGGTAAAGACAGGAACGATTGATCTTCGTGGAGAGTAAGGGCTAGGTCATACCATTCCCGGGCGGACAAGGCGAGAGCACATTGCAAATCATTCCGGCTCCAATCCTTCACGGAATAGGAAAAGCACAGAACGTTCCAAAAGGATCTGCCGGTCGATACGCAGAAGTATACGCAAAAGCAGCGCATCGAATCACGGTTCATTGGTATATCAACGACCGCGGAGTCGGCCCCCTTCAGAGGATCGCATCCCTCCGGGAAAATAGCGGGATAGTACCCGACCAGTTCCCGGGCGCACGATGAGAAAGCTTCGGACGGCTCCTTGCTTCTTTTCTCGATTTTGGTACTTCCACCCAAAAAAATGAAATCGTGAATGGTTCTTATCATATTAATCCTTATCTGAAGCTGTTTTGGCGAAGAGAAGGTTCCATTCAGGCATGGAGTAACTGTCTGATGTGTTCAAAAATGATTTCCTTTTTCCCATGGTCATCCCAATCAATGCCGTGGTTCAGCACAAAATCCGCAGTATCGAGAATACGAGCACCCAATCCGGATGGATCCAAGAAAACCTTCATTTCGTCACAGAGTTCCTGCAATCCGATATTAACAAAGCGGTCGCCTCCCGGTCGGTTGAGGATTCCGGTGCAGACGATAGGATTGGGACAATCGCTGCTCGGAAACACTCCGAATACCTCGCGGAACCTTTCTGCCTTAGCGGTAACAGCGGGGTCTCCCAAGTCGGTTGAAACGGCATCAATATGGGTAATGACATGCAGACAGCATTTGCTCCGGAAGTGGGCAGAGTAGAAGTCCATATCCTGTTGCTGCCCAATGGTTCTGGCACTTACGCAGAACAGCGGCACGCAGGGCTCCTTCAAGCTGGCAAGAGTTTTCTCCGAATCCTCACGCAATCTATCGTCAACCACCCGAGTCTCCGTGTCCAGCAGAGCCTCTGCACCCGGGGTATCGCGAAGCGAACAGCGATGTGAGATGAAAGAAGCAGCCTTGGGGAACGGCCCCGTCACGATCACCTTCTCGCAAGGCGATTTTTGGGTAGCATATTTCTTCAGAAAATCACATACACCCCGAGTATCCGGGAAGTAGTTACGGTGAGAAATGCCACCGTTTCTCCGGCAGTCTACCTCATAATCGCTGCGTTCGGTGTCCTTCCGCAGGTCGATAATAGACCCTGTCGTCGGGATGGGGCAGGCGGGTAGCACAGCCTCCCCCATCAGAGAGTTGAATAGGGTGGATTTTCCCGTTTTGGGCGAACCGTACACCGCGAACACACAGCCGTCTTTACTCCGGTTGCATGTGATGTCAAACAACCGGAGTAAGTCGTAGTAGCGGTTCAGCGTCCCGGAAGGGGAGGCATCCCGCCTGCCGACAGCGACCAGCTTTGCTAATTCATCCCTGACCGCACAGTATTTGGAGAGATCCGTATTCATACGTTCGGGAAATCATCGAAGACTGTAGGCACTATTCTCGGTCTCATTACCCAGCTCAAGAAGATCTGCTATTTTCTTGTTTTCGTTGATGGCTTTTTCTTTAGATTCCGGATCGCGACGACGGGCGTCCAGTTCCTTGATCTTTGCCTTCATGTCCTCCTGAAGAGTATCAAGCTGTTCTCGCAGACTGCTGACAATATGCTGCATATATTTTTCCGAGGATGTGTGTATGTCGTCCTTAATCTTGTTGACGATGGTGTCAACCTTTCCGGGAATAGCAAACTTGGTGAAATATTTTGCCAGAGGACCGGTGAGTTTAAGAGCGATGATGGCAATAACAATCGGCACAACTGCCGCGCCTATTGAAGCGACCAATGATGCCTGCGCAGCTCCGGCAGCTGAGGTGGCGGCTCCGGCAGCTGTCCCCGCAGTTTCTGCACCGACCAGCCATGTCCAAGCAGAGGCTAAAGCTCCCTGCTGGGCAACGGCTGCCGCTGCTGTGGTAGAAGCTGTCGCCCATGCCGTCGCTGCGGTCATGACAGCGGAGCCTGCGGCAAAGGCATTGGCACAACTGTATGTAGCGAGAGATGCAACGGCTAGACCGGCACCGCCGGAAGTGTAACTCGAGGAAGAAACAACCTTGGTAAACATCCGGATCTCCTCTTGGGCCGCGGAATCCAGCTCTTCGATTAAATCTTTGTACTTATTCGAGAGAGAGGAAAGGAATCTGTTGATTGCCGGGCGCGATTGTTTTTGGATGACAGAGCCCAGAGTAAATGAGTTTTTAAGAGCACCGAGCATACCTGCTTGATCGATGGCAGTCTCGATCGTTTGCTCCAATTCGCTCTGCAGAATAGGCAGTTGTTCAGCGGTACGCTCGGTAACACTGTCCCAACGCCGTGTGAATCGCTTAATGTTGTTTTCTATATTTGCCTTCGACTTCTTGAATTCCCCCAGAACATGTTCTCGTTCTCTCTCCAAGTCTTCGGTATCTATATCATGCAGATGAAGGAAATCCTCGTTCGACTGCCTCCTCAGGGAAAAGACCTTTCGGACATTAGTAACAAGCTCACTTACCCTTTTGGTAAGCAGTTTACCGTTCTCCGATGAGGCCAATATAAACTGCTCCAACTCTTTCTCCAATGAAGCCACTCCCCACTTCTCCCGAAGTACGTCAACTTCCGCCTTGCCGGCTCCCCTCTTCAGGGCATCGAAGACCGGCTTACAGGCAATGCGGTGGATGCAAGAGGGCTTACTTAACCCATTCTTTGATATTTGCTCTGACACATAATCGCATATCATGTCAAGATCTTCCGGACATTCCGTATCAATCTGAGTCAGAACATAGAACACCCTGCGCTGTGCATCCTGAGAAAGTTCTCTTACCATGGCCGCCTCGCTGGATGTCATGGGCTGGGAGCTCATGACCGTCATGATAATGGCGTCTGCTTTCGGAAGAAAACCATGGACGAGTTCTCCGTGACGCTCGATGACGGCATTTGCCCCGGGGGTGTCTACCAAACAGCAGGAATGGAGCAGAGGAAAATGGCCATAAACCTCAATGCGTACCACATTGCGCCGATTGTTCGGATTCGATGACTCTGTGACGTAGTCTGCAATGTCATAGAGGGAGATCTTGCGCGGCTCCGGTTCACCCCCTATGTAGACACGGGCGTGAGGCTGCGGGTTCTCTTCTTTCAGACATGAAAGATCCATGTAGTGTGTGATGGCTCCGGTACACACCTCCGAATCGATAGGGGAGAGAGCATCCGTCTTTTGCCCAAGCAGTGTGTTGATCAGTGTAGACTTACCACGCTTGATATCCCCTACGACGGCGATATTGAAATGCAGGGAGCGGAGATCCAATATCCCTGTTTCCAATTGCTTTGCCAAGTTGTTCTCGTTCATCTCCTTGGCTGCCTTGATGCAAGTCTCCAAGAAGCGGCAAGCCCTCTCTCTGGTTTCTTCGTAGTTCTCGAACATGATGTTAGAATGGTGTTATAAAGATTCAATTTTTGCCTTTTGACGCTCGAGGCTGTCATCAATCATGTGCGCGATTTCCTCTGAAATCTTTTCAGCCGATCTCTTGATTTCCTCAGCCACGTTCTTCTTGAATTCGGCACGGGCTTTTCGTCCCGGTCCGAATTCTCCGAGCAATGTAGCTAACTTTGTGCCGACTCCCAGCTTATCCATGAAGAAGGTCGGAATGGCAATAGTTGTCAACCAGGAAAACAGGCCCATGGGGAAAAACGTCAGTACCGCGATAGCAGGGAGAAGCATTTCACCCGAAAGTTTGACTGCTCGATCGTTGCCGGTTTCGGGTGGAGCCGCCTGAATGCCTCCGGGAATTGTCAAGGCCCTGCTCAACGTATCGCGTTCGCAGACAATGTCAAATTGACGAGACATCTCAGCGCATAACTTTTTCACATATTCGCTGAGAGAATTACGGCAATACGTTCGAATTTCTGAGGATAGCCTCTCGTCCAGGGCAGACTGATCCACTCGGCGATTGATGGCGGGTATCAATTCACAAACGGCAAAATTGTCCAGTCTCTGTTTGAAATCGTCCTTCAACGCGGATGCTCTGGATCTGACTCTCTCCCATCTCTCCCTATTGATTTCTCTGATTTGAGCCTTCGCTGCTTCTTGCTTGGCAGCATCCAGACGTGACAGCCTCTGTTTTGCCTCTATTTGGGAGCGGATTTGCCCTAAGGCCAGACGTTCCTCCTCCTCCTCTCGAGCAGGGATAGACACCTGAGACCGATGTTCCAAGTCCTCGCGCAAGCTTCTGAGTTGGAAGTCAACCCCTCCTATCTCTTTGGCAGAGGTAATGTAAATGCGCGAATACTTAATCCCCATATCGGCCAAGGTATCGGAAATGCTCTTCCTTAATCTTTCAGCCTCCTCTACCTGTACCAAGTCTGCCTTGTTAATGACAATAATGAGTTGATCCGGGTTGATTTCTTTTGCGATGTCGGACAAATAATTGTACTCATCCTTTGTCAAGCTGCCCACCTTCGCAGATTTCACAAATACAAAGGCTGCGGAACGCGGTAATTCACTATAGGCTAAGACTTTATGAACCTCGGACTCAAGACCGCATGTATCCACAAAGGAAAGCCCCTGCGCTAAAAGCGGCGAGGAGTGGAAGATTGTTACTTCATCAATCTTCTCTGCATACGCCTTATCCGTTAAATCCACTTTTGAGATGTCGTCAATAATCTCCGTGTTACCGTCCTTCAGGGAAACGACAGCGCGGGAGTTTCCCGGAGGGGCTGCCATGATGGTCGTTAAGACGGGAGTACAGGGAAGGGGACTGACCTTTAAGAGAGGGGATTCCAACAAGGCATTGATCAAGCTGGATTTGCCGGCACTGAAGCCGCCTGCGAAAATAACGCGTCGCAGAGGATCTTGGACCGACTGTTTCCTAAGTTGGATCTCTTCGTAGGTCTCTTTATCATTCAAGGCAACAGCCTCGGCCTCCAGTCGATTCCATTCCTCCGAGAGCGTTATCGTCTCAAAACACATAGACTCCCTGACCTTTTCGGCGTCTGAAATGAGATCTCCTTCTCCCTCTTCACTAAGCTCATTGTCTCCCTGTTTCCCATTAAGACGAGATGCAACAAATCCCATAGCAAGAGCCAAAACGCCGATGTCGTCCATCCATCCTACAATGGGTAGAACATCCGGAATACAATCTATCGGAGAAATGAAATACAGCAGTGCTGCGCCGAGTACAATGAGATTCCTAGCATTCAGGACATCCCCCTTCCCGGACACAGAGCCCTTGTATAAATCAAAGGCCTGCAATGCACGGGCTGCTACCGGCTTGTTTTTCAGCTTACGAAGTAGTTTGGGTGTTGCCTCAAGCAAAATCCTTCTCGCATCCGGTGACTTTGCTTCCCTAGCCCATTTAGATGCTTCCAAAGACTCAATAGAATCGGGAATGGCTCCGTTTGCACCAGTACGTTCATTTTTTTTCATAGCTCCCTTAATAATCTAAATCGGATGACTGCGTTCAGTTTCTATAGCAAGTGTACCCCCGCTGAGAATTCTTGTCAAGCGCATTTTGAGGAAAGTAGACGTTTTCCTGTGCCATAATTCACATCCCTCCTGAGTCTGTATAGGAGAGGATGGGGGACTGGAATATATCCTCGGTACTATACTGAAGCGTTGAGTATCAATGACTTACTGCTTTTTGTGTACCTGTTTTGTGTAGCCTTGTGGCCCTTTTTCCTTTTTACGTCATACTTTCCTTGCTGGGCGTGGCGAAAGTGGAAAATCTGCTTTTTTTCCGCTCATGCGGTAGTTGTAAAGCCTTGCAAGTTTATTGTGCCGGAGTGGGTGGCAGGGTGTACTTGCGCCGGGTGGTGTACCTGCGGGGCGTGAGATCTCCGGCGGGGTGAGTGGTGCACCTGCGGGGCCCTGCGGGGGCTTGCCTGCCCTGCTTGCCCCGCCTGTCATGGTGGCAGTCATGCCGGCGGCGGTGGCAGGGCACGCTTGCGCCGGGGCGGTGTTCCTGCGGGGCGTATGATCTCGCGGGGCGGGTGGTGTGCACCTGCGGCGGCCCCTGCGGTGTGCTTGCCTGCCCTGCTTGTCATGGTGACGGCGTGCCGGAGGCGGTGGCGGGGCCTGCTTGCGCGTGGGTGGTGCACCGGCGGGCCCTGCGGGGTGAGTGCCCGCCCGCCTGTCATGGTGACGGCGTGCCGGTGGCGGTGGCGGGGCCTGCTTGCGTGGGGGTGGTGCACTTGCGGGGCGCATGATCTCGCGGCGGTGGTGTGTACCTGTGGGCCCTGCGGTGTGCTTGCCTGCCCTGCTTGTCATGGTGACGGCGTGCCGGAGGCGGGGGCGGGGCCTGCTTGCGCGTGGGTGGTGCACCTGCGGGGCGTATGATCTCGCGGGCGGGTGGTGCACCGGCGGGCCCTGCGGGGTGAGTGCCCGCCCGCCTGTCATGGTGACGGCGTGCCGGAGGCGGTGGCGGGGCCTGCTTGCGTGGGGGTGGTGCACTTGCGGGGCGCATGATCTCGCGGCGGTGGTGTGTACCGGTGGGGCCTGTGGCGTGTTGCCTGCCCCGCCTGCCATGGTGGCAGGCATGCCGGAGGCGGTAGCAGGGCACGCTTGCGGGGTGGTGGTGCACCTGCGGGGCGTATGGTCTCGCGGCGGTGGTGTGTACCGGTGGGGCCTGTGGCGTGTTGCCTGCCCCGCCTGTCATGGTGGCGGCATGCCGGAGGCGGTGGCGGGGTATGCTTGCGGGGTGGCGGTGCACTTGCTGGGCGCATGATCTCGCGGCGGTGTGCACCGGCGGGGCCCCTGTGGTGTGCTTGCCTGCCCTGCTTGTCATGGTGCGGGCATGCCGGAGGCGGTGGCAGGGTATGCTTGCGGGGTGGTGGTGCACTTGCGGGGCGTATGATCTCGCGGCGGCGTGGGTGGTACACCTGCGGGGCCTTCGGTGTGCTTTCCTGCCCTGTCTGCCATGGTGGCGGGGCGTGCTTGCGCCGGTGGGTGGTGCACCTGTGGGGGCGTATGATCTCCGGCGGTGTGGGTGGTACACCTGCGGCCCCTGCGGTGTGCTTTCCTGCCCTGCTTTTCATGGTGACGGCGTGCCGGAGGCGGTGGCAGGGTGTGCTTGCGCTGGGGTGGTGCACCTGCGGGCGCATGATCTCCGGCGGCGTGGTGCACCTGCGGGGCCTTGCGGTGTGCTTGCCTGCCCTGCTTGCCATGGTGCGGGCATTCCGGAGGCGTGGCAGGGTGTACTTGCGCCGGGGCGGTGTGTACCTGCGGGGGCCGTATGATCTCGCGGGCGGGTGGTGCACTTGCGGGGCGTATGATCTCCGGCGGCGTGGGTGGTGTGCCTGCGGGGCGTATGATCTCGCGGGCTGTGGTGGTGCACCGGCGGCCCCTGCGGCGTGCTTGCCTGCCCCGCCGTGGCGGTCATGGTGACGGCGTGCCGGAGGTGTGGCGGGGTGTACTTGCGCGGCGGTGGTGCACTTGTGGGGGCGTATGATCTCCGGCGGCGTGGGTGTGCACCGGCGGCCCCTGCGGTGTGCTTGCCTGCCCTGCTTGCCATGGTGCGGGCATTCCGGAGGCGGTAGCAGGGCACGCTTGCGCGGTGGCGGTGTGCACCTGTGGGGCGTATGATCTCCGGCGGCGTGGTGTGCACCTGCGGCCCCTGCGGGGTGCTTGCCTGCCCTGTCTGCCATGGTGGCAGGCATTCCGGAGGCGGTGGCAGGGTATACTTCCACCGGGGGCGGTGTGTACCTGCGGGGGCCGTATGATCTCCGGCGGGTGGTGTGCACCGGCGGGCCCTGCGGGGTGATTGCCTGCCCTGCTTGCCATGGTGCGGGCGTGCCGGAGGCGGGGGCGGGGGTGTGCTTGCGCCGGTGGGTGGTGTGCCTGCGGGCGCATGATCTCCGGCGGCGTGGGTGGTACACCTGCGGGGCCTTGCGGTGTGCTTGCCTGCCCTGCTTGCCATGGTGCGGGCATTCCGGAGGCTGTAGCAGGGCACGCTTGAGCGGTGGCGGTGTGCACCTGCGGGGCGCGTGATCTCCTGCGGCGTGGGTGGTGCACCTGCGCCCCCTGCGGGGTGCTTGCCTGCCCCGCCTGCCATGGTGCGGGCGTGCCGGAGGCGGTGGCGGGGTGTGCTTGCGCCGGGGTGGTGCACTTGCGGGGCGTGAGATCTCGCGGGCGGCGTGGTGTGCACCGGCGGCCCCTGCGGGGTGCTTTCCAGACATGTCTGCCCTGGTGGCGGGCATGCCGGAGGCGGTGGCGGGGCCTGCTTGCGCGTGGGTGGTGCACCTGCGGGGCGTATGATCTCGCGGGTGGGTGGTGTGCACTTGCGGGGGCCCTGCGGTGTGATTGCCTGCCCCGCCTGCCATGGTGCGGGCATTCCGGAGGCGGTGGCGGGGCACGCTTGCGCCGGTGGGTGGTGTGCCTGCGGGGGCCGTATGATCTCCGGCGGCGTGGTGTGCACCGGCGGCCCCTGCGGTGTGCTTTCCTGCCCTGTCTGCCATGGTGGCAGGCATTCCGGAGGCGGTGGCAGGGTATGCTTCCACCGGGGGCGGTGTGTACCTGCGGGGGCCGTATGATCTCCGGCGGCGTGGTGTGCACCGGCGGCCCCTGCGGTGCGATTGCCTGCCCTGCTTGCCATGGTGCGGGCATTCCGGAGGCGGTGGCAGGGCACGCTTGCGCGGGCGGTGTGGTGCACCTCCGGCGGCGTATGATCTCGCGGCGGCGTGGTGCACCTGCGGGGCGCATGATCTCCGGCGGCGTGGGTGTGCACCGGTGGGGCCCTGCGGGGTGATTGCCTGCCCTGCTTGCCATGGTGCGGGCATTCCGGAGGCGGTGGCGGGGCGTGCTTGCGCCGGTGGGTGGTGTGCCTGCGGGCGTATGATCTCCGGCGGCGTGGTGTGCACCTGCGGGGCCTTGCGGCGTGATTGCCCCGCCGTGGCGGTCATGGTGAGGGCGCGCCGGGGGCGGTAGCAGGGCACGCTTGCGCCGGGGCGGTGTGCCTGCGGGGCGCATGATCTCCGGCGGCGTGGTACACCTGCGGGCCCTGCGGGGTGAGTGCCTGCCCCGCTTTGTGTATGTGTTTGGCTTTTTTGTGGGTGTTAAGGTAAGTTTTTCGTAGGTTTTCCCCGCGCAGTCAAGAAAAAAAGTATGGAAACCCTTTGATTTTATGAAAATTTTAGTATGTTTTCCATACTTAAAGCGCACAAAAGTATGGAAAACATACTGCAAAACATTAGGGAAAACCTACTTTTTCCAGACAAAATAGGGAAAACCTACTTGACAACATAGGGAAAACCTACCTTAAATCTTGACTAGGTAAGAAAAACATACTACAATCCACCGCGTGACAATCGAAGACATTAAGCGAGAATTGAAAGCCCGGGGGTGGATCGTGGGTATGTTTTGCGGCGGGGGCCCCTTGCCCTTGCGGTGATGACGCGCCGGAGGCGGGGGCGGTGTGTACTTGCGCGGCGGTGGTGCACCTGTGGGGCGTATGATCTCCGGCGGCGTGGGTGGTGCACCTGCGGGGCCTTGCGGGGTGAGTACCCCGCCCGCCTGCCATGGTGAGGCGTACCGGAGGCGGTGGCGGGGGCGTGCTTGCGCCGGTGGGTGGTGTGCCTGCGGGCGTATGATCTCCGGCGGCGTGGGTGGTACACCTGCGGGGCCTGCGGTGCGATTGCCTGCCCTGCTTGCCATGGTGCGGGCATTCCGGAGGCGGTGTGGTGCACCTCCGGCGGCGTATGATCTCGCGGCGGCGTGGTGCACCTGCGGGGCCTGCGGTGGATTGCTTGCCCCGCCTGTCATGGTGCGGGCGTGCCGGAGGTGGTGGCGGGGCGTGCTTGCGCCGGTGGGTGGTGTGCCTGCGGGCGTATGATCTCGCGGGCGGGTGGTGCACCGGCGGGCCCTGCGGGGTGATTGCCTGCCCTGCTTGCCATGGTGGCAGGCGTGCCGGAGGTGGTGGCGGGGTGTACTTGCGCCGGGGTGGTGGTGTACCTGTGGGGCGTATGATCTCGCGGGGCGGGTGGGTGCACCTGCGCCCCCTGCGGTGGCCTGCCTGCCCCTCCTGTCATGGTGCGGGCGTGCCGGAGGCGGTGGCGCGCCGGGGTGTGATGTTCCCACGTTGGGAAAATGTCAAGGTATATTTTCCCAAAGTGGGAAAAATAGTGGATTTTTTATTTCCCACTGTGGGAAAATTTAGCCTTTTTTCCCACAGTGGGAACACAAAAAGCCAAATTTTATTCCCAAGATGGGAAAAAATGTCTGTTTTTCCCACAGTGGGAATTGACTTTTTCCCACAGTGGGAAAAAGTCGCCTTTCAGTCAATCAAAAGGCACTGTATACTTGCCCCGCCGTGGGGCTTGACATGGTGCGGGCGTGGTGTCCACCTCCGGGGCCGTGGTAAGCATGCGCGGGGCCTTTTCCCTTGCGGTGATGGCATTCCGGAGGCGGTGGCAGGGCACGCTTGCGCGGGCGGTGTGGTGCACCTCCGGCGGCGTGTGATCTCGCGGGCGGATGGTGCACCGGCGGGGCGCGTTTCACTCCACTGGCGCGCGTGTTAACGCTTTTTCCACGTCTGCTATATTGTAGCGTTTTTGCATTTTGCGCCCTGCTACATTTCCGCCTATCATTCGGACTTTTCCGGCGGCGTGCAATTCATCCAACAGAGAAAAAAGGCGTGAGGGATCAATGCCTAGATGCGTTGATATTTGTTTGACATTTCCCCACGCGGGGGCAAGGCCGGGGCTATTGCCTGCGGCTTGCTGACTGATGAGGCGCGCGGCAAGGCGGGCTGACCATAGGCAGATGGCCGCGCCTTGTGCACGGGTGAGAAATGGGGCCGCTGCGTCTATGGCGGCAAGGGCGTTTTCTGCTTCCTTCAGCATGTTTTCTTCTGTATTCATGGAACGGCGGGGGCTTTTTCGGTTTGCTCATTATTCTATGCCGCCATATTCCCGAAAGTTCCACGCCATGCAAGGGGCAGGCGGTGCGGGTGTAGGCTGTTCGCTCGCGCTCCCCCGGCTCTACCTTTCGTAGATCTAGGACGGGCCGCCGCCATTATTATAATGGCATTTATGGCATTTAATTTCCCTATTACGCAAAAGAAAAAAATGTGTAGTAATAATAAAGGGCGCATAGGCGTATCAAACGCCACAAATGCGGAGGCCCCCCGGCATCCCCCCCGGCATAAGGAATCTTTTTCCCCTCCGGCCCTCTTTGTGTGGCAGCTGACGAGCCGACCGGGCGTGCGTCATTCCGGAAAGCGTGCAATAGGAAAGCATTACACGAAACTTGCACCATGTGGAACCGGCTCCCCGCAAGGGTTATCGCCCGGCGGTAAGTGGAACGCCGCCGCGCGTTCGTGTGGCGGCTTCCCCTGTGTTACAGCAGGGGGGGCGCGGCATCGGGGCAGAAAAGGCCCTTGCGGGGCTTGCGCCCGGTGGGGGGTGCACCGGTACCACCGGAGGGGGTAAAAAGGCCGCTGCGGGGCTCTGGTGGCCTTGCGCGGGGCATTCTGTGGGCCGGTATCGGACGGCGGGCGGGTATCGGGGCAGAAAGGGCCCTTGCGGGGCTTTGCGCCCGGTGGGGGTGACCTGTACCACCGGAGGGGGTAAAAGGGCCGCTGCGGGGCTCTGGTGGCGTGTGTTTGGCTTTTTGTGGTGGGTTTTCTTCCAAAGTTTGGAAGTTTGCAGGGGGATTTTGTTCCAAAGTTTGGAAAGAGTCATGCATTTTTCCAAGCTTTGGAAGAAAACAGTGTATTTCTATTCCAAACTTTGGAATAAAATCTCCCCCCGTCATGACCTGCGGGGTACTTGCCCGCCCGCCTGTCATGGTGAGGGCGCGCCGGTGGCGGGGTGTGCTTGCGTGGGGGCGGTGGGTACCTGCGGGGGCCGTATGATCTCCGGCGGCGTGGTACACCTGCGGCCCCTGCGGCGTGCTTGCCTGCCCCGCCGTGGGGCGTGCCATGGTGCGGGCATTCCGGAGGCGGTGGCGGGGTATGCTTCCACCGGCGGCGTGGTGTGCTTGCGCCGGGGGCGGTGGTGAGCTTGCGCGGGTGTGGTGGCCCCTTGCTCGCCTCCGGGGGCGTGCTTGCGGTGCTCATGGTGTGTATGTGTTTGGGTTTTGTGTGGGATGATATGTCCGCTTAGCGGAAATTTCTCATTTTTACTTTCCGCTTAGCGGAATTTTTTTGCTTAAAATGCCCCCCTTTGTCCGCTTAGCGGAAATTTCTCATTTTTGCTTTCCGCTTAGCGGAATTTTTTTTTGCTTAAAATGCCCCCTTTGTCCGCTTAGCGGAATTAAAATTACGGCGAGAAATGAAAGCCTAGTAATGGATTCTTGCAGCCTTTCTTTTGCTAACCTGTAGCATGCAGACATTATGGTGTGAGCGGCAAACAAAAAAGTTCGATTATACAAAGCGCGTTGGGGTGTACCTCCGGGGCCGTGGTGAGCTTGCGCGGGCGGCTTGCTTGCATGCCGCCGGGGCTTGCTTGCGGTGTTTATGGTGCCCCGGAGGTGGTGGCGGGGCACGCTTGCGCCGGGGGCGGTGGTACACCTGCGGGGCGTGAGATCTCGCGGCGGTGGTGTGCACCTGCGGCCCCTGCGGTGTGCTTGCCTGCCCTGCCTGTCATGGTGCGGGCATGCCGGCGGCGGGTGCGGGGCGTGCTTGCGCCGGTGGGTGGTGTGCCTGCGGGCGCATGATCTCCGGCGGCGTGGTGGTGTGCACCTGTGGGCCTTGCGGGGTGCTTGCCCGCCTTGCTTGTCATGGTGCGGGCATTCCGGAGGCGGTGGCGGGATATGCTTGCGGGGTGGTGGTGCACTTGCGGGGCGTATGATCTCGCGGGCGGGTGGTGTGCACCTGCGGGGGCGGCGCATGATCTCCGGCGGCGTGGTACACCTGCGGCCCCTGCGGGGTGCTTGCCGCCCTGCTTGTCATGGTGACGGCGTACCGGAGGCGGGGGCGGCGTGTACTTGCGCGGCGGTGGTGTACCTGTGGGGCGTGAGATCTCGCGGGCGGCGGTGGTGTGCACCGGCGGGCCCTGCGGGGGCTTGCCTGCCCTGCTTGCCATGGTGCGGGCATTCCGGAGGCGGTGGCGGGATATGCTTGCGGGGTGGTGGTGCACCTGCGGGCCCTGCGGGGTGAGTACCCCGCCCGCCTGCCATGGTGAGGCGTAACCGGAGGCGGTGGCGGGGGTGTGCTTGCGTGGGGGTGGTGCACCTGTGGGGGCGCATGATCTCCGGCGGCGTGGTGGTGTACACCTGCGGGGCCTTGCGGTGGATTGCTTGCCCCGCCTGTCATGGTGCGGGCGTGCCGGTGGTGTGGCGGGGTGTGCTTGCGTGGGGGCGGTGCACCTGCGGGGCGCGTGATCTCCGGCGGCGGTGGGTGGTACACCTGCGGCCCCTGCGGTGTGCTTGCCTGCCCTGCTTGCTATGGTGCGGGCATTCCGGAGGCGGTGGCGGGGCACGCTTGCGCCGGGGGCGGTGGTACACCTGCGGGGCGTGAGATCTCGCGGCGGTGGTGTGCACCTGCGGCTCCTGCGGTGTGCTTGCCTGCCCTGCCTGTCATGGTGACGGCGTGCCGGTGGTGTGGCAGGGCCTGCTTGCGGGGTGGTGGTGCACTTGCGGGGCGTATGATCTCGCGGGGCGGGTGGTGCACCTGCGGGCGCATGATCTCCGGCGGCGTGGTACACCTGCGGCCCCTGCGGTGTGCTTGCTTGCCCCGCCTGTCATGGTGCGGGCATGTCGGCGGCGTGGCAGGATATGCTTGCGCGGGGGTGGTGCACCTGCGGGCGCATGATCTCCGGCGGCGTGGTACACCTGCGGCCCCTGCGGTGGCTTGCCTGCCCTGCTTGCCATGGTGCGGGCATGCCGGAGGCGGTGGCAGGGTATGCTTGCGGGGTGGTGGTGCACTTGCGGGGCGTATGATCTCCGGCGGCGTGGTGGTGTGCACCGGCGGCCCCTGCGGTGTGCTTGCCTGCCCTGCTTGGCATGGTGCCGGCGTGCCGGAGGCGGGGGCGTGGTGTGCTTGCGCGGCGGTGTGCACCGGTGGGGCGTGAGATCTCGCGGGCGGGTGGTGTGCACCTGCGGGGGCCCTGCGGTGTGCTTGCCTGTGCCCTGCTTGCTATGGTAAGGGCGTGCCGGAGGTGGTGGCGGGGCGTGCTTGCGCCGGGGGCGGTGGTACACCTGCGGGGCGTGAGATCTCGCGGCGGTGGTGTGCACCTGCGGCCCCTGTGGGTGTGCTTGCCCGCCTTGCTTGCCATGGTGGCAGGCATTCCGGAGGCGGTGGCAGGGTGTGCTTGCGCCGGTGGGTGGTGTACCTGTGGGGCGTATGATCTCGCGGGCGGCGTGGTGCACCTGTGGGGCCTGCGGCGTGATTGCCCCGCCGTGGCGGTCATGATGCGGGCGTGCCGGAGGCGGTGGCGGGATATGCTTGCGGGGTGGTGGTGCACCTGCGGGCGTATGATCTCCGGCGGCGTGGTGTGCACCTGCGGCCCCTGCGGTGTGATTGCCTGCCCTGCTTGTCATGGTGACGGCGTGCCGGTGGCGGGGGCGTGGTGTGCTTGCGCCGGTGGGTGGTGTGCCTGCGGGGCGTATGATCTCCGGCGGCGGTGGGTGGTGCACCGGTAGGCCCCTGCGGCGTGCTTGCCTGCCATGCTTGCCATGGTGCGGGCGTGCCGGTGGTGTGGCAGGGTGTACTTGCGCCCGGTGGGTGGTGCACCTGTGGGGGCGTATGATCTCCGGCGGCGTGGTGTGCACCGGCGGGGCCCCTGCGGTGTACTTGCCCTGCCGTGGGGCTTGCCATGGTGACGGCGTGCCGGAGGCGGTAGCAGGGCACGCTTGCGCGGTGGTGGCAGGGTATGCTTGCGCGTGGGTGGTGCACCTGCGGGCGCATGATCTCCGGCGGCGTGGTACACCTGCGGCCCCTGCGGTGTGCTTGCCTGCCCTGCTTGTCATGGTGACGGCGTGCCGGTGGTGGTGGCGGGGTGTGCTTGCGCGGCGGTGGTGCACCTGCGGGGGCCCCTGCGGTGTACTTGCCCCGCCGTGGGGCTTGCCATGGTGACGGCGTGCCGGAGGTGTGGCGGGGTGTACTTGCGCGGCGTATGATCTCGCGGGCGGGTGGTGCACCTGCGGGCGCATGATCTCCGGCGGCGTGGTACACCTGCGGCCCCTGCGGTGGCTTGCCTGCCCTGCTTGCCATGGTGCGGGCATGCCGGAGGCGGTGGCAGGGTATGCTTGCGGGGTGGTGGTGCACCTGCGGGGCATGAGATCTCGCGGGCGGGTGGTGCCCCTGCGGCCCCTGCGGCGTGCTTGCCTGCCCTGTCTGCCATGGTGGCAGGCATGCCGGAGGCGGTAGCAGGGCACGCTTGCGCGTGGGTGGTGCACCTGCGGGCGCATGATCTCCGGCGGCGTGGTACACCTGCGGCCCCTGCGGTGTGCTTGCCTGCCCTGCTTGTCATGGTGACGGCGTGCCGGTGGCGGTGGCGGGGGTGTGCTTGCGTGGTGGCGGGGCACTTGCGGGGCGTATGATCTCGCGGCGGTGGTGGTACACCTGCGGGGCGTGCGGTGTGCTTTCCTGCCCTGTCTGCCATGGTGGCAGGCATGCCGGAGGCGGTAGCAGGGCACGCTTGCGCCCGGTGGGTGGTGCACCTGTGGGGGCGTATGATCTCCGGCGGCGTGGGTGGTACACCTGCGGGCCCTGCGGGGTACTTGCCCGCCCGCCTGTCATGGTGAGGCGTACCGGAGGCGGTGGCGGGGTATGCTTCCACCGGGGGCGGGGTGTACCTGCGGGGGCCGTATGATCTCGCGGGCGGCGTGGTGCACCTGTGGGGCCTGCGGCGTGATTGCCCCGCCGTGGCGGTCATGGTGCGGGCGTGCCGGAGGCGGTGGCGGGATATGCTTGCGCGGCGGTGGTTCACTTGCGGGGCGTATGATCTCGCGGGCGGGTGGTTCACCTGTGGGCCCTGCGGTGTGCTTGCCCGCCTGTAAAAAAAAGGCCGCCATGCGGCGGCCTGCGGGTGGTGCTTGCGGGGGTATCATGCGCCCCGGTGAAAATATGTTTCACCCCGCCCCCCTTTTTTCTTCTCCGGTGTGCCAAATATGGCTTGCATGGCTTGTGTGAGGTGGGCGGCCTTGCCCTCCATAGTCGCGCGGTAATAGGTGCGTTCAACCTCCTCGGAAGAGTGTCCCACGATGGCCCGGCTCATATCTGCGCTTGCCCCGCCGTCTCTCAACAGAGAGACAAGGCCGCGCCGGAGGCTGTGAAAGGTCTTGCTGTGTACCTGTCTGCGGTTTCCGGTGGTGCTGCCGGTCTTAACTGTGGATATGCCGCAAGCGTCAAGCAGGGCGACAAATTCAACGGATAACTGGCCGCGGCTTCTGGTATAGCGGCGGGCCATATCGGGAAGCACGTATTCTTCCCCCGGCTCGCGCTCTTCCCACAATTCGGCAATGCGGCTCTTCAAGGGCTCTATGAGCGGGTTCTTGACTTCTGCCCCTGTTTTCTGCGTGGTAATGTTTATCGCGCCGCCCGCTAGGTCTACCGAGCTCCACTTGAGGCAAGCGCAGTCCCCTATACGCTGCCCGCCTGTGGCAAGGCAAATGTGTACCATGTCGCGCCAATGCTGCGGGGCAAACTGTAAAAAGCGGGCAATTTCGGCGGGCGTGAGTGCGTCCCGCGTAATGGGGGCGGCGTTGTCGCGAGGGATCTTTGCCCCGCGCATGGGATTGTGCGTGAGTAGCTCTTCATTCACGGCGGCATTGAATGCGGAAGAAAGGGAAGAGCGGTAGCGGTCAACTGTTTCCGGACGCACGCGGGCCGCCTGCGTGTCAATAAAAGACTGGCATTGCTCGCGGGTGAGGCGGTCAAGCCGCATGTCTGCCCCCCTGCCGAGAAAGGCGAGGAATAGAGAGAAAGCGCGCTTGGCGTTTAGCTGGTTCTGCTCCCCTCCGGTAAGGCGATAGGCGTTCAGATACTCTTTCACTGTGGGCATGCGGCGGGCGGTACCGCCTGCGGTGCCGAGTTCCCGGAGGACGTCAAGCCGCTTATTAAGGGCCCGCTGCTCATCGAAAGAAGGCCCGGCGGTCGCGCGGAAAATTTCGGCCTGCTTGGTGTAGGGAATACGGCCCTTATAGACTGCTTCATAGGCGTCTGCGACGGCCTGCGCCTCTCTGCGCGTCTGGGCTTCCTTCTTGCCCGGCTGCGAGATGTTCACGAAAGTAGACTTGCGCATATTGTGCTCGCGCTCATCCTTCCAAATCGCGCCCCAAGAAGCGGCGCCTGCTCTTTTGTAGGTTCCTGCCATGGTTGATGATGTGCTTTATTTTGAGTGCTTGCACCTTTCCCGGTGCTTTTTTCGGGGGCGTTTTGGTTTTGTGTACCTGGGCCCTTGCTTTTGTGTACCGGAAAGGTGTACCGACAATATACAAGACTTTTCAAGGCAGCGCAAGCCAAATCCCTTAATAATAAAGGCCCCACGGGGTTTATGCCGTGGGGCTCAAGTGTTATTTTCTATATCCTCGGCGGGAATCGAACCCGCATCTGCCCTTTAGGAGAGGGCCGTTCTATCCATTGAACTACGAAGACGTGTGGGGAAGGGGTCAGGAGACTCTGCAGGCGGTGCGGAGGTCGGCGAGCTGAGTCGGGGAGAGGAGGGGGGAAAGGGTGGGAAGGAGGCGGGCGTAGTACTCCGCAGGAGACCAGCCGTGGAGGGGCTGGGGGGTGGGGGCGGTGTAGGCCCAAGTGGGGATGGGCATGGCGACGTCCAGCACGGTGGGGGCCTTGGCGAGTGTGCGGGCCAAGGCGGGGACGATGGCGGGGATCAGCTCCGGGCGGGCCTGGGCCAGCTCGGCCAGCCAAGTGCAGGAGAGTCGGTTGGCAGCTCCGGTGAGGGAGGTGAGGTAGGACTCCAAGCGCTCCTGAGGAAGGGAATTCAGCGGAGAGAGTAGGGGGAGTACACGCATATCCGCCAGACTGAGGATAGCAATCAGGGGACCCGCTGTGCAGGTCTCTGCATGGCATAACAAGTCAACCACGGCTTGCACACCGTCGAGCGGGGTGGACTTGGAGGGCTTGGCCAAAGTGGCGATGAGCAGGCCTGCCTTGGCCGCCGTGGCTACATCCTGCTCCACCCCTGCGTAGGGCAGCAGAGCCTGCCAGCCCTCCCCCTTGCGCCCGGTGATGAAGCGAGCGAGGTTCGGTAGGCTGCCGCGACGAGCCGCCACGGGGCACTTCTGCATGAAGATGCCGTAAATGCGGTTATTTTCCGTCCGCTTTGTTTCATCATTGCAGGTCATCAGTCCCACTGCCATCATGGCCAAAGGCCATTGATCCTCCCCGATTTCGTGCACGCGCTCGGGATCCGCTGCCATGGCGGCCAAGCGTTCCAGCTCCGAGAGTCCCGCAAAGTGGTCCTGATAAATGCTCATGATGACGCGTGGTTATTTATTGCCGAAAGGCGTGGTAAGCCCGCCGAAAGGCGAGTCTGATGCGGGCGTTGCGAAGGGATTACCGGTGGGAGCGGGGCTCTCGGCAGGAGTCTCTGCAGGCTGCGGCTTGACGCGCTTGGGCGCATCCACCTCCATCATCACCAGACGCTGTTCCACTGTCCCCTGAGTCACCAAGCGGCTCGTGCTGCACTCCGTCTTGGCACGGGTGTAGGCGCGCCGTGCCGCATCCTTGTCACCGAGCTCGAGAGAAAGGTCACCGACGTTCAGGAAAGCCAGTGCACGGTAACCATGCCCGGCCATGTCCGCCAGCTCCTGCCAAGCCGCCAGTGCTTCCTTGGTTTTACCATCGCGCACATACTGCATGGCAATGGCCGCCATGGCACGAGGAGCCGTCAACGTATTGTCCTCTGCATTGATAACGTGCTCTCGCAGGTAGGTAACACCCTTCTCCGGCTTGTCCCCGCGCAGCAAAAGTAAGCCGCGCATCAGGTGCCCCGTGGACGCCGCCGGAGTGGAAGCGAAATCGCGCTCCAGTTGCTCCAAAGAGGTAGCATCGAACTGCATGTTTTGGGCAGGCTTGCCCGCCGGGTTCAGGCTTTCCACCACCAAGGCCGCAGCCTCACTGCGCATGTCATTGCGGTGTGAGAAATAGGCAATGAGCGAGCCCGCTATCACGGCCAAACATATACCGCCCCACATCAGCTTCTTGTAATGCTGATTCAAGAATATCTCATGCTTGGAGGGGCCGAGCTCAATCTCCCCGATTGCCTTAATCTCCTCCGGTGACATCGGGCGGATGTCGTCATCGTTCTTAGCTGTCATATGTGTTGCCTGAGTTTTTGTAAATGTCGTTCATCATGTGGATGCGATCCACATCAAAATAGTTATTGATACCGAGATTTTTATAGATGCTGAGGGTCGCCTTGGACTTATTCAGCGTATAAAAATGAATGCCGTCCACCTCAGCGTCCAACAATTCGCTGCATTGATAGCTGGCATAATTGATACCGATGCGCTCGATGGACTCGCGGTCACCGCCGGCGCGCAGCATACCCTTGAGCAGGCGAGCCGGGAAGTTGGTGCCGGAGGAAAGATCGGCCATGCGATTCATGCCGGAGATAGAGATAACGGGCATGATGCCGGCAATAATCGGCGCGTTAATCCCCAGCAGTCGGCAGCGGTCGCGATAGTCGAAGAAGTTATGATTATCAAAGAAGAGCTGTGTGCAGATGTAGTCCGCTCCCTCATCCAGCTTAGCCTTCAGAAAATCCATCTCACGGATGCGGTTTCGGGATTCCGGGTGTCCCTCCGGGAAGCCTGCCACACCGATGGTGAGGCGGCGGTCGAGGTGCTGCCGGTCCTCCCAGCGGCGGATGAAGCGCACGAGCTCGGAGGCATGGTGAAAGGCATCGCGGCTCGGGTCATAGTTACCGAAGCGGGGAGGGTCGCCGCGCAGAGCCATCACGGCGCGGGCCCCGGCGTGGATGTAGCCCTCCAGCACCTGCTCCAGCTCCTCCTCCGTGTGACCCACGCAAGTGAGGTGCGGCACGGTGGGGATACCGCGCTCCTGTATGGCATGCACCACGTTGCGGGTATATTCCCGGGAACTGCCGCCGGCACCGTAGGTAACGCTCACAAAACTGGGGCGGAACTCCTGAAGGCGCAGCACGGTTTGCAGCAAGGCCTCCGCGCCTTCCGCCGTTTTGGGGGGGAAGAACTCGAAGGAAAAGGTGGGAGTCTGTTCAAACATGGGGAAAGGTGTTACGGCACAGGAACCAAGGTAGCATCGATGGTGGGCAGCATCTCATCCGACTCGCTCCCGCTGTCTGAGCCCGGAAGTTGGGTGTCCTGAGAGACACCGGGACAGAGAATGACTTGGTCGCCCGGCTTGGGTGTGTTGCTGTCGTTCAGATTTTCTCCGTTGCCATTCCGATCCGTGTAGCGCATTTCTGCCGTAAAGATGTTCGTCTCTGTCTCAATATTCGTTACAGTAGCTTCGCAGACGATGAGCCCCTCCCGGCGCACGGCCAGCTGGGTTCCCTTCTCGGGCATACGGTCTGTCACGCTCTTGATAATGATACTGTTCCAATTTTGGTCGTAACTCTGCACCAGCCCCAAGGCAGAGGGCGCGGCGGCCTCCTCAACGGCTTGGCGGCTGCGGGCCTCGCGCTCCTTGCGCAGTCCGGATTCGAGTGCGATCTGCTCCTCCGTATGGTTGATCTCCTTCTCCCGGCGCTCGGCGGCCTGCTTGTGCTCGGCGCGTGCGCGTGCCAAGGCATCATCCTCCGTCGGTTTGGCGGGTTTCTCCTTTGCGGCCTCGTCCTCCTGCTGATCGCGGCGAGCCTGATCTGCGCGGCTGTTATCGTACTCAGCCTTGCGCGCCTGCATACCCGGGATGGTCATGTAAACAACGACCCCCATGATGCCGACAGCGGCAATCAGGATGCTCAGAATGGCGATGCGGAAGGAATTCATGGGAGGAAGTATAGCACGTTTTACCCGAAGTGCAAGCCGAGATTGTGTCACGCAGCGAAACTATTTCTCCATGCAGTCTCAATTTGGGCTTGCTTCCTGAGCTCTCTGCGGCTAAAGTAGTGGCACCGATGCTTAATCTGCCGAACTGTATCACACTCGTCCGCATTTTGCTCGTCTTCGTGTTTGCCTACGCCGTTTCGATGACCGGCATAGGCTCCGATGGATCGGCTCTGCTCCTGACACCACCCGCCTTCAGCGGCTTTTTCCGGCCGGCGGATGCCTTTATTTGCTTGGCCCTCTGGTCCTTTGTGGTGGGGGCCCTGACGGATTTTCTGGATGGTTATTTGGCTCGGCGGCTGAATTTGGTGACGAATCTGGGTAAGCTCATTGACCCGCTGGCGGATAAGATGCTGGTCTCCACTGCCTTTATCTACCTGACGGCGGTGGGGGTGTGCCCCTTCTGGGTTACCGTGCTCATCATCTTCCGCGAGTTTTTGGTAACGGGGCTGCGGCAAATGGCAGCGGCGCGCGGTGTTATCATGGCGGCGGATCGCTTGGGCAAGTGGAAGACGGCTTCTCAGCTCGCCTACTGCATCACGGCCTTGGTCGGTCTCACCTACGGCAGCAACACTCCGCAGCCCTTCTGTTGGCTGTCTACCGGTTATTCCGGCTTTACCTGTGTGCAGGTGCTGATGTGGGTCAGCCTCGTGCTCACCCTCTGGAGCGGAGCCAACTACTGCATCCGCAATCGGCATCTCTTTAACGATTAGCATCATTCCCCGGCTTAGGGGCTTGCCAAGAGCCCTGCAGGAGTTGCCGCAGCAGGTTGCGGACGGTGAAGGGGGGCTTGATGCTTTCGCCCGGCTCGGCGACCGGCTGAGCTGTTCTCTCGGCGCACTTTGCTGCTCTTACGGGAGACTTTGCAAGACCGGAGGGCCCCATAACGGCGGGCTCGGCGGTATTCGATTTCCGGCAAACGGCCACACCGTGAACAGCAGGCTCAGACGCCCAGTGCCGCGCTATCCCTGCCGCCTCTGCTGCCGGGGTGGCCACCAACCTTGCGACCGCGACTTGCGGCACAGCAGGCCGGACGATGGGTTCGGGTTCTGCTGTGTTTTGAACAATAACTGCTTCGTCACACTCCGCCTCGTAAGCCGCCTCTTTGGCGGTTTCTGAGACCGCAACAGGTTGCACGGCCGGACCGGTCTGAACCGCCTGCGACGACCCCCCCTCCACTTGTGCAAGGGAGGGCAGGGGAGAAGGCAGGGAGGTGCTATCGTCCTCCCATACGGCGTACATGGTTCCACCCACGCAGACCATCAGGATGGCGGCTGCCTTCAGCCACCGGCGGGTGTAGACCGAGGACACCCCCGCAGCTGCAGCGGCATCCAAGCTGTGCTTCAGCCTGTCGGTTGCCTCGTCAGTCATGCGTATCTCGGCATGGTCGCGGGCTGCCAGTTCGCGTAACTCCTTTTCCGTTTGCAGCAAATCGGCCTCAAGAGCCTCGAGCTCCTCGTCCTCTGTCTTCATAACTCTGTCTTCACGGTCAGTGGGTTCATCATACGTTTTACCGCGAGCAAGGCGGCCCGGTAACGACTGCGCACCGTCGACTCCGGCTGGGAGAGACTGCGCGCGATGGAAGCGAAGGTTTGCTCCTCCCATATACGCAGCAGCAGAACCTCCGCTTGCTCCGGTGGCAATGCTTTCACTGCCCGGCGCAGGTGGTAGTGGCGGTCATCTTCATCCGCCTCGCTGTTCTGCGATGAGAGAACTGTTTCGTTGTAATACATTCGTTCTGCTTTTGCCTGGCGCCGGGAATGCTGCAGAGCATGCACGGCCTCCCGACACAGAGCCCGCATGGTGTAGGGCAGCAAATCCTCCTCCCGTGCCGGCACTCGTTCCTCCGCCACCGCTCGCACCACCTTGGTTGCGACACGGCTCAGGAGAAGCTCCTCATCCACCTCGTTACCCACGCGGCGGCGCACACAGGCCAGCAGACGATGGCGCGCTGCAAGAAACCATTCCTTGCACTTCTCCACGCCTTCCCGGCTCGATGCCTTCACTGAAAGAAAACTCACTTTACTACAGATAAGGGGATTCCACCGACTATCCGCGAATATTTTTACGTCGTCGGCTCATTTTTTCGGGAAAACTACTCCGGAGGCTCCGGTTTGCCGTGGGAAATGCGGAGGGAACGAGCAGACAGAGAGCGCCCCCGCCGGGCGGCTCGCTCTGCCTCTGCCTGCCGGGCGGACGGGGCACCGGTGCGCAAGTGCTCCAGCTCATCGCACAGCGCGCGTCGAGCTAGGAAGCGGTTGACCTCCCGCTCCCGCTCGCGGTGGCAGCGCACCACCAAGCCGCTCGGCAAGTGGGTGAGGCAGACGCAGTTATTCGTCTTGTTTACCTTCTGACCGCCCTTGCCGCCGCCGCGTGTGAACTTCTCCTCCAAATCAGCCGGGCGTATACCGAGAGCCTTCATGCGCTCGGCCAACTCTGCTGTTTTTTCCGGAGAAACGGGCATTCCTCGTCAACCGATTTCTACCTCACCCTGCAGGGGTTCACCGGGTGTGAAACGATGCGGACCGCGCACGACCAGTCGATGGCAGTGCTTCAGACCGGGTACGCCCAAGGACTCCAGAGAATCCACCTGTTTGTAGAGTTTGGTATCCAGCAATACCACGGGGGCTACCCCGCCGCACTCCGGGGCCAGCTGCATGCAGCCGCTCTCATCGATTTCCACGGCATCCGAGCGAAGGAGCAGGAGGTCCGAGCAGGTCTTGACAGGGAAGAAACGCGAACGCGGTACGCATACCGCCCGTGCCCCCGGGAAGCATTGGATGGCGGCACCCATGGCCGTTTCCAGCTGGTAGACACGCGGGGAGCTCGCATCGCGCGGGTCCACCGTTTTCTCATTGCGGATCACGGGCAGCGGCATTACTCCACCGTGTTCATCGAGATAATCCTTCAGCGCATCCAGTCGCAGCCACAGGTTATTCGTGTTAAAATAGCGGTGTTTTTCGATGTCACGGAACGCCTCGGCATCCTCCGGCAGGCACTGGGCTGTCTCTCTCAACAGTAGCTGACCATCCGTCCGCCTCGTTGCCAAGTGCCCGCCCTTGCGGTCTGCCTCCGTGCGGCGGGTCACCTCCATGACAAAGGGAGCCCCGCTCTCCGCAAAGCAGCGCAGGAAGCGCGTATCCGGCTGTGCGCCCAAGTTGTCGGAATTGGAGATAAAGGCGTACTTGACCCCCGCCGCCAGCAGCTCCTCCAAACGACCGGAGCCCACCAGCGCGGCGTACAAATCCCCGTGTCCGGGCGGGCACCACTCCAACTCCGGAGCCGCCGGCCACTCCGCCGGGGCCAGAGTATCCGCCAAGAGTTTAGGCACGCGGTTCTGCATCATCTCAACCTGCTCTGCCTTGCCGAATCCCTCGTCCGCATAGCGTTGCAGGTGGGCCAGCGTATCTGCGGAGGTGGAGAAACTGTTCATTAACAACAGGCGCACCGGGCAAGCTGCCGCTTGGCGCAGGCTGCGGACCTGTCGTATAATGGTGTCCAGAAAGGTGATGCCGGGCTTGATCTGCAGAAGGCTCTTGGCCTTCTGCAGGCCCATGCTCGTGCCGAGTCCGCCGTTGAGCTTGATGACTACCATCTGTCGCAGCAAGTCCGCATCTGCCGGGGCTGTGCCGCTCACCGCCTCCTCCCAGTCCATCACGCCCTCTGCCGGTTGAATTTCGGACTCGGGTATCATCATTTGCGCGCCGGATTGCAGTACCTGCACGCTGTGTCGAAATGCATCAATAGCCGCCCCGGCGATCCCGGCGCGGCGCATCTTCTGTTCAATGATGTCAAAACTGCTCATACTCACTCGTGAGTATAGCGCACTTCGCCCCGCTTGGCAACTCAAAAAATGCCGCAGCGGGCCATTTTCCGCAAAGCAAGAACCCCTCGGCCGATCGGACCGAGGGGTGGCAAGGAAGTTGCTGTCTCTGCAGGATCAATAAGAGGAGACCATGTCGGAGACAATGTTCAGACTCTCGCGCAACAGCGGGTCGAGCCCGGAGGGGTAGTCCGGGGAGTCGGCCAGCTCATCATCGGGATCCTTCACCTCGTCCATGAAGCTCTTCTTATCCTCCGAGGGGTTGTAGAGGGGCAGCTTGCTCTTGGCAACATCCTCGAGGTAGAGGCGGTAGATAACCATGTCGCGGGCATCCGACTCGGCGAGTTGTGCGTAGCGGGCGGCGCGCTCGGCATCGATGCTCTTCTTGCGCTCGAGCAACTTGGCGTTCTCGTCCTCGCGGGCCTTCTTGTTCAGGGAGAGGCGGTTCTCCTCCTGCTGCTTGAGGGAGCGGTCGGCATCCTCACGCAGGTAGCACATATCGAGGTCTTGGTTCACGCGCTTCTCACTGGCTTGGCGCAGGGACGGGATCAGGGCATCGAGTCGGGTGTCGCGCACGTAGTTGGGGGCCTTCGGCAGCTCATGGAAGGGCAGGGCGTTGTCCAAGTCGCACTCGCCGTACTTGATACCCGTAGTGATGGAAGGCAGAACGATATCGCTGGCCACACCCTTCATCTGAGTGCTGGCACCGCAGACGCGGTAGAACTGCTGGATGGTGTACTTAATCATGCCGGCCCCCTCGCGGTTGGAGACCAAGGGCAGGAAGTCCGCCAGGGAGCGCGGTACCTGCACCGTGCCCTTGCCGAAGGTGCGCTCATCGCCCACAATCAGCGCGCGACCGTAGTCTGCCATGGCACCGGCGAAAATCTCGGAGGCGGAGGCGGAGAACTTGTTGCAGAGCACCACCAATTTGCCGTCGAAAATGGGGTTGCCGCTCACCTGCAGTCGGTCGATCTGGTGGCGGTGATTCATCACCTGCACCACGGGACCGGAGCCGATGAAGTAGCCCACCATCTTGCGGACTTCATCCAGCGAACCGCCGCCGTTGAAGCGAAGGTCGATAACAATACCCTGCACGCCCTCCTTCACCATGCGGCGCAGAATACGCTTGACGTCCGCCGCACAGTGCGCGCCGTTGCCGTCCAGATCCACATAGAAGGCCGGCAGCGTCAGAATGCCGAGGCGGTAGGTTGTGTCCCCGCGCTTCATGTCGATGATACGTGCGCTGGCAAGCTCCTCGGACATGGGTACTTCGTCGCGGCGGATCATCACCTCTTTCTCCTCGCTGCTGTTTTCGCTGATGATGCGCAGCTTCACGGTGCTGCCCATCTTACCGCGGATCAGGTCCACCACCTTGTCGATGCTCATGTACATGATGTCCGTCCACTGACCATCGCCGTTGCGATCCACGGCGATGATGTGGTCACCCAAGGCGATCTGGCCGCATTTGGCAGCGGGACCACCCTTCACGATGCCCTCCACGGTGGTGGAGCCATCGTCATCCGCCTTCAGACGGGCACCGATACCGACGATGGAAGCACCCATCATGTCCTTGAAACGCTGCTCCGCGCGCGCACCCATGTAGTCGCTGTGCGGGTCATAGGAGGCGGCCACGGCGTTGAGCACGTCCGTCACCATGTCCTCCAAGTCTGCCTCCTGCACCTCGGAACGGCGGCGCTTGATGCGAGAGCGCACTTTCTCGATGACGGAAACATCCTTGGCGGAGGGATCGCTCTTGCCCTTCTCCGCAGCCAGCTTGGCCAAGTTATCACGGCGAATCTGCTCGGAGAGCAGCATGTTCTCCACCTGGTCATGCCACACCTGCTCGAGGGCAGCCTCATCGGCGGCGCGATCCACCTTGCGGCGGCTGCGCTCCACGCTGCGGTCGCTGTCAAAGGAAGGCAGCTTGCCGTTGTAGGAATTCAGCAGCTTCTCGGCGTAGTCCAAATAGTGCGTGGCTCGCTCGGTGTACATGGCGTTCAGCTCGCGGGCCAGCGTGACCGTCTGGTTGGCAATCAGGAAATCGCCGAACTCTACCCCATATTTGTTCATGAGGGCATCGACGTCCTGCTGCGTGAAGAATAGGCGCTGCGGATCCTGCATCTGCAGGTACTGCTCCAGAAACTTTTTGTATAAAGCCGATGAGAATCGGGTCTGGGAGAAGTGCGCATTCTGCATGATGAGCGAGAATTGGCGGCCGATGCTGTTGTAATCCGGCTCCGCCTTGGCCGGGGTAACGCAGGACACAAGAGCCACGGCCGCAGCCGCACACATGCCCGCATGTTTCAATCCTTTGATCAGTGTCTGGTACATAAAAAAACTGAATTTTCCCCCGCCCCGCGCGCGGAACGAGCAGTACTTGCCCAGTCATACGCACAAGACTGCCGGCTTTTATCACACTTTCAGCGTCACACACACATTTTTACGAAACCCTCCTCCCCGCCGGGCTCGCGCGCGGCCTATTTCTCCTCCCGGCCGTGCAGGGGGGAGAAAAAACAGTGCTCCGTCAGTTTATGGTGAATCCGCCTTTTCGTATGCTTCTCAGGACGGATATCCCCTCCGGCCGCAAATGAGCGCACAAATGGGATTTGCTTAGGCGAAGAGGGAGGCTAGTTGGTAGATGAGGACGGCGGCGAGGAAGCCGATGAGGTTGAGGAAGAGGAATTGGAGGATGGTGAAGCGCCAGCTGCCTGTTTCCTTGCGTACAACGGCGACAGTACCGAGGCAGGGGAGGGCGAGCAGGGCAAAGGTCATGATGCCGAGGGCCTGCGGAATGTTGTAGTGGGAACGGATGGCTTGGCGTTTGATGCCCTCCTCGTACTCTTGCTTCTGCGCGGGCGTCATCCCTGCTTCTGCGGTGGGGGAGGGCTCCGCTTTGAAGAGGATGCAGAGTTGGGTCACCAGCAGCTCCTTGGCCGAGAAGGCTCCGATCATGGCGGAATTAGCCTGCCAATCCATGCCGGCGTAGCGAGAGAGTGGCTCGAACACGCGCCCGACGCGGGCTGAGTAGCAGGCCGGGTGTGCGACCTCGGTCTCCCCCTGTTCGTTATATTGCAAGGGGAACGTGTTGAACACCCAGAGGAGGATGCTGCCGAAGAGGATGAATGTGGCTGCCTTCTTCAGATAACCGCTCGCCTTGTCCCACACGCTGAGCAGGTAACTGCGCCAGCGCGGAAGCCGGTAAGAGGGGAGCTCCATGATAAACAGCTCATCCTCGCCGCGAAAGATCGTACTCTTGAGTAGGCGTGCAACGAGCACGGCCGTGAGAACCCCCAGAAGGTACAGTCCCCACAGGGTCACCGTGCGCCACGCAGGCGGAACAAGTGCCTGAATGATCAGTGTGAAGACCACCAGACGCGCCGAGCAATTCATGAGCGGCAGAACAAAAATGGTTGCCAAACGATCCCTCCGGCTCTCGATGCTGCGTGTTGCCAGCACTGCCGGCACATTGCAACTGAAACCGAGCAGCATCGGGATGAAACTCTTGCCGTGCAGCCCCATCTTGTGCATGAACCGGTCCATGAGAAAGGCCGCCCGCGCCATGTAGCCCGTTGCCTCCAACAGAGACAGGCAGGCAAAGAGAATTACGATGGTCGGCACAAAGCTGACTACCCCGCCTGCACCGCCGATTACCCCGCGCGTGATGAGAGATTGCAGGAGCGGATGCCCCGCCAACAGCGGGCCAATCAGCCCGGAAAGCCAATCGAAGCCCGCCTGCACCGCCTCCACCATGGGGTTGCCTAGGGTGAATGAGATGTAGAAGATCAGGAACATGATGCCCACAAAAAACAGCATGCCGAAATAGCGGTGTGTCAGCAGGCGGTCCAGAGCAAGCGTCATCATCCTCGCATCCGGGCCGGAGGATCGTCCGTTCAGCACTTCTCCCACCAAGCCGTGAATGACGCCGTATCGTTTATCTGTCAGTAACTCGGCGGGTGTTGTGCCGAACTCCCGCTCGAGCGTATCGCGGCAATCGTTCACAATTTGCAGGAAACGCTGCCCCTTCTCTCCGTGATGGGTAAAATGCGCGATCATCTTACTGTTTCCCTCCAGCAGGCGGGATGCGATGTAAGATACCGGCTCATCGTGCGGGGGAAATCCCTCCGCCTCATAAGCATGCGTCAGCAGGTGGAAAATGCGGTCTACAGCCTCGCCGTACTCCGGGCGGCGGATAGTTCCCGTCTTCAGCTCGCCGTAACAAGTGGCACCGATCACCGAACGCAATCTGCGTATACCCTGTCCGTGGAAAGCATCCGTCCGCACCACCATGACCCCCGTGAGCTCTTCCAAACGCCGGGTATTGATGGTAAGGCCTGCATGCAGAGCCACATCCGACATATTGAGCACGAGGAGCACCTGCCACCCGAAATGCCAGAGCTGCAGGGTGAGGTAGAGCTGAACATCGAGGTTCGTGCTGTCGACAACGCTGATCACGAGCTTGGGCTGATGCCGCGTAAGGCAGTGCATGGTGAGCGCCTCCTCCGGTGAATTCTCACCGAGCCGGTAGACCCCGGGAAGGTCGATGAGGTCCACATCGCCCCGGTCGGTGTGCAGCACCTCATGTACCTCCTCCACTGTCATGCCTACAGCGCGGTTCGTGTTCGTCAGGCAGTTGAAAAGGGCTGTTTTGCCGCTGTGCGGCGTGCCTAACAGAATAGCTTGGGGAAGTTCACTCATGACAGGAAGAGGGAATGGAGCAGACACGGATGAGCGCGGCCTCGCTGCGGCGTAGGACGACCATGGAACCCTGCACGGAAAGCAGCATGGGCCCACCGAAAAGAGCCTGCTCGTGCACGGTAACAACGATTCCGCGCACCAGCCCATAGTCCGCAAAGCGATTGATGAGATCCTGGTCCCCGGACGCAACGGAAATGACACGCCCACTCTGACCCACGCTGAGCTCCGCCAGCGATACCTCCCGCCCCGGGGGCAGGGAACCGGAGCAGCCTTTGCAGCCCGGCGAACAGCAGGCACCGCATCCCCGCGTGAACCGCCTAACAAGGGAATCCAACAAACGCGACCAACGTCCTCGCCTGCACCTGCACTTCATGCGCCCAGTATAGCACAAAACCCCTTGCCCGCAAGAAAAAATCGTCCTCCGGTGCTACAAAGAAGGCGCATGCTGACACAGATGCAGCGGAAAAGGCTTGCACCCGAACCCTGAGCCGTGATACGATGCGCTGCGTGAAAACCCCATGCAATATCCTGCGCCGGGGGGGACGCTTCTTTCCGCGAGCCCTGCGCCTCCTGCTGCTCCGCCGTTACATGGCCCGCCACTGCTACCCCTGTGCGGATGCCTGGGCCCCGGGGGAGTCGGAGGAATTCTGCTTTACCAATGCGAGCGAGCAGAGCCCCCTGCGCCTGCGCGGCTGGGTACATCGACCGGAGGGGAAGGCGGTGGGTACCGTGTTTCTGCTGCATGGCTTTCTGAGCTGTGCTGCCGCTAAAATCAAGGAAGCACGCTTGTTTTCCTGCGAATGCGGTCTGGCCTGCGTGGCTTGGGACGCCCGCGCCCACGGACGCAGCGATGCCGCCGTGCCCACCTTCGGCCCGCAGGAGGTGGGCGATGTGAGTGCCGCTCTGGAGAAGGCTGAGGCCATGGGCCTGCCACGCCCCTTCATCCTTTACGGTACATCCATGGGCGGCATGGTGGCACGCTGTGCAGCTCGTTGTCTGCCACGAATAGCAGGCGTGATCACCTCCCATGCCCCCGGGAGCCTGCGTGACCTGCTGGAGCTGACACCCATGACGCCGATGGAGCGTGTGCTGCTGCGGGATGTGTTTCTCTACGGCGAATACGGATGCGAAATCGAGGACTGCGGCGACCCCGCCAACATGCCCGTGCAGCGCGGTTGCAACCCCTTTGTGCTGGCTATTTCCGGGGAGAAAGATTGCTACTGTGAGGAGCGTATGCGCGCAGGATTCCTCACTTGGCCGGGGGAAAAGGCCTACAATGTCTTCCCGAGTGAAACGAAAGCCCGCTGCATCCGTTATGTGTTTCCCCATACCGGGCATCCCGGAGGACCGGACCCCATCAGCTACGATCAACCTGAGTATCCACGTCTGCTGAAGGAGGCTGCAGCGCGCATCCTTGCCGAACACACGAAGCCTTAATCGTTCTCTTCTAAGGCCTTACAAATGGGTAGAAGGCCGTTCCAAGCCGTCACCGCACCGCTGATGCCGTCCGGCGCGCTCGGAGTGTACAGGAAGCGACCGCCGGCGGACTCCAAGATGAGACGAGCCGCCGCAAAATCCCACAAATTGATGCGGTTCTCCACATAGGCATCCATGCGACCTGCCGCGATATAGCAAAGCGAGAGTGCTGCCGAGCCGAGGATGCGGATCTTGCGCACACGGCGGGAAATGCGCGCGAACCTGCGTATCCCGGCCTCGCCGGATCCGTCATGCGTGCCGTGCCCGATGAAGACCACGGCCTGTGACAAGTCGGCCCGCTCAGAGACCCGGATGGGGCTGCCGTTCAATGTTGCGGCTTGCCCCGCAAGGGCGCAGAAGCACTCGCGCTGCATGGGGTCATACACGCAGCCCAGAAGCGGTTTGCCATCTTCGTACAGGGCAATACTGACGCAGAATATCGGTAGGCCGTAGAAATAGTTGACCGTGCCATCCAGCGGGTCGATGATCCACACCCGTCCGCCGGACCGGATATCCCCCACTGTTCCTTCCTCTCCCAACACGGAGTCGTGCGGAAAATGCCGGAGCAGGTGGCGGACGATGAGGCTCTGCGTCTCCCGATCCAACTGCAGTTTGATGTCGTGCGCCGACTCTGCTTCAATCTGCTTGAGCGATGCGAAACGCGCCGCAAGAAATACACCTGCCTCTTGGGCAGCTTCTCTTGCTATCCGGAGTTGGTCGAACGTGTTCATTGTTCCTTCTTCATGAGCTCCCTTGTCTTGGCCAACACGTCCTGAGCCATGAAGTCTGAGGCGCGTATGGCAAGGTTACGCAGGGATCTGTCCTCCAGCAGGGAATTGTTATCATCAAAGCCCATCCACACGAACACCGCTGCCGCTTTATCCCGGAAGATCATCGTCCAGATGCCGCTGTTTTCCTCAAGCGTTACGGACATTTTGACCGGCTTGCCTTCCTCGGAGATAAAGGGAGCCATGTCCGCCACGGAAGAGGCACTTTCCCGGCGGATGTACTCGGGGGCCTTTTCCTGCGGCGCGGCGTACACCATGCTGCCGCGCCTGTTCCAGATGCTGCGGAGGAACGAGAGTCGGTAGCCACGACCACGATTCTGGATATCAAATAAGAGACGCGCCAGATCCACTGCCTTCACAGAGAATTTTCCGTTGTACAGGTCGTTCTCCCGCTCCGCCGGCGGCAGCTCGGCATCCAAGCCCAGGGACTCGTAGAACGCCTTTACGACACTGTAACCGACGTGGGTGCCGGTTTGCACGGGGTCATCCACCACGATGTAGTTGGAAGAACCGGGTTGGCTGGCGGCACAGAAGAGCAGGGGGGAGGCCGCCCGACCGGGAACGAAGCGTCTCTGCCAGCGGTCCACGCCATCCTGCGCGCTGCGGCCTCCCACCACGGCTAACACATTACCCCGCGAACCGTTGCGTGCATCCACCACCAACACGCAGCACTGGAGCAGCCCCTTCAAATCATTGCTTTCGTTGCGGGCCTTCAGACCGGCAGGGCGCCGCGCCGCAAGGAAAAACTTGCGCTGTACTTCTGCCACCTCTTTTTCCTTACTCAGGAAAGGCTCCCACTCCTCCGGCAGCCGACACTTCATCTCCACGGCAGCAGCAGCCGTCTCTGCCGCTGTCTCTACATATTGCTGAAGAGGCAGTAGAATGTTAGAAACAACAGAGACACCTGCACTTCCGTCCTCCAGTTCCCCCTGCAGAGCCTCCAGCTCACGGTGCGCCCACATGGTGGCGTAGGAGCACTCCATGGCGGCACTTCCACCCTTGCCCTCAGCACGCAGGGTGATGGGTGTCTCCCGCGCCGCTGCTGCCTCTTTTTCCCCCAGCATTCCGTTCTCCGTCATCCGGGTCAGCACTTCATTCTTCACGGTCTCGGCCCGCTTTTTGTCCACCACCGGGTTGTATATGGACGGCCCGCGCACGATTCCTGCCAAGACGGCAGACTCTACCAAATCCAGCTGTTGAACCGGCTTACCGAAGTAGTAATGCGCTGCCGCCGAGATACCGTAACAGTTGCAGCCGAAATAGATGCGGTTGAGGTACTCGGTGAAAATCGTTTGCTTGTCGAAATTGCGTTCGATGCGCTGGGCCAGCAGGGCCTCCAGCATCTTGCGATCCATGTTTTTCCCCTGCAGGTTGAACACGTTACGCGTAAGCTGCATGGTGATGGTGGATGCTCCCTGTTCATACTTGAGCGCGGTGGCATTGCGCCAGATCGAGCGCAGCACGGAGCTCCAGACAATGCCGCCGTGGGTGAAGAAGTTTTCGTCCTCCCGCGCAACGAAGGCATTGATCAGATGCCGGGGCAACTGCTCCCAAGTTACCGGCATGGCTGCATCATCATGCAGTGCGGCAACGGGCCGGTTTCCTGCATCATATAACAAACTCTCCGTGCGGTGAATCCGCAGCTCGTTCAAGTCATACTCCATCGCACGATAGGAATAAATACCCAATACCGTGAGCACGAAGATACCCAGAACTCCGGCCAACACAGCAAGCAAGGCCAGTTTGTTCCTGCCGAGAGTCAGCAGGCTGTACCAGTGCTTGCGTCTATTGCCGGAGTTGAAATTGAACATGGCTGCGGTTCAGGTCACTCCTTGCGCTCCTCCATGAAACGCGTGACGGCAGGGGGCGGATTCCAGCCGGGGAAGCGCGTCTTGAGCGTCTCCTCGTAACCGGCAGCCTCACCGGGTTTGCCGCCTTTCTTCAGGGCACAGGTAATTTTATACAGGGAAAGAGGCTGCAGATCCTTGTCGCTCACCACGTTGGCAACGCGCCCGTATGTCTTCGCGGCATCGTCATACTGCTTCATCACATAGTGCGCATCGCCCAAGGTGATGAAGACCGCAGACTTGACGGGACCGTCGATGCCCAAGGCAATGGCGGCTTCGCAGACCTTTTGGGCCTCCTCTGCACGGCCCAGCCCGATGAGCAGCTGCGCGCGGTCGCGCATGCCTTCCGCCTTGCGATAGGGTTGCTGTTCCATATCGAGGTAATGGCCGGAGGCCTCCAGCCCCTGTTCGTAGAGATGCAGCTCCAAGCGGGCCTTGGCCAAGGTTTTCCACACCAGGGGTTCCACCTTCGGGCGTGTTTGCTCCTTGCCCTCAGCATCCGTGTACTTCTCCCGACCCTCGCGGGCCAAGGAGTCGCTCATATACTTGTTAGCCGAGATGTAATCGCGGGCCTGGAAACAGCTCCACCCGGCCCAGCGCAGAATCGCCGGCGGCAGGGCCTTGTAGGAGGCCTCGTTTGTCTTCTCCAGCTCGCGCAGAGACTCCGTGAGCTTGGGGGCGTTCTGCAGTTTGAAATAACACTGCACCAAACGGAGCCCGACCACGTTGGCGTACTGGCCCGGCTCTTGCGTGCGAGCCTCTTCGAAGGAGACAACGGCCTTGGCGGGGTCGGTCTCATACAGGGCACAGGCTATATTATAATGAGCCTCTGCCAGCGCGATGGGTTTGACGCGTCCGCCGCATTTGATGAGCCCGGTGTAGTACTTAACCATTTCCGCATTCTTCTGCACGCGAGAGCAGGCTTGGGCCGCGCTCTGCCAACAAACCGGAGCTGCGGAGGAATCCGGGAATTCCTTAATGACTCGGTCAAAATCCTTGAGAGCCTGCGGAACCTTGTTATCCTTCACCAGACAACGGCCGCGCAGAGCCAGTGCATCGGCCAGCCGCTTGTCCGTCGGGTAGGTCGCAATAAAGTGATCCAGCGTGCCGATGGGGTCTCCCAGCTCGGCCTGAGCAGTCGTCCAAGCCTTCTTATAGGTAGCATCGGCCCGCACACTATCCGGAAGGCGGTCGGGGTTCAGAACATCGAATTGTCGGGCGGAGTTCTTCACATCCGCCAGCATCAGGCGGTCCGCATACATGTAGCGCACCAAGTGTACGCAGGGCAGGTCGGCGGTCACGGCTCCTTCCTTGGCGTAGGTGCTGAGGTAATGCTGCGCAACGGTTACGAAGCGCGGGCTGCGCATCTGCTGCACACACACCACGCGCCGGTAGCCTGCATCCGCTGCCATCTCAGTCCGGGGCTTGGCCTCCTCCGCCACGGCAAACCATTCCGCAGCTCGCTCGTAATCCTTCAGCTCCATGTAGCTTTGCCCCACGATGAGGGCTCGGACGGCCTCTTTGTTCTTGTCATCCAAGCTTGTATGCTTCTGCTGGATGTTGCTGACGACCTCCGCGTATTTCTGCGCTTTGTAGAGCTGAGTGATAGTCTCAATCTGCGCCTCGGCAGCGTACTTCTCCATACCGGGGATTAACGTGAGCCTGTTGTACAGGTTTTGAGACTCGGTGGATTTCCCGAGGCGGGAGGCCAAACGCGCCGCCTGAAGTGTAGCCTTGCCGCGGATGGAGTCATCCGGCCGGTGGCGGTTGAGGAGGTTCAGGAAGAGCCCGTAGGCTTCCTCGTCCTTGCCGTCCTCTACCTTCATTTGCGCCAAGGCAAAGATGGAGGCCTGCATGATGTCCGGGGCCACGCCCGGCATCACCATGATGCTGCGGAATCGCGACTCTGCTTCGGTGCGGTTGTTGAAGGCCAGCTCCACGATGCCGAGGCGGTATATAGCCGCATGCTTCATGTTGTCTCGCTTGGTCTCCCTTAACACGATGAGGAAGTAGCCCCGGGCTGTATCATTCAGGTTGCGGGCAGCTGCCTGAGTGGCCAATTTATAGGCAGCGGCGGCGGCGTATTCGCCGTGAGTTTCATTGGCCAGTTTAGCCAGACTCTTGTTGGCAGCAGCGTCCTCGCCGGCCTCTGATTGGCAGACAGCGCACTGGTAGAGAGCCTTTTGATAACGAGATGACTTGGGAAAGCGCTTCAGGAAATCCGCGAACAGCTCTCCTGCGCGCTTCATGGCGGATCGACGGGAGACGGAGTCCAGCTCCGGGCTGCGTGCCTGGGTGTACAGTTGCTCGGCAATGGCATAGGTATCCGCCTCCTCATTCGTTACCAACGGGCGGGAATCCGCGTTCTGCGCCCAAGCCGACGCACTCGCCAACAATAAAGCCGGTATCAATACTTGTTTCATTGTTCTTGCAGATTAAAGTTTGCGCTGAAAATCAGATTGGTGAATCCCGCTTCGATACAAATGCTGATAAGCTTCATCCGCTCGTGCGGCATCTCTCCCACCCCACGAATGCGCACACAGCGGTCGGGATTCTGCTGAGCCAAAGGCTTCAGCAGCATGGGTAACTCCTCAAGTGTACACTCCCGGCCGTCTACCCGGATACCGATGCGGTCACCTTCCTTTCTGACATCAAGAACGAGCTCATTCTCGATAAGCTCAGGAGCTTCGGCCTTCGGCATCACCGGAGGCTCCCCCTCCACAGGCAGTAGAGAGAACGAGAACAGAGCCAAGGGCGAAATCAGCAACATCGTCAGCGAAAAAGGGCACAGCATAACACGGCAAAGACTACTGCCCTTCTTTGGGCATTTGTTTGGAGAAACTTACTTGGCTGATACCGGCTTTGGTGCAGGTTGTAATAACGTCGGCCATCATCTGCCAAGTCATCTGAGCATCCCCGCGGATGCGCACGGGCTGGTCGGGATTCAGGCGCACCATGCGCTCCAGCATCGCGCCCAGCTTCTCGCGGGTGAACTCCTCGCGGTCCACCGTAATAATCAACTCGCCGTTATCTTCCCGTGCATTGATGATAATTTCATCAATTGCGCGGGATGTCTCCTCCGTGGTTTTGGGAGCCGTGGGCACCTTTACCTTCAGGTCCTGCTCGTTGAGAATAAACTTGGTGGTTACCACAAAGAAAATGAGCAGCAGGAAGACGATATCCAGCATCGGGGCGAGCTGGAACCCCACGGACTCCGGGGTTTTTACGATCAATTTCATGCGGACTTAATCGCGGTAAATCTCTGAAGTGCTGTTGTCCACGCGCTCGATGCCGAGGCGTTCCTCACGGTCCATCTGAACGGAGATAACAGTCAGGATATGGGTGATGGCAACCTCCATATCCGTAATGCTCTTCTGAATGCGGCTGCGGAAGAAGAAGTAGGAAGCCATGCAGGGAATGGCCAGCACCAAGCCGCCGGCGGTGGTCACCATAGCCTCGTAAATACCATTGGCCATCTGCATCTGCTTTACGCCCTCGAAGTTACCATTAGCCATCTCGTAAAAGGTCTTCATCATACCCAGCACCGTACCGAGCAGACCGAGCATGGGGGCGATGGTGCCGATGTCGGACAGCCAGCTGATCTGCCGGGTAAGCTGGTTGGCTTGGCGGGAACCCTCGGCGGAGGCTATCTCCCGTACTTCCTCTGTGGTTGCGCGGGGATTGCGGCGCAGGAACATGATGATGACCTGCACGGTGAGGGCAAAACAGGAGTTGTCACGCTCGCACATCTCCAGCAGGGCCGAATAATCCTTGCGCCGAATGCCGCTCTCTACCTGCGTCACCATGCGGCTGGGTAAGATGGCAGAGGCGCGTGTAGTCCACAGGCAGATGAAGAAAATCATGGCTGCAATCACAGAAAGACCGCAAAGCGGGTACATCAGATTGCCGCCCTTATCGAAGAGATCCGCAACATTACCCATGCTGCCGGCATCGGCAAGAAGCATATGGCTCGACTCAAAGAACAGATTTTGCATAGACGGGCGCATTGTATCGCATTTCCGTCGTTCATTCAAGCCCTTTGGCTGTCTGTACCCTTTTTTTTGTGACTTCAGCTCTCGTCTCGGCTGTCGCGTATGGGAAAATCGTAGCTGTACAGGGGTGCGTCCGACTCAAAGTAATAGTGCCACCATTCCTTGGAATAATTGACGAACCCGACGCGGTGCAGCGCTGCGCGGAGTTTCCGGCGATTCGCCTGCTGAGTCGGAGAGATTCCGGGGTAGTCGGTCGCGGAGCTCTCATCCAGCAGGTCGTGGTGCCCTCCCATGTCCAAGGGGAATCCGGTTTTCAAATCACAGAGGGTAATGTCTACCGCTATGCACCAGCTGTGCTCGGATATGTCTCGAATATATTTCCCCTCATAGATGCCTTTCTTGGTGATGTTGGGATAGTATTTGCTCCGCATCCGGGCGTCCGGTGTCTTGGACCACTCGTAAAAATCGCGCATGGCTCGGGCGGGGCGGTAGGCATCATACACCAGCAGCCCCAGGCCTTCTTTGGCCAATTCCCTCGCTGCTTTGGCCAGAGCCCGCGCCGCATCCAGACGCAGGATTGCCCGGTGTCCCTCATATCCCGCCAAGGGACGCCCTACGAAGTTATCATATCCCGCATAGCGCAGATCCGTTCTCAAGCCCGGAACGATTGCGTCTGCGTAACAGAGCTTCTGCTTGACACCGGCGCAGAACACGGTCCCCGGCTTCTCCGTCGCGCATCCCATCGTCAGCATCGCGAGTGCCGCACAGGCCATAACATTCTGCATCCTCCTCATGCGCGCCATTATATCGCCACCCTCCGCAGAAATCAAGCCCATACTCTCAGTCCTTGGCGGATTTGGGGTCGATGGCGTCGCGGAGGCCGTCGCCGAGGAAGTTGAGGGCGAGGAGGGTGAGGCAGAAGAAGAGGGCGGGGAAGATGAGGAGCTGGGGGGTGAGTTCCATGCGGTCGGCGCCTTCCTTGATGAGGGTTCCCCAGGAGGAGTTGGGGGAGCGGACGCCGAGGCCGATGAAGGAGAGGGTCGATTCCGTCAGCATGATACCCGGAACGGCCAACGTCGTGTAGACAACAACAGTGCCGAGGAGATTGGGGGCGATGTGGCGGAAAAGGATGGAGCAATGGCTGAGGCCGAGGGAGCGGGCGGCGAGGACAAACTCGCGGGATTTCAGCTCCATAGTCTGGGTGCGGACCATGCGGGCGAGAGTCAGCCAGCCGAGGGCACCGATGGCAAAGAAGAGCGGGACCAAGCTGAGGAAAGGCGCAACGGATTCACGCGCCAAGCCGGTCGTCTCTACCACTGTGGCGGTCAATTCCTTGCAGGGTTCCTCAATGCTGAGGGAGAACACGATTACCAGCACGATAAAAGGCAGCGCAAAGAGGACATCCACCGCTCGCATCATCAGGGCATCCACTCGCCCCCCGGCGTAGCCGGAAATCAGCCCGTACACCAGCCCGAGCACCAGCGATACCGCCGTGGCTACCAAGCCCACCAGCAGGGAGATGCGCCCCCCGCAGAGCACGCGCGCCAGCAGGTCGCGCCCCAGTTGATCCGTGCCGCAGGGGTGCGACAGGGAACATCCCGCCGCAATGTGCTGCAGGTCCGTCGCATTCGGGTCGGCGATGAAGGGGCAAAGGGGCAGCAGGAAGCAGGCAACGGTCATGAGCAGCAGGAAAATCAGCGAGCCGACAGCCGCCTTGTTGCGCAGGAGCCGCTGCCGTGCGTCCTGCCACAGAGAAGTGCCTTGTGCGTAAGTGGTCATGAAGCAATCGTAGGGTTAGGCCGCACCGGAGGAACGCAGCCGGGGATTAAGCACGACGAGGGCCATATCCACCGCCAGATTGGCCAGTACAATGAGAATGCCGTAGAAAAGAACGAGCCCTTGGATGAGGAAATAATCGCGGTCCGTGGTAGCATTCACGAAATGCAGTCCCATGCCGGGTACCTGGAAGCAGGTCTCCACCACAAAGGAGCCGGTGATCAGGGCCGCAAAGGCCGGGCCCAGGTAGGTGACAGCCGGGAGTAGGCCACTGCGCAGCGCATGCACAAAAAGCAGGCGCAGGGGGCGCACACCTTTCGCCCGCGCCGTGCGGATGAAATCCTGCCCGAGGACTTCTACCATGCCCCCTCGCGTGAGGCGTGCCAAGTAGGCTGCATTGATGAGGCCCAGAGTGAGGGCCGGCAGGGCCGCGCAGAGCGGGGAATCCCATCCCGCCACGGAAAGCCCCGGCACATGCATCCCGAGGGTCAGCCCCAGAACGGGAGCCACCACGAAGGCGGGGATGCAGATGCCTGCCATGGCCGGCAGCATCACGATTGTATCCGGCCAGCGGTTGCGGTAATACGCCGCCAGCATGCCGGCGGGAATCCCCAGCACAATTGCCAACAGCATCGCCAGCACACCGATGCCCAGCGAAACGGGGAAGGCTTGGGCGATAATGCTGCTGACCTGCACCCCCTCGTGCACCAAGGAGGGCCCGAAGTCGCCGTGCAGCAGAATATTCTGCCAGTAGTGCCAATACTGCACCCAAGCCCCCTGGTCCAGTCCGTAGAGGCTGTTGAGTTGCTCCATGATGTGATCCGGCAGCTTGCGATCCCCCATGAAAGGGTTGCCCGGCAAAACGCGGATGAGGAAGAAGGTGATCGTCTCCAGCACCACGAGCACGATGGCCCCTTGGAACAGTCGCTTGAGGAAGGTTTTAATCATGGCGCGGCGAGCGGATGCCGATGGCATCGAAGGGGTGATTATCGAGCATAAGGGGGAACCAGCCGGAGACGTCGCGGTGCTTCAGGTAGGTACGGCGGCTGTGGTACAGGGGAATGACAGGCTGCGCCTCAGTCATCACGGATTCGGCGCGGCGAAGGTGCTGCAGGCGCTCAACCGGGTCGGCACAGGCTGCGGCGGCGGAGAGGGCCGCATCGCAGTCCGCATCTCCCCATGCGGTGCAGTTGTTGCCGCCCCCTGTGCGCCACAGCTCCACAAAGGTGGCAGGATCCGGGTAATCTCCGCTCCAGTTGGAGGCCGATATATCATATTGCCCGCTGCGTTGCGCTGCCTTGTAGGCTGTCCATTCGTTCGCGCGGATATCAACGTTGATGCCGAGATTCTGCTTCCACATGGCCTGCACGCACTCGGCCAGAATGCGCTGCACATCGCGGGAGGTCGTCATGAGCTCCAGCACCGGGAAGCCGCGTCCGTCGGGGAAACCGGCCTCCGCCAGCAGGCGGCGCGCCTCGGCCAAGTGCTGCTCCTGCGTGCCGTGCGACCACCCCGGTACCACGGGTGCATACCCGGACACCGGCGGCGTGAAGGCAAAGGACGGCGACCCCACACCGCGCACCACATCCCGTACCAAGGCCTCGCGGTCCAGTGCCAAGGAAAGAGCGCGCCGCACACGCGGGTCGTTCAGGGGCGGACGGGCGGTGTTCAGACGGTAAAACACGGTGCTGTAGTACGCATCGTTGCAGAACTCGGTCGGTGCCTTCTGCGCGGCCCAAGCGGCCATCTCCGGCGGCACGTTGTTGGTGATATGCAGCTTACCGTCGAAGAACATCCGTGTCTCCGTGTACCCATTCACGGTGGGCAGGAAGCGCACGCCTTTGTTGCGCACTTGAGCAGCACGGTGGTAGAGGGGATTCGCCCGCACCTCCAAAAAGTTATTATACTCATGCTGAGCGAGCACATAGGCGCCGTTGCCTACCCAGTTTTCCGGTTTCGTCCACAGGCTGCGGCGGTCGAGCATCCCGCCCATGGCCTCGACATGATGCGCCGGCAGGGGACACCAGGTGAAGTGCAGAAGCAGAGGGAGGAGGTGCGGCATGGGGCCGCCCATCGTGAGCACCAAGGTGTGCGCATCCGGGGTCTGCACGCCTACGTCCTCCCAAGGGCATTCACCTTTGTTAAAACGCTCCGCATTCTTCAGCGGGTAAAGCATCTCCGCGTACTTGCCGCCGAAGCTCGGGTGCAGCATGCGGCGGAAGGCATAGGCGAAATCCTGCGCCGTCACGGGACGACCATCGCTCCAGCGGGCCTCGCACAGGCGGAAAGTCCAGACGGTGGCGTCTTCGTTCCGCTCCCAGCTCTCGGCCATGCCGGGGAGCACGCCGGTGTCGTCCTTGGGGTCGGGGCGCACCAGCCCCTCCAGCAGGGCGGTGATGATCTTTCCATCCGCCACAGCCGTCGCCTTGTGGGGGTCCAAGCTGACGGGTTCCTGTCCGTTGCCGACAATGAGGATGCCCTGCTCTGTGGCACGCTCCACGCTGCTGCGACTGTCCCCGCACCCCCCGACAACCAAGCCGAGGGCAAGGGAGAAGCACCACGCTGCCAACCTGCTCAACATGCGCGGTATTGTAGCACAGATGAGCCGCCGGCTCAAGTCTCGATTCTGTCTCACCGCCTCATCGATGCCGCAACAAACATGTGGAGCACGATAGCTATAGCCAGGACAAACGATATAACGTCATTCGGTTCCTGTGAGGAACTGCCGAAAAGGCATACCGGAATGAGTACCGCTGCAAACACCATCGTGATGGCAAACACCGGCAGCCGCTTGCCGGACGAGGAGGAGCAGCTCAGAGTGGTCACGGCATCGGCAACGTAGTACATGGTTCCGAAGAACAACAGAAGGCTCACCATCGATTCTGCCCCGAACTCGGGCATCATTGATTTGATACCGGCTGCGCCCAAACCGATATACAAGAGCATCCACACCCCGCGCGCCATGGCCCCCGGCCGTTGCAGGAAGGCGGGGAAGCCGGGAAGAGGGGCACGCACGGCACAGGGCCGCGCCACCGGCAGTACGGCTTCCATCATAAGAGGCCCCACTGCCGATGTGAAATAAAGACCTACAAATACAATATCTATCCCGCCTGCAAATAAGCCCCGGGGTTCAGGCATCAAAAACGAACTCAGGAGACTCACTAATCCGCCCAGGCGAGTCCATAGCACCAGGTTTTCCGTCGGGCCTGCATACGCATTGCGGGCTTGGGTCATCACGGACAGGAAGAGTACGGTCGGTGGCACAAGAAGCAGCAGAAAATAAATAGAAAATTCCGCAGGCATCCTGAAGTCATGCAGCAGAGATGCTGCACCGATGTAGTCATCAAACAGCATCCCCCCGGGTGCCAGTACATAAAACCATCCGAAGGCGAGCATCGATAACCCGGCTACCCCCGCTGCCGTCATCAGGAAGGCTAAGCCGCTGAAACTCATCGCCAGCATCCACAGCGCAATCAACCCGCAGGAGAACGCAAGCAGCAGAATCGAAAAGTACATGATGTAGCCTATCGGAAAATCCATGAAATACATGGACACGGCATACACCCCCGCCAAGATAAACGCCTGCGCTGCGAAGCTCAGCCAAATGCCCCACACCATGCGTACGGAGCTGACGGGTGCCAACCGCATGAAGTTGTTTTTACCTACATCCCCGCGCACCACCAAGCCTGCCGTTAACGGCACCAGCCCGCACACGAGCATCAGCATGGTGCCGACGGGAATACCGCGCAGTTTATCGGCAGCTAAGGCAGTATCGGCCTCGGGGAACTCCCAGTTAAGAAAGCTGAGTGCCAACAGGGCGGCTACCGCTAGCAAATAGAGCGGTGAGCGGCGGCACTGCATCCAGCTGCGCACCATCGCTACCGGGAGGAGATCGCTGAAATAGGGTTGGGTATTCATCTTATTTCTTGTTGCGGAAGGTTACAATGAAGTAGAATACGAAGGAGACTGAAAACAGGATTACATAACTTGATCCTCCATCGACGGAATTGCCTCGAATCAAGGACAGAAGATCGATCAGACGGTCCTTCAGCACAAACAGCACAATCAGAATGAAGACGAAGGTGCTCGCGCGTTTGGTGCCGGAACGGGCACAGAAAAGATCCATGAAGGCAACCGCAAGCAATACCGCAACGACCGGCTCTGCCACGAGTTTAACGATATAGAAAAGCTGTCCATCCCGGATCATCCACGGGTGTGTATATGCAACCCATAATCCGGGAAGGGTACACAGCAATAAAGTCCACCCGGCAGGCCACATGCCGGGCACGGTGAGCAGTCGCGGCAATACCGGGCAGGCAGAGCGTACCTTCCATGCTTCCGGCATGGGTAACGCCGTCTCCAAAATGAACACCACCTCCGGCAGCAACATGGCCATCTGCCATATACTCTCGTTAGGAGCCGCATACACCCCCAAGCAAATCAGGCCTGCTACCCCGATGACGGCAATCACGCGGGGTAGTGCCACCAAGTTCTCCGTGGCGGAGGCGTACACACGTCGCACATGCGTCATGAAAACGAGGAAAAGGGCTGTTCCCATCAGCAGTTGGGCGGATAACACCACCGGAGCCTCGACTTCCCACACGAATAAGGAGCCGGTTCTGAGGGGAAGACATATCGCGTCGCCTATATTCAGGGCACAGATGCCGACCAATACCGCCGCCGCTTTGCCGACAATGCCGCGCAGGGAGAACGCCATCATCCACAGGGAGGTGAAGAAGCCACCGAGCAGCACTGCTACTCCCGCCAGTTTCCAAGCGTTTACACTGTCCACGGCCCACAACAGAATGGGCACAAATATCAGGACAAAGAACACACACTGTACGAGGCCGGAAAGCCAGATACCCCAAACCAGCCGACGGGAGCCGATGGGGACCAAGCGCATGAAGTTGTTCTCGTTATTATCACCCGCTATCTGCATGCCGATCATGGCAGGCACAATTCCGCAGACTCCCGCCATCAGCCACCAAGTGACGGTGCCCGGCTTCGGGAGCTCTCCCTCGCCCGAGGTCACAACAATCCAGGCCAGCAGGATGTAGCACAGAACGGCCAAGGGATACAGCGGTGCGCATCTGCATTGGCGCAGGCTGCGCACCATCGCCACGGGCAGGCGATCGGATAAGTCGGTGCTCATGATGCGCTCGGGGCTGTGCGGTCGTTCGCCGCATGATTCAGGATGTCGATGAAGGTGTCTTCCAGCGCGCGGGTGCAGTGGGCAAACTCGCAGATGGGGAAGGCGGCGCACAGCTCGCGCAGTTCATCGGCCAGTTTTTGCGGGTCATCGGACAGGAAGAGGGCCGTGACGGATTGGGGGGTAACCTGCTGCACCTTCCAACGCTCGCTTTCCTGCAGGTGCAGGGTCAGCCCCGCATTGTCTCCCACCACCGCCAGACGGATGCAGGTGCCTTCCTGCTCGCCGCGAGCCAGCTCTTCGCGATTGCCCTGGCGAATAATCTTGCCGTCGTTCATGAAGATCATGGTGTCACACATTTCTGACAACTCGGACAGAATGTGGGAGCTGATGAGCAGGGTTTTACCCTCCTTCAACAGCGTTTGCACCAGTTGCTTGAACTCCACGCGAGCCTTGGGATCCAAGCCGGCGGCGGGTTCGTCCAGTATCAGCAGACGGGGGTTGCCGATGAGGGTGCGGGCCAAGCTCAGGCGTTGCTCCTGCCCCTTGGAGAGTTTGGTCACCTTGCGATTCTGCAGGTCGGTGATATGGCAGAACTCTAACACACGGGACACCTCGCTCACGCGGTGATCGCCCACCAGTCCGTAGGCGCGGGCAAAGAAGTCGATGTAGTCGCGGACCGTGGTCATGGGCGGCAGGCTGATGGCATCCGGCATCCATCCGATTAGAGTGCGTACTTTCTCGGGGGATTTCAGGGCATCGATGCCGTCGATGATAATCTCACCGCTGTCGGGTACGTCCAGGGTGGTGAGCATGCGCATGGCGGTGGTCTTGCCGGCGCCGTTGGCACCGATGAGGCCGACGGATTGGCCGGGGAAGAGTTCGAAGGAAATATCATCCACCGCGCGAACGGGGCCGAAGTGGCGCACCAGTTGACGGACTTGCAGTATGGGCGAGTTCATGGTTAAAAGTGCTTTTGGGCTAGAATAGAGGGTTGAAGCCTCTGTTTCAAGGCAAAAATGTGTCAGCTATTCCAAATCCAGATCGATGCCGAAGGTTGCGGATAGCTTGCCTGCATCGAAGTCCTCGGCAGCGGTGGAGGGCTCGGCAATGAGGGTTTCCGGCTGCACCTGCCGCAGGGTGAACAGCAGGGAGGGGTCGGCATCGATGAGGCAGCCGACTGCATACACGGCGGCGGCGGCGTGGGGGCAGGGTTCCGCCCAGTCCGGGCAGGTGCAGCTCATGTGCCAGTCGGCGGGCTCCGGCAGCAGCCCGGTGTTGGGGTCGCAGAGTTGCTCCAGCAGGGCGGCGTCCGTGGTGCCATCTAACAGGGACAGCAGGGAGGCGATGCGTCCGCTGCACATCGTGCGCAGGGTTTCCTGCCGTTCCTCATCGAGGGGGGCGATGCCGATCTCAATCTCGTACAGGCGCTCGGCGGAGACCAGGGCACGGATGCTCCCCGGGGTCACGCGCACATCCAGCACGCAGCCGCGGCGCAACAGGCTGCGGCCCGGGGCTAGGCACAGGCCGCCGGACTCGCAGCGGGCCAGATGCTTCATCCACGCACTGCCCCAGAAATGCGCGGCCAACTTGCGGCTGCGACTCACCACGGGGTGCAGCGTCTCGCCTCGGTCTTGCAGCTCTTTCAAGCGCTCGGCGGCTAGGCGTTCCAAATCAGCAGCCCGCAGGCGGGGCTCTTCATCACACATGCGGCGGGTCTCCCTTCATCGGGAGTGAGTATAGCACATTTTGCTTACTCGGGAAAGGAAAAAGACACTCCGTCAGCTCCGGAGCCCTCAATCGAGCCCTAAGGTGTGTACCTTTCTCTGACACATCCACCCGGACTCATTCCGGATTGCGTGCAAGGGAGGTTATCGAATATTCGAATAGGCTTGTCAATACTTTTTCGCAATTTCGGAGAGGAAACGAGCGTTCCGAGCTTTGCGAGGACCTGGGAGCGCAGAGGAAGCCACAACAGGGCCTACATATCTCCGGAGGAGCTCGAAATCATAGCTAGGGTGTCTAAGGGAGCTGCACTTTTAACGGGGATCCGGGAAAAAAACTTGTCTTTTCCTCAACCATACGCTAGAATATCGGCCATGACGACACCTCAGCGCACCAAACGGATTGGTAGCATCGACGGCCTCAAGGGGCTGGCCGCTGTCTTTATTCTTGTGTTTCACTACCTGCTCGCCTTTGCACCGTACGGCCACATAGGCTTCGGCAGCGGGGTAGCAAAGCAAAATGCGGAAGCGGTGTACATGGCTTCCTTCCCCTACTCCATTTTGGTCAGCACGCCTTTTGCTCTCTATATTTTCTTCGCGCTCATCGCCTTCATCCCCGCTCTGCGCTACATGAAGACGGGGGATGCCGGCTTCCTGTATAAACAAGCGACCGTTCGCTATGTACGCCTCATGCCGCCCACGTTGGTGGCCGCTCTGTTGGGCTACATCGGTTATGCCTGCTTCGCCGGTCAGCACACAGCCTTGGTGGAGGCCATGCGCCCCTTGACCGGAGGTGGCTGGTTAAATGCCTTGGTGTATTCGGACCTCAGCCTCGGGGATGCCCTGCAGGCCGGACTCTGGAAGTCCCTCTGCCTAGGAGATGCTCGCTATAACAGCCCGCTGTGGTGCATGAGCATCGTCCTCTTCGGTTCCTATGCGGTCTATGCCGTGTTGCTGACCTTCGGCAAACTGCAACGCCGTTGGATCATCTACCTCATCCTCGCCTTCGTCTGCGTTGCTGCGGGGGCTTCTCGCTACCTCTCCTTCTTGGCCGGTATTGCGGCGGCGGACTTCTCCCGCCAAGCGGAGCCCGGTAAGCACAGCGAGGCCTGTGCCCTGGCCTGCGTTGCCTTGGCCATCCTGATAGCCATCTTCCCGGCAGTCCTCCTCCCCTCCTTCCTGGATGCGTACACCATGCAGGGCATCGCCTGTTTCTTCTTCCTCTTCGGCATGGTACGCTCCGCCATTCTGGAGAAGATGCTGGGCCGTTCCCGCACGCTCAAGCACCTCGGCAAACTCTCCTTCGGCATCCTGCTGGTGCAATTCCCCGTCCTGCTCTACTTCTCCGCCTGGGTTTACACCTCCCTCGTCGGCTGCGACTGGAGCTACCCCGGTGCCGCTACCGTCTCCTTCCTCATCTCACTTCCCCTCGTCTACGTCCTCAGCCTCGCCTTCTACTATGCCGTAGAAGTCCCCTGCGGCAAACTCTGCAACCTCATCTACGCCCCCTTCGCTCCGGCAAAACAGCCCAGCTGATTTCCCCGCCGGACTTATCCTAAACCCAAAATAAGCCCTTCGCGCTCATCCCCGAAGGGCTTATTTTATCCCATCTGTTTTGACTACAACATGCGCAATGCTGTAGTCAAGTGCAATTTCGTTTTCCTTTGTATCAACAAAGGATTTTTATTCTTGATACTCTTCTGAAATTCCCCGACATGAAGAGTTATATTTCTCAAAGTCGTTGATTATCAACGTTCATAATAGGGGGTGCATTGCGCATGCTGTATGCTTTGCGCATGGCAGGTGAATGCAGAGTAGGGGGCTTCAGCCGTCAGGGAACAGCGATGATCAAGGGTGTGGCAATTCTGACGATGCTCTTTCACCATTTCTTCGGTGCGTATCATGTGGATTCCGGTATTACGCAGGCGGTGTTTGCGAATCTGGATTTCTGTGCTTTGTCTGCCTGGGCATGGGAGGCTAAGGTTTGCGTGGCTCTTTTCGCATTTGTGACAGGGTATGGTTATTATGTGACGGCGGGAAGGGATACAGGGTGTGCATGGGGATCCGGTTTTCGTCGTCTGCGCAGATTCTATCCTCTTTTCATCGCTTTCTGTTTATTACATATTTTGCTTTGCTATTGTTGCCCCTTTCAGGATGCCTTGAATGACCAGCAAGTTCCGCATTATCTGCTGACAATGGTCGGTTTGCTGTCTGCCGCTCCGGATTACTGGTACATATGTGTGGTCATACTGGGTGCCCTATTATTTTACCCTGTTCTGTTGGCGGCACGGAGATGCTGCGGGTCTATCTATCTTGTTGCCTTTATCGGGCTCTCTTTGTTGAGCATTACGTGGATCAGAGACGAGGTGTTCGTACTGATACTGAGTTGTTTTACCGCACAAGCTGAGGAGGTTTACCGCTATGTCCTTTCGCGTTCTCTTTACCTCGTTTCATTGCCTTGGATGATTTATTTTCTGGTTGGTTGGGCTGTGGCTGCGGTGAGTCTTCGTCTGTGTGTTACATCCGTTCTTCTCCTGACGGTGTCTAGTGCCGTTCTCCTTGTCAATGTGCCTCAATTTCCGTTTTGGGTGGGTAGTTTTCCCTGCATCCTCCTGACTGTGTGGGTGTTGCAGCGGGTGGATGGTCATTGGGTGGGGTGGCTGGTGTTATTGGGAAAATACTCAGCGTGCATGTGGCTGAACCATCGGTTGATATTCGGGTATTGGTTTGCGGATTTCTTTTACGGCTTGCCCACACCGCTGAATTATCTTTTGTTGGTCGGGGTTTCTTTGGGCGTTTCCGTGGTCGTTATGTGGGTGTGGGAGGAATGGGTGATGGGTGGACGAAAAAAGCGGCGGCATGATGATGCCGCCGCGTAAGAGTTGAGGGAGAAGGGTGGTTACCTCTTCTTGGGGTTGAGGGGGACGCGTTTGGCGCGGAGCTCCTGGGCGAGATAGTCGTAGCAGTTCGCGCTGATGATGGTGCGGGCGAGCTCAACGGAGTGGGCATCCTTCTTCTCTGCGAATTCGAGGAGGTAAGAGTTGGCCGCCATTTGCTTCTTTTCGAGCTGCTTGTAGTAGGAATCAAAGCTCGTTTTGTTGAAGGACGCGACCATGGCGCGGGCACCGGCGCGGGAGCAGAAGGCCATGGCCGGGCATTTGGCGGCGGCAGCGGCAAAGAAGGCTTCCTCATCGCTGATGGCCTGTTGGTACTTGGGGAGTTCCTCTTCCTTCAGGTCGGAAAGGCCGCGGTTCCAGAGCTCCTCCTCAGCCTTGAGCTTACTCTCGTTCTCCTCAAAAAAGGCGAGCATCTCCTGGCGGGCCTGCTTGAGGGCATCGGAGGTGCCATCCAAGGGGATGGACTTGAGAGCCTTGGAGTAGGTGGTCATCATCTGCTCCACGGTATAGGAGTGGTGATTTTTGAGGGCATCGGAGGCTTGCTCCATCCGAATGGCAGCGGCCTGGATGGCAAAGTTGAAGTCACCGTTGCTGAGAGTCTTCCCGGCAACTGTCATTTCCGCCTGGCAGAACATCCCCATCATGGGGGCCAGGCAAAGGCATGCTTTTGTCAAAGAGCTGAACTGGTACATGGTCGGTCTTGTGCTTTTGGTGCTGCGGCAGTGTGCGAACGCCGCCGTGCTTCACTGTGCGTATTGTACCCTGTTCGGCCCCGCTCTGTCAATTGAAAAATGGCATTTCCCCGCATTTTTTTACGGAAAGAGTAGGGGGAGCATATGCGTCAGCGGTGAGATTAGACTTGCCAAGGGTAGGGGGGTGCGGTACAATGAGCGCAGAAAAGACAGACTATGCTGAACCAAGAGGTAATTACAACGGCCGAGGCCGCAGCCATTCAGATACCGGCCGGGAATGCGGTGATACTGCCTGCGGGCTCACGAGTGTATGTGACGCAGAAGCTGGGCAACTCGGTTACGGCGGCATCGGACTTGGGCTTGGTGCGCATTACCCGCGAGGAGGCGGCTCGCGCCGGGATTGTGCCGGAAGAAGAAGCGTCGGTAGAGAACGATGAACATTTGAGTTTGGAAGAGCGTGTGTGGAAGGTGTTGGGGGGTATCTATGATCCGGAGATACCGGTAGACATCGTGAATTTAGGCTTGGTCTACAGCGTAGAGGTGGTGCCGCAGGCGAACGGCGAGAACGTGGTGAACGTGCAGATGACGCTGACGGCACCGGGATGCGGCATGGGCCCCCATCTGATGGCGGAGGCAGAGGCGAATATCGCTGCTCTGCCCGGAGTGGAGGAAGTGAACGTGGAGTTTGTGTGGGATCCGCCGTGGCGGCAGGAGATGATGACGGAGGAAGCGCGGATGCAACTGGGGCTGATTTGAGATGAGCAGGTACACTTTTTCGCTGGACGAGGAGGAGATGCGCGACCTAGCGGAGATGGGTGCGATGGTACTCTCTGCGCTGGGGCGGGCCATGCCGGATTTGCGGAATCCGCGGGCTGTTGCATGGCAGCAGCTCTGCGTACGCCTGATGGAGAAGGCGCGTAGTGTGCCCACTCTGCAACGCGATATGGAGATGAATCCGGACTGCGGCCACTGGTTCTTCAAGCGCGCGTATTTGGAAGAGTCATTTTGCGCGGAGCTACTGGACGAGCTGAGCGATCACTCTTTTTGGGAAGAACTGGTGACTCGCATGGCCGAGCAGAGCCTGCGCGATCATGTGGGCGAGACCGGGCCGGAGCAGATGGACGCCGAGGAGCGAGAGAGGCTGCTCTCCTCCATGGAAACGGCTCTGTGGAATGAGGTCCGCAAGCGCGGAATTGATCGCCTGGCCTTTCTGCTGCCGCCGGAAGAGTGCTGAGCAGCGAGCCCGTCAGGCTCGGGGGCAGGGCTGCTGCTGAGTGATGCAGTGGATGGCTCCGCCCTCTAACACCAAGCGGCGGGCATCCAGCCCGATGACTTTCTTGCCGGGGAAGCACTCCCGGATGATGCCTAGCGCACGGTCATCCTCGCGGGGCTGCATGAAAACAGGCACAATGACTGCCCCATTGCAGATGAGAAAATTCGCATAGCTGGCGGGCAACTGCTCCAGCCGCCAATCTTTTGCCACGAGCGGCTGAGGCATGGGCAGGGGGATGACCTCCACGCGGTGCCCATCCGCAGTGCGCAGGTCCTGCAAACGCTCGTTATTTTCCGCCAAATTGCGATAATGCGGGGAGTGCGGGTCCGGCTCCGTGATAGAGAGGACGGCATCTTCTGCCACAAAGCGCACCATATCATCGATGTGTCCGTCTGTGTCATCGCCCTCAATGCCCTTACCGAGCCAGAAGACGGAACTTGTGCCGAGCATGCGGTGCAGCTCAGCTTCCAGCTCCTGCTTGGTGGTACCCGGGTTGCGGTTGGGATTGAGCAGCACCGCCTCCGTGGTGAGGAGTAGTCCTGCGCCGTTGCCCTCAATAGCCCCGCCCTCCAGAAAATAGGAGCTGCTGAGGCGCGGCAGCTCCAGGGAAGCCGCGATGTGCTCCGGCACAGCGTTATCCTTGTCCCACGGCTCGAATTTGCCCCCCCAAGCGTTGAACTCCCAGTCCGCCACCTGCATGCCGCCGTTGCGGCGTTGCACAAAGATCGGTCCGTGATCCCGGCACCAAACATCGTCCGTCGGGTGGTCAAACAGGCGGAAACGTCGCACCCCGCCGCGGCGCAGGAGTGCCTCGATCCCCGGATGCAGCGTCGAGGCTGCATTGATGCGCACCTCCGCCTGTTCCGCGATCGCGGCACAGAGGGCTGTGTAACGCTCCGTAAGCTCGCTCAGCCCCCCCTGCCACAGATCCTCCCGGTGTGGCCAGGAAATCCAAACTGCCTCCTGCGGCTCCCATTCGGCGGGCCAGCGCAGGTCATTTCCGCTGAGTGGTGTAGGTGTCATGTTTACTTTTATTTAAGTCTGTCCAGAAAGAGCTTCGTGAGGATCGTGTGTACATCCCCCAGATCCTCAAAGTCGCTCTTAGCATCATCCCTTCGGCTGCCGAAGAGTCCCATGTCGATGAGATTGTAGACCATCTCTCCCACATTTCGGGAGGAGAAAATGCCCCAGCGGTTCAAGACCTCCTCCGACAGGGGACCGAATTGATAATTGGCATAGGCGCAGACGCCGAGGAAGAGCTGACCGGCGGTCAGGTTGTCATCGTCCTTCTCATCCTTCAGATTTTTAAGAGTGTGGTCGAAGGCATCACGCAGGAAGAAGTAAGCATCCTGACTGTATCGGTCCGGGTGGCGCTTGCAGAGCTCCTCCACGGCTTCCTCAAAAGAACGCTGCATGGTTATTCAGCTTTGAGGATGACAGAACACTCCTCGCCTCGGGCGTTATCCTGAACAGCGGTGGTGATGATTTTGCGGAGCTTCTCGTTCTTCTCCGCCCCCGGGAAGAGGGGGTACATCTCCGCCAAGCGCTCCTCCTCCGTCAGGGCTGCGTAGTCTGCTGCCGTGCGCCCGGTGGCGTCCTTAGCTGACTTGTCCGCCCCCAGCGAGAGGAGCAGACGGCACATCCCGGGGTCTGCGGCCAAGGCTGCAATGATCAGGGGTGTGCGTCCCTTGGCATTGGCGCGGTTCACATCGGCTCCGGCCTTCACGAGCAAGGAAACGGCCTCCTCGGCATTGATGAGTGCGGGCACGCGGCCGTTGGCCGAGCGGGAAGCCATGGCATCGTCCAGATCGGTCGTGATATTGGTACCCACGGCCGCGTTGGTGAGCGGTGTGTCCCCGCCGTCATCCGTGGCGTTGGCATCCGCACCCGCCTTGAGGAGCAGGTCGATGACCGCCGGGCAGGCCACACTGGCCGCACCCTGCAGCGGTGTGCCGCCGTAGAGCTGCTTCTTGTTCACATCTGCCCCCGCTTTGATGAGTTTCTCCACTGTGGCGGCATCCCGCACCTGGGCAGCACGCATGAGGGGGGAGATGGGATCCCCCAAGTCCGGGTTTGCCCCATTGGCCAAGAGCATGTCCACGGCCTCCGCATTATTCTTGGAAATGGCAACCAAGAGGGGCGTGACGAGGAAAGGCCCGTTCTTAGCGGAAGCGTTGGGGTCCGCCTTGTGCTCCAGGAGCATCTGCATAGCAGCGTTGGCCGCATTGCGATCCGGCAGGGAAAGGGTAACCATGATGGGGCGCATGCCGTTCTTATCCTCCACATTGGGATCCACCTTCATGGCCAGCAGCATCTGCATGGCATCCAGGTTGCCGCGCACGGTAGCCACCATCAGCGGGGGATAGCCCAGCTTGTCCTGTGCATTCAGGTTGACCCCCTGCTCCTGCAGCAGCATCAGGAGATCCGGCTGATTGGCTGCTGCGGCCAATCCGGCCAGGGACTGCCCGTTAGGCATCACACAGGTCAGATCCGCCTTGCGTTCAATGAGCAGATTCGCCGCCTCCACGTTGGCCGTAAAGAAGGCTGCCTGAATCAGGCGAATACCATCGCCGAGTACGGTGTTCACATCCAACCCGTCATCCAGGAGCTTGCGCAGGGCATCAACGTTTCCCTCATTAAGAGCCTCCAAGGCCTTTTGCTCCGGCGATGTTGCTGCCGGGGCCTGCTGTTCGGTCGGGGCCGCAGCCGGCTTTGCCTCGGGCGCGGACTCTGCGGCGCAAAGAGATAAACTGAGGGCCAATGCAGGAACGGAGGATGCGATAAAGTGCTTCATGCCCGCACTTTAGCACCTGCGCCGCAGGAATGCAACCCCAAAACGTGACATCATGCCCAGAGCACCGTCACCTCTGCCCGGGTGACGCCGCCGGAGGAAATGATGTGGCTTGTGGCCTGCCCCGCGATATGGTGGGCGATGCTGACCTGCTCCCCGAGCATCGTCTCCTTGCGGAAACGCAGGGAGACCCGTGTGGGGATGCCGCTCGGCCGCAGGGATTCCGGCAGGGTATCCAGCACCCAGATGAGGTACGAGGCGTTGTTGACATGACCGTTGAAGTCAATTTCGCGCTGCGTTACGGACAACGAAGCCGTCGCCGCCGGCGCACTCGGGAACTCCGGCAACTCCGCCGGGGCCACATAGGGGGTGCGCATCTCCGCTATGGAGGCGATAAGACGCCGGGGCGGCACCAAACGCCGCGTTTTGAGATCCGCCAGCACCCACTGCAGGTCCGCCTTGGCCAGCACTTCTCCCTGCTCATTCGTCATCTCCACGAAACGCCGTGCTGCCACCGAGCCGGACATGCCGGTGTTGGTGCGCAGCGTCACGACCTCCTTCCACCTAGGCAGGCGGATGAACTCCATCTCGGCGCGGGTTTCTGCCCAAAAGACATGGTTCTCCATGGCCCACTCGTAGCCGAAATTGTGTTGAGAAGCATGCTGCTCCGCAATTTCCTGGCAGAGCAGGGGCAGGGTTTCCGGCTTCATCAGCGAGTTCGCCCCGCATTCGTAGCTCGTGATGGTGTGTGTGACGGTAAGATCTTCAATCATGGTGCTTGCTTCCCCAGTTTAGCACAGGGCGGTGGCGGTGTCAAGCTACTGATCCGCATCCCGGTTGGGGTAGGGGGCATCATTCAGCTGCGTGTACTGCCAACCCGGGAGCAGGTGCTTCCAGTGTTCGGCGTGGGGGCTATCGGCCTCGGCCTTCATGCGCGCAGGGGTCATGCGGAAAGGGTAGACCTGCACGGGAACGGCAGGTTGCCCGGCCTTCAGGGCGGCCTCAACCATGCCGTAGATTTCCGCGATTCCCTCGTCCGTCATGGCAAAACAACCGATGGAGACATCGCTGCCGTGCACCATGATATAGCTACCCGTGCGCTGCAGGCTGCGGTCGTAAGCATTCGGGTAGCCGATGTTGAAGGAAAGGTAATAGTTGCTGTTGGGATTCAGCCCCTTCAGTCGAACGGCGTAAAAACCCTCCGGAGCCTGGCAGTCGCCCTCCCTCGTTTTGGGGCCTAGTGTACCGCTCATGGCCGCGATGGGGTATTCCTTGAGGAGTCGCCAGGTGCCCCCCATTTGCCCCCACAGCTCCATCAGCTCATCCTCCTTGATGATGCGCAGGAAGACAGGCTTGCCGTAGTATTCACCGAAAGTGTCGCTGGCGGCTTGACGGGCGCCTTGCTGCTTTTGCGCCGGGGTGGGTGGAATCCCTCCGACACTAGTGTGTACACCGGTCATGAGAATGAAGGCGAGAATGAAGGCGAGAAGGAGGGAGAGAAGGCGAAGCATCAAAGAGCAGGAGGTTCGTTTTTCTTATCGGACTCGGCGGCAGACTCTGCCGGGATTTCTGCCGCCACCTCAGTCTCCTCTGTCGGTGTTTCAGCGGGGGCCTCCTCCACCGGAGTTTCTACGGGAGACTCTTCCGCCGGAGTTTCAACGGGGGCGGGAGCAGGTGTCTCGCTTGCTTCCTCTGCCGGTTCCTCCGCAGGGGCGGCAGCTGCGGCAGTGGCCGCCGGGACGGTGGGCTTGAGCTTCAGCTTACGCGCCGGGGCGAGCGTGGGTTTGAGCCCCGCCGGTTTGGCTGCGGCAGGCTTGGCAGCCGGTGTCGCGGCTGCGGTGGCGACCGGAGTCTCCATCGGGGGTGTCGTAGTTGCCTGCGGGGCATCGGTCTCATCCGCAGCACGCACCTCGCGTCGCTTGGAGGCCGGCATGGCTGCCTCGTAGAAGGACATCAGCTCGCAGAACAGCAGCAGCGTACAGCCCGGCAGCAGGGCGCAGAGCCAGGGGCAAGCCTGCACGGTGTTCATGGCCGCAGCCAAAGGCGGCTCCGGCATACCGGCCCACTGCGCTGCCAGCCACTCGCAGCCCCACACGGCGGGAATCCACAGTGCTATGGATATTAGCGTGCAGATGAGCAGACGCGTGCTCCGCCGTGCAAAGAGATAAGCCATCACTGTGAACAGCGGAAGGTAACACAGCCCGAGTACGCTCCACCCGCGCACGGACGCCGACAGGGCCTTCGCCGTATCTGCAATGGAATTCGGCAGGTAATCCTGCCAATTCGGCAAGAATGCCGCCCCCATGGCTATCGTGCCTACAATCAACACCGGCAGCACAAAGTTCCAAGCCGCGTGCACCAGTCGATCCGCTGCCAAGACAAGCCCGACACCGATAATCACCCAAGCCCAGATGTGGGCATTGAGCAGATGCAGCAGGCGGATAGGCTCCTCTGCATAGGAGAGTAGATCCTGCGGCGTGCAGCAGAAGCGGTGCTGCACCAAGGCGGTACCCACAATGATGAGCAGGGAGAATAACAGCCAAATGAGGAGTTGAATAATTCTGTTGTTCATGGAATGAGTGATTTGATGGAGTTTTTGATGAGGTGAAGTTTTTCCATAAGCTGCTCGCGGGGAGAGAGCTCGGGTTTAGCCGGGGCTTCTGAGGCAGGCGGGGTTGTCTTTTCCCTGCGCTGAGAAAGCAGGCGACGCAGCTCTTGCCGCAGAATTTGACTGCCCGATGGTACAAAGGCCTCTTTCATCAGTTTTTTGGGCAAAGGTTTCTTGTTTTCAAAGGCCGTTACGACCTTACGGGCATCCTCCTGAGAAATGGGAGCGACACTCTCCGGCACCTTGCTTCCCGCCCGCTCTGCAGACGGCTTGAGCCTGCTCATATGCGGGCGCAGGTGGCGCAGGAGCAGCCGCACCACATACGCCTGTTTCCCGGAACCCCGCTTGGCGGAGGGCTCGGCTGCCGCCTTCTCCGGGGGTGCGGCAGGCACTTCCGGGGCTTGGTAGGCTCGTACTCTGTAACAACGGCGCAGGAGCAACACCCGGTCAGACGGATGACTGCTCGGTACAAACCATACCTCTGCCTCCACGCTGAAACTCTTGGTCGAATTGCCTTCTGCAATCACAAACAAAGGAACCCCCTTCGGGAAATCTTTCGGCAGCCTGTTGAGGTCCCATTCCTTCGGTGTTATCGTGGGCAGGGCATCTCCCGGTATATCATGTCGGAAGAGCTCCTCGCGGTTCTCGGAGAATAGCGCCGGCAACGTCATCTGTTTGTCAATGCCCAAGCTCCTGTCCCTCGAAAAGATTCGCAGGAATAAATTACCCTTCTCTCCGGGGTTGACATAAATTTCCGCTTGGTAGGCACCGAACTGTCCCGGCGGCTCACAAAGGCTGAAACCGGGCTTGTTGCCGATGATATTCCGCTTGCCCTCCGCGAGCCGATGAATGGCATCCGCCCCCGGATTATCCGCCGCATCACGCATGCGCTGGTCAAAAGCTGCAATGGCCGCATTCAGTCCCTTGGCTGCATGATCTTTGGCCGATTCACCGCGCCAAGCAAGCAACAAATAGTAGTTTTCGCCCAGCTCCAGTGCAATATCCGTGCTCACCTGCTTTTCATCCCGCACCTCGCTGAACGGCTCGCCGGGCTTGGTGCTCAGGAAGCCCTTGGGCAGGTGTTGCCCCGGTGTCAGGCGGCAGAAAGCGGCGTGCACCATATCCGGCCGCTCCGTGCCGGACTGCGGAGCCGTGAGAACCGGATGCCCCGGTTTGGCGTAGAAAGAGTTATCCTTGGTTGTCACCAGACGGGGAGTAGCCTCAATGATGCTCGTCAGCATGCCGGGAGCCTGACTCAGCAAGCGGCGGATATTCGGTATATCCTGCACGCGTTCGCCGGAGAACTGATCCGGCTGAATCTCAATGACCATGGAGGCAGGCCCGTGCAGTTTATCAGTCGGTGGGTGGATGACGTCATCCTCCTGAATGGGCGTATCCGGAGCCGGTAGGGTTTCCGGCTTTAAATCGGCCATGATGCAGAGCAGGCAGAACACACCGCAGCCGAGGCCCCACAGCACACCCCAGCGCAGTACGCGCCAAATGGCACGCAGGTTGCTCAGCCGACAGAGTAGAATGAGAAACTCCGCTGCAACCAGAAAGCAGGAGACGCCGAAGCAGCCCAACAGAACCTGACCGCCGATCTGTGTCGGTGCGTCCCGCCATTCCTCGCCCAGCGAATCCTGCCACAAAATAGGCACGGTTGCCAGCACTGCCCCGGCAATGCAGACCACATGACTGCCCGTGCCGTAGGACAACAGCTGCTCCCATCGGGAGATCGGCGGCCGCTCCTGTTGCACTTCCTCCTCTTCCGGGTCGTTTTCTTGGATGGGGGTCATGGGCGGCGGAACGTATCGGGATGCCGGAGAATGTAGCGGCACATGGCAACAATCGGCGAGGTGCCGGGCAGCTCCGGATAGGTGGTGAAGGCCGCCGGGTGCGGTGTCTGCTCTGTCTCAGCCTGCCCGGGATCCATGTATTGCTCAACGGCTCGGGCGTGGCGGGGTAGTTTCAGCAGGCGCAGCGTCTCCGCCGCGCGGGTCAGCTGCTCTGCCGTGGGCTCCGCATCGCTTTGCCGCGCGTCTTCCCGCATGCTCAGGTAGGCATCTACCCGGAAGAGGTTGGCAAAATTGCCTGCCAAGCCGCTCGGCTCAGGCGTTTCATCCGCCAGCTGACGGGGAGTGGGTAGGCCTTTGTCTTCCAACAAATGCATCAGAGCCGCCGCCGCCAGGGCCGGGTCATACACCTTGGTGTAGCGGGTCGCGCGCTGCAAGGCCTTGCTGTGGGAGATCGATGAGTTGAAGAACTCCAGGTCCAACAACAGTGCCATGATGCTGCCTGCTGTGCAGTCGATCATGTCCAGCTCGTTCTCCGGTAGCATTTTCTCCAGCTTGTTGAGAGCGGCGGAGAGATTGGCGGGCGAAACCTGCCAATGCAGCCCGTGCAGGCAGTGCAGAAGAAGCAGGGGTGTCTCCTCCAGAAAATGCTCACTGTTCTTCCAGAGCGGCATTTTGTCCACATAGGCCTCCGCCTTGCGGGCATTGGCATTGCGCATGAAATTCAGCGTGGTCAGCATGGCCCACTCCGCCGCATTACCCGCAACAGTGTTGAGCCCCAGCAGACGGATGCACTCGCGGTTGTCATCCTCTGTCAGGCGACCGAGCAGTTCCTCGGCCCGCTCGTAGGCGGGCTGCATGTAGAGCCGCGTGAAGTAGGGGAGGGAGATCCCGCTCTCCTGCGTGATGCGGCAGCAGCGGGTCATGTAGTCAAAAAAAGCCTTGGAGGTGGGCGGCACCCGCACCGCCAGCTCTTCCGCATGCAGCAGGCGGCATTTGGTAAGGGACTCAACCAGCTCGGGCAGGGACTGCAGGTACATCATGGCATCGCAGCCTCGGTCGTTCGTCTTGTAGGCATCCGCCCCTCGGCTCAGCAGCAGGGAAATCGCGGGCGCAACAGCACGCGCTGCCACCTCCGGTGAGGGGGATGTAGCTGCCCGACGACACAGCAGCAGCAGGGGGGTATTGCCCTCCGCATCCCGGCAGGCGGGGTCGGCACCCTCCTTCAGCAGCTCCTCGACGCGGGCTACCGGGGCAGTGGTCTGCGGGTCAATCTCCTGCCCGCAGAGCTCCAGCAGGGCCTCGTCCTCCGGGCTTCTCGGTGCTTCCTCCTGCATCTCCACCGCATCAGCACTCTCCCCGGTCAGGGCCGTTGTGTCCTCGGCTGCGCGGAGCAGAGGAACCAAGCCGAGGGCCGGCAGCAGACGGCTGATGATGGTGAAAGAAGATACCATGGTTTCCCCTCCACTATACAGGATTTTCCGCAGTATGTCAACCTGCAAAGTGTGCAAAACTGCGGCAGACGCAAATTATCCTTGCAAGCCCCGGGCCGGGGGCGTAAAATACGCAGCATGAACCGCACCCCCGTTCCCTTTACCTTTGATGTTCCCACCCGCACGCTTTTCGGCAGCGGCTGTCTGAATTCCCTGCACAAGGAGTCTCTGCCCGGGCATAAGGCCTTGGTCGTTATTTCCAACGGCACGTCCACCCGCAAACACGGCTACTTGGATCGCACCTTGGCAGAGCTGACTGAGGCGGGAGTGGAGGCCGCCGTCTTCGACCGCGTGGAGCCCAATCCGCTGAAGGATACGGTGATGGCAGGCGCGGCTGCTGCCCGCGAGCATGCCTGTGACTTCATCGTGGCCTTGGGTGGCGGCAGCTGCATGGATGCCGCAAAAGCCATCGCGCTGATGTCCACCAATGAGGGCGACCTGTGGGATTATGTGCTCTTCGGCACCGGCAAGCGCATGACGCCCGCAAACGCCCCGCTGCCCTTGGTAGCCATCACCACCACGGCCGGTACAGGCTCCGAGACGGATGCCGGCGGCGTAATCACCAACCCCGAGACGCACGAGAAGACCGCCGTGTTCGGCTATGGTCTTTTCCCCAAGCTGGCGGTGGTGGACCCGGAGTTGATGTGCTCCGTGCCGCCGAAGTTCACGGCTTTCCAGGGCTTCGATGCCCTCTTCCACAGCACGGAGGGCTACATTGCCTCCACGCGCAATTTGGTGAGCGAGATGTTCAGCATTACGGCCATTGAGAACGTTGGCCTCAGTCTGGCTGCCACGGTGCGGGACGGGGCCGACCTGCCGAGCCGCGAGCGCATGGCATTCGCCAACTGGCTCTCCGGCGTGCAGATGGTAGTGGGGTGCTGCACGAGCGAGCACTCCCTGGAGCATGCGCTCTCTGCCTTCCACCAGGAGCTGCCGCACGGCGCGGGTCTCATCATGATCAGCTTGGCCTACTACTCCCACTTCATTCGGCGGGGGTGCTGCCCGGAGCGCTTCGTGCGTATGGCTCAGGCCTTGGGGAAGACGGATGCCGCGCAGCCCATGGACTTCATCACGGCTCTGCATGACCTGCAACAGGCCTGCGGCGTGGCGGATCTCCGCATGAGCGACTACGGCATCACGCCCGATGAATTCCCGGCGATGGCGCAGAATGCCATGGATGCCATGGGCTTCCTCTTTGTCAATGACCCCGCTCCGCTCACCTTGGAGGACTGCGTGCAGATTTACCGCGAATCCTACAGATAAATCGGCATGAAGACGACATGGATGTGCTTGTGCCTGCTGTCGGCAACGGCAGCAGGCGGGGCTGAGGAGCGGGTGCAGCTGCAACTGCGGGAGGGCGCACAACTGACCTTGGTGGCGGAGACCTGTGAGCAAACGCAGGAGCCCGCCCCTGCGGAGGGTCTGTGTACCTATAGGGGAACTCTCTGCTTCGGTACCCGCACAGACCCGCCTGCGCGCGTGCTCACCAAGGCTACGCTGGTGGTGGATGGTGTCAGCGTGCCGCTGGATGTGGCGGGTCTGGCCAATCCTTGGAATGACCCGAAGGAGATGACAGCCCGTGCCTGCCGACTTCAGGAGGCAGAGCTCGGGGACGGCTCCCGCAGCTATGAGCTGAGCCTCGGCTTCTTTAAGGGGGAGCCGGAGGATTACTTGGTGGTGTGGCGAGTGCTCGGCGACCATTCTCTGCGCACGGGTGTGAATTATGTGGGTGACCACTACCCCGTGTGGTACAGTGGGGAAGATGATACCGAGGCTGAGTGTCCCGACCCCATGCGCATGAGCCTGCGCTATCGCAAGGGCTGGCAGTTCCGCGTGACCTTCACGAACCAAACGAAGCAGCCGCTGCGCCTGATGCCGCCGCTGCAAGGTGCTGCTTCCTGCGGGGTGCTCGGTCTGTACGCAATGGACCCGACCGGGGCGGAGCTGCGCTTTGTGTACAAAGGAAAGGCGGACGCAGCGTCCACGCCGGAGCCCCGCACCCTGGCCCCCGGTAAGTCGGTTTCCTTTGACGTGAACCTAGCGGATGGTAACTGGATTTGGCCGAGTGCTCTCCCCCTGTACAAGCCTTACGAGGTTTATGCCGAGTACAACTGCCCATCGACGGACCCCGACCGCCACTGGGGCGGCACACTGCGTTCCTTCCCGGCTCTGGTGGCGCCTAAGGAGGGTGAAATCCCGCAGGAGTGCCTTCGCTGGGCTCGTGTGCCCGATGCGGCTGACGGTAAGCCGTGAAAAGCGCTTGCATTTGTTGCCTCCCTTTGTTATAATTCCTGCCATGAAGCTTGAGCTCCCCCTGTTGTTGGCCGGGGCCTTGGTGTTCTCGTCCTGCAAGGATGAGAAACCGGCTCCCGCCGAGTCCGCTCCCGCAGAAAAGCCGGCGGCTCCCGCTGCGCCCGAGGCTCGTCCGGAGACACCGCCCGCTGCCCCATCTTCCGAAGCTGCCCCCGAGCCGGAATCGGCTCCGGCCGAGTCTGTCGCCGAGCCTGTCGCAGAACCCGCTTCCGAGCCTGTCGCAGAACCGGCGCCTGCTGAAACCACGGCTCCCGCCGAGACTCCGGAAGATCCCGCCATCTGCAGTGCATCCGTGCCGTCTCTGGAGAGCTCTCTGCCTGCCGAACCCGCTCCGGCAGCCACCCCCATGCCGGATACAGAGCCGGACCTGGCACCGGATCCCGCCGCTCAGACTGCAGCCTTGGCCGCCGAGTTGGACCGCATGCTCCGCGAGAATGACGAGGATTTCTTCAAGGTGGCCGAGATGCTCACGAAGAACACGGGTAACTGGATCAGCATGGACGGCGTGCTCGCCGCTGCTGCCGAGCGCGGGGAGCCTGTCTCTCAGTACTGGACGGCTAAGCGGGAGCTCGATAAGCGGGAGAAGAAGGGGAGTGTCTCCCTACCGGGACCGGATTTTGCAAAGGCACTCAAGTTGTTCCGTGCCTCAGCGGAGCGTGGGTATTTGCCCGCCTCCATTGCGTGTGCCAACCTCATCGGGGGCGGACTGGGCTGTGAGCCCAATCGTGAGGAGGCCCTCCGCTACCTGCAGGATGCCTGCAAGAAGGGCAGTGCCCGTGCCCGCGCTATTTACATGATGATCAGCGGGCGTCTCGAGTCGGGGAAATTCGACACGCCGGAGATGAAATTCGAGCTGGATCGCGGTAACTACTTTTTGGAGGAGCTGGTGGCGGATTACTATGCCGCGCAGCAGGACAGAGCAAAGCATGTGGAATGGCTGAAGCGTGCTTCGCGCAACGGAAGTGCCTCGGCAGCTTTCCGCTTGGCCCTCATCTTCTCTGCGGAGAATAGCGATGACTTGTCTGAGGACCCGGCCCCCTATCTGCAGCTGGCAACGGAGCGTCACTGGCCGGAGGCTCTCTGCCTGTCCGGTAAAATTGCCGCAGGGCAGGGAGACGCGGCGCGGACTGTGGACTTGCTGGCCGCAGCCGCGCAGCTCGGCTCCGGGGAGGCTTGTCGCATTCTGGCGGAGATCTGCGGGGAGAACGGTGGCGTGGGCATCACTCCGGAGTTGATCGAGAGCCTGCTGCAGCGTTCCTTTGAGCTGGGCGATGTGAACGGCATGGCCGACTATGCCTACTGCCGGGTGTTGGCTGCGGCGTCTCCGGAGGAGGCTCAGAAGTGGCTCGATCTTCTGCAGGAGGCAGCGGACGCCTCGTCCGTCTCTGCCTACAAGGCACTCGCCTCGCTCCATTATAACGGCGCACCCGGGGTGGAGCCTAACCTGCGTCGGGCGGTGTACTTCCTGGGCGAGGCCCGTTCGTTGGGCTATGTGCAGGCGGATGCGATCATCGCGGCCATCACGGCTCTGGGTTGCAAGGGGGCGGAGCCGGATGCCGACCGCGCTGCCTCCTACCTCAAGCTCGCGGTGAAGCAGGTGCCCATGGCGCAACAGTGGTATGACAGCTTGGTGCAGGAAAAGGGCTGGTCTTTCCTCCGGTATGTCATAAAGAAGTGAGTCGATTCTTGCTTATCACCTCTTCTTCTGTTATAATTCGCCCGCTATGGAACTGAAATTCATTAAGATGACCGGTGCCGGCAACGACTTCGTGATGGTCGACAACCGGGATTTGTCGTTCAGCGAGCTCCTGACTCGCGAAAGAATCGCTGCCTTTTGTGACCGCCGCTTCGGTATCGGTGCCGATGGCTTGATTGCCGCAGAGCCTGCTCAGGCGGGTGGTGATGTGCGCATGCGCTATTATAACTCTGATGGCGGGGAGGCCGAGATGTGCGGCAATGGTGCCCGCTGTTTTACGGCCTTCTACAGTCTGCTGTCGGAGAGCGAGGTGTCGGAGGTGACTTTCGAGACGATGGCCGGCTTGGTGAAGGGTGTCATCAATGATGACGGTTCTGTTACCATTCAGCTCACCGCTCCCAAGGATATGAAGCTCAACGCCTTGGCTGCTTCCGAGACGGTTCCCGCTCCCGTGCATTTTATCAACACCGGTGTGCCGCATGCCGTGGCTTTCCTGCCCTCGGTGAAGGATATCGATATCCGCCGCTGTGGGGCTTTCCTGCGCTACCACGAGGCTTTCGCGCCCGCCGGTACGAATGCTAACTTTGCGACTGTGCTCGCTCCGCAGCATTTGCAGCTGCGCACTTATGAGCGCGGGGTGGAGGATGAGACGCTGGCCTGCGGTACCGGGATGACGGCAACGGCTCTGTTGCACGCTGCTCTTACCGGCGCGCCTTCGCCCATCAGCCTCGATGTGGCGGGCGGTGATACCCTGTCCGTGGCGTTCACCCGTACCCCGGATGGTGGCTTTACCGATGTGACCCTCACCGGCCCGGCTGAGGTTGTCTTCCTCGGCAGCATTCTCTGTGGTGACGACGAGGAGGATTGAGCCCATGCGTGACGCTGTTCCGGCTTCTCGCTTCAAGCACCCCATCATCCTCATCGGGTTGATGGGGTGCGGCAAGTCTACCATCGGTCGTGAGCTCAGTAAGCTGACCGGGCTCCCGCTCTTGGACACGGACTTGGTCATCGAGGAGCAGCTCGGTAAGTCGATACCGGATATTTTCGCCGAATTCGGTGAGGCTCGTTTCCGTGCGTTGGAGACCGCTCTCCTCCGCTACTTGGCTGACCGCAGTTCCGCTCCGGATAAGCGGAATTGCATCATTTCTACCGGCGGCGGTATCGTCCTCAAGCCGGAGAATCGCACTATCCTCCGCTCTCTCGGTTTCGTCGTCTGGCTCAATGTCGACGTTCCTGCCCTTCTGGCCCGCACGGCTCGCGCTAACAATCGACCTCTCCTTCATAACGCCGACCGCGCCGCCACGCTCACTTCCTTACTCCTGCGCCGCCGTCCCCTCTACGAGGCCACGGCTCACATGCGCCTCAACACGACCGACACGGACATTCCTACAGTGACGCGGGAAATCATCCACGCGGCGAAACTCTTTTACTCCTGAGCTTGTTCCATTCCCCGAGCGGGCAGCCTCTGTTGCAGTGGAGCACCCCCCCGGACTCGGAACCAATAAGACTTCCTGCCGCCGTGGTGATAGGGGGCGTCTTTTGGGGTGACGCGGAATTTTCGGAATTTTTGGAAGCTTAAATTTCATGCTCTTCTTTGGCAAGACTTCAAAGTAAATTCATCCCATAGGTAGCTATAGAAATTTATCAAAAAATCAAGGAAACTACCATCCCGGCGGCATGCAGCTTGTACCGAGTCAAGCATTCCAATCAGTTTCCGGGAATTCCAAAAATTCCGCGTCCTCCCCAACACACCCTCTCTATTACCCAGGCGGCAGGACTTGAAAAAAGGGCCTGCCGCAGTGCTGTGCGGCAGGCCCTGTGAAGTGGACTTGCGTCCGTGTATCAGAAGTTGACGCGGTAGCCAACGGAGCCGTTCACGCCCACCTCGTCGGCATTGAAGTCGGCGTTCACATCGAAGAAGATGGAGCCTGCATCCTGCGAGATCGGGATGGTGAGGGTGGCTCCGAGTTCTGCGCCGATGACGCCCTTCTCGTTGCTGCGGGTGGTGACCGTGGCGGTCGGCAGGACGGCAAGGGCGGTGTTCAGCTTGTTGTAGCGGTCGCCGAAGTCCAGTTTGAGCAGGGCGCGGGCCTCGAAGATGGAGGCGCGGTTGTACTCGTTCTCACCCACGACGCTCTGCAGTCGACCACCGAGGCCGAGGGAGAATTGGGTGAGGGATGCCGAGTCCGTGGTCAGGCGGGTGTCCGCCGTGCCGCCTTCCGTTGCGCTGTCCAGCGTGGTGTGGCTGAAGCTCATGTTGAACAAGGGCTGCACACAGGTGGTCGCCTCATCGTTCAGGGCGAAGGTGCGGGCGACCTCATACAGGAAGCCGAACATCATGCCGTTCGTCTTGTAGGTCGTTTTACCCGTGACACCGGGGATGGTGCGCTCCAGGTCGACATCCGCGCGGCCGAGGGTTCCCACGAAGGTATTGACCCAAGAACCGGTCGAGACGCGGGCGAAGAGAGAGACGTACTGGGTGTCCAGGTCGCCTGTCAGGGTGTCCGCAGCCTTGCCGGTGTAGTCACCGAAGAGGGCACTGACGGCCACGCCGAGGGTGAGGTTCGGGTTCACGTCGACATCAACGCCGACCGTGCCGCCCCAGGAGGAGACTTGGTAACCGGCATCCGTGCCGCTCTCGCTGAGCTGGCGGTAGTTGCCGTCACCGCTGATCCAGCCGTTGACGTAGGGCATGTCCTCGTTCACCACGCACTCATTCACGCCCATGGTGGTCGTGCGGTTGCGGATGGAGCGGAGTTGACGCTGCACATCGTCAGCCAAGGCCAGCCCCACAGCGGACAGCGAGCTACCCGCCAGCGCCGCACCCAGCTTGTCCATCGCGTCCTTGTTACCGGTAGCAATGTGGTTATCCAGCATAGTGAGTACCTGAGCCAGCTCGCCGTTGGGTGCCGTTGACCGCGGGTCAAGGTGGAACATCGCCTTACCCGCCAGCGCGAGACCCGCCGTGCCGTTCGGCGTCTGACCACCATGCGAGACGTAGTATCCCGTGTTGGCGTCAGCGATGATATCAACGGAGCCCTCCACCGCGCGGAAGTTGGTGAAGTACTTGGTCATCCAAGTGCATTCGCTCATGTCCACCGTCACGTTGCTCACCGAGCAGCCGTCCCGATCGTTCAGCACAAAGAGCAGGATGTCCTTCTCCTTGCCGCCCGCATTGAAGTCCAGCCCCGTGTTCTCCACCTCATGCACCTTCAACGTCACGTCCTTCAGGCTCAGGGATGAACCCGTGGTAACAGTCGGTTTATCATCGTTAGCCTTCAGCTTCTCATTTACCTCCGTGGCGGAAACGATGAAGTCCAGAACGCCATCCTTCATGGTGGAAGCATTGCCCAGCGTCACCGTGGTCGCCTTACCATCATCTGTTGTCTTGTTGTTCAGCTTCACCGATGCCCCCGTGGTAGCAATGCCATCGAGCTTGTTGGAATCAGCATAGGCACTGTTCAAACCAGTCAACTCCACTGTGCCGAGTGTGCCGACCACCGTCAGCTTCTCATCCGCCGCCAACTCCTGGACAGCACCATCTCTCACAGTGCCAATGGAGGTCGCGCTGTTGTAGTTCCCGGTGAAAGTGCCGCTCTCACGTACCAACAACGTACCTTGCACACCCTTTGAGGCAACATTTTTGTCCAGCTTTTCCAGCTCAATGGTGCCTGTATTCTTGGCAATAATGTCAGCACTGATCTCGCCCGAAACCACCAGCTTGCCATCGCCGCCGACTATACCATCGCCGGAGATAGATCCCACTTTCACGGTCGAGCCGCTGCCGATGGTCAGGGTGCCATTGTTGGTCATCTTCTCACTTTCCAAGGAGCCACCTTCTCCTTCTACTGTCAGAGAGGTGCCGGTGTGGATGGAAGTAAGCTCATTCACCGTCAGATTGTTTTGCACAATCAATTTGCCGTGGGCAATACTGAGCGTCCCCGTTGTCACGTCTTTTCCGCTGAGGGTGTAGGCATCCCGATCTGCACCCGGGGTGAAGTCTACCGCAATTCCCTTCACGGTTTGATCACTATTCACGATCACCTTACTTGAACCGTCACCGGCAAAAGAGACATAGCTATCCTTCGTCAGCTGAGCATCTGCGTTTGCGCCGAAGCCAGTCGATGATGTCCATCCATTTGTCTCGTCACCATGCCACGTCAACCCAAGCGTCACTTTAGAAAGAGTGACCGAGGTGTCGTTCATTGCAATATAGTAACGCACTTCCGTACCATCTGCAGCGTTCTGCGTAAAGGATTCCTTTTCATTTACGGTTGCCTTGTCATACCCCACGATGCCGCCCTCTGCATTCAGCAGTTTGAATTCCGCCCCATCCGGGAGGTCCTGCAGGAAATCGAGGTTCCCCGATGAGGTCGTAAAATTCAGGGTTCCGCTACCGCTTGCTTCACCCCCAACAGTAATAGCCGTCTTAGTGGCATCCAAAGCTGCGCCATCCAACGTGATTGTCGAAGCTCCTGTCAGATCGCCCGTCAAGCTCATGGTCTCGCCCAAGGTCAGCGCGCCCAAAAGCTTCATGGATCCTCCGTTGACCGAGGCATTCAACTTCGCACCGTCTGCCAAGGTCAGCAACGAGGTCGACTCACTCGCCGTGTAGCTGCCCGTCCAGTCTTTAATGTCTCCGCCGAGGGAAACATTCCCCTTGGAATTATTGACGATCGAACCGGTTCCGGACAGCTTACCATTGAGAGCAAGAGTACCGGCGGTTTCCGGCCCGTCAGTGAGCGTCAGCGCAGCAACGTCAGGAGTGCTTTCGTCCGTAGATTGTATGTCCACCAAGACCAAATCAGCAGTCACTTTCGGGCTTGTGCCGTCCGCTCCATCGTATGCGTAGCCGCTCAAACCGGAGATCTTGATGGTGCTGGTCTGCTGAGTCGTACCGTCCACCGTTCCGGTAGATGCCAGATGATTCAGCTCCGTGATGGAGAACCAGTCGTCACCATTCCCTCCCAACTTGGTGTTCGTAACCTCCACCGTACCCGTCCAACCGGGATCGCTGGGGGTAGTATCCGTACCCGCTGTCGGATTGACAACCTGTGTTGCGCCGGCTTCCAGCCCCATCGCATTGTCCATGACATAGGTTCCCTTGCCGGTCAACTTCAGAGTTGGAGTGAAGTCTCTGGTGGAACCATCCGTTCCTTCGACTTCCTTCTGCAGGATGGTAGCCTTATTCAGTCGGATTTCCGTTCCATCCGGGTTCGTACCATCGAACTTGATGGTAGCGTCGTTCAATACAATGATGCCACTCGTCGCATTCTCATTCAGATTGTTCTTCATCACCAGCGTCAGAGGCTCTGTCTCTAAAGCCGCTTTATCAAGAACAAGCCCGGTTGTGGCGGTATTTGCAGCGGAATTTGCCCTTGAACCGCTCTGATACACAACGCAATCCTTCTTATTATCATTATCGGAGTCGGTCTCATTGTACATGATGTAGAAGAGATCCTTCTGAGCGTCCGTTCCTGTAATCTTAACGTTGGAGCCATCCGAGGCGATGAAGGAACCCGATTCGGTAGCAGTGCTGGTGAAGGTCTGATTTCCGACAGTTACACTGGTAATACCACTTGCAGAAGCCCCGGCACTTCCGGCAACGATAAGGAACGAGCCGTCAACATATCCATTGCCGCTGTCCGGACGTTGAGCATCCACATAATCAATATCCTTCTCTGTCAATACATCCTTTGAGGTGAAACTCAGGGAGCCACCGGTGGCGAGAGTAAACGTCCCGGCGTTCTCGATGGTTGCCCCGAGTGTCACATCGCCGGTTACTGTAAGATTGGCTCCTGTAAGGACGGAGAGTTTACCCTCTCCCACAACAGACTTCCCTATATGATCCCCCGTGGTGGCATCGCCCAGAGTCTTGGTGCCTGCTATCTCAAGCGTTGTATCTTTCGCCAGAGAAATAGCACCTGTACCGAGTATTGCCTCGTCCTTTAATTGTACCGTGCCTCCGGTCACAGTAAGGTCTTTCGTCCAAGTCGAAGTCGTGTTCGTGAAGATCACCCTGCCTTCGCCGGCTTTCACGATATTATTGGTACCATGCCGGTTATCTACGATCTTCGATGAAACCAACAATTCACCGTCCTTCTCCACAGTCAGATTTAAAACCTCTCTTGCCTGAAGTTCTTCGGCACTAATCTTGTTATTGGTTCCGGAGACGTTGACAGTTGCACCGAAGGGCATAATTTTAGTTCCGGTCAAGACACTGTTACCGCCCATGTCGACGGACGTGCACCAAGTGAAGGGATTGCTCCCATCCGTATCATTGAAATCCAATGTCGCAACTTTATCAGTACTCTCGCCGCCCAGAATGATCTTGTTCGGACTCTTGGCGCTCGACCATGCGAGCATATCGTGTCCCGTCAGTCTCAGGGTTCCGCCTGTAACCTTAACCTCAGACCCGACACTGATGCAACTTTGGTCACTCAAGGCACCGCAATTGATCTCGAGAGTGCCCCCGGAGACAAGCAAGCCTGTTCCGGAGAATGTATTGGCCGCGCCGATAAGCTTAACTGTACCGGCTTCTACGATTAATTTGCCACCTTGCACCGTGGGCTGACCGTTTGAGTTCTGCAGTATCAGATTGCCACCATCCAGCGTGAATTGATTCTCTATCACCAGGGGGGAGCAGAAGGTCAGTGTGCCATCTATTGTCAGTGCTGCCGTTGAGCCGGAGGCCTGAAGAGAACCGACAAGTAATTGTCCCGCACCTTCCTTAATCGTCGCGCCCCCACCGATGGACAGCGAGTGCGCATTGACGACATGGGCGTTGAGATCTAGGGTGCCACCATTCAGAGAGAGAGCAGCAACACTCACATCTTCCTGCGCCGTCACAGTACCGCCGGTAATTGTAACAGAATCGCCATCTCGGTATGAAGTGGCGACACCATTAACATCTTTGAATAATGTATTAGTCTCTGTGCCGTTGTTTTTCCAAGCAACATCGGAGTCTGTGAACAACTCCATGGTAGCGTAGCCCTGCTTCTTGTAGTTAACCAAGACGGAGGTGCCTCCGTCCGAAAGCGTAGCATCCGCAAGGATATGACCATCCTGGTCGAAAATGATGCAATCCGAAGAAGCGGTGGAGTAAACATTGCCCCCCTCAGCCATGGTGAGAATTGTCCGCGATACGTTCACTTCACCATACGTTCCTCTGTTGGACAGACCGCTGATCTCCTCATCCTTTGTGTTGACAACGATTTCTAAATGGAAGGTTCCTCCATTATTCTTGAGCCTGAAATTCTTTACGGTGCTGCCCAGATTGATTAGACCGTTCTCCCCGATATGCCAATTTTGGAAAGTATTGCCATCGTTAAGGTCAATGGTATCTCCTCTGCCGACAAAATTCAGCAGGCCGTCCACATACACGTTTGCAGTGTTGTTTGACTCCGTGTTCTTCAAACTGGTGCCATAACTAACATTCAGGATGGACCCGGTCCCGACATGAATTGCCCCGGCCCACTCACTGAGGTCGCAGGAAACTGCGCTGTGTCCCGTCACCTTAATACCTCCGTAGTCAGAGGTGTTTTTAGTGTTCTTGGCCGAAACAACACCGACTGAGTCAAAGACGAGCAGGGGGCCTCCTTTTCCTCCACGGTCGGGATTTGCGTCTTCGCCTGCTGCATTCTTAAATCCACCACTGGCCGTTGAGTAGGTATACACAGGGCCTCCGAACATGGGTTGATTCAGCCATGGGTCATAGCCAATGGTTTGCATGAAATCGAGACTTGTCCACGAAGCGGCGTCTGCCCCGATCCTTGCACCCCCGATCAGGGTTGCGTGATTTTTGTTGCCATTAGTCCAATACCAAGAAGTTTCCGAGGACAATGCTAGATTGCTAATCCCGGTGTCGACGACAGAAGTGCGATAGGAAGAGGATGATGTTAGATCGAGGAGGTATACCTGATGGTTGACCGCATCGTATGCCAAGCGGTAGGTGTTACCCACAACAACCGGAATGGCTGCGCTCTTTGCCGTGCCTCCTTCCGCGATGCATATGGTCTTGTTTCCATTGTTGATGTAAGCAGAAAGTCCGATGGCGGTGCTTTCGTCATGACTCCCCGAGTAGCTAGCTCCGTTATTGGCGATAGCATTGAATTTCAAATCCAGATACCAGCTCTGGGCGGATGTTGTGTTACCTGCAAAAGCATTGAATGTGATGCGGGTGTTGGTTTGCGTGACATCAGAGCTGGTAACACTGGTATTGCTTCCTGTACCGAAAACAAGCCCCGATATAGCTTCTGTCGTCAGCGTCTCTGCATAGGTGGGAGACGCAGCCAGTATGCATGCGAGAAGGGCGGTGCGAAGGCCCTTAGGTAAGTGTAATTTCATGTCCTTGATGTGAGAAAGTTTGGAGAGATTCGACGCAAGGGGTGTGGGACGCATCGCCACATCGGCTCTTTCTCTCTCTCTCACACCGAGGTGAGCGATACGCCTACATCCCCTGCGAACGCTCTAATGCTACATCATTTCCAAAGCACACCCTATGTCTCATGTTGATACTGAACGACTTATGCAGTATAAACGCTGTGAGCAGCCCCGCACAAGCTATGTCCTTAATGTGGAAAATCTATGGCATTGATGGGAAAATTCCCATTTTTCTGCTTGACTCATCATTGGAAATGCTGTAGGCTTTTCACCGGGGAAAAAAGCCGCGCTCCCTCGGAAGGGGGCGCGGCTGCAGAAATTGCGGGGCAGGGGTGCTTACTTGAGCAGCATCTTGAAGTCCACCACCACGGCGCGGTCGGCGGTGACGAGCACCGGGTTGCCGTCGATGGCCGTAATCTCCGGCACCTCGAGCACGAGCTGCTGCACCTTGCGGAGGGTGTCCGCCAAGGGGCCGACGGCCTTGGGAGCCTCGCCGCGCACGCCGTTGAGGATCTTGCCGACCTTGGTCTCCTTGATCATGGCATCGAAGTCATCCGTGGGCAGGATGCGCATCGTGGTGTCGCGCATCACCTCCGTGTAGATACCGCCGGTACCGAAGACCATGACGCGGCCGAAGTTCTTGTCGCTGTTCACACCGATGATGGTCTCCGTAGCCTTGGTGATCATCTCCTGGATGAGCACGGAAGCCCCCTTGAGGTTGAACTTGGTGATGGAAGCCCACAGGCCGTCCCAAGCGGTGTTGAAGGAAGCCTCGTCCGTGATGTTGAGGTAGATACCCTTCATCTCCGTCTTGTGCAGAGCATCCGGGGCGGAGAGCTTGAGCACGACGGCGTTCGGGAACACGGTCTTGCAGAACTCCAGGGCCTGCGCCTTGTCCGTAAAGTTGCCACTCTTCGGGAAGTCGATGCCGTAGTGAGCCATGAGCGCGTTGACCGTGGTCTGGGGCAGGGAAGCGAGACCGGCGGCCTTGGCCTCTGCCACCTGAGCCTTGAGGTCGGCCGGCAGGGTACCGAGCTCCACGGAAGCGAGCTTCTTGCCCTTGTAAGCCATCTGGCCCTTCAGCAGACCGAGCAGGCGGACGACATCGTTCGGGTACTCATAGACGAGGATGTGGTTGTCTGCCAAGATCTTGCGACCCTCCGCCACGCGGGCACCGCCGACGAAGCCGCAGAAGATGTTGACATTCTTGAACTGCGGAGCAATCTTGGCGATGGCCTGAGCCGTGCCCGTCGGGTCCGTCACGCGCTGCGGGGTGAGCAGCACGAGGATGTTCTTGTACTCACCGCTCTCGCAGAGCACGCGCAGGGCGTTCTCATAGCGGTCGGCCAAGGCATCGCCCACCACGTCGATGGGGTTGCCGAGCGCGGCCTCCGGGGTGAGGACGGCCTTGAGCTTCTCGATGGTGGCATCGGACGGGCGAGCCATGTCCAGCCCCGCCTCCTCGCAGAGGTCGGAGGTGAGCACGCCGACACCGCCGGCGTTGGTGAGCACGGCCAGCTGGCCGTCGAACTCGTGGTGATTGGCGTACTGCAGGATCTCCAGCAGGCCGAAGAGCTCGCGGTCATTGTAAGCCTGCACGGCACCGGCACCCTGCAGAGCCATCTCCAGCACGCGGTAGTTCGGCGCGAGCGAACCCGTGTGGGAGAGAGAAGCGGCCTGGGCCTTGCTGCTCTTGCCGGGCTCCATGATCACGCAGGGCTTGGTGTTGGAGACCTCCTTGAGCACGCGGAGGAACTCCTTGCCGTTCTTGAGGGACTCCAGGTAGAACACAAAGGCATTCGTGTTCGGGTCATCCTTCAGCGCGTCCAGCAGCTTGTCCTCGCCCATCACGGCCTTGTTGCCGATGGAGATGAAGTGAGAGAAACCGATGCCCTTGCCGGCGGCCCAGTCCATGATGGCGGAGCAGTAAGCACCGGACTGGGAGATGAAGGCCACATTGCCCTTGGGCGGGTTGCCGTCACCGAAAGAGGCATTCAGGTTATTGAAGGTGGAGATGTGGCCGAGGCAGTTCGGACCCAGCAGGTTGATGCCGTTGTCCAGGCACTTCTGCGCGATGCGCTTCTCGAGATCCTTCTGACCGACCTCAGCGAAACCGGCGGTGATGATGGAGATATTCTTCGTGCCGTTGGCAATGCACTGGTCCACGGTACCCTCCGTAAAGCGGGCCGGCACCAGAATGACCACCAGATCCATGGGCTCCGGCAGCTTATCCACGCTGGCGTAGCAGGGGTAGCCGTTCAGCTCTTTGCCGTCCAGCTTGGGGTTGACGCCGTAGAGCTTGCCGGGGAACTTGGCACCGATGATATTGTTGAATACAACGGCACCCAGCTTGGCGGGATTGTCGGAGACACCGACGACCGCCACACTCTTCGGATTAAAGAATGATTCGAGAGACATAATAGTAATAATAGGTGAATTTTGAGGCCGGCATGGCCTTACTGCCACCAGTTTACCACTCTCAACCTGCCAACGCAAGCCCCCAGTGCGCAAAATGCCGCATTTTTGCCCGCAGAGGGGCAAAAAAAGGGGACTGCGGCGGCGGGAAGGCACATTTTCCCCTTGCTACAATACGGCGTTTGCGGTAAAATAGGGCCGCTATGCTAGATATACGTATTGTCAGGGAGAAACCTGAGTATGTGAAAGAACGCGTCCGCCTGCGCGGGGGCGATCATTGGCTTTTGGTGGATAAGGTGCTGGAGTGTGATGAGAAGCGCCGGAGTGCAGAGACGGAGAAGCAGGAGCTCTCCCGTGAGCGGAACAGTTCCTCCAAGCTGATCGGGCAGATGATGAAAGAAGGCCGCCGCGAGGAGGCCGAGGCTCTCAAGAAGCGCATGGGTGAGGTGGGTGACCGCATCAAGGCTCTCGACGAGGTGGCGAGTGCCGCCGCCCAAGAGCAGGAGGATCTGCTGCTGTGCATCCCGAACATGCCGCATGACGGCGCTCCCGTGGGGGCGGATGATACGGCCAACCCCGTCCTGCGCTATGTCGGTGAGAAACCCGAGGTGGCCGACCCCAAGGACCATGTGGAAATCGCCACGCGTTTGGGGCTGTTGGACTTTGAAGCGGCGGCTCGCATCAGCGGCTCCGGCTTCATCGTGTACCGAGGGCTCGGTGCCCGTCTGGAGCGTGCGCTCATCAATTTTCTGCTGGACACGCAGACCCTGGAGAACGGCTACGAGGAGACCGGCGTGCCCTTCATGGTCAAGCGTGAGTGCATGTACGGCACGGGCCAGTTGCCCAAGTTTGAGGAAGACATGTACGGCTTGGAGCAGAACCGGATGTTCATGGTGCCCACCGCGGAGGTGCCCGTGACCAACCTGTGCCGCGAGCAGATTCTGCGTGAAGCCGACCTGCCCAAGAAGATGACGGCCTACACCCCCTGCTTCCGCCGCGAGGCCGGTTCCGCCGGGCGCGAGAACAAGGGCATGATCCGTGTGCACCAGTTCGACAAGGTGGAGCTGGTGGAGATCTGCACTCCGGAGACGGGCTGGGATGAGCTGGAGAAGCTGACGAGCCACGCGGAGAGTATCCTGAAGAAGCTCGGGCTTCACTACCGCGTCATCGAACTTTGCACCGGCGATGTGGGCTTCTCCTCCGCCAAGACCTACGACATCGAGGTGTGGGCTCCGGGGCAGGGTAAGTACTTGGAGGTGTCCAGCTGCTCCTGCTTTACGGATTACCAGGCGCGCCGCATGAAGCTGCGCTACAAGGACGCCGACGGCAAGATCCGCACGCCGTACACGTTGAACGGCTCCGGCACGGCTCTGCCCCGTCTCTATGTGGCCCTGTTGGAGCAATGCCAGCAGCCGGACGGCAGCGTGCGCATCCCCGCCGCGCTGGTGCCTTACTTCGGCGCGGAGAGTATCACCCCGCGCGGTTGAGGCCGCTTTTCGGGCTGCTCGGGCCGGTACCGGGCAGCCTGCTCACCACCATCACCACACATTCAATCATGCTTGATTTCATCGATAAGATGGGGCCGATGTTCTGGCTCATTCTCTTCTTTGTAGCCATGGCCCTGGCTGTGGTGGCAGAGCGTTTGTTCTATTTTCACCGCATCAATATCAGCTCCGGGGAGTTCCTGCGGGGCATTTCGGCCCTCCTGCGCTCCGGTCAGTACAACGAGGCTCTGCACGAGGTGCGCCGACTGCCCGGGCCCATGGCGCGTGTGGTGGAGGCGGTGCTGAACCGCCATACCTTGGGCCGCGGTGAGCTGCGGGACATTGCCATGCAGGCGGCGGAGCTGGAGGTGTACCGCATTGAGCGACACATCAGCATGCTGCAGGTTTGCGCTACGGTGATGCCTGTGCTCGGTATCCTCGGCACGATTCTGTCGCTGGTGACTTTCTACGACCAGCCGGGCGTGCTGGACGGCGCGGCGGCCCCGCCCAAGGTGGCGGAGGCCCTGCAGAGCTGCCTGCTGCTCTCTGCCACCGGCGTGGCTTTTGCCATCCCCACCTTCCTGTTCTACACCTACTTGGCCGGCCGGGCGGAGAAGATCATCAACAGCGTAGAGCGCGCCGGCATCGAGTGCGTTTACATCATCAGCGATGCGCGGGAGGCTGCGGCTTCCGCCCCTTCTGCACCCACCCCTCATTCCTGAGCCCATGCAGCACCCGCGTTACAAATTCGTCATCAAGGGCTTGCCGCTCGTCATCGCTTCTGCCCTTAACCTGCTGCTTTTGCTCTGCATTTTTGCTCTGCTCGGTAATCATCGGCAGCAGCGCTTCGGCTTTACGGTGTCGTCCGCAGCTACGCATTTTGTGATGGGGGGGCAGTACCGGGATCGCACGCATTACCTGAGCATCTTCCCGGGGGACACGCCGCGCTTGTTCCTGGAGACGAGTGAGTTGAAGGGCGGACTGGCGGAGTTGGGCAGCAGGCTGGATGCGCTCAAGGGCGACAAGCCGGGGGAGGTTGTTATCGTGGTGGTGGCGGATGAGGCCGTCCCCGGCGGGGTGCTGATGCAGGTGATGGATTGTGTAAAAATGCGCGGCTTTGTCTGCAACTTTGCCGGGCGTCCGAGTGTGCACTGATGAAGAAGCCGGACAGAGAGAGCCTTCCGACGCTTGTTTTTCTGCGCCTGCGCGACAGTCGCGGTCACTTGCTGCTGTTTCTTATCCCGGCACTGTTGTTTTGCCTGGGTATGGTTTATCTGGTGCCAGTGGAGCCTGCGGCGCGTGTTACCCCGGCCGGAGTGGGGCGGGTGTACAGCGTGAGCGGGCATGAGCATGACCTAGCCGTGGCGGGGCGCACGCCTTTCCTCTTTTTATACCGTCGCGCGACGGAAATTGACTGTGTGCAGGACCCGCTGAAGACCGTGGACACCACGCCGGATCCCACGGTGGCACTGCCGCCGCCTGCTGAGCCCTTCCGGGAGGTCTTGCAGTCCGCCGTATGGACCGAGGAGGAGCTGCTGGCCCTGCCCCCGCAGGAAGCGGATGGAAAGGAGGAGCAACCATGATGGGTGCCCTGCTTCCCGGTGAGTTTTTGCTGTGGGTGGTCGTTGGGGGGATGCTGCTGGTGCTGGCGGTTTTTCTGCCCGTGCAGTTGGCATCCAAGCTGCGGCGGATGCGCTCTGCGCGTGTTAAACTGGCCTGTCGTATCTGCGGGTATCATTTTCGGCGTCGGGATGCGGCGGCTATTTGCCCGCATTGCGGCTCCCGCAACCGCTGATGCCCATGTGCCGTGCCCTTGTTGTGAACGGTGAGCGCGTGACGCCCGAAAACTTGGCGGCGTGGCGCAGCGGTCGGCGGGGTATCGAGTCTGATTTGGCGGACTTTTTGGCAGAGTGGTGGAGCCCCGGGGAAACGGTGCGGCTGCACAGCTCCGGGTCCACGGGCAAGCCGAAGGAGTTTGCGGGGCGCAAAGAGTACATGCGGGCAAGCGCGGTGGACACGCTGAGCGCTTTCGGTCTGTGGCCCTGCTCGGCGGATGCGGATTTTCTGCTGTGCCTGCCGTTGCGCTACATTGCAGGCAAGATGATGGTGGTGCGGGCCTTGGAGGCGGGGTGTCGTCTGCGGGTGGTGGAGCCTTCCTCTGCGCCTATTCCACTGGGGGAGTCTTTCGATTTTGCCGCGATGGTGCCCATGCAGGCGGTGGTTACCCTGTCTCGGGAAGGCGGAGCGGCGGCGTTGTCTGCCGTGCGCACGCTGCTGCTGGGCGGGGGCTTTGTGGATGCCGAGACGGAGGCAGCCTTGCAGGGGGTTGACTCTGCGGTTTATGTCTCTTACGGCATGACGGAGACCTACTCGCACATCGCCCTTCGGCGGCTCAACGGGCCGCAGGCGCAGGGGGCGTATCATCCGCTGCCGGGGGTGAGCCTTGCCCTAAGCCCGCAGGGAACCTTGGTCATCAATGCGCCGCATATCGGGGTGCAGGGAATGGAGACCAACGATGTGGCGGAGTTGCTGCCCGATTCTTCTTTCCGTATCCTGGGGCGGCGAGATGCTGTGATTAACAGCGGCGGTATTAAAATTCAGGCGGAGCAGGTGGAGGCGGAGGTGCGGCGTCTCACCGGGCTGACGGTGTTGGCTCTGCCGCATCCGCACCCCGTTCTGGGGCAGTGCATCGAGCTGCTGTGGGAGGGCCCGGCGGAGTCAGCGGATAAGCTGTCGGAGGCCTTGGAGCGGCTGCCTAAATATCAGCGGCCCGCTGTGGTGCGCCGTGTGGATGCCCTTCCGCGCACGGCTACGGGTAAGCTCTGCCGCGTCCCGGGGGCACGTTGAGACGTTGCGTCACGGGGTCCAACTGCCGAGCTGGGAGGGGAAGAGGCAGTCCGCACAGATGTGGCGGGAGCAGAAATCGTTGTCTATTTGTAACAGTGCCTGCTGCGCATAGCAGCGGCGGAGCAGGGGGAGTACATCCTCTCTGTCCCCGAACAGGTGCTGCGCTGTCTGCTGCACGGCACTCGGCAGCTCCGGTGCGGGCAGGGAGAGGTAGGTTTGCCACGCGGGCTCGGACTCGTCAACCGCGTAGACGTGGTTGATCAGGAAATCCCGGATGCGGGAGCTGCCCACTAGCGCGGACTTGCGGGCCAACGGCTCAGAGGGCAGGGTGCAGTGGTAGCTCCAGTAGGGGTGTTCCAGTGCGGTAAGTTGTTTAGTGAGGGCCTTGGCGGCTGATGCGTTAAAGTTCGGCTCTAGCTCCTGCCAGCGGAGGGCCGAGACGGCCAAGGCCGCCACGCGGCGGTGCGGGTGGTTCAGGGGACGTATGGGGGCCAGCACCCAAGGCAGCGTGTGCATGCCGCTCAGCTCGTGCTGCTCGCGCAGGGGCCACCAAGCATCCCACAGGCTGCGGTGGTAGGCCCGCGCTTGGTCGGTAGCGCGCTCGGGCAGCACGGGTATCAGAAATCCCGCCGTGCCGAACAGGATGGCCTCGGCCTCCCGTCCCAGTTCCTTGAGCGGGGCGCGGCGGGCGAGTATCTGCATGGCCTGCTTGTTCAGGCGGTAGCCTAGGGTCTCCGCCCAAGCCTCGAACCAGGCTTGGTGCAGGCCCAAGTTTTCCGCCTTGCGCCGGAAGAGTTTGCGCTTGAGCTGCATGCGGTAGGCAGCCGCCGACTGCAACATGCCGGCCACCTTCTCGATGGGCATGGCGGCCAGGGGCTCGCGGCACAGTTCGGTGCATGCCGTGGTGATGGGTGCCGGTTTACCCAAGGCGCTGCGCACGGCCTCCGCCGGGATGGTGAGGACGGGTATTTCCCGGTGTGAGGAGTTGCGGGTATACCAGCCGGCGGGGGGCTTGGTCAGCACGATGTGCAGGATGACGTTGTCAAAGTTCGGATTGGCTCCGTGTCCGTGGTGCTCCCAGTCCTGCGCCGTAGGGTCCAGCTCGATGTCCCCGCGCAGGCGGCGTCCGTTCAGTTCGATTTCGGCGCGCAGAAAATCCGGCCCCACGCTGCGGTTCCAAGTGCCGAAGTCGATGATGTGCACATGGCCGTGCCGCTCCGTGACGCCGCCGTTGCCCAACAAGCCGGCGGCCCAGAGCCCCTGCACCTCCTGCTCCGGCGGCAGCGGGAAATCCACCGGTTCCGCCGCCGTGGTGTCCTCACCGCGCACGCGGCGTCGGAGCTCGCGGTAGCGGTCGGCTGCTTGCCGGCGCCCCTCGTTCATTTCTCGTCTTCCTCTCCCTCGTGGCGCATCAGGTCTTCCTCCAGGGTTTCGCAGACGTAGCCGAAGGTTGCATCGTTGCGCGTGTTCATGGCGCGGAGGGTGTTGTGGGCCTCCAGCACATGGCGCGTGCGGGCCAGTTCGCTCATGTCGTGCTCGGGGCTGTCGGCGCTTCCTGCGTCAGCCAACCGTGCGCGGCGCTCTGCTGCGTCCGACCGCCAGAAAGCGTTCTCGGGGTCGATGTCAATGAGCATATCCAAGCCCAAGCTCTCCATGGCAGAGCGCGTGCGCGAGGTGGGGGATGCCACCTGCAGGCAGCCGCCCTTGGACATGGCTCGCTGCGCCAAGCCTGCTAAGGTTCCCATAAAGGTGGAATCCACCCCGGGGCATACCTCCAGATCAACGATAATCGTATTGCCGCCGCCGGCCAGGTATTTATCCGCCAGCGATTTGAGGGCAGGGCTGTTCACAAAGCTGCCGCGCGTGGCACAGCGCACCCACAGGCAGTCATCGAACACATAGTGGGAAAGGGACGTATCGCTCATGGTAAAAACTTCTCCACCACTCTAGCGCATTTTCATGTTGAAGGCAAGCATAAAATACGCTCAGAAGCTATCTTCTTATCGTGGATTCTGACGGTATGACTGCCAATGCTCTAACAAATGTTACGCTTTTTTTTCTCGGAAAGTTATTGAACTGATGGGGCTTTGGCGGTTTCTCACCCTGTGGATTCAACCATCATTCGGCTATGAACAACAAGAACATCACGAGATACACCTACGAGAGTACGGATTTTCAGGGCTGGCGCGTGAGCATTCAGCGCTGCGGACGCATCATCACGCGCTATTTTTCGGACCTGCAGTACGGGTCGGCGAAGGAGTCGCTGCGCCTGGCGTTAGAATACCGCGACCGCGTTTTTGCAGAGATGCGGCAGCACCGGAGCAACTTGGCGGAATACATGGACCGGGAGCTGGAGAAGTTGCAGGATCTGCTGCGCGGGCGGGCTCATGCGGCCTTGCGCGTGCGCGTCAGGGGTTGACGACGGGCGGCAGCATCTGCGGTGCCAGCAGATCGCGCAGGCTCGGTGTGGCGTAAAAGTCGGCCTTGTCCAGTCGGGTAAACTCGATGGCGATTTGTTGGAGCAGGACGATGAAGGGTCGTTTAGCACCGGCTGTATTTTCCAGATAAATGAGCAGGGCAGCCTCATCCACGGTGGATCGGCTGCTCTGCATTTGTTGTATCGTGCTCTTCAGGGGCTCGATGGCGCGGGAGGCGGAGTCGGTGTCCTGCACGCTTTGCAGGGTCTCCAGCATGTGGCGCAGGGAGGCCTCCAGTTGAGCGGCATCATCGGCGGGTGCGGCGATTGCCGGGCAGGCGGAGAGTGCGGCTGCGGCGAGGAGTGCGGGGAAGGAGGTGGTCATGGTTGTTCAGAGAAGGTGTTTGGCACCCGGTACATTCAGGCGGCGGGATTCGGCCGCATACCCGAAGGAGCCTTCATCGGGGGCATTCGGGTTGCTTCGCTTGTGTCGCGGGTAGCTGCTGCGGTGCTTCATGAAGTCGATGATGCCGAGGGCAACGGTGTGGGCCAAGTGGCGTGCTCCGGCCTCCGTGGTGAGGTAGCGCGCATGGTCTCGGTTGTTCACGAAGGCGACCTCCGTGACGGCGGCGGGAATGCCGGCGTCATCGCAGGCATTCATCCACGCAGCGGAGCGGTCGGCATCCACATAGCGCACCTGTACGGAGCAGGTGCGGCCGCCGTTCGGCATGGCACTGTTGAGGAGGTGGCGGTTGAAGGCGCGGCAGAGGGCCTCGCCCAGCGGGCGGCCGTTGTAGCGGTTGCAGATAACAAGCCCGTTCGAGCCCCCGGAGGTCGCGCCGCCGCTGCTGTTCAGGTGCAGGAACACGGCGCAGTCTGCTTTCATGCGGATGGCGGCATCGGCGCTGATGACGCCGCTGCCCACGCGGTCGGCAAAGTAGCGGGAGGGGTAGCGCGCGGCATTTTTGTCCGGGTGGTTCAGGTGCACCACGCGGGCGCGTTTGGCGTAATCCGCCAAGGGTGAGGAGGTGGGGGCATTGCCTCGGTTGGTCACCACGCAGCGGTAGCCTGCGGCTTCAAGCTCTTTTTTAACAAAATAGCTGTATTGGTACCAGAAGGCGCATTCCCGCAGGACCTTGCCGTTCATGGAGAAGGGGGAGCAGGCGCCTTCTCCGCCGACAAAGTGGCCGATGTCCAGCATCACGAGTCCTTTGCCGCGGGAGCCGGATGCACCGGGTACCTGTTGACGCTGTCCGCCGCAGCCTACCAAGAACAGGGCTGCCGCCGTAAGCAGGAATAAAACGGGAAGAAGTTTCCTCATGCAACGCATTGTAGCACAGAGCCCCCGCGCGGTCAAGCGGTATGTGCGCACGCGGGGGCGGGTAGGGGACTTAATCCCCGCTCTTCAGCACGTTGATGAAGGCCTCCTGCGGGATATTTACCTTGCCGATGGCCTTCATGCGCTTCTTGCCTTCCTTTTGCTTCTCAAGCAGCTTGCGCTTGCGTGTCACGTCGCCGCCGTAACATTTGGCCGTTACGTTCTTGCGCATGGGCGAGATGCTTTCGCGTGCGATGATTTTGCCGCCGATGCAGGCCTGAATGGCCACGGTGAAGAGCTGGCGTGGTATCACTTCCTTGAGCTTCAGGGCCAACTCGCGCCCCTGCGCCTCCGCGCGGTCGCGGTGAACAATCATCGAGAAGGCGTCCACGGGTTCACCGGCAATCATCATGTCCATTTTCACCAAGCGTGCGGCTTGGTAGCCGTCGTACTCGTAGTCCATGGAGCCGTAGCCGCGGGTGGTGCTCTTGAGTTTGTCGTTGAAGTCAACGAGGATTTCTGCCATGGGCAGGCGGCAGGTCAGCATCACGCGTGTATCGTCAATCGTTTCCGTGTGCGTCACTTCGCCGCGTTTTTCCATGACGATGCGCATGATGTCGCCGATGTATTCGGCGGGGATCATGATAAAGACCTTGACGATGGGCTCGCGTATCTCCTGAATTTCCTGCGGGTCGGGCAGGATACTCGGGTTGTCTACGGTCAGCTCCGTTCCATCGGTTTTGGTGACCTCATAAATCACGGAGGGGTAGGTGGAGATAACATCCATGTTGAACTCACGGCGCAGTCGCTCTTGGATGATTTCCATGTGCAGCAGGCCTAGGAAACCGCAGCGGAAGCCGAAGCCGAGGGCCACGGAGCTCTCCCCCATGTAGGTGAAGGCCGCATCGTTGATCTGCAGCTTGGCCATGGCGGCTTTCAGGGCCTCGTAGTCAGCGGAATCCACGGGGTAAATGCCGGAGAAGACCATGGGGCGGATTTCCTTGAAGCCGGGCAGGGGCTCCGGGCAGGGGGCGGCCAAGTTGGTGTAGGTATCACCTATCTTGACATCTGCGGCGGATTTCATGTTGGCGATGATGTAGCCTACATCCCCGTTCTCCAAGGCGTCCACCGCCTGCATCTTGGGGGTGAAAATGCCCACTTCTTTTACCTCGTAGGTCTCGTTGGTAGCAAACAGCTTTACCCTGTCGCCGCGTTGCACACTGCCGCTCATCAGGCGTACATACGAGACCACGCCGCGGTAGGCGTCGTAGACGGAGTCGAAGACCAGGGCGCGCAGTTTGTTGTCCTCCGGCTCGGCGGGGGCGGGCACGCGCTGCACGATGGCTTCCAGCACTTCCTCGATGCCGATGCCTGCTTTCGCGGAGCAGAGGATGGCTTCCTCGTGCGGAATGCACACCACGTCCTCGAGCTGCTTGTAGACCTTCGGCAGGTTGGCGCTCGGCAGGTCGATTTTGTTGACCACGGGGATGATTTCGAGCTGCTGGTCCAGTGCCAAGTGCATGTTCGCCAGCGTCTGCGCTTCCACGCCTTGGGCCGCGTCCACGATGAGCACCGCGCCGTCGCAGGCCGCCAAGGAGCGGGAGACCTCGTAGGAGAAGTCAACGTGCCCGGGGGTGTCCAGCAGGTTCAGCTCGTACACTTGCCCGTCTTTAGCCTTGTAGCGCATGGTGACGGGGTGCGATTTGATCGTGATGCCTTTCTCTCGCTCCAAGTCCATGGCATCCAGCAGCTGATCCTGCTTCTCGCGCTCGCCGATGGTGTGCGTGAACTCCAGCAGACGGTCCGAGAGCGTCGTCTTGCCGTGGTCGATGTGGGCGATAATCGAAAAATTGCGCTTAAACCTTCTATCCGTAGCCATGCGCGCGCCACTATACACCCCGACTGCCGCTTTGTCAAGCCGAAAATCAGCCATCCGAGTATAGTGTGCCCATCAGGCCGGGGGAATGGCCGGCCACGATGCATCGACCTTGCGCTTTATCTCATCGCGCACGGCAAACAGGGGGATGTTTTCCACCCAATCCTGCTCTTGGAACCCGAGCAGGGAGAAGCGTATTCCTCGGCCTACGCCTTTGCCGCGATACGCCTCAACGAAGGTCTTGAGGGATTGGGATCGAACGTTCACTCCGGCTTTCACTTCCAGTGGCAGAATGTCCTCGCCGATTTGTGTCAAAAAATCTATCTCAAGTCGAGAATTTTCCTTGCTGTAATAATATACCGGTACGTCATCCAAGGAGAGAAGCTGCTGTAACACGTAGTTCTCCGTGAATGAGCCGTAAAAAGTACTGAACACCCCATCGCCGATGAGCATGTTTTTGGCAGGGGTTCCGGACATGGCCCCCAACAAGCCGACATCCAGCAGGTACAGCTTGAATGCTGCCGGATCCTCATACGCTCGCATGGGTTGCTCGGGGCATTTTATCCTCGGTACACGAAGGAGGAGCCCGGCATCCACAAGCCATTGCAGGGCCGATTCAAACTCTCTCGCCCGCGCTCCTTGTTTGATAACACCGTAGATGAATTTCTTGTTTTCCTTGCCCAGTTGCGAGGGCAGGGACTGCCACACCATGTGCACTCGCAGTGTATCGCGCCCTGCGTGCTTGGCAATGTCGGCTTCGTAGGCATTCAGAATGGATTTTTGGATGCGTCGCACCGCTATGGGATTGCGGTCTCGCACAAAGGAGACGACCGCTTCAGGCATGCCGCCCACAAAGTAGTACTGCCGCAGCAGTTCCTCGTACTCTGCCCGCAGGGCGTTCAGTGAGTCGCGATCCCCTTCCTTCAGCAGTTCGTACAACGGGGCTCGCTCCATCGCCAAGAGGAACTCGTCGAAGGTCAGGGGATACATGTGCAGCATATCCACCTTGCCGACGGGGAAGGATGATTTCTGCATGTTTTTGACGCCGAGCAGTGAGCCGGCTACCGCCACATGCAGATCCGGCATGTCCTCGCAGAAGTACTTCAGGCAGGTAATGGCTGCCGGGGTCTCCTGAACCTCGTCCAGAAACAGCAGCGTTTTCCCGGGGGTGATCGCTTGCCCCGCCCAAGAGGAGAGTCGGAGTACCAGTCGCTGCACATCCTGCCCCTTCTCGAATAATTCGGGTAGTCCATCTCGACGATCGCAGGAGATATATACTAAATTGTCGAACTCACGACGCCCGAATTCCTTGAGTGCATAGGTCTTTCCCACCTGCCTCGCTCCGAAGAGCATCAGCGGTTTCCTATTCGGTGAATCCTTCCAGACTTTCAGCCGTTCGTGAATAAGGCGTTCCATGGATCTTTTGTGTTTCGGTAAGCTCGTGAATACCTTTCTTATACACTTTGATGAGCCGTCAGTCAAGTCTTTTTGCCGATTTTATGAGCCCACGCGTGGGGAAGGTTGCCGATTTTATGAGCCCTCGCGCTGGGGAAGTTGCCGATTTCATGAGCCCTCGTGTGGGGAAGGTTGCCGATTTTATGAGCCATCGCGTGGGGAAGGTTGCCGATTCCATGAGCCCTCGCGCTGGGAAAGTTGCCGATTTTATGAGCCATCAGGGCGAGGGTAGGGGAGAACTTGTGCAAGTTTGCCGCAGAAAAGGCTTCACAACGGGCTCAAAAACTGCTATACTCATTTTCGATCCCCGGGCCCTGCTGACTTGAGGATTCATTCATCAAACATCAACGACACTGCAAGAATCATGCGAGTAATCATCGAACCGGACTACGACAAGTTGTCTGCTTGGGCCGCAGATTATGTGGCAAAGCGCATCATCGAGGCGAATCCCACGCCGGAGAAGCCCTTTAAGTTGGGCTGCCCCACCGGCTCCTCCCCCCTCGGCCTCTACAAGGCCCTCATCAAGAAGTACGAGGCCGGCGAGCTTTCCTTCGAGAACGTCATCACCTTCAACATGGATGAGTACGTCAACCTGCCCGAGGAGCACCCCGAGTCTTACCACTCCTTCATGTGGAAGAACTTCTTCTCCCACATCAACATCAAGAAGGAGAACGTGCACATCCTCAACGGCAACGCTCCCGACCTGCAGAAGGAGTGCGAGGACTACGAGAAGGCCATTGCTGCCGCCGGCGGTATCGATCTCTTCATGGGCGGCGTCGGTCCGGACGGCCACTTGGCCTTCAACGAGCCCGGTGCTTCCCTCACCGCCCCGACCCACATCGAGTCTCTCACCACGGACACCATCATCGCTAACAGCCGTTTCTTCGACGGCGATGTGAACCAGGTGCCCAAGCAGGCTCTCACCGTGGGTATCGGCACCGTGATGGCTGCCAAGGAGGTTCTCTTGGTCTGCAACGGCCACCACAAGTCCCGCGCCCTCAAGCACATCATCGATGGCAGCGTCTCCCACAAGTGGACTGCCTCCGCCCTCCAGATGCACCCCGCCGCTATCATCGTCTGCGACGAGGCCGCGTGTGACGAGCTGCTCGTGGGTACTTACAAGTACTACCTCGACAAGGAGCGCGGCAACCTCTGATCCCGCCTTCCACTGAGACTTATCAACGCTGCACTTCCTTATCGGGAGTGCAGCGTTCCGGTTGATACGACCGCCGCAGTCGGTGCTTCGTGTTTCTTCCCCGGACTGTGCGGCGTGCTCATTGTGGCACGCTTAATGTTGCGCGCCGGAGCAGTCTTCCGCCCAGAGGTTGGAGAATGCATCGGTGGGCATGCGCCAGTCACCGCGCGGGGACAGAGCGATGGAGCCGACCTTCGGTCCGTCCGGGATGCAGCTGCGCTTGAATTGCTGGGTGAAGAATCGGCGGATGAAGGTACGCAAGGTGGAGTCGATGAGCTCCGGCGAGAACTCACCGTCAAAGGCCTTGCGAGCGAGCATGCGGAGCTTGGCAGGTTCTGCGCCGTATTTGATAAAGTGGTAGAGGAAGAAATCGTGCAGGTCGTAGGGCCCCAAGATGTCCTCCGTCTTCTGCTCCATGGTGCCGTCCTCGGCGGGGGGGAGGAGCTCCGGGCTGACGGGGGTATCGATAATGTCCTGCAGAGTCGCTGCGAGCTCCGGTCCGCTCTGTTGCGCCGTGTGGCTGATCAGGCAGCGGATGAGCGACTTGGGAATCGAACAGTTGACGCCGTACATGCTCATGTGGTCCGCATTGTATGTCGACCATCCGAGTGCGACCTCCGACAGATCCCCGGTACCGACAACAATGCCGCGCGTCTTGTTTGCGAGATTCATGAGAATCTTCGTCCGCTCACGCGCTTGCACATTCTCATAGGTATTTGTGCGCAGGGAAGGGTCGAAATCCAAGTCACGGAAATGCAGAAGGCAGGCCTCGCGGATATTCACCTCCTTCATCGTGGCTCCCAGTTCGCGTATCATCGCAAGCGCGTTGTTATAGGTGCGCCCCGTGGTGCCGAAGCCCGGCATCGTCACCGCCAGGATCGCCTCATTACTCCGCCCGAGCATCTTGCAAGCGCGGGCACAGACCAGCAGCGCCAGCGAGCTGTCCAAGCCTCCGGAAACCCCGATGACCAGCGTCTCCGAGCCGGTGTGCTCCATGCGGCGGGCCAGCCCGGTCGCCTGAATGTTCAGGATCTCCTCGCAACGCTCCTCCCGCGCAGCAGGCGGGGGTAGGAAAGGCCGCGCCGGCAGATCCGCAAAGCGCAGATCGCACTTCTCATTCGGCAGGCAGAACGAGATACGGCGGCGGCCGGCATGTTCCGCCGGGATGTGCACATCATGGAAGGAACTCTCGCTCATCCGCAGGTTGTTCAGCCGCTGCAAATCCACATCCGCATAGGTGAACGTAGCCTCCCGAGAGAATCGCGGCCCCTCTGCGACCAAACGTCCGTTATCTGCAATGAGTGCCTGCCCGCCGTAAACGACATCCTGTGTACTCTCTCCCACACCGGCGGCGGCAAACACATAGGCCGCCACGCAGCGGGCAGATTGCTGGGCAATCAGCTGCCTGCGGTAGGCTGCCTTGCCTGTCAGCTCCGTGCTGGCGCAGGTGTTAAACAGAACATTCGCCCCCTTGAGCGCAGCCCAAGTAGAGGGCGGTACCACACTCCACAGGTCCTCACACACCTCGATACCGAAACAAAGCTCCCCCTCATCGCAGAACAGCAGATCCGTGCCGATGGGAACACTCCCGAGACTCGGAAGAACCACCTCACGTTCCCGTAAGTCGGCAGCCGGGCGGAATTGGCGCTTCTCATAGAATTCGCGGTAATTGGGCAGCACGGATTTGGGAACCAAGCCCAGCACGCGCCCGCCGTATACCACGGCAGCTACATTGAACAGTGCTTGGCTTACCACCATGGGCAGCGACACGATGCTGACCATCGGAAGGCCTTGCGTAGCCTCCGCAAAATGCTCCAGCCCGAGCAGTGCCTGCTTTTGAAGCAGCGGCTGGAAAAACAGATCCCCGCAGGTATATCCCGTGATGCAGAGCTCCGGAAAAACAGCTACCCGTGCTCCCTGTCCGGCAGCCCGTTGTGCCGCCTTGACCAAGGTCTCCACATTCCCGTCTACATCCGCAACCCGCACGGGCGGCACCACGGCAGCCAAACGATAAAAACCAAACGCGCTCATTGCGCATATTCTGCCACAAATCAGCCGAATGTCAACCCCATTCGCACCGACCGCATCGCTTTCTGCGTCACATCGCAGAGCAGGATACCGAACAAGCACATTTTCTGCTTGCGCCGGTACCGCGGCTGTAGTATGATAGCGGGTGATGAACAACTATGTACGCTTGATGCTCCTGGCACCATTGGGCCTCCTTTTGTCTGCCTTTGTGCCGGCATGCCACCACCATCACCACCCCGGTCCGCCGCCGCAGCATGCTGCAGGCCCGCCGCACATTGCCCCGCGCCCGCACCCCGTTCGCCCGCCCCGCCATGCGCCGAGACGCCCTCTGCCGCCGCCGAGACACCGCCGCTGATCCGTGATTGCAAAAAAAATCAGGAAAAACGAAATGAAAGATTGACGCGAGGCCCTTCATCGTGTAGAGTAGAGAAAGGGCGCAGCCTGCGGTGTGCCCGTCGTACAATCAACCTGAACCTCTCACCGTGTACACGAACGAAGACTTTCTCCTTGACCTGCTGGTGGATGCCGGCGGGGTGGATCGCGCTACCATCGACAGCATACGCCAAAGTATCTCACCGGTGGACAGCGTGGTGGAATACCTGATGAAGAACGGCTACCTGACCGGCGACTACATTGCTCAGGTGGCGGCAGCCAACTCCGGGCTGGAGTTTGTGGACTTGGGGGCCTTTGAAGTATCCCCCGGCATCCTGACCGCCGCCAAACCCGAGCTGGCGCGGCGGCTGAATTTCCTGCCCATTGGCGATGATGGCTTCTCCCTTCAGGTCGCGGTGGTGGATCCCTTCGACATGGAGATGATGGACAGCCTTCCTCAGTTCCTCGGTCGGGATGTTTCCTTCTTTGTGGCAGCCCCGGAGGCCATGCTGAAGGCCTTGGATAAGTATTACCCGAAGAAGATTGAGGTAGGGAAGGGGACCGGTGACGCCCCCATCATCGAGCTGGTGGAGAACATGTTCAACGAGGCCCACGAGATGCGTGCCTCCGATATTCACATCGAGCCAATGGAAGACCGCGTGCGCCTGCGCTACCGCATTGACGGACGTCTGGTAGAGATTGCCAACCACCCGAAGAAGCTGCTCGGGCCCATTGTGGCGCGCCTCAAGGTGATGAGCACTACCATGAGCATTGCAGAGAAGCGACTGCCGCAGGACGGTCGTATTGAGCTGGATCTGCGGGACGGCAGCCACATCGACCTGCGTGTCAGCACCGTGCCGAGCAACCACGGCGAGTCCGTGGTCATGCGTATCTTGGATAAATCCGCCTTGGCACTCGGCCTGCCGCAGCTCGGCTTCCTCTCCGATGACGAGGCGACCTTCGACCGCTTGGTGACCCTGCCTGATGGCGTGATTCTGGTGACCGGCCCCACGGGTTCCGGTAAGACAACGACGCTGTACGCCGTGCTGAACCACCTGAACCGCCCGGATAAGAAGATCATCACGGCAGAAGACCCCGTGGAATACGAGATGGCGGGCATCAACCAAGTGATGATCCGCACGGAAATCGGCATGACCTTCGCCGCCGCTTTGCGCGCCATGCTGCGCCAAGCCCCCAACATCATCATGGTGGGTGAGATTCGTGACAGCGAGACCGCTGGCATCGCCATTCAGGCGGCCATGACGGGCCACCTGGTGCTCTCCACCCTGCACACCAACGACGCCCCCTCTTCCGTAGCTCGTTTGGCAGATATGGGTGTCGACCGCTTCCTCATCGCCTCCGCCGTGCGCGCCATCATGGCTCAGCGCCTCTGCCGCAGCCTCTGCTCCTGCAAGATAGACGGGCATGTGACGGAGAAGCAGGCGCGTGTCTTGGGCATCGACCCCGCTCGCACCGTGAAGGTGCCCAACCCGCGGGGCTGCGACCGCTGCCGCGGCAAGGGCATGAAAGGCCGTCTCGGTATCTTCGAGATTTTCCAGGTGACGGACGATGTGCGCGGGCTCATCAACTCCAACCTCACCTCCGCTCAGCTCCGCAAGCGTGCTCGCGAGCTCGGTATGCGCACCCTGCGTGAGGACGGTATCCGCAAGGTTCTGGCAGGTCTTACCTCGGCAGAGGAGGTCATCCGCGTGACCACCGGCGATGCTTCCTGAGTCTCTCAGCACGGATTATTCTCAACCGCATAACTTTTCTTTACCAATATGGATACGGATGTAGCACTTGATGTTTTTATCAACAATGGCATGCTCGAGAAGTCCGTTGCCAAGGACATCAAGGAAGAGATGTCCAACAGCGGCAAGGACTTGTGGGAGACGCTGATTGACTTCGGCATTATCAGCGCGCCGGAGGATTTCTGGAATGTGATCGCCACCGAGGTGGGCGCCCAGTACATCACCTTGGAGGGCTTTACCCCGCCGCAGGAGGCCCTCAGTAAGCTGACGGCCGCGCAGGCTCGCCTGCACGGGGCCCTGCCGGTGGAATATCGTCCGGGCGAGGGCCTGTATGTGTGCCTGGAGGACCCCCTGAACCCGCAGACCGTGGACGACCTGCGCGTGGCGTGCGGGGAGGATATCTACCTGTATGTGGCAGCCGATTACGAAGTGCGCGCCCGCCTGCAGGAATGTTACGGCGGCGCAGAGGCGGCTATGGGCGACCTGCTGGACGAAATGAACGCCATGAGCGTCGGCAGCAAGGACGGCTCGGAGGAAGCCAATGCGGCACCCGTGATCAAGTTCGTGAACCTCGTGATTCACCAGGCCATCAAGGAACGCGCCTCGGATATTCACTTGGAACCTTTCGAAAAGGAGTTCAAGATCCGCTACCGCGTGGATGGTGCTTTGTACGAAATGGCCCCGCCGCCCGTGCACTTGGCCAACCCGGTTATTTCCCGTGTGAAGGTGATGGCAGGCATGAACATTGCCGAGCGCCGCGTGCCGCAGGATGGCCGAATCGTGATGAAGGTGGGTAAGAGCAGCGTAGATATGCGTGTCAACTCCCTGCCCACTCAGTACGGTGAGTCCGTGGTATTGCGTGTGCTCGACCGCAACGCCGTGAACTTGGATCTGAATAACCTGAATCTCTCGCCCAAGCTCCACGAGTACATTCTCGATACCGTCAACAAGCCCAACGGCATTTTCGTGGTCACCGGTCCCACCGGTTCCGGTAAAACCACCACGCTTTACGCCGCTCTGCGTGAGGTAAACACCATCGATGCCAAGGTGCTGACGGCCGAGGACCCGGTGGAATACGACATCGACGGCATTGTGCAGGTGCCCATCCATGAGGGTATCGGCGTCACCTTCCCGCGCGTACTGCGCGCCTTCCTGCGTCAGGATCCGGACCGCATTCTGGTGGGGGAAATTCGTGATAAAGACACGGCGCAGATCGCCATTCAGGCCGCACTGACGGGCCACTTGGTGCTCTCCACCCTGCATACCAACGATGCCGCCGGCGCGGTGACGCGCTTTGTGGACATGGGGGTGCAGCCCTTCCTGCTCTCCGCCACGATCATCGGCATTCTCGCCCAGCGTTTGGTGCGCACCATTTGCCCCTACTGCAAGACTCCGTACAAGCCCTCCAACGTGCTGTTGCAGCAGCTGGGTGTAAACCCCGCTCTGTTGCAGGGGCAGCAGTTCTACACCGGCGCACGCTGTGATAAATGTGCCAACACCGGTTACAAGGGCCGAAAGGGTATTCACGAGCTGCTGCACGCCTCGGACCCCATCAAGGAGCTCATCACGCAGAATGTGCCCTCCATCGTTTTGAAGCAGAAAGCCATCGAATTGGGTATGACGACCCTGCGCGAGGACGGCATTCAGAACATTTTTGACGGCAATACCACCATTGAGGAGGTCTTGAAGTACACTTAAATACTTGACGTCACAGGCGTTTTCTGGTAATCTCTAAAGCATCGGGTAAATCTTTCATCAGCAAGCATATGGCTAATTTCAAATACACAGCGCTGGATCAGAACGGCGTTGAAAAAACAGGAATCATAGAGGCGGAGAACAAGGTGGCCGCCATGAACAAAATTCGTGAACAGGGGTTGCTTGTCCGCGAATGCACAGAGGCGGCCAAGGGTGCTAAGCCTACGGCGGCCAAGGAGGTAAAGAAAAAGGACGCGAAGGGCGGCGCGCGCAAGCAGAAGAGCGGCGGCAAGGCCGGGGCTTCCGTCAAGCAGCGTGAGCTGATGGTGTTCACCCGCCAGCTCGCCACGCTGATCGATGCAGGCCTTCCCCTGTTGCAGAGTCTCAACGTGCTCAGCAAGCAGGAGCCGAACCCGAACCTGCGCGCCACCATTACCGCGTTGGGTGAGTCCGTACAGGGTGGTTCCACCTTCTCGGAGGCCCTCTCTGCCTACCCCAAGCTGTTCAATAAGCTCTATGTGAACATGGTGAAGGCCGGTGAAATCGGCGGTGTGCTGGAGGTGGTGCTCAGCCGTTTGGCGGAGTATCAGGAGAAGGCAAACAAGCTGCGCGGCAAGATTACGTCCGCCATGGTTTACCCCTGCATCATCTTGTTCATTGCCGTGGGCATCCTTATCTTCCTGATGTTGGTGATTGTGCCGAAATTCAAGGAAATGTTCGCGGGACAGGGCATGGAGCTGCCTGCACTGTCGGAGTTTGTGTTCAACTTCTCGGATAGCTGCATGGAGTGCTCACTGATTCCCATGGTACCGAATGCAGGTGTGTTCATTCTGGGCTTGATGGTGCTCTTTACCGGCATTTCCATCTGGAAGAAGACTCCCGCCGGCGGGCGCGTGGTGGATTCCTTCATGCTGAAAATTCCCAAGATCGGTACCATGATCAAGGTAAGCACGGTGGCGCGCTTCTCCCGCACCTTCGGTACCTTGGTCGCTTCCGGTGTGCCGATTTTGCAGGCCCTGATGATTACCCGTGATACGGCCAGCAATGTGATCGTTTCGGATGCCATCACCAAGATCCACGACTCCGTGCGTGAGGGTGAATCTATCGTCTCGCCCATGAGCACCTGCCCCGTGTTCCCGCCGATGGTTATCTCCATGGTGGACGTGGGTGAGGAGACCGGTCGTCTGCCGGACATGCTCATGAAGATCGCCAACGTGTACGATGAGGAGGTGGATAACTCCGTGACGGCCATGACGGCCTTGCTGGAGCCTCTGATGATCGTCTTCTTGGCTGTTGTGGTGGGTGGTATCGTGCTGGCTATGTTCATGCCGATGATGGAGCTCATCAAGAATGTGTAATGATGCCATGAAACCGTTATTCACCAAGCGGCGCGGCTTCACGCTCATTGAGCTCCTCGTTGTCATCGCCATCATTGCCACGCTTACAACGGTCGGCTTTGTAGCCAAAGGCTTCTTCGATAAGAAGACGCTCAGCAAAAAGGCGGAGGCGGAGATCGCCATGCTCTCCGCCGCCATGACGAAGTACAAGGAGGACAACGGCGGCGAGGTGCCGTATGCCGATGGGGATGAGTGGAGCTCTCATGTGCTCTATCGTGCTCTCTCCGGTGATACATCGAATAACGGTAAGCCGAATAAGGCCTCCGATGGTGTGCAGAATACCTCCTATTGTCCCTCATTTTCCATCATCCGAAAGGGGGATAAACACCCGGAGGAGGGCATTCCGGTGATTAAAACGCCCATGACCGGTCGGGATGCGACCGGCAAGAAGAAAAAGGGGCATTTTTACGCCGTCATCGATCCTTGGGGAAATCCCTACCGCTACCGCGCCGGCTATGAAACGGAGACGGATGGCAAGAAGGGCTCGGGGATGAATCCGGACTTCGATATCTACTCCCAGGGGCCGGACGGCAAGGGTGACAGCAAGAACCAAAAGGGCGATAACGGAGATAATATATCGAACATAACGTACCTGAGCTGAATCATTCCTCGGTACCCGCAGGGGTTGCTCTCTGCGGGTATCACTATCCCCCGGGCCTCCTGCTATGCTTTTCATGATCCCATATGCCGTGCTGTTGGTGGCTGCCTTGGGGTGGCCTCAGCAGTGGCGTGCGCTGCTCTCCCTGCGTCTCACACTGTTCGGGGGAATCGGGGGGATTCTGTCGGTGGTGGCTCTTTCCTGTGGGGATGCTGCGCCGGTGTTGGGCCCCACGCTCAGCATCGTTTCCCTGCTCGTGCCGGCCCTGAGTTGGTGGGTGGCTGCCTTGCTGGCTCTTTTCGACTCCCGGGCGCGTTTCCGTCGCGTGCTGGTACCCATGCATGTTATACTCGTGCCGGCGGTGTTGGGCCTGCTTTACTGCTTTTGAATTAACCGAATATCCTATGCCCACCACCCTTAAACAATGCTCCATTGAGGTTCTCCGGAATCTGTTGCAAGAGGGAACGCGTACTCTTGCGCTGGATGACGAGGCAAGGGGTATTTTGCGTGGGTGGATGTTGCAGGCTCGCGCGGGTACGAGGGGTGGCACGCCGCGTCCGCTTGATCCGGTGCCTGACTCGCCTCCGTCTTCGGCGTCCGCTCCTGCATCGGGGACGTCGGCTTTGGATACCGTGGAGGCTAAGCTGGACTACTTGCGGGCTCGTGCGGAACATTGGCGCCCGGCTCTGTCCCTGGGCTCGCTGCGCAGTACCATGGTCTTTGCTACGGGAAACCCGCATGCGCGTCTCATGCTGGTGGGCGAGGCTCCCGGGTATGAGGAGGAGCAGCAACGGGAGCCCTTCGTGGGGCGTGCCGGGCGCAAGCTCAACGAGATTCTGCGCGCTATGGGGTTGCGGCGGGAGGATGTCTATATCTCCAACATTTGTAAGTTCCGTCCCTCGATGGGGGAGCGTCAGGGAACCTCGAACCGCCCACCTACGGAGGAGGAAATAGCGGCTTGTCTGCCCTTGGTGATGGCGGAGATCCGTGCCATTCGTCCTGCCTGCATCGTGTGTTTGGGCGGAACGGCGGCGAAGGGCTTGTTGGGTAGCGGGGCATCGGTCAGTTCGCTTCGCGGGCGTGATTTTTCATGCCAAGGGATCCCCGTTCGCGTTACCTACCACCCCAGCTACCTGCTGCGCAATGAGGCCCTCAGCGAGCGACGGCGCGTGTGGGAGGACATGTTGGGGGTCATGCGCATGCTGGGAATGCCTGTTTCCGTCAAACAACAAAACTATTTTCTGCCGTCATGAGTAGATTCTTTCTCCTTCTTATAGCGGCGTCTCTGTTTTGCTGCTCGTGCACCATCGACCGGGAGCTGATGGATCGTGCCGATGGCGGCGATGCCACGGCTCAGGTGGCTTTGGCCCGCAAGTTGCTGAAGGGGAGCCTTGCCTCGCAGAGATGCGGTATTCTTTGGCTCCAACTGGCTGCCGAGGCTCAGAACCCGAATGCTTGGGCTGCTTTAGCCGTTTGTTATCACAAGGGCCTCGGTGACCTTCCCAAGGATGAACGGCAGGCAGAAGCCTGCCTCAAACAGGCCGCTGCTCTCGGTCATACGGGGGCTGCTCATGCGCTTCTCCTCCTCCATAGCTCACCGGTGGATGCCGCTCAGACTGTTCCTTGGCTGCGTCAGGTCGCCGAGAAGAAATACCCGCCTGCCGAGCGGCTGCTGGGTCTCCGCTATCTTCGGGGACAGGGTGTGGAGAAGGATCTCACAAAGGGGGTCGATCTTCTTCGCTACGCTGCCATGTCCGGTGACCGACGTGCGGCACGGCTGATGGCTGATTGCTACGAGAAGGGAATCGGTGTTTCTCGGAATCCTCTTCTCGCTGCCGGGTGGCGGCAACTGGCCGAGCGAGAGTGAGGGGCCATGGGGGAGCTTCAATGCTCGGCGAGCCATGCGGTAAAGCGGTCGGCCCAGGCGAGGGAGATGCCGGGGAGGGCGGCGATTTCCTCCGCCGAGCGGGCACGGATGCCGGGGATGGTGTGGAAGTGGAGGAGCAGAAGCTCCTTGCGTTTGGGTGTCATGCCGGGGAAGGCATCGAGCTTGCTTTCGCGTACTCGTTTGCGCACCAGAAGTTCGTTGTAGTTGTTCGCAAAACGATGCGCCTCATCGCGCAGGCGTTGCAGGAGGCGAAGGGCCCCGGAGTCGTGGCTGAGCACGAGCGGTTCGTCGCGGTCGGGAAAGTAGATTTCCTCGTCGCGTTTGGCAAGGCCGATAACCGGCATGTCCGCCAGCCCGATTTCCGCGAGAACCTGCATGGCGACCCCAAGTTGGCCTTTGCCACCGTCCACCACCACCAGATCCGGCACGGTGATAGGGGCACGACCCTCTGCACTGAGTTGTTTGAGGCGGGTATAGACCCCGTGCTCGGGATGCTCCCCGAGCAGGGAGCTGCTTTCGTTGACAATGCGGGTGTAGCGGCGGCGAACCACTTCCAGCATGGAGGCAAAGTCGTTCTGGCCGTCCACGCCCTTGATGCGATAACGGCGGTAGGCTTTGTTATCGGGGCGTCCGTTGGTAAAGCGCACCATGGAGGCGACGATATGGTTATCTGACAGGTTGGAGATATCGAAACACTCCATGACGGTGGGGGGCGTGGCCATGCCGAGGGCATCGGCCAGCTCTTGCAGATCCCGGTCGGGGTTCACGGTGCCGGGAAGGTCCGGCGAGCGGCGCGCAAAGCGTCGGGCGGGTTCAAGTGTCTTGATAATGTTCTCCCGGATGTCGCGGAGTTTGGCCGCGCGCTCGAAGTCCAGCGCATCGGAGGCTTCCATCATTTCCTGCGTCAGGGCATCGAGATGCTCCTTGCGTGCCCCACCTTCGAGCAGGGCGAGGGCGGCCTCGAAGTTGCCGCGGTATTCCTCCGGTGTGATGCGTCCGATGCAGGGTGCGGAACAGTGGCGGATAACATCGTCGTGGCAGTGGCGGTAGTTCTCCGGTCCGGGGCAGCGCGCGGTGCAGGTGCGCAGGCGGAAACGGTGGTTCAGCCACTCCAGGGTCTCCTTGAGGGCGGTGCTGTGCACGAAGGGTCCCAGGTAGCGGGCTCCGTCATCCTTGCGGAGGCGGACAGTGGAGAAGCGGGGCAGTTCGTCCCCGCGCGATGCTCGCAGTAATAAATACCGCTTGTCATCGCGGAGCTGGACGTTATAATGCGGGCGGTATTCCTTGATGAGCTTCTGCTCCAGAATAAGCGACTCGCTGTCGTTGCGAACCTCCAGATAATCAAAATCGCGGATGGCCGCGATGAGCGCGCGGGTTTTACCGTTCTCAAGGGTTTGGCGGCTCGGGGAGAAATAGTTAGCCAAGCGTCGGTGCAGGTCCTTGGCCTTGCCGACGTAGATGATACCGCCGCCCTCTCCCTTCATGAGGTAAACACCCGGGCGATGCGGGGTCTTGCGCCATTTTTCCTTGAGGTTGACTTGCTGCATGGCGTGGAACCCCTCAGCGCGGTTTGCGGGGCGGTGCGGGGGTGGGGGCCGCCGGCTTGGGCTTGGGGGTGGGTTTACAGTGGTGCGAGGGGCGGCGCGGGAGGGGATTGACGATAATCGGACCGCGGGGCGGCGGCACGATGATGGTGGGCTCGTTGTAAAAACCGCTCGGGCGGTTGCGCACTTGCTCACGCAGGTCGCTTATTTGATTTTTAAGCATCTCATTGCGCTCCTTGGCCACACGCAGTTTTTCATCTAACTCGGTGACACGGCGGCGTGTTTTCTCCGCCTCACGCGCTTCCTCCAGAAGGTTGCTGCGGTCCGCCTCGAAAGCCCCGCGCAGGGCAGCAGCTTCATCGGCAAAACGCTCGGCCTCCACCTTCAGGCCCAGTCGCAGGGCTTCGCGCCGGTTCCACTCTGCCGCCAGGTAGTCTGCCATGCGGGAGTTGAGGGAGTCCAGCGGACCGTACATTTGTTGCACATCCGCTGCCGTGACGTAGCGCGCTGTGCGCCCGGAGGCCTCCAAGGCAGATCGGGTTTCCTGCTCGACCTTTTTGGCCGCCTCGGCTCTGGCTGCTTCATCACGTTGGGCTTTCTCGCGTCGCTCGGCAAGAATGTCCTCAGTCATTTTGAATCGTTCGCGGAGCTCGGTGGGCAACTCCTCCGCTGTTATCTTGCGTCCGCCGCCATCGTAGATAACATTGATGAAATCATCTCCCTTTCGGGTGACGGTTGCGTTTTTGAGTACCGTTCCGTCGGTCAGGGTAATATCCTCTGCCGAACACAGCGCTATGCAGCAGGCAAGAAAGAAAAGGCAGCGTTTCATGGGTGCTTCAGGAGTGTGGAAATTTCGGGGACGGTGCTGAAATCGGCAGCGGTGTCACCCTCCGGTGTATGGGCGGCGGGATCGGCTCCATTCTTCAGCAGCAGCTTGACCATCGTCACATCGCCTGCCAGTGCCGCCGTCATCAACGGTGTTTGCCCATCCGGGGTCGGGCGATTGACATCGGCCCCATACTGCAGGAGCAGACGCGCAGCACGGTATCGGTTATTGCGCACGGCCTCATGCAGCGGAGACGAGCCGTCGGCTTGTACATCGGGCTGTAGTCCGATGTACTTCACAAGATATTCGATGGAGGAGGTCCTGCCGCATTCCGCAGCGCGGAGCAGTGCCGATACGGCTTCGTTGCGCTGCGCCTCATCGGTAGGTAGCGCGGGGAGGAATTCGCGCAGCAAGTCAACGCGGCCGGACATGGCCGCCATGGTGATCAGGGAGCCGGTTTCCCCGCGTTCAAAGGCATCGGCGCCCTTGCGACAGGCCGCTGCGCGCTCCGCGAGGGCGGGTTCCTGCTCTGTCGGCCAAACGGCCCAAGCGCAGGACGCGAGCAGCAGGTGTACCGTGCCCCACACGGCGGCAGTCAGCGGGCTCCTGCGGGTCAGTGCCCGGGCCGTAAAAAGGCAAAGATTAACTGCCAATCCGGCGCAACTCAGTACAATAACCCACAGAACCGCCTGCTCGGCACAATCCGGCCGGAGCAGGGCGCAACAATAGGCGACCACAGTCGCGCTGACGGGGAGTATGTTGTACCATTCGCGCCTCATCTCCGGCTTTTATACCAAAGGGCAGGGTGGCTGTCCAGCTCTTTCTGTGCCTTCAGGCTCCTCCTTTTGCTCACAGTAGGCTCAAAGTCTGTCATAATTTACGGGGGTGCTTGAATGTGTGGTATAATATCTGCACCATGAGTCGATTGTCTATTCCCCAATACGTGATGGCCCTGGCACATGTTGCCGCTCTGCGCTCGGAAGACCCCTACCGCCGTGTGGGCGCTGCGGCTCTTGATAAAGATAACCGTGTTATCGGGACTGCCTACAACGGGCTTTTCCCGGGCTTTACTGCGCCCGAAGGTTTTTGGGCATCGCGTGACGAGCGGCAGAAGTATATGTTGCACGCAGAGATTAACCTCTGCAGCCTCTTCAAGCGAGGCGAGGCTAAGGTGGTGGCATGCACCACGATGCCCTGCACCTCGTGCATGCAGGCTCTGTGCGCCCACGGGGTTAAGACGATTTACTACGGCGAAGCCTATCCTGATTCCCAAGCCCCGGCGATTGCGGCGATGTATGGTGTGGAGTTGATTCATGTGCCGGAGTACCCGCTTTCTCGCAGCTTCCCGTTGGTAACAAGGAGAACGACCCCGGATCCGGTAAAGGAGGCACTCAAGGACAGAGCGCGTGGTTGCATGATGGGGCTGATGTGCGGTGATGCTTTGGGCGCGCCGCTGGAGTTCCACGATGATGATGAAGTGGCAGCGATGTATCCGAATGGTATTCCCGGCATGGTCGATGGATGGGACGTGACGCGCGGACGTTATGCCGGGATGATTACGGATGACTCTGAGATGGCGATTGCGCTGATGCACTCCCTGGCCGAGAATGGGGGGTATGATGAGACAGATACGCTGCTTCGTTATCAAGAATGGGCAAAGAGCGGTTGTGATGATATCGGTGGGGCAACAATGCAGGCTTTGGTGCAGTGTGTCCCTTCTCGCACCACGCAGGCGAACGGAGCTTTGATGCGTGTTGCGCCTTTGGGAATTTTCGCCGCCCTCCACACGGAGTTTGATTGGTTGAGCGCGGCGGTGCAGGATGCTCAGCTGACGCATCCGCATTCAAAATGCATAGCCGCTGATATTATTTATGTGGAGTCGATTATGCTGGCTGTTCAGGGTAAATCTCCGGCAGAGATTTACGCTGCTGCTTGCACCCGTGCTGCTGCTATCGGGGAGCCTGCGTTGGTCTATCGCTTGGAGGCCGCCGCTACGGAGGAGCCGGATTATTGGGATCATGAGGGATGGGTGGAAATCGCCTTCCATGCCACTTACTACTACCTGCTCCATTCGGAACGGTTCGCCGACGCGGCGTGTACGTTAGTGATGCGACTCGGTGATCCGGATACCAACGGGGCCATTGCCTGTGCGCTTCTGGGTGCTGTGTACGGTTATAAGTCTATTCCGCAGGAGTGGAGGGAAGCCGTGATGAATGTGAAAACCGACCGCCCGTCGGAGTATACGGCCCCGGAGGGTATGCGGGCTCTGGAGGTGATTTTACCCTGAGACGCTCGGGGAGAGAATGCAGCGGATGAGCCGCTGCATATCCTCCGCCGTGTACCGTTGGTCCACGGGGAGGGGCAGCAGTGTGCGCGCCAGCCTGTTTTCGGTTTCGTCTGCCTCTGTGGCGGTTATGACTTCCGGCCAAAACAGGGGCAGCGCGATTCCGGCATCGATGAGTTCATCACGCAGTCCGGGGATGCCCGTGAGCAGTGGATAGCAGAAAGGTGCCGAGGGAGGTCCTGCGGGAAGTCGGAGTCGGTTGATGTCGACCAGAGCCTCCCGGAGTATCTTGTAGTTAGCGATTCGTGCCTCTGCCGAGCGTTGGCATGCCTGCATGGATAGTAGTCTGCGGGTGAGGGGGGACATGCGCTTGGGCGGGCCGCAGAGTTCTCGCTCGGCGCGCTCGGTGGCATCAGCTGCGGCCTGCGCGCCGTCTTCCGTCCGCAGAAGGAGGGCAAAGGCTCGCTCGGCACTGCGGTCCTCCTCCTGCGGCAGGGGCAGGGGAAAGGGGGCCGATGCCACTCCGCCATCGGGGACGGCCAGGAATTTTCGAGGGCTGTAGAAGCAGGGGATGTCGGGAGGCGGCGTAGCGTACAGAGCCGTTGTTGCATCGATGATACACGGTACTCCGGCACTTTCTGCCGCCCGTGCCACGGACTCACCCGTGAGTCCGAAGTAGTTGATGAGGATAATGAGGTCTCCCTTCGCCGTTTCGGGGAGCACGGGAGACAAGTCATCGGTGATTCCGTAACGGCGAACGGGAAGCCCCAGCCTGTGCATGGGCTGCAGCAGGGTGTCGCAGGCAAAGCGGGGCACCCATACCGCTCCGGTCGGGCGGATGGCCAAGAGAATTTGCTCCAGTGCAGCGCGTCCGCTGTTGACAAAGACGCAGCACGGACTCTCGGTATACGGAAAGTCGTTGATCTGCGGTAGATCCAGCCCGAAGGCTCCGCCCACCATGTCGTGCAGCGGTCTCACTTTTTCTGTTTCCCCGTTTGTTGCTCTGGGGCTTTCTTCTTGGCAGAAAGAGCCGCAGCAGCATCGCGGTGCTCCAAGTCCAATGCAACGGCCTTCGCTGTTTTTCCGGCCTTGTTCTTAATGGATATATCCGCACCTTTGTCCCGCAGAAGCTCCACCAGAGAAACATGATTGTTGCGGCAGGCTAGGTGCAGGGCTGTGTTTCGCTTGCTGTCCCTGGCGTTAATCTTCGCTCCGTGTTCCAACAATAAACGGCAAATTTCCGTGTGTCCTCCCTCGGCTGCCGCGTGGAGGGGGGTGCTCATGTCTTCGTCCGTAACATTGACGTCTGCGCCTTTCTCAATCAACAGTCTTACTGCGGTGAGATTGCCGTCCCGGCAGGAGAGAATCAGGGGGGAGGCCACGCGTGCATCCTTTTTCCCTTTGGGAACGGTAGCCCCTCTCTCGAGCAAAAGCCCCAAAACGGCTGTTCTCTTGTTATTGCAGGCAGCTGTCAGGGGTGTCCATCCGTATTCGCCCTCAAGGTTGGGATCCGCTCCGTTGTTCAACAGGAGCTCTGCCACCCGAACATGGCCCGCGATGGCGGCTTCGTGCAGTGGCGTGCGGCGTTCGTTGCCCTCTGCATTCGGGTCGGCTCCCCGGCTCAGAAGCAGCTCGACAGTTTCTGCTTGCCCGAAGCGTGCTGCCTCGTGCAGCGGCGTGCGGCCCTCGTTATCCTCGGCCGTTGGCTTCATGCCGATGGCCAGGAGGAAGTCTGCAACCCGGGTTCGTCCCGCTGCAGCGGCCGCATGCAAGGGCGTCCAGCCTCCGCTGTCTCGTATGGAGGAAACCTTCCTCAGGGGGCGCGGCAGGAGTCTGTATGGTGAGAAAACGTCTTTTCGGAGGTCCTCGAGACGTCCCTCGAAGGCTGCCGCGTGCAGGGGATGCGCGTGGTGCAGCAGCAGGGTCAGCGCAGCGTGTCGCTTGTCGTCTTTAGCAAGCTGTAACGGTGTTTTGTCCAGTAGGTTTTTCGCAGCCGGGTCGGCTCCGTTTTTCAGCAAAATCAGCACGGCTCCCGAATGCCCCGCAGCGGCAGCTCGGTGTAGTGGTGTGTCGCCGTTATCGGCGGCGGCACTCACCTTCGCCCCCTCCTGCAATAACATCTGTATCGTCTCCTCTCGGCCGTATTGCGCTGCGTAGTGCAGGGGTGTCAGTCCTTTGAAATCGCGCACCTCAGAACTGTTGCCCGAGTGCAGAACAGCCCTCGCCGCCTCCGTTAGACCCAGACCGCACAGGCGGTGCAGGGTCGTGACTCCCTGTGTGTCGACGGGATTGGTCAGACGCAGGGCATCCGGGGCCTTGGTGGGCGTCTGCGGAGCCTCCGCCGCTGCAGCGGGAAGCAGCGCAGCGGCGGCAAACAGGATGGGGAGGGGGGATGACATCCCCTCCATTATCACGGAAACACCGGTGATGTCAAGCAAAAAAACGGACAATGTCCGGCGGATCAGCTGCGAATTTCAACCCCGTTGACCATCTCTGTACCGGACGCGTTGTTGTTATTTGCGCCTACTTCGTTGTTGACCGGGTTTTGTTCCTCCTGAATCACGGCGGCCTGCTCCTCGTTCACATCCTGCTCGTTGTGGTCCACAGCCTGCTGATTGTAGCACATGTAGTTGTTGTAACGTCTGATATAATCCTCATCCTTCTTGGCGATAACCTCATCGGCATTCAGCCTAATGGATTTCACATTGCCGGCCGTGCGCTCCTCCGTGCCGGCTGCCTCCAGCTTCTGGAGCGTATTCATCTCCAACACACCGGGGACGATGAAATGTTTGGAAAGTGAGAAACGGCTTGTTATCCATGTCGTGAACTTTGAGCAATACTTGCTGACAGCGTTGGATGTAAAGGCGCGGTAGTTAGCCAAGGGATGGCAGTACAGATAGATGTCTTTCGACTCGAAAAACAGCTTGTCTGAGCTGAAGGAAACAGACGTTGGCTTCAGGGAGAGCTGGGCCCCCTTGACGCTGAACAGATTGGTAAATTGGCTCTTCAGTCCCGGTATTCCCTTGCGTACATAACTCCAAACTGTCGTTGCATAGTTATATGCGCTCAGGCAGGTCGCGGTGGCCGTTGGGTCGGCGTAATTCATCGATTCCTTGAAGAGCATTTTGCCCACCTTCTCCACGGTGCTCGCCAAGGCTGCACCGCCGGTCATGGTAATCGCCGGTGCGGATATACCGGTCTTGGTGTTCGTGATCCCCATGCCGGAGCCGACCGTGCTGAGCACATTGACCGAGCAGAGTGCCCTGGAGGCGGAGCAGGTGCCGTAGATGCTGATGCCGTCCTGCTTGAGGCTGACGGTGTTATTCAGTTTGCGCACAAAACCCATGCTCATGGACTTGGCGTCCTCGGGATTACTCTTGTTATAAAGTGCGGATGCGCCCGGGTTCTTGACAGATCCGTAACCGTTTCGAATCGTGATGCCGGACTCCGAGATGGTGATGGAGTTGCGGCCTACGCGCAGGGTGATTTTTTCCGCCGCTGTCAGCTTGATGCTGCCGCCCGCGTTGATGAAGTGAGAATCAGCGGATTGTTGCAGTAAATCCTTCTCGGAGTAAATGTTAATGCCTTGGAGAAAGGGTCGGGAATCCGCCTTCACCTTTCCCGTTTGCGTCAAGTCGAGAATCGGGCTGTTCAAATAGGCATTCTTACCCATGGGAATGCCGAGAATAATCTCCGGGAGCGCACAGAAACTGTATTTCAGTGATGTGCTGCGGAGGATGGTCGGTGTGCCGTCCGGGCAGTTGTCAACCTTGTTGTTCCGTGCCGTAATCTGAATGCGGCTGCAGTTCGGTGTACCCTTCTGCTCGCGCAGGTCGTAGACGGAGCAGGGGCGGGTAATGTCTGCTACCGAGCCGACGCTCCCATCCGTCTCTTTGCTGCTGTTATGCGAGCGGTTGCTGATAGTGAGAGTGGAGTCAACCTCGGTTGATTCCTTGTCACCGCCTTTCCCCATCAGGGTGTTACTCGGTAAGGTGTTGTCGCCCCGGTACAGGGAGGAGACAGCCACCGGCATCCCGAAGTCGCCGGGGTCGGAGCACAGCAGCACATTGCCCACTCGGGGGCGTACATGAATGCCGCTGTTGACATCGGCAAACAGGCTGCCGACCTCTACCCAAAACTCGTTCTTCTGCCCCTCTGTACCCCCTACTTCTCGCACCTTGCAGAGGTGTCGTACGGAGTCGCTGTAGTTGGCGGAGGAACAGACGACGGCAGGGAAGAGTCGCTCGCCGGGGACGGTCGGCGGCATTTTCTGTAAGCACAGCTGTTCCAAGGTATCGGAGGAGGTGTCCGGTTTGTCATCCGTTGCCAGCTGTGCCGGGCAGAGACCGAGGGCGCTTCCGGTGTTCATCGGAAGGCGTGCCCACAGGTCGGTTTTGATTTTGGTCGTTCCGGTAGCAACCAGCCGTATCTTGCTTACTTTATAGGTAACATTGGTGTCGCTTGAAGCGACGACGGCGTCGCGGGTGACGGCGCGTCCCAAGGAGACGGGGATGTTTTCCACGCAGCCGCGAGCTGTCCCCGTGTTATTATGGTGGGCGAGGAAGGAGGAGGAAATCGTGGCGGCGGTATTGGCCTTGATGCAGGACTCCTCTTGGCTTCCCGGTGTTTCGATGATGTTGACAACCGAGCCCTTGGCGTTGTCGCGAGGGGAGCCGTAGGGGGTATAGGTGCAGTCCGATGTCTCCACCTGTGCAAAGCCGAGTGTGCGCCGCCACTGCGGGACCGAGGAGCTTGCGATGGTCATGCTGAGCGCTTTACCTTGCTCCTCCTTGGTCAGAACGGCGGCTGTGTCGTCCGATGCTGCCATATCTAACACATGTAGCTCTGAGGTCCATTGTTCCGAGTCCGCTATGCCCTTGTCGTTTGTCTTGATAACATAGCCCAGTCCGAAGGCGTACAGTATGCGCGCGATGAAGTTGTAGTCACTCTCATCTTTCTGTAACAATTGGATGAGGGCAGGAAGACGTTCGGCCGCTGCTGCGGATACCTTCACTTCTGTTTGATAGGCATTCCCTATTTTCTTCAGAACATGCGCCACAAAACCGCCCGCCGCATTTGCCGGAGTTTCCTCCGCTGTGTAGGTGCATCGATTGCGTGTATAACAGGCCTTCACGATGGGAGGGGCCAGGCGCACGCTGTACCAATACTTCCCGGGCTTACAGGCGGGGTACTGCCGTGTGTAGGAGACTCCGGTCACAATGCCGACCGTTCGAACAAGGGAAACAGAATTCAGGCTGATATCCAGCGCGGCTGTGCTGTCAATCATACTTGCCTCGTTTAGGGGAGTAACGCTGCCGAGCAGGACACTGTAATAGAACGGAGCGGAAATCTCCTCGCGGCCTTCGAGTAGAATGAGGGTGTTGCCCACTCCGTTATCGGTGTATATCTGCTTGCCGATCCTCAGTGTATAAAAAAGTTGTCCGGAAGTCTGCATGTCGAGGATAAATTATTGGGTGACGACGACACCTGCGGTGTTTTGGTTCGTTGCTGAGGCTTGGCTGTGAACAGATGAGGTATCATTGCGGACGCCGCTGCTCCCCGACTCCCGAGCCTGTTCTTGGTTGTTGAGCACCTGTGATTCGTTCCGACCTATGGCATGGTCGCCAGCCAGCACGTTTGCCTCGTCCTCCTGAACGGCGGCCTCCCTTTGGGCAACGTACACATCCTCCTCGGATAGGGCTTTTGTCTTCGCTTTGCCGAAGAGTTCTCCATCACTCAGTGAGTTCTCTATCTGCTCAAAGGACTTGATCTTACGTTTGGTGAGATCCTGCGAAACAGCAGCGGGGGAGAAGCAATGTGCCAAGGCAAAGGTGGCGGGGCCCCATAGGCTGCTCGCCATGGCGCGGTAGCCGGAAATCGGGTTGGTGTACAGGTAGTTTTTGGCACCTTCGAGGAAAATATCCGTGCTGCTGAAATGCAGCATGTCCGGGGTGAGCTGCATGTAACTGCCATCAATACGGAAGAGATCCAGGAAGGGAAGGAAGAGTTTCTTGATACCATCGACAAAGCCGCCTCGGAAGAGCCCGACCATGTTAGAACCGAAGGTATACAGAGCCAGCCCTGCCTGCGTAACGGCCGAGCCCGTGTCTCCCAACGCTTCACCTACCTCGCCGACGGCAAATTTGATTGTTTTCTCAATGGTGCCGGCCAGCGAGGCTCCGCCTGTGAACGACAGTGAAGGAGTGACGTGATTGAGCTCGGTGTTATTCATCGAGAGCCGACTTCCGAGGTAGGTCGTCAACAAGAGGTTATTGAGGGTCTGGGAGAGAATGGACGGACCGGAAACCAAGATGCCCTTTTGGCTGATGGAAATCATATTATTCAACTTGCGAACGAAGGGCTGCTTGGAGGCATGCGAGGATTCCGGTGCTTTTTTGTTATAAAGATTCAGTGCCCCCGGGTTATCGACCCAGCCGAAGGCGTTGAGAATGGTGATTCCCTTTTCCGCGATGCTGATGGAGTTTCGTCCCACGGTGAGCTTGATGCTCTCCGCCGCAACGATATTGATCACCCCGCCGGCGTTGATGATTTGTGAATCAGCAGATTGCTGCAGCAGGTCCTGCTCGGCGTACATGCTGATGCCACGGAATCTCTTGCGATCGTACTGGCGGCGGTAGACTTTTTCTGCGGTCTCATCGTTTGATGTCAGTGACATGGTCGTTGAGGTGCCTGCCGCAAAGTTGATGAATGTTTCCGGAGTGCTCAGGTAGCTGAACGCCCCCGAGGCCTCGCTCAGCGGCAGTGAACAATCCTTATCGGCGTCATCGGCCTCGATGCCGTTGTCTCTGGATGCCAGGCGAATCTGGCTGCACTTCGGTGTGTTCTTCGATTCTCTCAGGTCGTGAACGGAGATGGGCCGCGTGACGTACGAGGTGGAGGTAACCGTTTCATCTTCAAATTTCGCCGGTTCTGTATCAGTCGCTTCCGTGTCTGTGTGTCTGCGGTTGGTGATGATGATGGCGGCCTCATCGTTGCTCGTGTAGTCCGTATGTTTGTTCTTAAACTTTCCCTCCGTCGATTCACCCTCCTCCGAGATGCCGATCATTGTGGTGTCGGGCAGGGCGTTACCCATGCAATAGAGGGAGGTAAGCACCACGGGTATACTGAGGTCTCCGCGATCCTCGCAGAGCAGGATATCGCCCTCGCGATAGCGAACGTGGATGCCGCTGCCTGCATCGGCAAAGGGGGAGGTGACCTCTACCCAGATTTGGTTGACGCTCTTGTCGTCCTTCTTGCTGATTTCCTGTACCAAGCAGAGGTCGCGGACGGAGCCGCCGTAGTTGGCACGTTGGCAGACTCGGGCAGTGAATGTGCGCGGGGTAGGTGCTGTTTCGGTAGATACGGGGAGCAATTCCGCCTCCATGTCGTCATCTTCGCAATCAGGCGCGAGAATCGGGCTGACAGGGTAGGGGCTGATGCCGGCACCCTTGAGTGGCTCCTGTGGGGTGCAGCGTCCCCATATTTCACTCGTTAGGGTTGTCTTTTGAGTGTCGCTCCACTTGATTTTAGTGACCAAATAGCTACTCTTGTCCGGGGATTGGCAGGTATCGTCCCAAGCGGCCGTGCAGCCTACCTTCACAGCCATATTGCTGAGCGAGGCATGGAAGGCCGCACCCACGGCATGAGCCGCCGGAAAGCAGTCGCCGGGGTAGCTCGGTGTGGCTTTTGTGATGTTTTTCGTTATCTGGTCTTGGTAGGCATCGACGGTGTATACTTGCCCCGCCGTGGCGGCAGCGGGTGTCTGACCGTAGTCGGCGCGTACGGAGCTCGTCGGGTAGGTGACTTCTCGCTTGTAGTAGGGAGCTCTGGTGGCGCTGTAGCGCACGGATAGCTTCGTATCGCTCGGCAGGTCGAGGGAGTCGGTCATGTCGAGCACATTCACGCAGGCCTGCCAATCCTTGTAGGGCTCGCTGTCTTCATTAACTTTGGAATATACCGTGCTGATGATATAACCGAGTCCGAATGTGCGCAGGATGCGTGCAAAGAAGTTGTAATCGCTCTCGCCGTTCTGCGTCAGTTGCAGCAGGTCGGGTAGGCGTTTGCGGGCGTTGTTGGAGATGTGGAGTTGCATCCCCATGGCATTTGCCAAACATTGCAGCGTACGGACGGGCATGTTGCTTTCCGTGTCCGCCGGCAGGGATTCTTTGTTGTATACCGTTATGTTGCTCGTAAAGCATCCCGCAGCCATGGCGGGCATGATGGTGAGGCGATACCAGCTCTTACCTGCCGTGCAAACTTTATATTGCTGTGTAGCCGCTATCGAGGTGACAATGCCGCAGACATCCAGCAGGCTTGTCTCACGAGAGGGTGTACCCGCCGCTATGCGCAGGCATGCTTTTTTACCCAACAATGCCTCCATATCCGTATCCACAGTGTCGGTCGGCATACCGAGCAGCACGATGTAGCGGAAGAGGGCGGAAATTTCATCGGAGCCGCTGATCAGGAAGATGCTGTTATTCGTGCCGGAGTCGCTGTACAGCGTACCGTTCAGGAAGAGATCGTAGCAAAGCCGGGTGGAATCAGCCATCGGGGTGGTCGGTTATTGTTCTCTGCCGAAGCCCTGCCGAACCCAGGGGTTGTCGATGGGTGTGGGTGCGGGGGCCTTGGGGTGTTCGGTCTCCCTCGCGTTGATGTCCCAGGTGCTGGTGCCGGTGGCGCATTCCAATCCAAGGCGCAGGAAGAGCAGGTAGCGCGCATCGTAGTCCAAGTCGCCGCCTTCCTCTTGCGCCAGTTGGCTGAGGACACCGGTGAAGCCGATGGGAGGAAGTGCTCGGTTACCGGGGACTTCTCCTGTTTCGGTTACCATAACAGCCGAGCTCCAGAATGCGGCGTAGGCAAGCATGCTTTCCGGGCCGCTTTTCGCCTTGATGGCGGCATTGCAGGCCAAGCGTCCGTTTTCGTCGGAGGGCACTAACAACCAACGGCGGGCGGCGTCCACAGCGGCGCGCAGGCTTGTCTGTGAGGGCGGCTTGGGCAGGCCCTTGAGTTTGAGCGGAAAGTACTTGCCCATTTCCTTGTCAATCGCGGGTTTGACGCGGTCTGTCTTCTCCTTCAGTTTTGCAAAAATGTTGTCACCGCTGATGCGCTCCATCTCCGGCGGCATCGGTGCTTCCTCGGCGGGGAGAACGGCAGCCATACTCTGCTTGATGGCAGATGTTAAATCTGCCTCGAATTGCTTGAATGCCACCTCCGTTTCCGGGGTGGGGGGCAGTTTCATCTCCGCCGGGATGTCCAGTTTGCGTATATCCTCCAAGATTTGGGTGATTTCGTTCATAATGGCTTCGGCGGGGTTGACGGGTTTGGCCGCTTCCGCTTCTGCCTTGATCTTGGCCTCGGCATCGGCCATAAAAGCCTTGTGTTCCTCCACCAATTTATCAATATCACTCGTGTCCGTGAGTTCCTTCACCATGGCATCCACCTTGGCGGCGCGACGCTGCGCAGGTGTCTTTCCATCTCTGGCAAAATCATTCCGTATATCTTCCTTAACGGCATCGTAGCAACGAATAACCCACCAGAGGCCCACGCGTGGGTTGATCATGCAGGCGAGCAGCTTGACCGCCTCCTCCGTGTAGCCGGTCTGGCACAGTATGCTCAGAAATAACTCGCCGCTGATCTTCGGGGTCGGCAGCAGAGCTTCTACGTGCTCCGGGAGTTCATAGCCTTTCGCTCGGATCAGGTCCTCTATGCTGCTTTTATCAGCAAAAATAAGGGGTTTGCTCCATTGTTCTCCGTTCCAGCTCATGATATATTATACGTTTGTGTGAATTGCCGATGTTGTTGTGTTGACCTGTTCCCTCTCCGTTCGGACGCCGGACTGCGAGGAGTGCTGGGCATTGACCTCCGAGTTGGTGAGGGACTGCTCCTGCTCATTCACCTCGGCCTCTTCGTGATCGATGTTCGAGTCATCATCCTCCACAATGGACTCGGAGTCATCGACCCCGGCTTCCTGCTCGTTGACCGCAACATGCTCTTCCGTTAGCCTTGCCTCGCCCGCGTGGCCGATGCGATTCTCCTCCGTGGCGTTGATTGTTTGTTTCGAGATGTTCTTGACATTCACGCTGAAGGAGTCGATTGTCTCTTGATTCGTGGAAAAGCGGCGGGCTAATTTGTGGAATAATTTCAGGGTGGGGGCTCCCAGCAGTTGCCCGGCAATGGCTCGATAGCCGGAGAGCGGGAAGGTGTATACGTAATTATTAATAGCCTCTACGTACGATTTGTCGCTGCTGAGCTGGATGCCACTGGGTGCCAGTTTGAGGGTCGTTCCTTTGATGGAAAAGAAGGATTTGACGATTTCGGACAGACTTGTCGCAACACCGATGAGCGGCAGGGCCTGGCAGAAGAAGTGGCGCAGGATGTACGTGCTGTACTTCATTACGTCTTCTGCCACACGTTTCTTTTTACTATCGTCAACCAGTCGGTCATTTGTTTCCGTCTGCCCGAACATCTCCGGAATCTCGGAGGAGAGCAGTATGCCGATATTGATAAGGGTGTCAAAGAAATTGGCCCCTACTGTGTTTCTGATTGTGGGGGCAGAGGATGTCACCGAGTAGTTATTCATGCTGAACGAAGCCCCGAGCAGAGTCGAGAAGGTAGCATTGTTCAATGCCATGTAGGTCACCGCCGTACCGCCCAGATTCACCCCTCGCTGATCTAAGGCCAGGGTGTTATTGAGTTTTCTGATGAAGCCCTCGTTGCTCGCGACTATTTTCTCTCGATTTTCCTCCGTGTGGAAGATTTTTTCGGCCCCGGGGTTGTTGACCCAGCCCCAGTTGGTTGAGATCTCGATGCCGTATTCCGTAATCGAGATGCAGCAACGCCCCACGCGCAGGTTAATTCCCATGGCCGCCGTAATGGTGATGCTTCCGCCCGCATTGATAATTTGACAACCGGAGGCCTGTTGCAGCGTGTCCTGTTCTGAGAAAATGTTAATGCCTTGGAAGTTAGGACGCTTGGGCTTGGTGACATCTTTGGCAAACTCGATCCAGGGTTCAGCCATGGTGGTGCCAACGGTGCATTTCCCGGTGCCCAGGGAGAGGAGGGTCTCGGTCATTGTGCCCATGCTGTAGGAGAGCGATGCATTCCGCAGCCCCAGTTTGTCCCTCGTGTTGGTGTTGGGGGAGATTTCGTTATCTTCGCTCACCAATTGAATCTGGCTGCACTTGATTTTCGAGCTCCGTAGGTCATAGACCGAGCGTGGACGGGAGAATTTCTCCGGCTCGCCGTCCGGTATGCTCGCATCGCCGCTGTCGTTATACGAGCGGTTGCGTATGGTCAGGGTGCAGGGAGAATCGGGCGTGGTGTCGGCTTTGTCAGATGTGCCGGCAGTGTTGGTGCTCGGCATGGTGTTTCCCTCTCGGTAAAGACTGCAGAGTGCCGTGGGCAGGCTGAAATCCCCGCCGTAGCGGCAGAAGAGGATGTTTCCTTTGCGCGGGCGGGTGTAGATGCCGGCGCCGTTATCTGCAAAGGCGGAGCCGAGTTCTACCCAAAATTCATTAGAGGTGCCGTTAACGGAGCCGATTTCACGAACGAGACAGAGATTCCGCACCGATCCTGCGTGGTTGGCGGGGCTCACCACTTCTGCCGTGAAGGAGCGCACACGCGGGGTTGCCTGCTTCTGCGGCTCTAACAGATCGGCGCAGAGGGTGTCGTCCTCGGTGTCCGTGTTATCTCTCAGGCGTACGGGCATGGGGCATCGTCCCAGCCCTCGCACGGTGTTTCCTTCGCTGTAGGGTTTCGCGGCCCACACCTCGGTCAGTAGTTTGATTCCTTTGCCTCCGTCATCCGTTACCTTGAAGCGTGTGGCGTAGTAGGTGGCCGTGTCCCCTTGGCCGTAGCCGGTGTCCCATGCCACGGGAGTTCCCGGGGCGGGGGGGGGAGTGTTTTCCGTCTGCCCGTGGCATACGGCGGCGTTGTTGTGCATCGGCAGGAAGGCGGAGCCCACGGTGGCGGATGAGTTGCCTGTTATGCAGCCTACCAGTGCATTCTGCGCGGTATCCGGAATGGTGACTTTCGTCCCGCCGTTCGCCTTGCAGGCATCTGCGTATCCCGGGAAGGCTGCTTTGCCGGCCGCGACTTGCGCAAAGCCCAAGTTTCGCTTCCGGCGCGGTACGTTTCTGTTGACGTGGACGAGCCTCACCGTCTCCGTCCCGAATTGGGCGATGCTGTCCGCCATATCAACGATCTGTAAGACACTGCTGATGGTTTTTTTCTTGGCGTCATAGGTGGATATAATACGATATCCGAGCCCGCAGGCCTGCATGACGGCGGCCATGAAGTCATAGTCGCTTTCATCGTTTTGCAGCAGTTGGACGAAGTTCGGCAGTCGCTTGTCCGCTGCTTGAGCGAACTCCACCTGCATGCCCCAGCGTTCCGCCGTGCTGCGCAGTACATACTTGACCAACCCCTCGGTGTTACCCTGCGGCAATCCGGCTGCCGTGTAGGCCCTGCGGTTGCGGGAAAAACAGGCCGCTGCCAAGGGCGGTTGTATGGTGATGCCGTACCAGAAGGGTAGGGTGCTCCCCTTGCATATGTTGAACTGTTTGGTGGCGCAGACGGAGGTGATAATGCCGTATACCTGTAATAGGTGCTTCTGTTGATCCTTCAGGGTTGCAGTAGTAACGGTGAACAGGGCTTTCTTGCCCAGAAAGTCATCCGGCGTCAGGGCGGTCGCGCTGCCTACCGCTATATCATACTGAAAAAGCGTGGAGAACGCTTCCCGGCCGGAGACGAGAGCCATGCAGCGATTGCTTGGGCCACCCGAGATAGTCTGCTCGAGGTTTTCGCCGTACTGCAGGCTGTAGATCAGTTCTGTGGCGTTATCACTCATGCGTTTCCGTCCAACGGTTGGGACACTCCGACGCCGCGCTGCGTTCAAAACTCATCTTTTTTTGTGCCGTCATCCCGCGCGGGAAGCTGCCCCGGCCCCCGCGCGGTGCGGCGGGGCTTACAGGCGGATGGCTGCGCTGCTCCAAGTGAGTCCCGCGCCGAAGGTGACCATCAGCACGATGTCTCCCTTCTTGGCGCGTCCGCTGCGCACAGCTTCATCCAAAGCGATAGCGCAGGCGGCACCGGAGGTGTTGCCGTATTTCTGCAGGTTCACGAACACTCTCTCCGGCGGGATGCCGATGCGGGCCGTAACCGCATTGATGATGCGCAGGTTGGCCTGGTGAGGAATGACCAGAGCCACGTTCTCCGGGGCGATACCCGTGCGGTTGATGAGCGAGATGGCGGACTCTTGCATGTGGCGCACGGCGTGGCGGAATACCTCGTTGCCGCGCATGGCCAGGGTGTAAAGTTTCTCGTGGATGTTCTCCTCCGTGGTCGGGATGGCCGAGCCGCCGCCGGGTACCTTCAGCAGGTCGCTCAGTGTGCCGTCCGACCCGATGTCGGAGGCCAGAATGGCACTGTCCCCGGGCTCGCCCGTGCCCGTGCGGAGCACTGCCGCGCCCGCTCCGTCGCCGAAGAGTACGCAGGTGGAGCGGTCTTCCCAGTTGACGATGTGGCTGAGCTTCTCCGCCGAGATGATGAGCGCGGTCTTGGCCTGTCCGCAGCCGATGAACTGCACCGCCGTCTTCATGGCGAAGAGGAAGCTGGAGCAGGCTGCGGATATATCGAACGCTGCTGCATTGACGGCTCCCAAGTTGGCCTGCACATAGCAGGCGGTGGAGGGGGTGAAGGTGTCGGGCGTTACGGTGCCCACAATGATGAGGTCGATCTCCTCGGCCGTGATGCCTGCCGCTTCCAGCGCGCGCTGCGCTGCCTTTGTGGCCATGTCGCTGGTCTTCTCGTCCGGCGCGGCAATGCGGCGTTCCTCAATACCGGTGCGTTCCACAATCCACTCGTTGGAGGTGTCCACCATCTTCTCCAAGTCAGCGTTGGTGAGTTTGCGCTCCGGAACGTAGGACCCCGTGCCTACCAAGGCCACGGGCAATCTCTTAAACGGTTGAGTGAGGTCATTCATAATCCGCCCGCATTGTAGCACCCCCGCGCCCTTTTGTCCAGCCAAATTGCATGATGGTCGCCTCTCCTTGCCGCTTTTCCCCTCGCTTTTGGTTTAGCTGCATCTCTCCCCGGTGCTCGATGGGGTGGGGGGAATTTGCCGCAAAAAGTAGAAAACCCCCGCCCTTTCGAGCGGAGGCCCTACATTTACCGAAAAAAGATTACTTATGCCATTCTGCGTCGCCTACGTGCCGCCAGCCCCGCCAAGGCCAGCAGAGAAAGCGTCGCCGTCGTGGGCTCCGGGACGTTATTATCCCAGTACTGAATGCCAATTCCGTCGCTTTCGGTTGCCACAAAGCGATAGTCCCCGGCCGACAAGTCATCAGCACTAACCTCTGAGCCATTACGCATCCAAACTGCATCCTCTGACGTTGCGAGATCGTACTTTGTGAGAGTGATCCCCGATGTCTCAGAAACGGACGATAATGTGTAGTCAACAACCTTATTTGTATTTGATGCATCTACATCTCGATACCAGATATTGGGGCCCTCTATAAGGTATCGAATCTCCTTCTTCAGAGGTGCATTTGTATCGGTAGAAGCAGTAAGCGTAACGGAGGCGGAAAGTGTCAGAGCCTTTTTCGCGAGGTAGTCGATTCCAGCTCTATTACCTGAAACATCGGTAATCTTGATATGTCCACACGTCTGAAAATCTACGGTAGATCCGCTACCAATCGATGAAAGAATGTTATTATTGAGTGTGTAGCTTGAATTTAAGGTCAGTTTATTTGGGGTGGTGGATGTTTTATTATCAGTACCCCATTTTATGCCATCGCCGCTCACACCATTGAAATCCGCCCCCGATCCGATGCTGATGTTCTTGAAGATAAATGCCCAGTTCGCTGACAGTTTCACATTGTCACCAATTTGAAGGGTCGCCCCCAGATTCCCAACGGAGTGACCATTTGCGTTAACTGTGGATCCATCTCCAATGATGTAGGTATCCTCGTTTGTATTTGGGTACTGCGGTATAGATGTCGCCTGAGAACCACCTGACAGCTGCCAGTTGGAGGCAGTTCCCCAGCTGGTACTGCCTCCCTGAGGATTCCACGTGTAGGTCTCGGCCATCGCCAGAGAGCCCATCATGACTGCGAAAAAGAGAAAGCCTTTCATATCACGTACGCCGGGAGTATACAGCATTTTGAATGCTGAGTCAAACCCAAAAGTTGGAAAAATCGCATTTTGCTGCATTTTTCCACACATTCCACCTCTCTTTTCTTTTTGGTCACTCGCGCATTTTGAATCCAAAATGCGCCGTATGTTGTTGAGCATCAACGTCTTACATACCTTCAGCATTCAAAATGCTGTAGTCTCCCCAAGGTGGTACAGTCCTTTTTCCCCGACCGTATACAAAAATCCCCCCGAGGGGCTCGGGGGGATGAGGGGGAGCTCAGGCCTGGGGGCCGAAGGCCAGGCGGTCGTATTCCTCGTTCGCGTAACGGTGGCGGGGGTGGCTGGTGCGCATGTAGGCCTCGTGGAGTGGGTGGGTGGGGTCGTGGGCGATGCGGTAGGCCTCTCGGGGGCCGGATGCAGCGGGCGAGCCGGAGCGGAGGGGCGGCTCCAGCAGCTGTTCGGCAGCGGCGAGCATGAGCTTGGCAAAGTCCGGGGAGGCGCGCAGGGCGGGGTTATCCGCTAGGGCAGCGGCATCGACACCGGCACGCTCGGCCAGCGAGGTGAGCACGGAGGCGATCTGCGCCATATTGCCCTCATAGGCAGGGCCCCACTCCTGTTGCAGCGTTGATTCTGCCTGCTGAACGGCAGCTTGCCGCGCCTGTTCAGCCGCATGGAGGGCGCGGATGCCTTGTCGCGTGTATTCCTGTGCCAAGGCCGACATAGCCTGCGGGGGCACGCCGTAACGGTAGGCAACCTTAGCCATGTCTGCCGCCAGAGCGTCATCCCACAGCTCGTCCGGCGCGTCCTCCGGGCGGGGTAGAGCGAACTCCTCCTCGTGCTCCGGCAGGCCGACGGCGGCGCGGAAATCCGCCATGCGCCGGGCATCCTGCGGGTCCGGGTAGCCGCGCATGCGCTCCAGGTGAGCATAGCTCTTGGCCAAGGCCTCCGGGCGGCGGAATTTGGCCAGCGAGGCGGCGAAGGACTGCAGCTCCTCGAAGCGTGCGAACCAGTTCTGAGAGAAAGCCCCGTCTGCATCCATCAGCGGAGGCAGCTCTCCGGTGGCGGGCGGGGAAGCTGCTGTGGCTGACTCTGCGGCGGTGCGGAGTTCCTCTGCGTCTGTGGGTGCGCGAACCCCTGGAGCTGATACGGATCCCCGGCGGGCGGCGGTGCGGAGTTCCTCTGCGTCTGTGGGTGCGGCTGTGTCTGCTGTATCGGTATTTTGTTTTGTGTTCATGGTGTATTGTTTTTTCAGGAAGAAGAAGCGGCCTCTTTTCTGGCCAGTTCCAGTTGGTGGTGAATATGAAGAAAGATCTCGCGGTGTGCGTCACGTCGCATGGCGTCCAGTGGGTCGTATTGACCGGCTCGACCCTGAAAGGCCGGCAGATGCGTTTCGAAGCGTTCCTCGAGACGGCGGAGCAGGGAGCGACCCTCCTCGGTGTCGAGTACGGCGAGCATCAGACGGCGTGTTTCACGAGCACGGATAACGGAAGTTGGCATGGTCTCGTTCATATCAGCGTAGCGGCGGGGTTAGCGGTTTGTGCGGCCTGAGCGGCTGCTGCTGCCTGCGCAGCTTGTTCCTCCCGTTTGCGCCGCAGCCGACGCAGGGAGGAAGTGCTGCGCAGGACCTCCTCCGGCGCGCCGTCCATGCGAGCAGCCAAGCGGAAGGTGCGGTCTAGGTCCACATGGTCCACCAATTCGGGGTTCAGCCCGGCCATATTCTGCAGGCGTTGCAGGGCGCGCTCGATGCCCTCCGAGCGGATGCGGCGCATCACCATGGCGATACGCCCTTGGTAGACCACCTGCGGCATGGCCACGGAGGCCCGGCCCTCCGCATCCGTCTGCTGTGCCGAGGCAGGCGGACGCGGGAAGGCCCCGCGGCGGAAGAGCAGCGCGAAAATGCGCTCCATGAGCGGGCGAAAATCGCAGGCAAACAGGGTAAAGGAGGGCGAGAATAGCATCACGCGCTCATTCTCGCGAGCATAGACCTCTGCTGCGGTCATATGTTGTTTGTTCTCGCTCCAAATCTCCAACATCGGCAGGAAGAATGCGCGGCGGATGGCATCCTGCTTCTGCCGCAGGCGGTCCATGCCCACATCGTAGCGTCCTTGGGTGGCCCACTCGCGCGGAAAGCCCAGGCTGGCACTCTCCGGAGATATAAGCGTGCGCCCGCCGGCCCGCAGATCCACTTCGCCCACCTGGTTTGCCAGCTCCAAGATACGGGGAAAGGCGGCTACTTCTCCCAGCATGTCCAGAATGCGGTTGAGGAACTGGGCCTGTAGAATATCCGGGTAGACCAAGCGGGCAGGGGGCAAGCCGTAGGGGCCATCCCCCCAGCGCAGGAAGCGTGTGACCATGTAGGGCATTTCGTTGTAGCCGCTTTCCTCCACGGTGCAGTTGTCATCCAAGCTGAAGTAGACGCTGCGGAAGGGCTTGTTGCGCGTGTTATTGCGGCGTGTGTTTCGACCGGTACGCGGGCTCACGATATGGAGGAAGCGCAGCCCCGGCTCATGCTGTGTAACGGGGTTGCGCAGCATGGCCTGTGCTCGCGGTCCCAGGGAGCGTGTGCCGAATTGGGAAGCTGCTTGGTGCGGGGTGAAGCTGAACTCGCGCATGTAGGTATCCACCGTTCCCTCATCGTTTTCCCCGCAGACAAAGTGCCCGCAGGGAATGTGTCGGAAGAGCAGGCTGCCGCTGCGTGTGGTGCCGCAGTAGAGACTGCCTGTGCCCAAGGCAACGCGGTCCAGAAAGCACTCGTGCAGTGCGGTGTAAAAATTGCTCAGGGACAGCTCGCGGTTCGCAATGTCTGAGCAGGTGTTGTACCAAGCCTCGGCCTCGTCCCCCGCATCGTGCCGGGGAGACCCCCACTTGAACCACAGCTCGTGACCGGGCGTCAGGTAGCTGAGGTGGGCACTCGCCAGCTTCTGGCAAGCCTCCACTGCCGTGGTGTCTGCCAAGCGTCGGCTCTCGGGGGCTGCTCCTTCCTCGGCCTCCTGTCGGTTCGGGAGTACATAGCGGCGCAGCGTACGCCACCAGCCCTCCCAGGGACTTCGGACGGCGCACAGAGCGTGATAGCTGCGCAGAATTTCGTCTGCATTCATGCTTCAACCCAAGGTTGTGTTGTCTTTGTTATCTGCGGCGGGTGCAGCGGTGCGCCCGGTGCGGGGCTTGCTGAGTACGGTGGAGAGCAAGCTGCGCTTGTTGGCGGCACTCTGTGCATAGGCCCCGGCCGTATTGTCCGAGGCGGTTTCCGTTGTTACGGGAATGCTTTCCTCTGCGATGGTTGCTGCGGAGGGAACTTCGATGGACGGTGTGCTGAAAAAGCCCATATGTGTTGATAATGTGTTAGTGTTGTATTGCGAGGTAGGCAGCAGGAAACGCTGCCAGGGGTAGCGGCGCAGGGCAGGGCCCCGGGTGCCGCGTTGGAAGACAACCCACGGCAGCGGCGGCAGCATGGCGGCCAGGCGTCGGGCCACCGCCAGCTCACCTACCAGCAGGTGTACATACCAGGCATCCGCTTGCCCCGGCGGGATTGCCTGCCCCCAGTGGCGCCAAGGTTCGCTCCACTCAACCGAACACGGTTGCAGCAGGGCTACCAGGGCGGGGCAGAGCAGGGCCACCCCGTATGGGTTGTGCGCCAAGGCGGCCAGATCGGCCTCTTGACTGCGGTCGGAGCCGGCATAGTACTGCTCGGCGTAGCTTCGTGCGTCGTTCTTCATGCCGGGTAGGATAAAGCGGATCCGCTTCCCATGGCAAGAGAAAAAGAAGCTGCGGAAGCAGACATCCGTGTCCGCAGCTTTAATTTCTCTTGCGTTGGTCATTCGTGCTGCGGTAGTGTTGCAGTATATGAGTTCCGAACCACAATCACGACCTGTTACCGCCCTCGATGTATGCAATCTGGCTCTCAGCAAGCTGGGGGAACCACCCATCGCAGGCATTGACCCCAACGGCAGCTTGGCTGCCCGACTTTGCCACCTGCACTACCACCCCACCCGCCGGGAGGTGCTCTGTGCCCACCGCTGGAGTTTCGCCGTGCGTTCGTGCCGTCTCTCTGCCGGGGAGGAGGCCGATGGCTTGCATTCCGTGGGGCACCCCCTGCCGGTCGATTGCTTGCGCGTGCTGGAGGTTAACAGCTCTTGCTGGGCCCTGCGCGGTCGCTGAATTTATTGCCCATCGTCTGTCATTCGTGTGCGCTATATCGCGGATGAGGAGGATACAAGCGTCTGGGATCCTCCCTTCGTGGAGGCCTTGGCTACTCTGATGGCCGCTCGCCTCTGCATTCCCCTGACCTCGAGTACGACGGCGCGGAAGGCGCTGACGGAGGAGTACCACCGCCTGGCCCTGCCGCATGCCGCCCATACCAACGCGCTGCAATCGCATTCGGCAGATACGCATCCGCTGGCCCTTTTCCGCTCCCACAGTGCGTGGCGCGAGAGGGATGACGATTGGGATGAACAGTAATCAGTCTTTCCGAGTTGCCATGTTATGCCGGGAAAAGAAGCTGCCGGTGAAGGCGGTCGATTTCGCGAGCCGTCTGACGGTGGAATGGATACGGAGCTCACTGTCGCCCGTGTCGTTTGCCGTTTTGTTATGTGTGGCGTCGGGAGAAGACACGCGTGCCGCCGTGCGGAACCGCACCGGGATGAACGGCGGTAATTGCTTGGTGGTGCTCCGCCACTTGGTGAGACAGGGGTATCTGCGTTTTGAACCGCCGGTCTACATGTTGCAGCCCATGGCGCACCGCTACCTGCGCCGTCTGTTTGCCTTCTGCCTTCTGCATCCTCCCTGCTTATGAAGAATCCGCGACACCTGACCATTGATGAAAAACGAGACTGGTTGGCAGCTGTTTTCCGTGATAGCTGTGGCGAGTTTTCGCCTGCCGAGAAATTCAAGGCTATGATTGAGGATACCAAGCTGGCTGCGCTTCAGCAGGAGTCCGACTCTTCGCCGGGCGGGGAGCTTCCTCTGCTGGCGGATCTACTGCAAAACCTGCCGCCGCCTCGCTCGGAGGAGCCATCGAGGTAGGGCCGCTCCGGTGTATACCTCATCGGGTGCTGCTCATCACCCCCGGTGGTGCAGCAGCGCCTTCAGCGGGCGGAAGGGCAGACCCACCACCCAGGCAAAGGCTGTGCATGCTATGCGGAAGAGGTACACCGCCGGGTGCAGCACCGTCCGCAGCCCCGTAAAATGCTCGTACAGCAGGCTGAGTACTACGATACCCGTGATGCAGCCGAACTTGAGGTCAATGCCCATGTGCCAGCTCACCCCTGCCTCCGCCAAGCCCATTTCCGTGCACAGAGCCAAGCCTACAAAACCTACCAAAAGAAAGGCCGTGTAACCGAGGATGGGGTGCTTCTCGATCACCCCGATGCACCAGCCCGCTACGATTCGCAGCGCTGCTATGCCGATGAACACGCCCAAGCATACCACCGCCAGATGCAGTCCTTCCGGTATTTCGCGAACATTGTTGACCATGCCTACCGCAGCCACCACGTTATCCAAGGAGAGGGAAAGGTCCATCAGCTCGATGCTCATGACCGTTGCCAAGAAGGAACGCGCCCCTACCGCCGCAGGGTGGCTACTGTGTTTTTCCTCCGTTGGGTGCAGCTGTAGGTGGGTACAGGCCAGATAGATCAAATAAATCGCCCCGAACCACTTGACCCATTCATTGTGCATCAACCATGCTACCAAGGCCAGTGCTATACCCCGGAAGGTGTAGGCCCCCACAAGCCCCCAGCGCAGGGCCGCTTTCTGTTGGTGTTTCGGCAGTTTGGCTGCCATGGCCGCTATGCCCAGCGCATTGTCGACGGAGAGGAGTCCCTCTATCAATATCAAACCGAGGATGATCATGCCGCTCGCCTTCAGAAAGGCAGGCATGCTTTCTATCTCCTGAAACGCCGAAATGATGTCTGCAAGCATGGGGCGGGCATTCTACCACAGTATTTCCCTACATGCAAGCCCGAATTGTGTCGCGCGTGCTTTACTTTTCCCTTGACAATCGGCGCGGGGTGCGCTATACAGGCAAGCAGAAGTTATGAAGACTGTTCTTGTTACCGGCGGTACCGGGTTTGTGGGTGCCAATCTGTGCCGTCGCTTGGTGGCGGAGGGAAATCGTGTCATTTGCTTGGATAATAATTACACGGGTTCCGTGAAAAATGTGGCCCCGCTTTTGGATAATTCCCGCTTTTGCTTGGTGGAGCAGGATGTGGCGGAGCCTTGGGATTGCCCGGAGAAGCCGGACCAAATCTACAACTTGGCCTGCCCGGCCTCGCCGCCCTTTTACCAAGGCAAGCGTTCCGTTTTCACCACGAAAACCTGCGTGCTCGGTATCCTGAACATGCTGGAGTTGGCCAGGCGTACCGGTGCGCGCATCCTTCAAGCCTCTACGTCTGAGGTGTACGGCGAGCCGCTCGAGCATCCCCAGCGGGAGACTTATCGGGGTAACGTGAATCCCATCGGTATCCGTGCCTGCTACGATGAGGGTAAGCGTTGCGCAGAGAGTCTCATGTTTGACTATCACCGCCACGAGGGCGTGGATATTCGCGTGATCCGCATTTTCAATACCTATGGGCCGCTCATGAACCCGCAGGATGGGCGCGTGGTCTCCAATTTCATTTGTCAGGCTCTGCGCGGGGAGGATATCACCCTGTACGGTGACGGCTCGCAGACGCGTTCCTTCCAGTACATTGACGACCTGCTGGAGGGGATGTTGCGCATGATGAATAACGAGCACGGTTTCACCGGCCCCGTCAACCTCGGTAACCCCGGGGAGTTCACTATTCGCCGCCTGGCCGAGCTGGTGCTGGAGCAGATCGACAGCCCCTCCCGCTTGGTGTACCGTCCTCTGCCGGCGGACGACCCCACCCAGCGCCGTCCGGATATCAGCCTCGCGGGGCGTGAGCTCGGATGGGCCCCCACCATCCCGCTGCGGGAGGGCCTGCGCCGCACCATTGCCTACTTCCGCGCGGAACTCGGGCTTTGATTCCACCCGCTGCCGACATACAAAAGAACCCGCATTCCCGGTGTTATCGGGTATGCGGGTTCTGCATCTCTGCGGACTGTGCCGCAGCTGTATCAGAAGGTACAACCGATGCCTACCACAATCATGTGGGAGGTCACGTTCTCCTTGACCCCGGACTTGGAGTAGTAGGTGCGGCCCAATTCATAGCCCACCTTGCCCCATACGGTGTCGCTGAACTTGTATTTGAGCCCCACTCCCACCGAGTAGGTGAAGCCGCCGACGCTCTCGCTGCCGTCGTCGCGAATATCAACGTCCGTCCACGCATAACCGGCCTTGGCACCGAAGTCCAGGTACAGGTCATCCGTCAGGCCGATGTTCAGGTCATACGAGGCCGTCACCGGCAGGGTGAACACGCTGTAGTGCGAATCGTCCTTCGTCTCGGACCCCCACTGCGGAGCAGCGTTGATGCCGAACTGGTGCAGCACGGAGCCGGAGCCGGAGGAGTACAGGCTGAACGCAGCGCGCACGCCATACGTGTCCGGCATGTTCTTGCTGTTGAAGGACATGATACCCTCCAGCGAATAGACCGGATGGCAATCGTACTCCGTCAGTGCCCCCGGTTGGGGAGCCGGCAGCACATAGGGCGCAGCGGTTGCAACCCCTGCGCAGGCAAATAATGCCGTGAATGCAAGTTTTTTCATAGACGCCCCCTTTTACCATAGCTGGCCGCTGTTTGCAAGCAAAAAATACCCAACCGGTGCAATTTTGCCTCCCAAAATCAGGTGTCGGGGGCATTTCCTCCTTGTATTACGGTAAGTTGCTCGCGGTGTGGTGTGTTGTATGCCTCAAATTAGGATTGCCGAGGGGGAGGGGGTGTGGTAAGATAGCCGCGCTGCGATGAGAGGTTTGACATGGCGAAAGGTTTTATTCATCACCATCTTGCTTGGGGTGGTGTATGGAGCTGTGCACATGTATTTCTACATCAATGACTTGGTGCAGCCGGTGCTGATGCCGGTGAACCAGGAGTACGCAGGCTATGCCAATTTGCCGCAGAAGAAGCTGGGGCTGCGGTTGGAACCCTTTGTTTTTCAAGGCTGGGACGGCGGGGACGTGCAGGCTGTGGTGGTGACGAAGGAGGGGGAGGAATCGCCTCGCCAGAGTGCCGTTACCTTTGATCTCAACCGACACCCCGCAGAGAATTTGGGGGTGATCGAGTATGTGTTAGTGTGTGTCAACTGGGATCATGGTGTGCTTTCTGCACTGCCGCTCGCGGAATCCCTGACGGCAGCGGGCTTGACCTGCGTTCTGTGGGACCCGCGCGGGGTGGGGGACAGGCGGACAAGTTGCACGCATGGGCTGAAGGAGTGCGCGGATGTGCCTCGTCTGCTGGATGCCCTCGGGGTGACGCCGGGTAAGTATGTGGTCGGTGTGGGGCAGGGGTATGGTGCCGGTTTGTTGCTGCAGGCGGCCGCGCGGGAGCCGCGCATCCGCGGGTTAGTGAGTATCGATTCCATGGCATCCCTGCGCCTCTCCGTGGAGCGCACATTGCCCGATGCTCCGCTGAAATCTCTGACGCTGGCCCTGATGGATCTGAAAATTAACAGTAGTGTGGGCTTTGAGTGCTTTGATGTAGCTCCCGTTGAGAGTGCATCACGTCTGAGCCGGGATGTGCCGGTGCTGGTGGTGAATTTGGTGCGTAACTCGCCTGTCAGTAATCTGCATGATGCCGTTGATATTTACCGCCAGCTTCCCGGTGATGTGCGCGATGTGTGGACCCTGCGTGGCCCCGGTGACCGGCCGGGGGCGGAGCAGCGCGAGGTGGAATACCTAGCCGGTCATGGTGATAAGGCGCGCACTCGAACCGTATCCGTGCATTTGGAGCGCGATGAGGAGAGCACCATGCTTGCCATCATTCATTGGCTGGATGATGTGATGGTGCCCGCTTGGAACTCCCGCCCGCTCAATGAGCCCGAACGACCGAATTTACAAACCGAAACCGGTGATGAATAAGCAAGAAACAATAAATGACGATTTTCCCATCCTTGGCTCGAACGTGCGTCGAGCCGGTAACCGCCGCCGCACCGGGTTTACCCTGACCCAACGCCGCGATGCCGTGCCGCTGGTGACGGGAGCTGCCGTGGCGGCATGCTTGTTACATGTGGTGGTGTATCTGTTTTTTCCGGAGATCCTGCGCTGGGAGTTCGGTGACCCCATTGAGCGTCAGGTCAAGGATGAGGATACCACGCGTGTGTTCGTGCGCCACAAGGATGACCGTGATATAGAGGAGGCCGAGACGGAAACGGATCCGCCGCCGGAGATCCCTGAGGTTGAGGAGGGGAAGCCTCAGGATGAACCTGAGGAAATCGATATCATCGATATGCAGATTGAGGAGCTTACCATGGCCCCCGGTCAGACGAGTCTGCCCATGCCGACGCCCATTGTGAAGGAGGACACGAATGTGCAGGCTCCGGATATTCTGCCTGCTGCCTTGGCTGCGGATGCTATCCCCGTGGAGGCTGTGCCGGTGGAGTCCATCCGTGTGGCGGATCCTACACCGGTGAATGCGAATGCCGTGGTGGTGAATGCTGACCCGGCTATGGAGGCTGCCCAGGAAACCGAGGATCGGCGTGATGCGGATTTGCTCAATGAGGCCAAGAAGGGCAATGGGGAGCTGCCGGCGGATACCCGTAGTCTCTCTGAGCTAATCGGAATGGAGAACCTCGGCGCGTCCTCAGGTGTGGCGCGTTTGGGTACGGACGTGCTCTTTGAATTCAACCGCTGCTGTCTACGTAACTCGGCTCGTGTGTCCCTGCTGCAGCTTGCTGCCCTCATTCAGAAGAACCCTAACACGAATTTCGTGATCGAGGGGCATACGGACGGCATCGGCGGGGAGGAGTATAACGCTCTGCTCTCCCTGCAGCGTGCGGCTGCCGTTCGTGAGTGGCTCAAGAAAAATCACGTGCCTGTTAAGCATGTGTATCTGCGCGGCAGCGGTAGCAAGTTCCCGCTCGTTAGCACTAAGGGCAGCAAGGAGGAACAGAGCCTGAACCGCCGTGTGGAGGTGCACATGCGCAAGAGCTCGGAGAAGATGCCCAGCGGCTGCTTGGACAGCAGTAAGTCGGTGGATATGGTCAAGGGTATCAATGAGCAGCTGGCTGCCGGTGTTCGTCCGCCTGCTGTGGGAAATGATGCGGCTGCGCCCAAGGGAAATGCTGCCGCCAAGCCCGCTGAGCCTAAGAAGGCCGCTCCTGCTGCTCCGGAGCCCGCTCGGGAGAATACGGCGGACATCCCGCCCCCGGTGGTGGGCACGGCGGAGAAGCCCACCGGCGGTTCCGCTAAGCCTAAGGAGTCCAAGCCGACTTCCTCCGGTTCTTCTAAGTCAAAGGAGTCTAAACCCACTTCTACCGATCGCGGTAAGACCGGGTCCGGCCATGGAAGCCGTTGAGGAGGGGTACCCTGTGCCGGGACCGGCTCTGCCGTGGTGCGGTCCCTGCCGTTGGCTCATTTCGCTGGACTATGATGGGACGCTGCGTGGCATCGGTGAGCCGGGCATAGACCCCGCTTTCTTTGACCTGATGCGTGATCTGCGGCCGCAGGGTGTCCGCTGGGGAATCAACACCGGCAGAAGCCTGCCTTACCTGCTGTCTGACTATGCGCCCCGCGCGCCATTCCTGCCGGATTTCATCTGCACCTGTGAGCGTTACACCTATGTGGCGGATGAGACCGGCCGCTTGCTTCCCGCCGAGGAACACAACGCTGAGTGCCGCTCGGCCAATCTGCACCTGCGGGAGCACCTTCGGCAACCCATGGCGGAGATGGCTGACCTGCTGCACGCCCGTTTCCCCTCTCTGTCATGGCAATTTGCTGCAACGGATCCGCTTTCTATCGAGGCCGAGGACGCCGCTGCAATGGAGGTGCTGGCCCCGCTGCCGGAGGCCCTGGCCGCCCGTTTCCCCGGAGTTGCCGTGCAGCGCGCCGGGCGTTACCTGCGCTTCTGCGATGCTCGCTTCCACAAGGGAACCGCCTTGGCATACGTCACCCGCGCTTGGGGACTTCCGCCGCAGCGCCTCCTGCTGATGGGCGATGCGCATAATGACCTAGACGCCTTCCGCAGTTTCCCCGGGGCTTTTTGCGCTGCCCCCGCCTCCGCTCACCCGGATGTTTTGGCTTGGCTGCGTGCCCATGGTGGCTACATTTCCCCCGCAAATGGAGTCATTGAGACTATACGTACTTGCTTTGTCGGAAGAAAATCTGTCCTAAATCCGGGTTTTGGCTTGACTTTGTGAGAAAAATATAGTTTCATATTCCACCGCCATTTTATCCGGCGAACAATTCTCCTCGACAGAGAACAACAAACGACATCATAAAACATTATGGGATCGCTTAAGAAGAGACGTAAGGCTAAAATCAACAAGCACAAGCGCAGCAAGCGCATGCGCCAGAACCGCCACAAGAAGCGTTTGCGTTACAAGTCCTAAGCTGCGCGCTTGGGCCGCGTCCGCAAAAGCGTCGCTGTTCTTTTCACGGCATTGCTCCCTACCAACGGAGCAGTGCCGTTTTGAATTCCCCCCCGAGCAGAATACTCCGCCCTCCCTCACGAGGCTGAATGGAGTGCGGTATCCACCACCACCATGGGATGAGACGGCACCCATCCTGACGGAGCCTTAGCCGTCCTCCACAAGACGTTAGGGAGCACTCTTCATGACTCGCTAACAGGCGAGGGCTATAGTTCCTGTATTCCCACCGAGCGGAGATAATTCCATATCTCATCATAGAGAGCAACAGGACGCGTTGAATCTGTATCACTACCGCATGGAATAAATATAACCATGCCTTGGCGAGCTCTTGTCAGAAGCACCCTATATGCGTTCTTTTTGTAATCGCGGTTAAGCTCGGTTGCAATTCGTTTCCATTTGTTGCCGGAAAAATTGCGACAGTGCCACCCATTGCCCTTGTAATAGAAGTCAAGATCCCACGCCACGAGTGCGTAGTCAATTTCCAGACCCTGGATATCAAACTCAGTTGCGACATCCTCCAAGGCATTACTAGAACGAACATCACCTTTGCCCTTGAGAAACCAGCTCTGAACATCAAGATTTATATTGACGTTGATGCCCTCGGCCTTTAGTCTCTTGCCCCCGCTGCTGGCTAACATGCCACATCGCGTAGAGCCTCTACTGTGTTGCAAAAGCCACTCTTTCGCGGTTTTGAGGTTTCTAGTTATAACGATAGGATACTCTTTGCATACGTTTGTAAACAGTTTTTTTGCCTCTTCCTTTTTATTATCCAGAAGAGCTTGAACAAATGCAGATAGAGAGGGTCCGCGAAAGGCTCTAAGTGAAGTCTTTAGGTGAAGTCCATCACTATGTTGTATATTTAACTGTGTCCGCTCGTAATCGGTGCTCATAATCTGAGGGGAAATATAGACCGTCCAGTTAGAGAAAGAACGATTCAGTGCTTGGAACCATTCGGATAGACCAGCCTCCCCTTTGTTGATCTCTTGTCCATTACCGATGAGGCATATGATGACAGCCCAATCCGTGTGGCGATCGAGCGTACTGATAAGAAATTCCGCTTCGCTGTATCGGAAATGATCAACATTCTTCTTCTTCTTCATGAAGGAGGCAATTTGTTCCTGTGTCCATGCTCTCTGTGCCTCATCGAAAATGGCAATGCGTTCAGGGGGAACATCATGATTGCCTACAAATTCATCTCTGTATTTATGGATAAGTTGAATAAACGCCTCTGCTCTACGCCTAGCCTCTGTCTTCTTGATGCCTTTGTGTTCTGCCATATCTTCAGCAAGAGCACCCTGGAGTACCTCTACAAGTGGTTTATTGCCCGAGAGATACACAGCATGTTCTCCCGTCCTAGCGTCCGAGCATCGAATGGCTGTATCGAGTCCTACGAGCGTTTTGCCTGCACCAGGAACGCCTGTCACAAAACAGATTGCTTTCTTCTTCTCTTTTTTGCTGTCCTCTATTATCTCTTGGATAATATCCATCGTAATAGAGAGGTTAGTCGCACCGGCATCATTGCGCGTAATATCCTCAACGGTGTGGTTACGGTACAGCTCCTGTGCGGCTTCAACAATAGTCGGTGTGGGGTGGTAGGGGGCACTCTGCCATTCTTCATAGTCGAAGGGTTTCTCCTCTGGATGCAATACAATTACCTTATCCATGACTTGTTTGATATTATTGCGGTTGCATTTCAGTGGATCATATATCCTGTCGAATAACCTCCATATGCTGTTAGAAATCCCTGCATTAGTAGCAACCTGGATAGGTACAATTAATTTATCGTGACTACAGCGCTGGAAATTTCTCAGATCAAGAGCGTAATCGCAAACCTGATCGTCTGTTTTCTGTAGATATTCGCTTTCTCCACACTTGAACTCCAATAAGAAAATGATATTGCCATATAATAAGACGACATCCACTCTCCTTTTAATCCTAGGAATCAAGTACTCAAAAATAACCCTTCCACCCCGGTCAACCATCCCCAATTGTTCCTTCATGATCGCAATTTCTTCCTCCCATGCCCCAATTTGGGTCGGAAGAAGCTCTCGCTGATGATACTGCGAATTCTGGGTAATATGTCCAAGAATAGCATTACTATCCAGATGCAGAAAATCCTGAATTGTGGATGAATAATAAAATCTTATCATAATATTAAATGATATATTGGTTTGTATATTTCTTTAACTTGTTCTATCGAGGTAATTCCGAATCTATGGGTGGAGAAAATTATGTTATGTTTAGATGTTGTTTATTGTGTTCCTCTGCAGCTATTGCAATTGAGATTTAAGGTGGTACCCCCCCCTTCTCGACACCAAGTAGGCTTTTCTTGGTCAGACTAACGGGGCTGAATATATTGTTGCATTTTCTATCGTCTGTGTCAAGCCTTTTTTTTCGGCCTCCCTCTCCGAGAGGCTCCGAGCGGAGCGAGGGGGCTCTCGGAGAGGGAGGCGCCTCTGCCCGCTCCTCTCTCACCGCTCCCTCCCCGATGAATGGTGATTTAAGTTGCTCCGCAAGCCATTCATCGGGAGATAGGTTCCCAAGCTCCTGATGCGGACGCTCCTCGTTATAGTATTTTATCCATTTACCACAC
>JALFWB010000032.1 GCA_022787425.1 Akkermansia sp.
TCGGCCTCGGTGGTCGACTCCAGAGCATCGTGGGTGAAAACGAGTACAACCGCGCCTCCATCTTCGAGGCCCGCGCCCTGCTCAAACTGGACTTCGGGGACCGCTACAACAAGCTGAACACCGCCCTCGCGGCCCTGCCGAATTCCTCTGTCGGTATTCGCAGCAACGAGAAGGGCGTGGTCGGTGCAGAACTCGGAGCCACCCTCACCATTCCTCTCTCGCAGGATGCAGGCTCCATCTTCTTCGATGTGAACGCCGACTTCAATGCTGACGAGGTGGGTGTAAACGGCTCGGTCGGCTACCGCGTGAACTTCTGATACTCAGACACAAGTCTGTTTCACAGGGCCTGCCGCACATCACTGCGGCGGGCCTTGTCCGATTTGAGCGGCTCTTGGCAGTCTACTTTTGGCTTGCATTTGCTGCGCGGAGGGTGTATCATGCAGGGGACATGCTGACCATCAAGAAATTAACGAAAGCCCACGCCGGGCGTACGCTGTTTGCCGAGACGGAGCTTGTGGTGAACTGGGGAGAGCGCATTGCGCTGGTCGGGCCGAATGGGGCCGGTAAGTCGACGCTCTTTCGCATGATCCTCGGGGAGGATACGCCGGATGAGGGCGAGATCGTCATGGATGATTATGCCGTGGTGGGCTACCTGCCGCAGGAGGCGGGCAATCCGACGGATCGTACGGTGCTTGAGATTGCCATGAGCACCACGCCCGAGATGGCTGAGGCTGTGCGCACCCTGCGCGAGTGCGAGGCCAAGCATGATAACTCCAGCGATGCCTACGCGCATGCTATGGATACCTTTATCGCGCACGATGGTTATCAGCTGGAGCCTAAGGCCAAGCGTATTCTCAAGGGGCTGGCGTTCAAGGATACGGATTTTAACCGCCCTGCGCGTGAGATGAGCGGCGGCTGGGTGATGCGCGCGCACTTGGCGCAGTTGTTGGTGGCGGAGCCGGATTTGCTGATGCTGGACGAGCCGACGAACCACTTGGATTTGATGAGCCTGCTGTGGTTCCAACGCTATCTGAAGAATTATCCGGGAGCGATTTTCATGATTTCGCACGACCGCGATTTCATGGATGAGTTGGTGGAGACGGTATATGACATCGAGAATGCCGCACTGGTGCGCTATACAGGGAATTACACCCGCTTCTTGGAGCTGAAGGAGGAGCGCTACCACCAGCTGCTGGCCGCTTGGCGCAATCAGCAGCGCGAAATAGCTCACATCGAGGCCTTCATTGACCGCTTCCGTTCCGTGGCATCCAAGGCAGCCCAGGTGCAGAGCCGTGTAAAGCAGCTGGAGAAGATGAATATCATCGAGAAACCGAAGCAGTCCCGCAAGGTCTTCAAGTTTATCTTCCCGCAACCGCCGCGCAGCATGCAGCGTGTCATCGAGCTGCACAAGGTGGGGCAGAGTTATGGTGATAAGCGTATCTACAAAAACCTAGATCTGCTCATCGAGCGTGGACAGCGCGTTGTGCTCGTGGGGCCGAACGGCGCGGGTAAATCAACCCTGCTCAAAATTCTCGCGGGGGTGATTCCCATTGATGAGGGGACGCGTGAGGTCGGTACGACAACGCGTATCGGTTATTTCTCCCAAATGCGTGCGGAAAACCTGACGCCCAATTTCACGGTCTTGGAGGAGATTATGGAGGCGAACCACGAGCTGCGCGAGGAGGAAGCCCGCGCTGTTCTCGGCTCCTTCCTCTTCCGCCGCCAGGATGTGGAGAAGCGTGTCGAGGTGCTATCCGGTGGTGAAAAATCGCGCCTCAGTCTTGTGAAGTTCTTGGTGAATCCGCCTAATCTCCTCCTCATGGATGAGCCGACAACTCACTTGGATCTCATGAGTGTGGAGGCTCTCTCCCAAGCCCTCAAGAACTACGAGGGTACCCTTGTCTTCATCTCCCACGATGTTCACTTCATCCGCTCCCTCGCGGAGAAAACTCTCCACATCAACCAAGGCACCGTCACCCCCTACGCCGGAGGTTACGATTACTATCTGGAGAAATCCGGTCTCCTCGACTCCCGCGACGCGATGGATGTCTGATATCCACCCGCACCAACCGCCCGTCTGCCGGGCGGTTGGGGGTGCTTCAGTGTTTGGTGGTGATGCGAGTGGAGTCCCAGCCGCCGCCGAGTGCGGTGCAGAGTTTGGCCAGCTCCATGCGGATTTGTTGGCGGGTGGTGATGAGGTTGAGCTCACTGCTGAGCCAAGCGCGTTCGGCGGAGGCGACGTTGAGGAAGTCCGTGTGCCCGGCGTTGTAGAGTTGGAGGGAGAGGTCGGCGGCCCGTTTGTTGGCATCGTTGACTTTCTCCAGCTCCGGAGTCTGGTTCATGAGTTTCGCGTAGGTAATGAGGCATTTCTCCACCTCGGCGAAGGCTGCAAGGACGGATTTGCGGTAGGTCTGGTATTGGGTGAGGCGTGCGATATCCGCCCGACGGACGGCTTCGTTAAGTGAAACTCGGTTGAGCAGGGTTTGGCTTGCGCTCCCCCCCAAGCTCCAGGCGGCGTTGCGGAAGAAGTGGGCGAAGTCTGTTCCCGCGCTGGCCGAGGTGCTGCCGGTAAGCGAGATGCGCGGGAAGAGATCGGCGACGCTCGCGCCCACCTGCGCGGTGGCGGCATGCAGATCACGCTCGGTCTTGATGATATCCGGACGCCGCCGGAGGAGATCGGAGGGCAGCCCGGTGGGGACTCGGGGTATTTTGTTGTAGACGGACGCACTCGGCATGCTGAGGTGCACCTGATCCGGCGTGGTACCGAGGTAGATGGCCAAGGTCGCTTCGCAGGTGCGGATGGTAGCACGGTAAGCGGGTAGCTGTGCGCGAGTGGAGGCGATGACGCTTTCCGCCTGAGCGAGGTCCAGCCCGGACTCGAAGCCGTTTTCCTTGCGCTCCTTGGTGATGCGGTAGGTGCGCTCCTGATACTCAAGCTGCTCCAAGGCCAAGCGAAGGCTCTCCTGCGCAGAAATCCACTCAAAGTAGGTGGTGGCGATTCCGGAGGCCAAGGCCGTGCGTGTGGCACCCTCGGCCGCTACCGAGGAGCCCAGGGAGGCGAAGGCCGCCTCAACCCGCCGCCGCGTGCCGCCCCAAATATCGGGCGTCCAGGAGGCGGAGAGCCCGCCGTTCCATTTGCCGTGCGAGGTCGAGGTGTTGAAGTTTCCGCTGTTGGCGCCGCCGATGTTGATACCCAGTCTGGGGAAGAGGTCAGCCTTCTGCTCGCGTAGCTGCGATTCTGCCTTGTCAATGGCCAGAGCGGCGTTAATCATGTCGGGGTTGGCGGCGAATGCCTGGCTCAGTAGGTTGTTCAGCTGATTGTCACCGAAGGCACCCCACCATGCAGAGAGGTCATGCTCTGCACTGGCGGGGGGAAGGGCATTCTGCCAAGTAGAGGGCAGATCTGAATTGCCGGGACCTCCGTAGTTCAGGCCGAAAAGGCAACTGCTGAGGAAGAGTGCCGGAATGCCGGCTAACATAACAAGGCGTTTCATGAGGAATCTTTTGTTTTCTATTAAAAAGGGAGTTTACTCGTGATGCAGTGCGTCGATGGGGTCCAGTTTAGAGGCTTTCCAGGCGGGGTACCAGCCGAAGATGACACCGATGGTGCCGGCGACGGCAACGGAAAGGGCCATGGCCGAGGGAGAGGAGGCCACGGGCCAGCCGGATTGCGCGGCTACGATAACAGAAGCCAAGCGTCCCAGGCCGATGCCGAGTACGCCGCCGGTGAGGCAGAGCAACACGGCCTCCGTAAGAAATTGGAACATGATGTCCCGCGGACGTGCGCCGACCGCCATGCGCAGGCCGATTTCGCGTGTGCGTTCCGTGACGGATACCATCATGATATTCATGATACCCACGCCACCCACCACCAGCGAGATGAGTGCCACCACCACCAGCAGTTTCTTCATGGTGTCCGCCGTGGAGGTCATCATGTCGATCATTTCCTGCCTGTTGCGGATGTCGAAGTCATCGAGAATGCCGGGAGCCAGTCCGTGTTCGCGGCGAAGAACGGTTGTCATTTCTGCGATAGCCTTGTTCGCAACGGTCTGGTCCTTGATTTTCACCGTCAGGGAATCCACCGTGCGGGTGCGCATCGGGTGCGGTGCGTTGGTGTAGGGTTGCACATCGCAGCCGGGGTACAGGTCCACCCCGGAGGAGGTGAAGGTATCCGTGGAACTGGCCTTGTTCGTGCTGTTCGAGGCGCCGCCTTTGCTGAGTGAGGCTGTGCCGGAGGCACCCATGAGGCGGGTGCGGATGCTGCTCCAGGGGATGAGGATGCAGTCGTCTTTATCATTGCCCATCATGTCCGTTCCTTTTTCTGCTAACACGCCGATAACGGTGAAGACGACGTCCTTGATGCGGATGTCGCGCCCGATGGGGTCAGTATTGGGGTAGAGCTCGCGGGCGATAGTGTTGCCGATGAGACAGACGCGCGCGGAGTCCTCCACCTGCTTGCGGGTGAACGCGGAGCCGTGTTTCACCTTCCAGCCCTCGATGTCGAGATAGTGCTCGTTGCCGCCCATGATGGAATTGGGGCTCCAGTTTTTGTTGCCTACAATCACCTGACCGGAGGCGCGCACAACGGGAGAAGCCGATACGACTAATCCGCCGCAGTGTTTCATGATGGCCGTGGCGTCGGTAGCATACAATGAGGCTCGTCCGCCCATGCCGGTGTTTACACCGCCGGTGGAGACAGAGGCACCGCGTATGGTGATGGTATCCGCGCCCAAGGTTGATAACTGGCTGGCAATTTGTTTGCTGGAGCCGTCACCGATCTCCATGATGGCTACCACGGCGGCAATGCCGATGACAATGCCGAGCACCGTGAGGAAGGCGCGCATGGGGTTGCGAATGAGCCCGCGAATGCAGGTGATGAGAAGGATGCCCGGTTTCATTTGCTGAGGGTGGCGGAGAGTTCATCCGAGACGCCTTCGGAGATGAGCCCGTCCACCATGTTGATGGCGCGGTCCGTGAAGGCTGCCGTCTTGGGGTCGTGGGTAACGATGATGACCGTGATGCCCTTTTGGCGGTTCAGGTCGCGGAACATGTGCATAACCTCCACCGAGGTGGTGGAATCCAAGTTGCCGGTAGGTTCGTCTGCCAACAGAATACCCGGGTTGTTGATGAGCGAACGGGCGATAGCTACGCGCTGCTGCTGACCACCGGAAAGCTGGGCCGGGGTGTGGTGCATGCGCTCCTCCAGCCCCACCAAACGGATGAGCTCCAGCGCACGCTCGCGGATGACGCGGGTGGGCAGCACGGGGTGGTGGTAGTAGGCGGGCATCATCACGTTCTCCAGCGCGGAGGTGCGGGGGAGCAGGTTGAAGTTCTGGAAGACGAACCCGATGCGATGGTTGCGGAGAAGGGCGCGCTCATTGGCATTCAGGCGCGCCACGTTTTTGCCGTCGATGAAGTAGTCGCCGCCGGAGGGGTGGTCCAGGCACCCCAGCAGGTTCATCAGTGTGGATTTGCCGGAGCCGGAGGCCCCCGTCAGCGACACGAACTCGCCGTCCTCGATGCGCAGGGAAATGCCTTTGAGCACGGGGAGGTCGATTTCGCCCAAGTGGTACACCTTGGTGATGTTGCGAAGCTCAATCACGGTTGTGTCGGGAGGGTAGGGGGTTACATGGGCGGACCGGGGTGGCTGTTCTTCTGGCTTTGCCCGGGTTTGGCGGGGGCTCCGCCGGTGCCGCGTTGGGCGCGCTGCGGGCGCTTGGGCATGAAGGGGTTGCCGGAGGAGGCGGACTTTGTCCCGCCTGCGGCTGCCTGCACCACGTTGATACCGGTGACAATACGGGTGCCTGCGGTCAACCCGGTTTCACCGGGGGCGGGGGTGATGATGCTGCGCGCTCCGTCGCCGCTGCCCTTGAGGACACGCACGGGGGCCACGTGTTTGTCATCCACCAAGCGCCAGATGACGGCCGGCTCGCCCTGCGGGGGCTCGGGAAGTTCGGTGCCCTCCTTGGGCGGGCCGGGGCGCTTGTGCGCCGCCTTGTCGCGGTATTCCGGGGCGATCATATCCTGCTCCGGGGTGAAGGTGAAGGCGGCCTCCGTGACCATGAGTACGTCCTTTTGCTCCTGCACCACAAAGTTGGCGTTGGCACTCATGTAGGGCAACAACCTGCGGTCCGGGTTATCAATATCGACCTCCACCACATAGGTCACCACGTTGGAGGTCATGGTAGCATTCGGGCGGATCTTGTTCACCTTGCCGGTGAACTCCTCGTTCGGCAGGGCATCCACCGTGTAGCGCACCTCCTGTCCGGGTCTGATCTTGGCGATGTCCGCCTCGTTGACGCTGGCCCAGATCTGCATCTTCGTCAGGTCGCGCGCCACCAGGAAGAGAGTGGTGGCGTTCATGCTGCTCACTACGGTTTGGCCCACATTGACCTGCCGCACCACGATGGTGCCATCCACGGGAGACTTGATATGCGTGTAGTCGCGATTGCGCAATTGGCTCTTCTGAGAGGCCTCGGCGCTCTGCAACTGGGCCTCCGCCGTTTGCAGCTGGGCCTCGGCAGCAGCCAGATTGGCGGCAGAAGTTTCCGCCTCCGTCTTGTACTGGTCGAAGCTCATCTGAGAGAGGGCCTCACCCACGCCGAGTTTCTCCGCACGCTTCAGATCGCGGTCGGCTTTGTTCTTGTTAGCCTGAGCCTGCAAAATGGATGCCTTGGCCTGAGCGATTCCGGCCTTCGCCTGGGCTACCTGGGCCTCGGCTTTCTGAATGTCCAGCTCGACGATCGTGTCATCGATGCGCGCCAGCAACTGCCCCTCCTTCACCTCGCTGCCGTAATCCACCCGCTTGCCGTTCGCATCAACGCCGAACTCCTTAATCTCGCCCGTCACCTGCGCACCCACATCCACCAGCTCCTGCGGCTCCAGCGTTCCCGTGGCCTGTACCTTATCCAAAAAGGTCGTGCAAATCACCTCATCGGTCGTAAAACTCCTCTCCGGAGCTTCACCCCGATTGTAGGCCATATACGCCCATACGCCGCCGGCTCCCACACCAACGACCAGTCCCCATTTATAGATAGCTTTCACGTCTTGAGATTCTATACGGATTTTCTCCCATGTCAAGTCGGAATGTGCCCCCGCACATCCTGCTGACATGGGGTTTCTCCTTCGCGTATAAGGAACGTTCCCTCGCGTGCATTTTCTACAGCTATCTCCCGATTTTTTGAGACACGCCTCGGATGGGCCTTATGAAAGGGAGGTGGAGGAGATGCCGAGAATTTCCTCAGCCCGGGAGATTTGTTCGGGAGTGGGGGGCGGGGTGTCGGGGAGAGGGTAGGGGATGCCAAGCTGCTGCCACTTGCCGAGGGCGAGGGTGTGGTAGGGCAGGATTTCGACGCGCTGCACGCCGTTGAGGGAGGCGATGAAGTCCCGAAGGCAGGCAAGCTCGTCCGGGTCATCGGTGAGACCGGGGACGAGGACGCGGCGGATCCACATGGGGATGCCGTGGTCGGAGAGCCAACGGGCCATGGCCAGAATGCTGTCGTTCGGTTGCCCGGTGAGGGCGTGGTGAGCGGCGGGGTCGAGCTGCTTGAGGTCGAGCAGGACGAGGTCCGTGTGCTCCATGAGGCGGCAGAAGTGGGAATAAAAGGGCTCCTCCTCGGTGAAGGGACGGCCGGAGGTGTCGAGCGCGGTGTGTACCCCCTCCTGCTTGGCCAGTCGGAAGAACTCCGCCATGAATTCCACCTGCAGCAAAGGCTCGCCGCCGCTGACGGTGATGCCGCCGTTATTCTTCCAATAGTTGCGATAGCGCAAGGCACGCTGCAACAAGGCGGCCGGTTCCCACTCCGTCCCGCCCTGCAAGGGCCAGGTCTCCGGGTTGTGGCAATAGCGGCAGCGCATCATGCAGCCCTGCACAAAGGCCACGAAGCGCACCCCCGGGCCATCCACCAAGCCGAAGGTCTCTAACTTACTGATGCGACCGACGAGAGCCATAAGCAAAAAGGCGCCCCGGGCCCCCTCCCCGCTGCCGGAACGGATGGGAAGGAAAGCTCGGGGCGCGGTAATGTTACTTCAGCGCATCGAACGCGCCCTTGAAGAAGTAGTAGCCCCAGCCCCAATCGGCATCGCCTGCCCAATCGGGGTCATAGTGGTGCTGCGGACGCAGGAAGCGCTCCGGATGCGGCATGAGGCCCATTGCGCGGCCCGTCGGATCCTGAAGACCCGAGATGCGCAGCTCGGAGCCGTTATGGTTATCGGCATATTGCAGAGCCACGCAGCCGTTATCCATGTACTTCTGTGCATCCCCCGGATCCGTCACCAAACGCCCCTCGGCGTGTGCCGACGGCAGCTCGAAGGTATCCGGCAGGTAGCGGGTGAAGGGGCAATCGCGATTAACCTTCACGAGCTTGTCCCACATGCACTCGAAGCGCTCCGACTTGTTCCAGATCAGCGATGCGCGGGGCAGAATGCCCAGCTTGGTGAGGATCTGGAAGCCGTTGCAAATGCCGAGCAGGAAACCACCGTTCGCGTGGTGGGTCATCAGGGCATCCCCCAGAAAGCGCTCCGTCTCCAGCTGGGCCAATCGGCCGCTCATCACGTAGTCGCCGTAGGAGAAGCCGCCGGAGAAGACGACAAGCTGCGCCTTCTTAACATGCGCGGGCGTGGCCGTGGCGATGGGCTGCACCTGTGTGGAGAAGCCGACGGCGTTCAACGCGCGCGCCGTCTCCACATCGCAGTTCGTCCCGGGATATTTCAGTAGTAATGCGTGAGGCATAGAAATAAAGAGTCGTAAATGTTATCAATAATACGGAGTGAGACCGTGCTTCCAGATGTGCTTGAGGTCCGCCACATCGGCGGAAAGCACCGTGGCACCCTTGGCCGTGATGGTCAGCTTGCCGTCCTGCGTAGCAGAACCGATGCGCGCGCAGGGCGTACCCCGCATGGCGGCCTCGAACTCGTGCACCAGGTCATCGTCAACCTCCACCAAGAAGCGGCCCGTGCTCTCTGCAAAGCAGGGAACGGCGTTGTTCCGCCAGCCGCCCGCCGTGGGCAGGGCATCCAGATCCAAGCTGATGCCACCCTTGCAGGAGAAGGCCATCTCTGCCGCTGCAACGGCCAGACCGCCCTCCGAGAGGTCGTGCGAGGAAAGCACCAATCCCTTGGTGAGCGCGTTCTCGTAGTACTGCTTGTAGACGGCGAAGTTAGCCGCGCAATCCGTCTGCGGCACCTTGGCACCGGAGATGCCCTTGATGCGGGCGTAGACGCTGCCGCCCAGCTCGTCCTCCGTGCGACCCACGATGTAGATGCTGCTGTTGCTGCGGCGCAGGGACGACCCGCGCACATGCTCTGCGGACTCCACCACACCGAAGCCGGAGCAGAGGAAGGTGACGGGGATGTTCACCGGGCCCTCCTCGGTCTCGAAGTAGTTGTAGAAGCTATCCTTGCCGGAGACGTACGGAGCCCCGTAGGCCAGAGCAGCCTCGCGGATGCCCTTAGCGCACTCCACGATACGACCGAGCTCGGTGGGGCACTCCGGGTTGCCCATGCAGAAGTTATCAAGCAGGGCGATTTTGTCCGGATTTGTACCCGCTAACACCAGTTGGCGCACGGTTTCATCTACCGTGCCGGTACCCATGGCGAAGGGATCCGTCTTGCCCCATTCCGGCAGAATGGCCAGCGCCAGGGACATGAGCTTATCGCTGCCGTCGATGTCAATCACCGAGGCATCCTGCGGGGCATCGGCCGTGGCACCGGCCAGCGGCTTGAGCACCGTGTTGCCCTGCACCTCGTGGTCATACTCACGGATGATGGGTTCGCGGGAAACAACGGCGAAATCGCTGAACACCGCGCGCAGGTCACCGGCTAGGTCACTGTCATCCAGCGGCAGACCCGTCTTGGCCTCCCCGGGGGTGAACACGGAGGTGAGGTGTTTGGTAGGCGCATCGTGCAGCTTGCTGTTGTCCAGCTCGCAAACAAGATTGCCGTTGTGCCACACGCGGAGCACACCGGTGTCATTGGACTCGCCGAGCACGGTCATCTCCGTCTGGAAGGTATCGGCGAGCTTCTGCAGCTCGTCCAGGTTCTCCGGCTTGACGGCCAGCACCATGCGCTCTTGGGACTCGGAGAGGAAGATCTGCCAGCTGAGCATGTTCGTCTCCTTCAGCGGCGCGCGCTCCAAGTAGAGGTTGCCGCCGGTCTCGGAAAGCATCTCGCCCGCTGCGGAGGAGAAACCGCCCGCGCCGCAATCCGTTACGAACTCGATGAGGCCGCGCTCGCGAGCCTCCAGAATCACGTCCAAGGTCTTCTTTTCCTCGATGGGGTTGCCGATCTGCACCGCCTGCTGGTCCTCCGTGGCGGAGGCCTCGCCCATGGCGGCGGAGGAGAAGGTGGCGCCGTGCAGGCCGTCCTTGCCCGTGCGACCACCGATGACGACCACGGCCAGCCCCGGCTTCATCTCCTTGGCAATGTCCTTCTGCGGGATCACACCTGCCGTGCCGCAGAAGACAAGCGGGTTGTAGATATAAGTGGGGTCGAACTGAATGGCACCGCTCGTGGTCGGGATGCCCATGCGGTTGCCGTAGTCGCGCACGCCGTGCACCACGCCGCGCATGATGCCGAGCGGGTGAATGATATTGTGCCCCTCTACCATGCTCTGCGGTGTATCCGGCGCGCCGAAGCAGAATACATCTAGGTTCGCAATCGGCTTGGCGCCTTTACCCGCACCGAGGATGTCGCGAATAACACCGCCCAAGCCCGTATTGGCACCGGCGTAGGGCTCAATGGCGCTCGGGTGGTTGTGTGTCTCGGCCTTCAAACAAACGGAGAGCTCGTCATCCAGCTTGATGAAGCCCGCATTGTCCACGAAGCAGCTCAACACAAAGCCCGGCTTCTTAGCCATAATCTCCTTGCTGGGCCGCTGGATGAAGGTCTTGTACATGCTCTTGATCTCCTCCGTCTGCCCGTTGACGGTGTGCTGCACCGTGGCGGCGAAAATGCGGTGCTTGCAGTGCTCCGACCACGTTTGCGCGATCACCTCCAGCTCCACATCCGTGGGCTCGCGGTCAATCTCGCGGAAAATCTGCTGCACCACCAGCATGTCCTCCGTAGAGAGGGAAAGTTTCATGTCGCGGCTCAGCTGCGTCAGCTCGGCCTCGCTCAGCTCGCGTACGGGTATCGTTCTATACGTTGCCATAAATCAGATGTCGGTTCGTCGTTGGATTCAGCGTACGCTCCAAGTGTGGATGGCGGGGTTGCAAACATCGTTGCAGAATCGGGCTGCAAGTGCTGCTTTGTCCCCCGTGCCGAACACGTAAATGTTTTGCGTAATCGTCAGCCCGGTGATGGTGAAGGGCATGCCGCTGCGCCCGCGATAGTTGGTGAGGATGGCTTCCTTCTCCAAATCCAGCGCGCCTTTCTTGATGCCGTAGGAAATGCAGAAGAGCTCGCCGCTCAGGGCCGGGGCTCCGCCCTCCTCCACTTTCTGGGAGATGGGGTCCACCAGCACGCGCCGCATGTAGTCCCGCGCCGCTTCCACATCGCCCTCGCACTCTACCGTGTACAGGCGCGTGTGGTTATACGTCAGCTTGTCTGCAATGGGGGTGTACAGCAGCTTGTTCGCATCCGTAGCCGACTGAAAGCGGCTGAAGACTTCCAATGTAAGTGTTGCCATAAATGTAAAAAAGCCACCGTCAGCACGCGCTCCCGGCGCCGCGCAGGCGGTGGCAGCTTGCGTTTCCGTTACTTCTGCAGGCGCGCCAGCACATCGGCGTAGGCCTCCATGAAGCCACCCAAGCCCTGGCGGAAGCGGTCCTTGTCCATCTTCTTGCCGGTCTCCACATCCCACAGGCGGCAGGTGTCCGGCGAAATCTCGTCCGCCAGCACGATTACGCTCGGGTCCGTGGCCAAGCGGCCGAACTCGATCTTGAAGTCGATGAGGCGCAGGTTGGCCTTCAGGAAGAACTCCTTGAGGGTGTCGTTGATGAGAAGGGCCATGCGCTTGATGTAGGCGGCCTCCTCCTCGGTCGCGGCACCCATCTCGCGGGCGTAGTCATCGTTGATGAACGGGTCGCCCAGAGCGTCGTCCTTGTAGGAGAACTCCACGATCGGCTTCTTGAACTGCGTGCCCTCCTTCACGCCCATGCGCTTGGAGAAGGAGCCGGCGGCCACGTTGCGCACAATCACCTCCAGCGGCATGATGGACACCTTCTTCACCAGCAGGTTGATGTCGTCCACATCCTCCACCAAATGGGTCTTCACCCCCTTGGCCTCCAGCATCCGGTAGATGATCAGGGTGATGGCCTTGTTGAATCGGCCCTTGTTTTCAAAGTCCTCCTTCTTCACGCCGTTGAACGCGGTCGCGGAGTCCTTGTACTCCATGCGCAGCACGTTGGGATCCTCCGTGGTATACAGTCGCTTGGCCTTGCCTTCGTAGATGGGTTCCATGTTCGATGATGGGGCCGGTGTTTGTGCCCCAAGCGCATTGTATCGCATCCACGCCGGATGTCAAGCATAATGTGGCATACGGGTGTCTCTCATTGCACTTTTTCCCGCTCGTTTCCTTCATTCCTTTGCCCTGAACTTCTCTAATCGGCATAAGAAAAGCGAGCAGGGAGGAAGTTGGAGTGTTCTTTGCAAGGCTAAATGCACCATATGACGTGATGAGAATTGTCATTTCTCTCTTGACTCTACACATGAAATTCTGTAGACTCGGCTTGGTTACGAAATCTATGGAAAAGAAAGATAATAAGATTTTGGAGGCGCAAGGGAGAAGTATTCAGTGTCACGCTGAGTGGTCTATCTGCCTTGTACTGTGGTTCATTGTTTTAGGAGGTTTTTTTATTTTATGCCATCTCTTTCCTATTTGTTCGGATGATTATGGGAATCACTTTATGTACGAGGGCGGTTCCGGCACGATATCGTGGTTGCCCGAAAGAGTTGGAACGATAATGGATGTGTTTCATTCCAGTATCACCTATTATTTTTCTTGGGGTGGGAGGTTTGTTGCGGGAGTGATTTTTCAGACCTTGTTGCTGCTGGATAAATGGGTTTACGATATACTGAATGTAATCTGTTATCTTCTCCTCTCGATGCTCGTGTGTAAGGTTTCTAAATGCATTACATGGCGGGCTTCGATAATGGTTGGACTCTCTTTTTGGCTCATAATGCCCGCTCCGGGGTCATCGCTCATCTGGCTGACCGGAAGCGTTAATTACCTGTGGATGTCAGTTCTTATCCTGATGTTTCTGTGCTGCCTCTTCGCCGAGAGTAGATGGGGCCAATGGTTCGCTATTCCTTTGGGCTTTCTTGCAGGAAACAGCCATGAGGGGATTTCTTCTGGGGTTATTATTGCCTTAGTTCTGTATGCTTTGCTCTATCGTTATCGCCGATCAATTGTTTTTTATATTGCGCTTTTGACCTTTATTGTTGGCTTCCTCAGTAATGTAATGTCTCCCGGCACATCTGTTCGAATGGGAACAGATGCCATAGCGGAGCAATCGATTATATGTAAGATTGGCGAGGCTTACTTGAAGTCTGTTCGTGCCCGATTTTATATAACCGAAGGAGGGTGGTTGACTTGGATGAATTTTTTATGGGCGCCTCTTGCCTATGCTATTGCCACATGGGGTACATCGGAAATAGAGATGGGGAGGAGACGACTAGTCCAATCAATGTCTGTAGGAGCTTTCATATGTACCCTATTAATCATGTTCGCTTCGGGGGAGGGTTATTCGAGGGCCTATTATGGACCGGCCTTTATTGGATATACAGGGTTGGCGATCGTAGTTCTCCCCTTGATCGGTAAGTTGCGCGTGCTCCCCATTACAGGTCTTTTTCTTGTGCTTGCTCTGTTGAATGGCTTTGAATTCTGTAAGGCGCATCACCAGATCTCTCTGTTGGGTCGTTATGAAGAAACGATACGTGCCCTTGCCGTTAGTAATTCGATGGTGATAGTACCGCAGAAATTTCGAGGGAGGGTTACCGGACGCTACATTGAGGCGTATGGTAAATTTTCGGATATGCTTCATCCCAGCAGTAGAGCACTAGCATATTATCTCAGTATACCGGAGGTTGCGGTCTTTTCTGATGAGAAGGAGATTCAAATGGTTGAAAACTCAGCGAATTTTGCTGATTTGGAGGTTGGTCAATTCAGAAGAGTTGGAAGTGGATGGTATCTTCTGCGCTTAAGGGGGCGTCCGGCTGTTGTCAAAGGGCGGAGACTGTGTACACCTCAACCTGATCAGTTGACTGGTTTTTGGGGCGTTATACTGAATGAAGCACTTAGAGCGCGAGTGTCGGATCTAGTAGAAACATCTACATTTTGTCGTAACGGATGCTATTACGTTCAGGTGAAAACGCAGGATGATTTGGAGGTAGCTGTTCGTTATGTTGATGGCAGTGCTGAAGAGTATAGACTAATTGTTGCTGTTGAGTCTCCTCCCCGGTGTGACCGCCCCTGAACTCGCCACCTCACTTGAAGCTCGGAGCATATCACCTTACATGTCCTTTTGCTCAGAGGTGGGGATGAATGCTTCTTGATGCTATTCTTCGGCATGCTTTCAGTCGCGAGATCGGGCCCAACGCAATGGAGTTTACATCGGAGGCATCGCGGGGTCACCCGAGGAGGCCGGGGGCGAAGATGAAATCCTCAGGATGGTGGTACAGAGAGAAAAATCGAGTAGGGGATAGCGGAGTGTCGTTTTTTTGAACATCCACATATTAGGCTTGACTGGAGTATTGCAAATTTGTATGCTTGTCATGGCTGGAAACAATGGGTTTCATAAGTAAAGAAGTCAGTTGGCAAGGTAATACGCAGATCCGGCGCTATTACTTCATGGGGATTCCCTTCTTCGCGAAAGAGAAAGGAGAAAAGCAAACGTGCTGGCTGTTCGGAGTTCGATTGTTTTCGAGGGGACGGAGAAAAAAGGGCTCTTCTTTGTCTGCGCGGGCTGATTTTGCCTTGATATTGCGGAAGGAGGTAGGAGCGAAGGAGAAAGCCGTTCTGTGGTTTGACCATTCCCTCGGAGGTGGAACTGAGATTTATTCTAGGAGTTACTTCCGGGAGGTTTTGAAAACAACGTGTGTTGTTTACATGCAGTCTTTTCCGAAGTTTGGGGTTTTCAAAATTTCACTGCCTACATCCGACTCAGGGCAATGTCTCTTGTTCGAGAGTTTGGAAGAGACATTTGATTTCATAACAGCTACGATTCAATTGGATGAGATTGCTGTAAACAATCTTGTGGGGCATCCCAATTCCCTTGCCGTGCTGGAACAAGTTATCCGCATAAAGAAGGAGCTCATACCCAATTTACATGTTTCGTTCCGCGGTCATAATTTTCAGAGTGTATGCCCAAGCTATAATTTACTGAATCCAGAGATGTGTTTCTGCAATCTCAGTCATCCCATTGGCTGTGAGCATTGTCTGAGCTCTGTACATCTTGGCAGAAATGCAGAGGAAGATATGCTCCTCATGTCCGGTGCGACAACTCTTGAGAGTTGGAGGTGTGTATGGGGGCGTTTTTTGATGATACCTTGGATGAGTTTATTGCCTTTTCGGAGGAAATTGCTCGGATATTTTCAGAGTATACCCTCAATTGGAGGCAAAAACACACATCGTGCCACATCGGGTTTCTCCCCTGAGGAAAGTGAGAGTGCCCGCTCATTCCGGTATCAATATCGGTATTCTGGGTAATATTTCGCTCATACCGAAGGGGCGATTGATTGTTGACCAAATGTGCAGGTCGCTACCCTCCTATCCTGACGTGCGGATTGTTGTTTTGGGTAACTATGTGGCGAGGGAGAAGTGTAAACAGCTTCGAGTGCGTGGACACTATAAGAGAACTGAGCTGCCCTCGCTGGTTGAGAAAGATAGAATAGATATTATTTTTATTCCATCGGTTTGTCCGGAGACGTTCTCTTATACGACGGCGGAAGCAATGTGTATGGAAGTGCCGGTTGCCTGTTTTGCCTTGGGGGCTCCCTACGAACGAGTGAGAACGTATGATAAAGGTATTATCATACATGACATGGAACCGGAGAAGATTTTGGACAAGATTGTCGAGTTAGTTTTGCAGATGAGACAGAGTGCTAATTAAATAAACTCTAATTTGAGAATAAAGAGGATTTTCGAGGCAAGTGATGAACAGTTATGCCCTCCTATCCGATTCTTTTCCTCCTCTCCGGGAAGATTTAGCTTGCAAAGCGGGCAGAAAGGTGTATGCTTGTCGCGAGATACATTTGAAACAGAGAACCATGAACGACACGATACGCACATTCGAGACAGGCCGCGGGACGGCGGGTAAGTATTATTCACTTCCGGCGCTTGCGGAGGCGGGGTATTCCGGTGTGGGGCGGATGCCGGTATCGCTGCGCATTGTGCTGGAGAGTTTGCTGCGCAACTGCGACGGCTTGAAGGTGACAGAGCGGGATGTAGCGAATCTGGCGGGGTGGAAAGCTGGGGAGAAGGGGGATTACGAGATACCCTTCACCGTGGCGCGCATTATTTTGCAGGACCTGACGGGGGTGCCTCTGTTGGTGGACTTGGCAGCGATGCGCGCGGCCGTGCAGGATTTGGGGAAGGACCCGTCCGCGATGGAGCCGCTGGTGCCGGTGGATTTGGTGGTGGACCACTCCGTGCAGGTGGACCGCGCGGGCTTCCCCGGTGCCTATCAGCGCAACCTGACGCGCGAGTTCGAGCGCAACGCCGAGCGTTATGAGTTTTTGAAGTGGGGCCAGCAGGCTTTCAAGACTTTCTCCGTGGTGCCTCCCAGCACGGGTATCGTGCACCAGGTCAACTTGGAGCACCTAGCACGCGGCGTGATGGAGCAGGACGGCGTGTGGTACCCGGACACCTTGGTGGGCACGGATTCGCACACCACGATGATCAACGGCCTGGGCATCGTTGCTTGGGGGGTGGGCGGCATCGAGGCCGAGGCCGGTATGCTCGGCCAGCCGGTCACCTTCTTGGTGCCGGAGGTGGTGGGCGTGCACCTCACCGGCAAGCTGCGTCCCGGCGTGACCGCGACGGACTTGGCCCTGCACATCACGCAAATGCTGCGCCGCCACGGGGTGGTGGGCAAGTTCGTGGAATTCTTCGGCGAGGGTGCCGCAGGACTCTCCCTGCCGGACCGCGCGACCGTGGCGAACATGGCCCCGGAGTATGGCGCTACCATGGGCTTCTTCCCGCCGGATGAGGTCTCCGCCGCATACCTGCGCGCCACCGGCCGCCCGGAGGACCATGTGCGCACCTACGAGAACTATTACCGCGCCCAAGGCCTCTTCGGTATGCCCCGCAAGGGCGAGCTGGACTACAGCACCGAGCTGGAGCTCAATCTGGAGGAGGTGGAGCCCGCCGTCGCCGGTCCCAAGCGTCCGCAGGACCGCATTCCCCTGCGCGAGCTCAAGGGGCAATTCGACAGCATCTGCCAAAGCACCCTCGGTCGCGCCCCCCGGCAGGAGTCCGTTGGCGTCACCATGCAGGGCAACGCCGGCGACCCCGAAGCAGCCACGCAGCACGATGTCCGGTTGACGGACGGCAGCATTCTGATGGCTGCCATCACCAGCTGCACGAACACCAGCAACGACGGCCTGATGCTGGCCGCCGGGCTTCTGGCCAAGAAGGCCGCTGCCCTCGGCATGAAGGTTCCCGCCCACGTCAAGACCAGCATCGGGCCCGGTTCCCGCATGGCTGCGCGCTACTTCGCCCTCAACGGTCTAACAGATGCCTTGAACAGCATCGGCTTCTCCATCGTGGGCTACGGCTGCACCACCTGCATCGGCAACTCCGGGCCGCTGAACCCGCAGCTGGAGGAAGCCGTGGTGCGGGAGGGCCTTCTCTCCTGCTCCGTGCTCTCCGGCAACCGCAACTTCGAGGCCCGCATCCACCCGCATGTGAAGGCCAATTTCCTCATGTCCCCCCCGCTGGTCATCGCTTTCGCCCTGGCCGGTCGCGTTGATATCGACATGACAACTGAGCCCATTGGCTGCGCGGCGGACGGACGGCTCGTCTATCTCAAGGACATCTGGCCCACCGGCGAGGAGATCTCCGCTGCCCAAGCCAACGCCGGCACCCCGGAGGACTACCGCGCCTGCTATGAAGGCCACGTGCCGGAGTGGGACGACGTACAGGCCCCGACCGGTGCTACCTTCAACTGGAACCCGGATTCCACCTACATCCACCGCCCCCCCTTCTTCGACGGTTTCACGGGGGCCAAGAGCGACATCTGCGACATTATTAACGCGCGTCCCTTGGGCATCTTCGGCGACAGCGTGACCACAGACCACATCTCCCCTGCCGGTGCCATCAAGCCCACCGGCCCCGCCGGTAAGTATCTGGAGGAGCACGGCGTGCAGCGGCGCGACTTCAACACTTTCGGCTCCCGCCGCGGCAATGACCTGGTGATGGCCCGCGGCACCTTTGCCAACGTGCGCATCAAGAACAAGATGACCGGTGGTGTGGAAGGCGGCTACACCCTCTACTTCGGCGAGGAAACGGTTCCCGCTCCGGACACCGAGATAGCAGCCCCCTGCGGCAAGCCCACCTTCATCTATGATGCGGGCATGGCCTACCTTCGCAGCGGCGTGCCCACCATCATCATCGGCGGCGAGGACTACGGCATGGGCTCCAGCCGCGACTGGGCCGCCAAGGGCACCAACCTGCTGGGCGTGCGTGCCGTGGTGGTCAAGAGCTTCGAGCGCATCCACCGCAGTAACCTCATCGGCATGGGCGTGCTGCCTCTCACCTTTGAGAACCCGCGGGACTACGATCGCGTGCAGGGGCTGTGGGATGCTACCTTCAGCATCACGGGCCTGCACAACGACATAGCCCCGCGCAGCCGCGCCACCCTCGTGGTGCAGCCTGCGGAGGGGGCGTCCTTTGAGCTGCCGCTCATCGTGCGCTTGGATACGCCCATCGAGAAGGAGTACTTCCGTGCCGGCGGCATCCTCCCCTACGTCCTCACTCGTTACTGCTGAAGAATATGAAAGAGATCGATTTCCATAACCTGCAGGGCAACCCCGCCGAGTTGATCGGTAAACAATGGATGCTCATCACGGCCGGCACGAAGGATTCCTTCAACTTCATGACGGCCAGTTGGGGCGGCCTCGGTTTCATCTGGAACCGCCCCGTAGCTTTCGTGCTCGTGCGTCCCAATCGCCACACCCGCCGCTTCATTGATGAGCAGGAGTCCCTCACCCTCACCTTCCTGCCGGAGCAGTACCGCGAGGCCCTCACCTACGCAGGCCGTCACAGTGGACGCGATGTGGACAAGGTAGCCGCCACCGGGCTGGTGCCCATGCTCACCCCCGGCGGCCTCGTGAGCTTTGAGGATGCAGACCTCGTGTTAGAGTGCCGCAAACTCTTCGTCACCCAAATGCAGCAGCAGGACTTCCTGCATTGGTCTGAGCTCACCCCGCGCTTCTACGCAGAGGACAATCCCCTGCACCGCCTCTACATCTGCGAGATCACGGGCTGCCACGTCCGGGGCTGAGCCCTCCCGCTCCTCCTTTCTCCGCCGACCATTCCGACCCGGGGTGGTCGGCTCGGGCGTTTACTCCTCCTCGCGGAAGCGGAGCTCGCGGGACCAGCCGTCGCGGGGAATGTGGGTGTTGGGGAAGATGGCGCGAGCGGCATCGCGGAAGGCCTTGGGATTGGGCATGGAGGGGCTGAAATGGGTGAGCCAGAGCTCCTGCACGCCGCCGGCGTTGGCGGCCAAGCGAGCGGCCTCGCTGAATAGCATGTGCCGGTTCTCCAGGGCCTTGGGCAGGTTCTCCTCCTCACCGTACATACCCTCGCAGATGAAGAGATCGCTGTCTGCCGCAGCACGTTGCAGGGCCGGTATGGGGCGTGTGTCCGTGCAATAGGTCAGCTTCAGGCCCCTGCGCGGCGGCCCCAGCACCATATCCGGAGTGAAGGTTTGCCCATCCTGCTCCACCGTTTCGCCCTTCTGCAAGCGGTTCCAGAGGCGCAGGGGGATATTCAACTCACGGGCTCGCTCGGCATCGAAACGCCCGGCTCGCGGCAGGGTAAAGCTGTACCCGAAGCAAGGAACACCATGGTGAACGCTGAAGGCGCGGATGTCGCAGTCCTCGAAATACATGAGCTCCTCCCCGGGGGATAGCTCCGTGACCGAGATGGGGAAGGGTAGGTTCGGGGCGATGGTACACAGGCTGCGCACGACTCGCTCCGTACCGGTCGGACCGATGATGGACACCGACTCTGTGCGGCCTTGGTTGCCCATGCTCAGCAGCAGTCCCGGCAGCCCGCTGCAGTGGTCGGCATGCAGGTGCGTCAGCAAAATTTTATCCACTGGCTTGAGGGACAGACCGGCGCGCTGCACGGCAATCTGGGTTCCCTCCCCGCAATCAATCAGCACGGCATGCCCCTTGTAGCGCACCATCAGCGAGGTGAGCCACCTGTTTGCCAGGGGCAATGTGCCGCCCGTTCCCAATAGACAAATGTCCAGCACGGGACAAAGTGTCGCACAATGCCCCCGCCCTTGTCAAGCGCAAATCACGCGGCATACACATTCTGCAGCGGCTCACCAAGGGCGCAACTTGCCGTAAAATCCGTTGTGCAGGGCGCGGAAGAGCGTATAAAGTCGAAGTGGGGTCAGCTCCTCCGTCCGCATCATAAAGCCCAGGGAAAGCGCAGCATAGAGCATGCAGGACGCGAAGCGGCGCAGGTAGCAGTGCGGGTGCTTGAGCCGCTGCAGCCAAGCCCAGTTGCGCACCTTGTAGTACAGGCGGGAGATGGGCATTCCCTGCTCGTAGAAGAAAGAATAACCGCTGCAGGTGTAGTGTAACAGCGGGAGCCGTGAGGAGGGATGCATCAGCTCTGAGCCGCGCACGGTCACAAAACGGAAGCCCGCACTGCGCACCTTCCAAGGGTATTCTTCGTCCTCGCCTCGGATGAACAGGGCCCCCGTGGGCACGCCCGCCCGCTCCCAAGCGGCGCGGGGATACAGCGCCCCCAGCCAGCCGCCTCGGCTCGGGATAATGTCCCCCGCAGGCAGTTCTTCCGTGCGCAAGGCGTTGCGCCAGGCATGCGGGCTGCCCTCCGGGGCGCAGATGGTCAGCGGCCAGCTCAGTTCGTCCCCCTTGCTCGGGTCGATGACTAGGCTCATGCGTACTGTAGCGGCCTCTGCCGGGCAGGCCAGCAGCTTTTCCAGAGCGGCCGGGCGAGGCCAGGAGTCGTCATCCAGCACCCAGACGTAATCCACCCCCAGCTTATCGAAGGCGTAGTTCAGCCCCACGGCGCAACCGCCTGCATTGCCGAGGTTCCGTCCGGTCTTGAGCGTATGCAGCACTCCATCAGGGAACTCCGGGGCAGGCTCGTCCGTCAGTTCATCATCCGCGCTGTTGTTGACGACCAGAATGTGCTCCGGTCGGTGGGTCTGCGCCGCCAAATGCCGCAGGCAGGCCAAGGTGTTGGCCTTGGAGGAAAAGTGAGTGAAAATGGCGCAGACGGTCGGCATGGGGGCATTATACCCTTTTTGCAGAAAAAAACAAGGCTATTTGCAGCGTCTCATGGCAAGAAGAACGCGTTGAGCAACCTCTTGCCAGCTCGGGTAGACCGGGCACTCCACCATCTCCGCCGTATAAGCTGCATCCATCACGCTCAGGAAATCCGCCTCGTCCTCGTTGCGGAAGAGGTATTGTGCCGGGATGTTTTCCTCCAGCGGGGGAATGCGGGAGGCCACGCAGGGCAGGCCCGCCCGCAGGCTCTCAACGGGTGGCATGCCGAAGCCCTCGTACTCCGAGAAATAGACGGACACGCGACACGACTCGCGCATGAGCTGTCGCATGTCGTTCTTGCTCAGGCGCCCGTGGTACACCCAGCGGGGACTCGGCAGTTCCATGCCCGGTGGCAGTCCGCCGAGTACATGCACCCGCACTCCCACCGCATGCGGGGAGTCCGCCAGCCAGCGTTCCATCCGCTCCACCCCCCGGCGGGTGAGCTTGTGAGGGTAGGGGGAGGCGTAGAAGAGGACATCCCGCCCGCGCGGCCCACTGAGCTGCTCCGGCGGGTCATCGAAGCCGATGCCGACCCGCTCTACCTTCGCCTGCGGTACATGGGCAGCGAAGCGCTCGCAGTTGAAGGCCGTGGATGTCAGCACCAAGTCTGCCACCCGCAGACAGCGCAGACCCAGGGTGCGGAAGTACAGCAACTGGTGGCGAGGGAAGGGGGTTCCCTCCTGCCGTCCGCGTTGCTCGTAGTACTCCCAGTTCACATCGTGCAGGTAGCAGGCCAGTTTCGTGCGCCCCAAGCAGGGAAAATAGGGGGGGAAGCCCTTGGGCAGCAGGGCCCAGTCTGCCTCCAGCTGCCTCAGGTAGCGCGGCAGACCCACTTGGTCCCACCACACCCGCGCAAAGCGGCGGGGTACGTCTCGGTCCGTTAGGTGCAGCTGCACATGCGGGGGGAGTTCTCCTAAATAGTCTGAGCACTCACGGTTACCTAGGATGTGCAGTTCCTTCGCCTCCGGGCATTGCATCAACCCGCGCACCAGCCCCAGGGATACATTGAAGATGCCCACCGACTTGGTGTCCGTAAAACTCTGGTCCGTCAGTGTCAAGGCTATCTTCATGCGGTTAATGTCGCACACTTTCGGGGGCGCGTCAAGCATAAATCTGTTGACAAAGGGCCCATAAGCTGCTACACTGCGGGTGGTAAGCACCATGAAAGCAGTACTCATATTCCCCGGACAAGGTGCCCAGCAAGTGGGCATGGGACAAGATTTGTGCGCCGCATTCCCCGCTGCGCGTGAGATGATGCAGCAGGCTGATGCTGCGCTGGGTACCTCCCTTACGGAGGTGATGTTCAAGGGCCCGGATGAGGAGTTGACCCGCACGTGCCACTGCCAGCCGGCTCTGTACCTGCACGGGGTGGTGCTTTGGCAGCTGCTCAAGGAGATGGTTGACGTGCAGCCCGTGGCCTCCGCCGGTCTGTCGCTGGGTGAGTTCACGGCACATGCCGTGGCGGGCACTTTCGATTGGCTGGAGGGCCTCAAGCTGGTGCAGAAGCGCGGCAGCTACATGGAGGAGGCATGTCAGGCGGCAGCCGGTAGCATGGCCGCCCTCATCGGTGGCTCTCCGGAGGCTGCGGATAAGCTCGCGGCGGATTGCGATGTGGATGTCGCCAACCTCAACTGCCCCGGGCAGATCGTGCTCTCCGGTTCCGTGGAGGGCATCGACAAGGCTGTGGCGGGGGCTCGCGCCGCCGGGTTTAAGCTGGCCAAAAAGTTGAATGTGGCCGGTGCTTATCACAGCCGTTTCATGCAGAGTGCCCAGGATAAGCTGCAGCCGGATCTGAAGGCTTTGGATATTCGCACCCCGCAGTTCCCTGTGTACAGTAACTTCGGCGGTCGTACCGTGCAGGGGGCGGATGACATCCGCGCTATGCTCGGCGGCCAAGTGTGCGGTACCGTGCGCTGGCAGACTTGCATGGAGGACCTCGTGCAGCGCGGGGAGCGGCTCTTCATTGAGCTCGGGCCGGGCAAGGTGCTCGCCGGTCTCATGAGTCGCATCTGCAAGGATGCCGTCGTGCTCAGCGTCAGTGATGTGGCGAGCCTGGAGGAGGTTGCTGCTAAGCTCCGCGAGCTTCAGGCCTGATTTTCTGCTCTCCCCTTTCGGTAGGAGCCCGGCCCCGCGCGGTCGTGCTCCTGCCTTTTTTTGTCTGCTGCGTGAGAAAAATCTTTTCTTTTCGTAAATTCGCGCTATAATACGCGCGGCTGACCGCTTGCGCGCGTGAATACTTGCTGTGGATTATCGTCTTTACCTGCGTCGGGCGAACCCAGCCGAACATTACAGACAATGTCCGATTATACATCCCGAGTTCTGGAGCAGGTTCGCGCAAAAAACGCCGGCGAGCCTGAGTTCCTGCAGGCCGTGCAGGAGGTTATTTCTACCATCGCTCCCGTTCTCTCCGCTAACAAGAAGTACGAAGATAACTGCATCCTCGAGCGTATCACCGAGCCGGAGCGTACCATCATCTTCCGCGTGCCGTGGCAGGATGACAAGGGCAATATCCGCATCAACCGCGGTTTCCGTGTCGAGTTCAACAGTGCCATCGGGCCCTACAAGGGCGGCCTCCGCTTCCACCCCTCCGTCAACTTGGGCATCCTCAAGTTCCTCGGCTTCGAGCAGGTCTTCAAGAACTCCCTCACCACGCTCGCCATGGGCGGCGGCAAGGGCGGTTCCGACTTCGACCCCAAGGGCAAGAGCGACATGGAGGTGATGCGTTTCTGTCAGAGCTTCATGACGGAGCTGCAGCGCCACATCGGCCCGGATACTGATGTGCCCGCCGGTGACATCGGTGTGGGCGGTCGCGAGATCGGCTACCTCTTCGGCCAGTACAAGCGTCTGCGCAATGAGTTCACGGGCGTGCTCACCGGCAAGGCCCTCAACTGGGGCGGCTCGCTCATCCGCCCGGAGGCGACCGGTTACGGCTGCGTCTACTTCGCTCAGGAGATGCTTGCTACCAAGAACGATGATCTGCAGGGCAAGGTCTGCGTGGTCTCCGGTTCCGGCAATGTGGCCCAGTACCTCGTCGAGAAGCTCAACCAGCTCGGCGCCAAGGTCGTGACCATGTCCGACTCCAACGGCTACATCTTCGACCCGGAGGGCATCAACGCTGAGAAGCTCGCTTGGGTCATGGAGCTCAAGAACGTGCGCCGCGGCCGCATCCGCGAGTACGCCGAGCACTTCAAGGGTGCTCAGTACTTCGAGGGTCAGCGCCCCTGGAGCGTCCCCTGCGATTGCGCCTTCCCCTGCGCCACACAGAACGAGATCAACGGTCAGGAGGCCGCCACCCTCATCAAGAACGGCTGCAAACTCGTGGCCGAGGGTGCTAACATGCCCACGGACCTCGATGGTATCAACAACTACCTGGCTGCCAAGATTCTCTACGGGCCGGCCAAGGCCGCCAACGCCGGCGGTGTCGCTACCTCCGGCCTCGAGATGGCTCAGAACAGCCAGCGCCTCAACTGGACCTCCGAGGAGGTTGACGCCAAGCTCCACTCCATCATGGTCAACATCCACCGCAACGCCTACGACCACGCCCGCGAGTTCTCCGGCGATTGCACAGCGGACTTCACCAACTACGTCGCCGGTGCCAACATCGCCGGCTTCGTCAAGGTGGCCGACGCCATGATTGACCAAGGCTTGGTCTGATCCACCTCACCATTTCCTCCCCACCCGCCGCAGCAAATCCCGCTGCGGCGGGTTTTTAGCTCAGAATGTAGAGCAAATTTGGGGGAGCGCTGAAAATGCCCTTGGCAGCATCGTTACCATTCGGAGCGTCAAATTTTCGGCAGGAGAACTCCGAGAAGCTCTCAGTGTGTGCCGATGCGCTACATTCGGAGGAAGATTGGTGAGTAAGCCCATCTCTGGGTGTAGAAAGGCAATGGAGTAGGTGATTTTGCTTGCCTGCCGCCTACCTGATGTCATCGGCGGTATGCCGACCTGCGGCAACACTTCTCTGTAGTGGAGGTGAAAAGTTCATGTAACGTAATGGATTTATGAGTATCCATGTTCTAACAATGATCGGTTTATGCCTCATTTTCCCCTCCTCCCTTCCCCTGTGCACGCGCGTAGGCATGTACGCACGGCGCAGAGCCGGCGCGGTTAGGTAGGGCGGGTGGCCGTTATGCCAAAACGCGGTCTTGGTAGCCGAAAATGCCCCCCCCCCCTGAGTAGTTTTGTTAGCCCGCCGCAGTGCCGTGGCGAGACCGAGGAGCCTTTCCCGGCGAAAAATGCTTGACGGCGCGGGCGTAGGTGATAAAATAGGAGCATGTCATTGCTCAGCAAATTAGCGAATGCGGCTAAGGATGCCGTCTGTTCTAAGGTGATCGCTCGCCTCAAGGAGAATTGTCCGGAAGAGTTGCGGGAACCCTTCTTGGAGTTCGTGGGAGATGAGGCGACGGTGCGCTGTGTTCGTGACTTCATCGGCAGGAACCTCAAGACGCCGCAGGCTGTTACTCCGGAGGCCATCGAGGCTTTGGAGCTTCCCGAGCTCGGCCGCCGCATCTTGCAGACTACGCCTGCTATTGCGGTGTATTTGGCTGAGCAGGCGCAGAGCATCATGAATAAATAATAGCGTATGGGCGGCTACCTCAGGACTCTCTTTTTTCTGCTCACAGCGATGCTGCTGTTGCTTCCGGTCGAAGCGCAGGAGCAGGAGTCTGCGCACCAAAGTTCCGCACAGGTGTGCCCTACCTGCGGGCGCGGGGAGCACAACTGCAACCCAATCGGGAAGGCCCCGGCGTGGACGCATGAGCAGACAGGGGAGGGCCCGCGCTACAGCCGTTTTCCCATTCCGCTCAAGGTCTATGTGGAGCATGAGGAGGGCATGAATACCATGCAGAAGCTCGTGCATCGCTTCCGGGCGGACCCCTTCAACGGGGCCGCTACGCTCATCTTCCTGCTGGCCATTCTGCATACCTTCCTTGCTCCGCGCTTCCAGCGTTTGGCACATGTTTTGGAGAAGCGGCACAAGGAGCAGTTAAGGGCGGAGAAATTCCGCATTCTGCACCCGGAGCAGCGCGTGCCCGTATCCTTCCTCTCCACCCTCTGCCACTTCTTGGGCGAGGTGGAGGTCGTTTTCGGTATTTGGATTATTCCCTTCGCCTTCGTGTGTCGCCACTATTACAGCATGGAGGACTTCCTGAACTACATCGACCATGATACCGGCTTCACCGAGCCGTTGTTCGTGGCGGTGATTATGGTGATTGCCTCCTCGCGCCCCATTTACCGACTGGCGGAGAACACGCTGAAGCTGGGGGCGGGGCTCGGTAAGGGGACTCCGGCGGCTTGGTGGCTGTCCGTGCTCTGCATCGCGCCGCTCCTCGGTTCCTTCATTACCGAGCCGGCGGCCATGACCCTTGCGGCCATTCTCTTGGGTAAGAAGATCTACCGCCTCAAGCCGGCGGAGAGCCTCAAATACGCCACATTGGCCCTGCTGTTTGTGAATATTTCCGTGGGCGGGACCCTCACGCATTTCGCGGCGCCGCCCATTGTGATGGTAGCAGGTAAATGGGATTGGGGTATGGGCCACATGCTCCTGCATTTCGGGTGGAAGGCTGTGCTGGGCATCGTTCTGGCGAACATGCTCTATTTCTACCTTTTCCGCCGAGAGTTCCAACGCTTGGCCGAGGTGCAGCGGCTCAATGAGGCCTATGAAACTCATGTGCCGACCAGCTGGGAGGATCGTCAGGACACCATCCCGGTGTGGGTCTATGCGGTGTCGGTGCTTTTCTTGGCTTGGACGGTCTATTTTGCGCACCACCCCGCCATCTTCATTGGGGGCTTCCTCTTCTTCCTGGGCTTCACCATGGCCACCCCGCAGTATCAGAATGCCTTTTCTATCAAGGTCCCCCTGCTGGTGGCCTTCTTCCTAGCGGGCCTGCTGATCCTCGGTGGCGTGCAGGGATGGTGGATGCAACCGGTGCTGGAGGGATTGGCACAGCTCGGAAGCAGCATCACCATGGGCCTGGCGGCCATCCTCACGGCGTTCAATGATAACGCCTCGGTCACCTTCCTAGCAGGCACCGTGCCCGACCTGCCGGAGAACATCCGCTATGCTATCGTTGCGGGTGCTGTTACCGGCGGCGGTCTCACCGTGATTGCCAACGCCCCCAATCCTGCCGGTCAGGCCATCCTCGGTAAGTATTTCCAAGGCATCAGTGCCATGCGTCTCTTCTTCTGGGCCCTTCTCCCCACGCTCCTTCTCTTCCTTATCTTTAACCTTATTTGCTGATACCGCCGTGCTCTCATTTATTTCCGGTTTCTTCAAGTTCCTCTTGAGTGTTATCCTCTTCATTCCCAAGGTCATTTTCGTCTATATCCCGGTCTTCATGCTCAAACTCTTGGGCGAAATGATCAAGTCTTTCGTCGGCAAAACAATGGAAACACTTGAGGTCGCCGCCAATGGTCGCCCCATGCACGGTATTGTTGAGCCGAGCGAGATTCCCCGGCGATCCCCCGATGACAGTTCATCGGACAGACGCGCCAAGGAGAGTGCCTACACGTCCATCAAGGCCTGCCAACTCCACATTTCTGAGCTCGAACGGCAACACAGCTATGGCGCCATCTCGGATGCCGAGTACGCTGAGAACATGCAGTCGGCTCTCCGGCATCGCATCCAAGCCGAGGCTCGCTTCAATGAGCTCTGCGACATCTGCGACCAAATGCACAGCACGCAGAAGGCTATGTCCCACGCCGACAGCGCGGAGAAAATCAGCGAACTGAGCCGCACCTACAGTGAGCTCGCTGCTCGCAAAGCCGCGCTTGTCGGTGAAGATGGACCCCGGTCCGGGAACCAATGAGACTTCTCTCCGCCGTGGTGGTAGGGGGCTTTTTTTGGGGTGACGCGGAATTTTGGGAAGATTGGGAAACTCTGTATCATGCTGATCCTTGACAAGATTTCAAGGCGTCCTCATGATAGGTAGGTCTTCATTAAAACACACACCGAAGAGATCTACTACCCCGGCGGCATGCAGTCTGACCCAAGAATGGCATGCCTCCACACCTTCCGCTCCTTCCGAAAATTCCGCGTCCACCCAATAAACACCCGCTCCCTACTATCTTGGTGGTCGGATTGAAAAGGGCCTGCCGCAGTGGGTGCGGCAGGCCCTGTGAAACAGACTTGTGTCTGAGTATCAGAAGTTCACGCGGTAGCCGACCGAGCCGTTCACGCCTACCTCGTCGGCGTTGAAGTCGGCGTTCACATCGAAGAAGATGGAGCCTGCATCCTGCGAGAGAGGAATGGTGAGGGTGGCTCCGAGTTCTGCACCGACCACGCCCTTCTCGTTGCTGCGAATACCGACAGAGGAACTCGGCAGGGCAGCGAGGGCGGTGTTCAGCTTGTTGTAGCGGTCCCCGAAGTCCAGTTTGAGCAGGGCGCGGGCTTCGAAGATAGAGGCGCGGTTGTACTCGTTCTCACCCACGATGCTCTGGAGTCGGCCACCGAGGCCGAGGGAGAACTGCGTGAGCGAGGCCGAGTCCGTGGTCAGGCGGATGTCCGCCGTGCCGCCTTCCGTTGCGCTGTCCAGCGTGGTGTGGCTGAAGCTCATGTTGAACAGGGGTTGCACGCAGGTGGTTGCGTCATCATTCAGGGCGAAGGTGCGGGCCACTTCGTACAGGAAACCGAACATCATGCCGTTCGTCTTGTAGGTGGTCTTGCCTGCAATGCCC
>JALFWB010000034.1 GCA_022787425.1 Akkermansia sp.
AAAAGTTGGCTTGGCAAACCCAAAGGCTTGCCAAGCCGAAGTTTTTTCTTCGAAAAAACGGAGGCTGGAGCATAGCGGGTTCGAACCGCTGACCTCCTCAATGCCATTGAGGCGCTCTACCAACTGAGCTAATACCCCGAAAGGTGACGGGGGGAGTATAGCGGAAGCGGGGGCGAATGTCAAGGAGAAAGTGAGGAATTTTGAAAAAAGTTGCAAAAAAGGGGCAATCAGGGGGCGGAATCGGGCCAATGATGGCGCGGGTAGCGTCCGGCGAGGTCTTTTTTCATTTGAGGGTAGCCGTTTTTCCAGAAGGAAGGGAGGTCGGAGGTGAGCTGGTAGGGCCGCTGGTTGGGCGCGAGGATGTGGATGAGGCAGGGCACGCGCCCGGCCGCGACGGTGGGGGAGGCGTGGGTGCCGAAAAGGAGCTGGCACTTGAGCGAGAAAGAGGGCGTCCCGTTGTCATCGTAGACGAGCTTGACGGAGCGACCGTTTTCCAGCGTGATGGAAGTGGGTGCGTAGTGTTGCAGGGCATCGCGCTGCAAGGGCGAGAGCCAATCCGCCAAAATGGGGAGGAGCGAGCGGTTCAGGATGTCCTTGTAGGCCACGGCCCCCTCGCAGAGCAGGGTGATGGCCAGCCGCCGGTCGTCCTCGGAGAAGTCGGGCAGCTCCAGCTCCGGCATGGCAGCGCGGAGGCAGGTGAGGCGGTTGAGCCACTGGCAGACCGCAGCATCCCAAGCGGGCAGGGGGAGGTTGCCGCGCAGGATTTGGTCCGCCAGGATGGGAGCGGCGAGCGACTTCGGCGCGTCCCCCAGCTCCTTGGCATCCAGCACCAAGTCACGGTAGAGCGATTGGCGGTAGAAGAGCACCCGCTTACGCGCAGCGTCCCAGGCAGGCACATCGTTCTGCACGGTCGGCAGGAGATCGCGCGGCAGGATGGTGCAGCGAGAGAGCCGCGTCTCCACCTTCTTGCCACCCACCTCCGTGATATCCGCCGCCAGGAAGAGATCCGCCTGCGAGGCGAGCGGAGAGACAAGCGTGCCGCTGCGCTTCTCCGGCAAGCGCGCCGTGTGCGTGGCCGTGGTGTTGCGAACAGCCACCGAGGATGGGAAGGAAGCGAGCAACGCGGCGCAGATGCCCTCCCGATGCGCGGAGAAATCCGGCACTGCCCCGCGAGGCGCCAGTCGACGGAACGAAGCCAGCACCGCCCGCGCCCCCCGGGCCAAGATTCCGAGCCGCGAGCAAGCGGTGGGGTCAAAGCGCAACTGCTCCGCCGCAAGGACGGCCCGCCACTCCGCCTGGAAATCCGAGAAATCCCCCTCCTGCACAAAAGACGGAGCCAGCCCCGTTGCGAGGGCCACCGACTCCTCCTGAATGAGTGCCGCGATGGCCGCCGCCTCCGCCGTGCAGCCGCTCTGCTGCCCGGAGACCAAGAGCCGGGAAAGCACGGGCGGCAGCGGGTAGGCCAGCATCGCGCGCCCGATGGGAGAGAGCCCGCCCTGCGGAGCCAAGGCCCCGAGGGACTCCAACAACTGCCAAGCGGCCTGTGACTGCTGCTCCGTGGGGGCATCCGGCCAGGGGAAAGCCTGCACCGCCGCCGGAGTATGGTATCCCCAAGCTAACAAAGAAAGAAAGGCCTGTGATACATCCGCCCGATGCACCTCCGGCGAAGGGAAGGGAGGCCGCCTGTTGTGCTCCGCGCGGCTCCAGAGGCGGATGCAACGCCCCGGGGCCAAGCGACCCGCCCGCCCCGTGCGCTGCTCGGCGCGGGCTTGGGAAATGGGCACGATATGCAGGGTAGCGATGCCGCGCCGCGGGTCCTGCCGCGCCTCCCGCGCGCACCCGCTGTCCACCACAGAGCGCACCCCCGGGAGCGTGAGCGAGGTCTCCGCGATATCGGTTGATAAAATAACACGCGGCCTGTCCGCCGGCTCCACCGCCGCCGCCTGCGCCTGCGGCGTCAAGCGACTGTGCAGCGGCAGCACATCCCACCCCCGCAGCCAACCGACCCCGCGCAGATGCTCCGCCGTGCGGTTGATCTCCCCCACACCCGGCAGGAAAACCAGCACATCCCCGCAATCCGGGTGACTCACCAAGTCCTTGATTGCCGCCGCGCACTGCACCCAAACAGGCGGCGGAGCCACGAAACCCCGCGCATCCCGCACCGGCACGGGCTGACGATACTCCACCTCCACGGGGAAGCAACGTCCCTCCGCCCGCAGCACCGTAGCCTGCGGCAGGTAGGCACTGAGTTTATCCAGCTCCAGCGTGGCAGACATGATGAAGAGCCCCAGCTCCGGCCGCGGGCCGCGCTGCAGCTCCAGCGCACGCGCCAGGCAGAGGTCCCCCGCCAAGCGGCGCTCGTGCATCTCATCGAATACGATGGCGGCCACACCCGGCAGGGTCGGCTCGGCGGTCATCATGCGCTCCAGAATGCCATCCGTTATAAACAAAATACGCGTCTCCGCACTGCGCCGTGAGTCGAAACGAACCGTATAACCCACCTCCGCACCGAGCGGGCAGGGGAGGGAACGCGCCACAAAAGCCGCCAACAACTGAGCCGCCAGGCGCCGGGGCTGCACCACGAGAATCGTCCCCTGCTGCCCACCGACCCCGGCCTGCCGCAGCATCAGCGGCACGCGGGTCGACTTACCGGAGCCCGTCGGCGCGCTGAGCAGCACGCAGAAACCGGGCCGGGACGCAGCCGCCCGGATCTCCTCCCCGATGCTGTCAATAGGCAATGGCACACCCCCAGTATATCACGGATGCAGAATGCTTGCAAGCCCGAAAAAAAAGCGCGTCGCCGCCGATAAAAGCGGGACGCGCGCGGATGGTCCGGATAAAAGAAGATTATTTACCGGCCTGCTCCTTGAGGATCTTCTCCTGGAACTCCGCATTCGTGCGCAGGCGGTGAGCGGCGCGGGAGTTAGGAGCAGCCTCGTAGGCGCGGCGGCTGTACTTGATGCTGTTCGGCAGATCGTGCAGCAGAGCGTAGGCATCTGCCATGCAGCCCAAGCACATCTGCGCCACCTCCGGGTGCAGCTCCGGGGTCTTGAGGAACTCCTCGCACTTAGCAATGCTATCCTTGAGCTCCGGCGCATCGAACTTGCCCACGAAGGTGGCGGTCAGCTGCTGGAAGGCCTCGAACTGCTCCACATAAAGTTTAGCCATACGGGCACTCTTGATGTAGCCGAGCGTGTCCTCCGTATCCGACTTGCAGATCTCCTCGATCACAGAGGTGTACTTGGGGCGGCAGACCTCCGGGAGGGCCTGCAGACCCTTGTGCAGTGCGCGGGCTCTCGCCTCGCCGGAGAGGGTGACTGCCTCCGCAAACGCGGCATCGCGGGCCGTGCGGGCAGCCTCGGCCTCCTTGAGGCGGGCCAGGTACTGCTCCGTGTTCTCGGCAGAGCCGACCAAAACGGCGTAGGGCAGGCCGGCACTATCCAACAAAACAACGGTGGGCAGCCCCTGCACGCGGTACTCATTCAGCAGACGCTCGCGCGCCTTCATCTCCTGCGGGGGGATGGCATCCAGCAGCTTCTTGGTGCGCGGGAAATCCAGGGTCACGATGCCGTAGCGGGAGCCGACGGCGGCATCAAACTCCGGGCTGTTGAGGATTTTGTTGCTGAGGTGGATGCAGGCAGGGCACCAATCCGTGCCGGTGAAGTCCAGAAGGATGCTGCGGTTCTCTGCACGAGCCTGAGTGAGAGCCTCGTCCAAGTTCTCGTAGTGCGGCACGGCCCAAGCGCAGCCGGTGGCAGCAAGAAGAGCGATGAAAGCGTGTTTAATGTTCATACATCAGGACATACGGCCACCCCATGGCAATTCTTTCACACAAAATGTGAGTGTATGCCCGAGAAATGGCTTGAAGAGAGGGCTAAGACATGACATAATAAGGAAAAGCGAAAGAAAAACACTATGCCTACTCCGGTAATGACATCAACGGGAGTGTCCGCCACGGGAGACCTGGTGACGGGCACGGCCGTGAACTACCTTGTAATGGGGTTGCCCGTGGCCACGGCGGCATCCCCCGTGAGCGGCCCGGCCTGCACGGGGGTGGTGACGCAGACGACCTGTGTGAAGCTGCTGATGAAGGGGCTTCCCTCCGCGAACATTACCTCCATGGCAACGGGGGTAAACCCTGCGACGGGAGTACCGGTGACCACGCCCGCTGCGGTGAGTACGGCGATAAAATACATTTGCTGAAAAAACGATGAAACGCCTTTTGAAACTCCTGCTTCTGTTGTCGGTGCTGCTTCCGCTGGCTGCCTGTTCGTCCGACAAACCGCGCGCTTACAACATCCGCATGGCCTACGATGCAGCCACGGTGGACCACTTCCGCATCTTCCCGACCGTGGAAATCGACATTGTGGCGGCGGATGCAGCCACGGCCGAGCAACTCAGCAAAATGGAGATAGACGACTACTTTGACCCCGCGAACTTCATCCGCTCCTCCCTGCGCAAGAAGACCTACTTCTTCAGCCAAGAGAAGCACGACCAACAGGTATTGGAGCGCAAGGATGCCATCTGGAAAAACTGGGTGGACAAACGCCGCTGCCCCTATGTGGTGCTGTTTGCCAATTTACCGAGAGACGCAGGCAAGGGCCCGGATCTGCGGCGCGTGAAGTTGCCGCTGGCCGGCAATCGCTGGGAGGGCGATGACATAGAGCTTTCCATTGTTCCGGCAGGTTTGCTGCTGCAAACCCCGATGAACCCGGAGGAAGATTAAGAGAGAACGAACGAGATGTTTAGATATCCGAAGAGTGTGAGTTGGGTGGACGGCGTTTTTTTGCGCCCCCACCATTTTCAGCAGATGCAGCGTGAGGCAGCGGCGGCTCGAGCGAGCGACCGCGCGCTGGCCTTGGGGTATGATTACGGCATTGTCGAGATGGAGACGGACGAAGCTGCTCTGGAACAGTTCTCCTTCTCGCTCCTGCGCCTGAAGGCGATTCTGCCCGGCGGGGCGGAGATTGACCTGCCCGGCAATGCTCAGGCCGATGCGCTCGACCTGATGCCGGAAGTGAACCGAGGCGCGACAAGCGTTACCGTCTATGCTGCGATACCGCCCATGCGAGAAGGGGCGCAGAACTTGGCCGAGCAGGGCAGCACGGCGGAGCCCGCCCGCTATGAGCCCGTACCGGAGAATTGCTACGACAGCAACGCAGGCGGCAACGAACGGCCCATCATGTTCCGCCGCCTGCGCGTCTTGCTGGTGACCGACCCCGAAGCCGCCCCGGGCTACGAGAAGATGCCCCTGGTACGTTTCGTCTGCCGCCGTGATTACGATGGGCGGCCTGTTATCGAACCGGACAGCTCCTTTGCCGGGCCTGCGCTTTGCCTCTCCGGCAGTCCTCTGTTAGAGCGGCGCATGGGGGCCTTGCTGCAACATCTGGAGAAGGTGGGAATCAGCATGCCCGCGAGCCTGCGCAATCACGAGATGCAGATGCCGGAAAAAATGCACCTGCGCCTGGAACGGATGGCAAAGACGGGGCTCATCCGCAGTGCTCATTGCGTGTTGCAACAATGGTGCGCCATGCGCTGCCGTCCCGCCGTGCTGTATGCGGAGCTGTGCCGCCTGGCCATGCAGCTGGCTGCCTATCGTCCGCTGGAGGATATTCCTACACCCGAGCCGTACAACCATGATGATTGCCTGCCGCAATTCATCCGCGTGATGGATCTCATTTATCGCCTGACGACCGCCGAGGCTGCGGAATGGTGCGTGCGGGTGGATCTGGAGTACCGCGAGAGCGCGGATGCCTACTTCGGCAAGCCGGATCCCGCTTGGTTCAAGAGTGTTACGGGCGTGTATATCGGCCTCACCTGCCGGGGAGGCAGCCCGCGCGCGGTGGCGGATCTGGTGGAGACGGGCGATGCCTTCAAGGTGACGGCTGCCTCCATGGCCAACAGCCGTGTGCGCGGTCTGCGCTTGGTGGAAGAGCGTTACCCCTCCCCGCTGCTTCCCGCCGACCCGAACCGCCTGTGGTTCCGCGCGGCCGATTTGGCACGCGATATGACTTGGGAGGACATCTGCGGGGAGAAAGCCTGTGCCGTGGCTTGGGGGCGGCGGGATATGCCCGAGCTGCAGGCGGAAATGTACCTCATCCTGACCAAAAACGACGATAAGTCATGACACTGTACGAACTTTTCCATCCCTTGGTCAACTACGTAGCGGAGCAGCGCAGCTTGGCGGCGGCGGGGCAACCTGTCAGCCGGGAGAGCATGTATGCCCACCTGATGCGTGATTTGGAGCGAATCCGCAAGACCGGCTCGGCGGACAGCGTTGTGGCCCCGCTGCTGGAGGAGGCCTGTACCTACACGGCTTTCTTTGTGGATTATATGGTGCATGAGGGGCCTTTCTCCTTCTCCCATGCTTGGCAGGATTTGGGGCGCAGCATGTATAACGAGCTCGCCGGGGATGAAAAGTTCTTTGACTTCGTGCAGGCGCATGCAGATGATGAAACGCCGACCGGGCAGCAACACGTCGAGCTGCTGTATGACATGATGGTGTGCGGTTTCTCCGGCGCGCTGGAGCGTCGAAGCGTTCGATTGGAATCGCTGATGCGCCGCTGCGCAGAAAGACTTTCCGTGCCTCGGGAAGAGGTGGCCGTGCGCGACCTCCTCAGCTCCGTTCCGACAGCCACCGGCGATGCCAAGGCACGCAATCCCCGCCTGAAGGGCTACGCCCTGCTGGGAGGTGCCGCCGCGCTGCTCACGGGCTCCGTTTGCTTCTACCTGCACTCCTTCCACAGTGCTACGGAAGACATGCGTGCGGTGCTGGATCATACCACCGAAGCCATTGTGCAGGAAGCCCTCCACCGTGCGGATAACTCCGGTACCTTGGTGGTGAGCCATGTGCGCACCCACGACAAGACGGACAAGGATATTTTCGATACAAAAAGCAAGGCCCCTGCGGAGAATAAGGCGGAACAGCCCCCCGCCCCGGAGCCCGAAGCAGAACAGAAATAACACCTATGGCAGATTCTTTACCGGATGTAAATACAATCCCGACCCCGTCCGCTTCCGCTCCCTCCGATCCCGGGTTCTCCGGCATGTTGAGCGAAATCACTTGGGTGGAATGGGCTTTGATAGCAGTCGGCGTGCTGCTGTTGGTACTGATTATCGTGCTGACGGTACGCTTCTTCATACGCCGCGCGCGCATGAACAAACTCGCCGGCACGATGAGGGAGGACTTGCTGCTGCGTCGCGAGCTGGCCGCCATGGCCGCAGGCAAGGACCTGCAGGCCCAGCACCGCGAGCAAGGGGCCCGCAGCGAGAGCATCCGCACGGATGTAGGCATTACCCGTGAGCGGCTCCGCATGTACGACCTCGACCCCCGCAAGACCCGCACCTGGTTCCTGCTCGGTGAACCCGGCTCGGGCAAGAGCCGCCTGATGGAGCAGGGGGGCTTGGAGTACCCCGCCGGCATGAACGACTTTACCAAGGCGGCCGAGGCTACGCCCACGCTCAACTTCTGGTTGACCGGTCACGGCGCCGTGTGGGATATCGGCGGACGTCTCTTCCTGAGCCGCTGGGGCGGTCGGCAGGATAACGAATGGCAGATATTCTTGGATGAGTACTGCAAGGTCTACAAGGGCAGCATGCCCAACGGTGTCATCCTGACTATCCCGATGGATGCCCTGCGGCTCGACCCGCCGGATCTGCGGGATAATAAGGTAAACCTCATCTCCCAGGAGCTGCGCGAGATGTCCAAGCGCATCGGCATCAGCTGCCCCGTGTGGGTGGTGGTGACCAAGTGTGACCAACTGGCCGGTTTCTCCGAATTCTTCAGCCTGCTCGGGGAGGATGAGACGGAGGAGATGTTAGGCTGGGAAAACCGTGTGGACGGCGGGGAATTCGACCCGGAGAACTTCAACAGCGAGTATTTCCGCCTGGTACACAAGCTGGAGACCCTGCGCAGTGCCATGGCTTTGAATGAGACGATATGGGACGCCGCGAACTCCGGCCAACGCCGCGCCGATGTGGTCAATCCCATTTACCTGTTACCCACGCATTTTGCCTCCCTGCGTGAGAACCTGTCGAAATACCTGGCCGGTGTCTTCTCCTATGTTCACGAGAAGGGCGAGGGCAAGGCCCCGCTGCGCTTCCTGGGCTGCTGGTTCACCGCAGCGATGGATCACCCCGTTGTGACCACGGAACGCTTGGTTATTAACCGCAGCGAGGACGGCAATTTAGAGGTGGCGCACCAAGACCACTCGCCGGACAGCGCTCAGGCCGGCGGTCACAGTCTCGAGACACACGGCATTGTGACGCAGCGGGAGAAGATTGTCTCCCGCCGCTCGCCCCGCCACTTCTTCACCGCCAAGCTGCTGCGGGATGCCATCACGCGCTCGCCGGAGCACAGCGAGTACTCCGCCGCTGCCTGTCGGCGGATTTTGCGTCCGTATTGGATCACCGCCGCGTCCTTGGTTGCCATTGGTTTGCCCATCGTGGTGGCCTCGATGCTCTTCAAGGATGATTTGTATGATACGGCCCACCGCGACCTCGGTTATTGGAAAGAGGTGGACCGACTGTACGGCACCGGTGAACTGGGCAAATACCCGCTTTTGGAGGCTAAGGAGGACGCACAGATCCCGCTGCTGGATGAACCGGTGGGCGACTTGGCCGAGACTCGGCGCACCTACTTGGATAACATGCGCAACATGACCAGCCTTCCCCTGACGGTTTCCACCTTCTGGCGTCCCGCTTCGCTCTTTGTGGATGGAGAGAGGGGCTCCCACCTGTTGGGAAATGCGCGCCTCTTCATCAACAAGGCCGCCTTGGTCGGTTCCGTAACCGAACCTGCCACGAGTGCTACCCGTGATGTATTCAACTGGCGCGCCGAGCACCGGAACGAGAGCAAGCTGCAATGGGACCGCGATGATACCCGCGCCTTCCTCCAGTTGCTCAACATTTCCCACTCCGGAGTTCAGTTGCAGGAGGGGCAGGTCGTTCCGGATACGGTGGAATATGATACACTCATCCAAATCGACCGCCACCCCGCTCAGAATGCCATCACGCGCTCGCTGTGGCTCAGTTGCCTGCGCGTCAACACGTCTTTCTCGCAGATGACCATGCTCAACGGCTACCACCGCCCCGTCTCTGCGGAGGCGGGAAAGGCCTTGGCCAGTGCCACCACACTGTATTGCAACGCCGTGGATGACATGAGCATCTACCCGGATCTCTACTATCGCGATATCCGCGATTTCTTGGATACACTCACTGCGCTGCTGGGCAAAAAGAAAGCACTGGACACCGCCGCCCGCGAGTTTGCGCAGGCCGTGGAGCAGAACAACCCGCAGGAAATGCGCCGCAGCATCGATGCTTGGAAGGCGACCTATGCCGAGGTAACGCGCTTGGCTCGCGAGATTGACGAGATGGAAGAGGATCTGGAGCTCAAGGACGAGGCCACCCTTTCCGCCGGTGTGGAGCATATCGCTACCGAGATGACCAACCGCCTCCGCAGCGACCGTGAGCAATTTCTCCGTTATACGCTCGACATGGAGTCCTCGGAGAGTGCCGACTTCCTGCGCAAGCTGGTCCGCCAGCTCTGCAAATCCGTCGATGCTGCCCTGCCGCGTATCGCGCAGAGCGGCGGCCGTACGGACCCCGCACTCTCTCGCTTCTGGGACCGGGATGAAGAGGAAGAGACACGCCCCTACCGCGTCTTCCTGGAGCGCGCCGCGCGTTTGAATGCGCTGATAACCTACCCGCTGGATGCAGGGTCGCCCAAGGAGAGTTATCACCGCCGCATCATGCGGGTGGAGGATGCCCGCAAGGCTTATGACGCCGGCGTTGCGGCCTTGGGAGAGGACAAGGACTCCCCCCTGAACAAGAACTGCTGGGCCCGCAACTGGAACCTGCTGCAGGCGAAGGTTATCCGTACCTGGATCGACGAGACGCCGGACAGCAAGATACAGATGATGGATAAACTGCGCAGCATGGCCACGCCGGAGATGCGCAACCGCCGCCTGCCGGATCTGCCTTACACTTGGGCTGCTCGTTATTGCATGGAGCCCGCTTTTGCGCCCGAGAACGTCCGCGACCTTACAGATGACCTGAATGAGCTGCTCGAGTATGTGCAGCAGCATAACAACATCGTCAGTGATGATGAGGCCGCCGAGAATGCGAAGGACGCCGAGGATCTCAAGAATGTTATCGATTCCTTCCTTCAGGATTATACCGTGTACTGGACAGAGCAGTTGCCCTCCCGCTACAAGGTGCGCGAAATTCGCACTTGGGCCGACTTTGTCGAGAGTGCCGAGGTACTGGCTGTGTTCGATTTGACCAACAACGTGCGCCCCATCTACACCCGCATGCTGGAGGCCCTGCGCATCCCCGTGCTGGCGGATGAAAAACGTTTCCCCCTGGCTGCTGCCGGCAGGGCCGAGGTGGCACAGGTGTTGGAGAGCCTGAACGGCGACGCCGCTCGTAAGTTGTCGGCGAACCTTGACTTCATCTCCAAGTTGAGCCCGAACCCCGTGGAGAGCCGGAAAACGCTCGTGAATATGAGCGCCGATGAGCTGTACAGCACCTACTGGGCTGCATGGAACCCCGCCGGCGGCGCGCGCTTGGCGTGGTGGAATCAGTACCTGGAGCTGGGCATCAACCTGCTGAAGGAGGAGTTCATGAAGCAGAGTGTCACCGACCTGTACCGAGCCTTGCCCTCGCTGCGTCTCTTCCCCATCTGCAATAACAGCCGCCGGGGTGAGTCCGACAACCTGCCCACTATTGCTTTGGAGTCCCTCCGTGAGTCGCTGGAGCATCTGATCGGCAAGGGCAATGAGGAGGAGCTGGAGAAGGCTGTGGAGCAGGGGGCCAAGCTCAACATCAGCCGCGATGCCTGCGACCTCCGTGTCGCTGCTTCCGATGCTCGCATGAAGGCCTGGAAGAAGATTTCCGCCGCGATGACGCTGCTGAATGATAACGAGAGTATCCTGCAGGGCGAATTGCTGCTGCCCTCCTCCAAGGTGCGCTCCACGGCCATCGACGGTGAGAAGGCGGAGAAGCGTCTGCTGCCGGTGGAGCGCCGCTATCCGTACTGCGAGGTGCGGCGCGCGGGGAAGGTGGAGGTGCCGCTCTTCCTGCTGAACCGCAGCAGTGAGCAGGATATTCCCCTGACCGGTGCTTCCATGGGTGCCGATGTCTCCGACTTGGAGTTCCGTTTCTTCCAAAAGCCGGGCGAGGGCTCGCCCGATGCCGTCCTGCGCCTCAGTGGGGCTTGGAGCTTGGTGAACCTGTACCTGCGCAACGGCGTCCGCCTGTCGGAGGATAAGCAGACCGCCTATGTGCCCGTGGAGTTCCGGGATAAGCAGGGCTTCCGCTGTGTGTTCCGCATCGGCATCCGCTTCAATCGTCCCATGATTGCTCCGCAGGATTGGCCGGATGAAAGCCTGTTCGCCACCGCCCTGCCGGAGGAAACGCCGGACCTGCCGACCCTGCAGAAGAAGCTGCAGAAGCTCGTGCGTCCCGTCTTCCTGTCGGGGGCTGTCACGCCCCGCCAACCGGAGGCCGATGAGCGGGAGAAACTGGTCGAGGAGGTGAACAAGCTGCTGGAGGATCGCTGCTCCCTGGCCTTCGAGGTGGTGACCCCGGGGGTGGACAGCTTGGATGATGCCGCCGGAGATGCCGCGCGGAAGCTCGCGGCGGAGTACCCCTTCTTTGCGGTGGGCGATGACCAATTCGGCACCGCCAAGATGCGCACCCTGCCGGATACGACCGCCGTTTCCCAAGTGCTCATCCCCGGTTGGGAGCCGCTGCGCGTGCGCATGTACCGCTTTGCTACCGATAATTACCCCGCCGTGTATGTGGCAGAGCGCGGTAATATGCTGGACTATGTGATTGCCCATGCTGCCTCCTACAATGCCGTCACCAACTGTTTTGCCGTGCCCGTACAGGGGCTGGACGGCACGCAGCCGGTGAAGGGTACCCTCTACCTGCGCCCCGTGGTCACGCAGTCGATGAATGATGGACTGCTGCCGGAGGAGCCCGGCAATGCAGAACTTGTATACCCGGACTCAACCCCGCTGCCTATTCCCTGATAATACAAATATACAGATGACATTATGGATGCCTCGACACTCAAGTACGGAACCTTTGTGAGCCAGTTGTCCCCCTGTGGGGAGAATATGGAGTACGACCCGCGCATGATGGCGCTGGAGGAAGACATCATCGGCAAGCCGGAGCAGCAAATGGGCGACTCCATTATTCCCGCTACGCCGCCAAATTGGAAGGATATTCTCAAAAATGCGACATCTCTCCTGGAAGATACCCGCGACCTGCGCGTGTTCATCTACTGGACCGCCGCTCGCTTGGCGCGCGAGGGCCTGCAGGGCTTGCTGGAGGGGCTGCAGCATATCCTGTATTTCAGCTCCGAGTCTTGGGATGAGCTGTGGCCGGTGCCGGATGACGGGGATGTGCAGGAGCGTTTGAGTGCCTTTGCGCTGCTCTCCCCCATGGCAGGCAGCTTTGATGCCGACATGACGGTGGTGCAGTTGTTGCTGGACCAGAAACTCTGCTTCTCCCACACTGTGGGGAGTTACAGCCTGCGTGATATCCGGGAGGCACAGGAGACCGGCAACGAGGAGGCGCGCAAGCTCATCCGTGCGGCGTATTTGGATAGCCCGGAGGCGGAGTTACAGGCGGTGCAGACCTGCATTGAGAACATCCTGCAGTGCCTGCGCGATATCCGTGAGTGCTATGATAACCATGGCATGGGAACGCCGGATCTGCGGATGATTACGGACATTGTTAAGGAGATGCAGCTCTTTTACAAGAGTCAGCCTGTCGAGCAGCCGAGCGCGCCCGCTCCCGTGTCTGCGGCGGAAGCTCCGGTGGAGGCTGCTGCTGTGGTCCCGGCGGCAACGGTGGGGGCGGTGGCGGCGGTGCCCGTGGCTCTCCCTGCTGCCACCCCGGGGGTGATCAACGGCCGCCAGGATGCCATCCGTACCATGAAGGCACTCTGCCAATGGTTCGAGGAGAACGAGCCCTCCAGTCCCGTGCCTTATTTCCTCAAGCGTGCCATCCGCTGTGTGGGTGCCAATCTTTTTGATATTGTGGAGGATTTGGCACCGCAGATGAAGGAGCAGCTGAAGCTGATTCTGAAGCCGGACCCCGTGGAGCCCCGCACGGTTCCGCAGGCTCCGCTTCCCGTGAGCACTCCCGCGCCTGCACCCATTGCCGCTCCCGCACCTGCGCCTGCACCTGCGCCGGAGCCGCCTCCCGCACAGGAGTTTTTCAATCCCTTCGGTTGATACCATTTAAGAGTTTTTTTATGAAGAAAACAATCATTGGATACATTTTTCCGCTCTTCTGCTGCGCAGCGGCCCTGAGTATTGTCGGCTGCGCTCAGACCTCCGGTTCTGTCAGCAAGGCTGCCATCACGGAGGCTTTGGCCTGCCCGACCATGAGTCTCACCCCTTGGAAGGCGGATTGGCTGCTGGAGCCCGGCGAGCGTCAGGTGCTCTCGCCGGAGCAGGTGCGCAAGGTGCGCGCCATCCTCACCTCGCTGCCCGTGCAGGAGGTGCCGGAGCAGTACTACCGGAGCGATGTGCAGACCTACCACGGGCAGGATACGGAGTCAATCTTCTACCTCTACGCAGGTGAGGAGCAGCCCTTGGGTGGCCGCCTGCAGCCCGATGGGGTGAGCATGGATGACTTTGTGATGACCAAGGAAGCCTCGCGTGCTCTGTATCAGATTCTTCTGCCGCAGTTGCGCAAGGTGTGCCCCGGAATGTGATGCGCTGCCTGCTTGCCTTTGCGCTCGGTGCTCTCTGTGTGCTGCCGGGCTGTGACTCCACGCCGCCGGATTTGGGGATTTACCCCCGACCCGCCGCCGGGCCCATCGGTCGGCGCACGCAGCAGCCGCTGGTGGCGGAGCCTGCGGATGTGGCGGTGGTCTTCATTGCCGGTTTTTTTGACCAGCCCTTGGCGCACATGCGGCGTGTGTACGAGACTGTGCCGCCGTTTCCCGTGCCCGGACGGCAGTTCCGTGCTTTCTACGCTTGGGATTCCTGTCGCGGTTCGCTGTTAACACATCACACGACCCGACTGCGGAAGGATTTGGAGGCCTTCTTTGCCGTTAACCCGCGGGCGGATCTCATTCTGGTGGGTCACAGCTACGGCGGCTCGGCGGCCATGGATGTGGTGCGTAACCTGCGCGGACCGCACGGGCGCATTATTGTTGCCACGTTGGATCCCGTCAGCCGCCGGGGGCGTTCCATGCCGCGCATGCGGGCAGCGGGTGTCGATTACTGGGTGAACGCCTATTGTTATCCCTACACCACATGGCGGGATACGGTTCCCGCTGTGGGCGGGGCGTGGCGGCATTGCCCGCAGGCGGATGCCAACCTGGTGTTCGACGGACGCATGAAGGATGATGAGAACAAGCATTACCAGCACTGCTCGCCTCTGCCGTTGATGACAGACAGCCGGAACAGCGGCGGTGTCTCCGTGCAGGAGCTGCTCATTCGTGCTTGTTCACAGCTCAGCATCGGCGAGCATGAATGAGACCCCGCCACCTTGGGCCGCTTTGGACGCGTTGCCCGCCGAGCTTGAGACCATGCAGCCCTGCGTGCGTGGCTCGGTTCATCCGCTCGCCGTGGTCGATGGGGTGCTGTCCCTGGGCGAGGGTTCCGTCATCAAGGCGGGTACGGTTATCGAGGGATTCGTGCGCATCGGCAGAGGTTGCGTCATCGGCCCGAATGCCTACCTGCGCGGGCACTGCATCGTGGGGAACGGCTGCCGTATCGGTCACGCCGTGGAGGTCAAGAGTAGCATCATCGGGGACGGCTCAGCCATTTCTCACCTCTGTTATGTGGGGGACAGCATCCTGGGCGAGGATGTCAACCTGGGCGGCGGCTGTATCCTCAGCAATTTCCGGCATGATGCAGGCGAAATCCGTATGCTGCACGGCGGTCAACTGAAACCCACGGGACGCGACAAACTGGGCTGCGTCATCGGGGCGCACTCGCGACTGGGCTGCAACACCGTTGTCCTGCCGGGGCGCATTCTGCCACCGCATACCCGAACCTACCCCGGCAGTACGGTGAGCGGGGAAGGGGACTGCATGCAGGCTGTCAACTGAAACGCCGGAGGATGTCGGGCGGCAGTCCCGGCGGCAGGGCGGCAGCCAGCCAGCGTTCGTTGCCCGGTTGCCCCGCAAACCCGCGCACCAAGGAGGAAGAAATGGCTTCCAACTCCGGCGGCGGCAGCAGGTAAACGGAACGGATCCCGGGCTCCATGGCGGCATTCATGCGCTCCATGCACTTCTCGTATTCCAGATCCACACCGTTCCGGATGCCCCGCAGCAGGTGTGTGGCGCCCAGCTGCTTGGCAAAGTCTACCAAAAAACCGCACTCGGATACCTCGATCCGCACGTTGGACGGCAGCTCCGCCGTCAGCGCGCGCAGGGCCCGCACGCGCTCCTCAGCAGTGAGAAATCCCGGCTTGTCCGGGTTGACGGCGAGCACCACGACCAGCTCATCGAACAATGCCGCACCCTGCTGCATCATCCACAGATGCCCGCGAGTGGGCGGGTCAAAACTGCCGGCGTAGACTCCGATGCGTTTCATTTTCTGCGCAGAAACAGAACGTAGGCCAGCGTGCCCGCATAGAGCACGGAAAACAGCCCGAGCACCAGCCACAGCACCATGTCCGTGCCGCTCTTCCGGAGCCCCATGCTGAACAGCATCATGCCGATGAGGAAGAAGACCGTGCAGCGTATGATGCCGTTGATGAAACGCGCGTTCATGCCGTATTTACTTGAGGGAGAGCAGCTGCATCTCGAAAATCAGGGTGGAGTGCGGCCCGATAGCACCGGGGCCGTTGGCTCCGTACGCCAGCTCGGAGGGGATGGTCACGCGCCAGGTAGCACCGATGGGCATGAGCTTGAGAGCCTCCGTAAAGCCGGGGATCACCTGCTTGAGGCCGAAGGATACCGGCTGCTTGCTCTTGTCAAACACCGTGCCGTCAATCAGAGTGCCGGTATACATGACCTCGGCCTTGGGATTCTCGCCGTGCACGGCGGGGTCGTAGGTCTCTGTGCCGCCGGGGACGATCACCTCGTACTGCAGGCCGCTGGGGGTGGTCACTACGCCCTCGCGCTTGGCATTCTCGGCCAGGTACTTCTTGCCCGCCTCGGCATTGGCGCGTCCCTTGGCGTTCGCGCGCTCGCTCAGCGCGGCCATGAACTCCCGCTGGTGCTTATCCAAATCCTGCGAGATGACCTCGGCAGCGGGTGATTCCCCTGCCAAGGCAGCGCAGATGCCGCGCATCAGAGCCTCACCGGAGAGATCCTCGCCCTGCACACCCGGGAGCATCTGGGGCAACACCTGGCTCCCGAGTCGGAAGCCCACCAAGTAGCTGATGGTATTTTTCGTTTGATCCGTCATGCCCCCAGTGTACCACATCCCCGCCCCGCATGCAAGCCAATCTTCACGCCGGCCTTCACCGGCCCCCACAACGCCTCCGCCAAGGAAGACAAGCCCGCCATAACTCAGTCCTCCCCGAGTTCTGTACTGAGGGCAATATCCAGAAGCGCATCAAAATCCTTCTCCGTCAGGATGCCTCCGCTCTGCAAGGTGACATTCCCATGACTGAGGAGACAAGAAATCTCCGCGTAGGACTGCTCATCCATGGCTTCTATGGTCTCAAGCGTTGTCATAAGTTCGCACGGGAGAGTATATCACGCCGGTATTATTTGTCAATAGTCGATGTTCTTTTTCCTTTTCGAACTATCTTTCTTGGCTGATCTGGCCACGGACGGGGTTGGGGTTACTGCAGTTTGGGCTGTTGTAGGCCCTTTTTTCGGACGGATATTGTCAACGAGTAGGTGGCGTATATTTTGAGGGGCGGGTAACGATTACATTGCCGTCTTTGTCTCTGTAGCACTCTGCAAGCAAAGACTTAGCCAAGTGAGTTTCCTTGATACGTCCACCTTTGCCGATAATCTTGGAGATTTCTTGGGAGGGTTGCATTTCAGGAGGGGTCAGCAAAGAGAGATTGGTCAGCTTCATTCTTTTGATCATCGAAGCAGCCGGTGCCATGTCACTGTCTCGAGAGACGAGAAACAGACGATCGTACTTGCGTTCGACAGCACATTGAAGCATGTAGAGACACAGATTCACATCCGATTGTTTCTCCTCATGTGCTGTGAAGTTTCTTTTGCAAAGGGGACAATAGGTAGACTTCTCCTTAAACTTACCCTTTACAACTTTGATGCCGAGGTGCTCGTATGCTTTGATAAGGGCATCGTAACGTATTAAGACTTGCTGGTTTGCAATGTGAGTGGGGCGCGCTGTAAAGAAATATATGTCCGCAATTTCCTGATGATGCCTATCTATGAAAAAGCCGAAGAGGCTTCTAAGATCTACCCATTTCAGAAAATTCTTCGAGGAATCTTTCTTGGAAAGATTATTGATGGCATGGTAGAAATTGAAGCCATCAACAAAGAATGCGACCTGTTCCATGATGCGAAAAATGCAGAGAGTAAAAGCCCCGCCCGGACGCACCTGAGCGGGGAGCTTCGAACTATGCGAAGCGGCTTACGTGCCCCCATTATGGGAGATACCTTGGGAAAAGTCAAGACATTTTTGAAAAAAAAGTCAAGATTTTTTTGCGGTAAGGTGCCTTTTGTCGCGGCTGTGCGGTCGGTGGGGGTTACTGCGGTTTGGGCTGTGTGAGTTCACTGTACTTCTCGAAGAGGAAGGCGACGCGCTCGGCGTCGTCCGTGAACTTGCGGCCGTAGGCTTTCTCGACGGCGCTGTCCAGCTTGCGGTGGGCTGTTACCAGCTCGGGAGGCATGGTCAGAGGGTCGTAGAGGTCGGCCAGACTGCTGTCCGGGTATTGGGCGCGGGCATCCAGAACTCCCTGAGCCAACTCCGCGATCTTCTCTTGCTGCGCCTCCGTGCATTCCGGCCAGGGGAAGTTGTTGTATATTGAGGAATAATAACTATAATCACTTTTCAGTCTCCCGCACACGGTACGCATCCAGGCCATATGCATGGTAGAGGTCAGAATTCCGAAAATGTACGGTGTTGCATCGGGAACCATTAATATTTTATCGCTAGCAATAATATCGGCAGACACATAGCCGATAGGAATGTACTTGCGACGTTCAGACGATGTTTGCGGAATGGCCAAGTACTCAGTTTTAGGTTGCCTGATCTGTGTAAATAAGTAAGGTGTTTCCGCATCGCGTCTAACAGAGGCAGTCGGGCTCTTGCTCCTCATAGAAGCCACCGCTGCGAGTCGCTCGCGAATGGGATGGATATTATAAAACAAAGAGGGTTTCACGTCTTTGAGCCACAGACAATAACGGAACTTGTTTTTGATAAAATCCTCTCCGCTTATGAATCTTCGAATGAATGAGGAAGCCACAGGGTATTCAGATACGAGCCTATCTTTTTCTTCCGGAGAGAGCAGAAGATGACCACCATCTGTTTGTTGGCTACCCTTGGTCATTTTGGGCAGGCCCGGGGTAATACTTGCTCCTCTGTTTTTTATAAAAACATCAGGGGCATCTACCAGATATCCGTTAATGTTCCGAGCCTCCTTACATTCTCCGTTTTCATCAAATAGATAACGGGGGCCTTCTGCTAATCTGCCGAAACCGACAATAACACAGTGTACGGCAGCCATTCCCTTACTTTCATTTGTCCACTTGAACGTTCGGTAGGCAAAAGCGATAGAAAATCCTTCATCTCGAAGGGGCTGCCACAGACAAGCCACCGATTCTCCCTGTGTAATGGAATTCGTCGAAACAAAAGCCGTCAAGAGGCTTTCTTTCTTTTTCATCAGAAGCGCCGCTTTTTGATACCATGCACAAACATAGTCGAGTTTGCCGTATTTGTTTTTTCCGCTGAATACCAAATCCATGTCCTCGGCTTGTTCTTTTGTCCTCCACTGGTGACCGGCAAACGGCGGGTTGCCCATAATGTAGCTGAGCTTCTCCTTAGGCACGACGCTTTCCCAGTCAATCCGGAGGGCGTTACCGCGGACGATGGAGGCGGAGGCGGTGAGGGGGATGCGGGCGTAGGCCTCGCCGAAGTGGTTACCGGCCTCGATGTTCATGAGGTGGTCCATGAGCCACATGGCGACCTGGGCGATTTGGGCGGGGAATTCCTCCAGCTCGATGCCGTAGAATTGGTTGACATTGACGAGGCAGACATCGTTGGCGGAGAGGAGCCAGGCGGTGCCGGCGGTTTCTTGGCACAGCTCGAGCTCGGCGATGAGGGACAGCTCGAGGCGGCGGAGCTCGCGATAGGCGATGATGAGGAAGTTACCGCAGCCGCAGGCGGGGTCCAGGAAGGTGAGGGAGGCGAGCTTGCGGTGGAAAGCCTGCAGGCGGGCTATCTTGCGGTTCGATTTATCATGTTGCAGAGCGGCGAACTCCTCCCGCAGGGCGTCCATAAACAAGGGGTTGATGAGCTTGAGGATGTTGCGCTCGCTGGTGTAGTGGGCCCCGAGGGCGCGGCGCTCCTCCGCATTCATGACGCTCTGGAACATGGAGCCGAAGATGGCGGGGGAAATGCGCCCCCAATCCAGCGTACAGCAATCCAACAGGGCCGAGCGCATGGCCGTATCGAAGGCCGGCATGGGCAGGAACTCCGCGAACAGGCCGCCGTTCACATAGGGAAAATCGTTCACCGCGGCATCCCGCAGGCAGAGCCGCTGCGCCTCCGGGGTGTTGAGGGTCTGGAAGAGCTCCGCCAGGCGCGCCGCCAGATCGCGCCCGTCCTCGGAGGTGCAGTCCAGCAGGAAGCGGTGGAAGGCATCCTTGCGGAAAATACCCGTATCCTCCGCAAACAGGCAGAAGAGCAGACGCACCAGGTAGACCTCCAGCGGGTGGCCCACATAGCCGATGGCCTTCAGGCGGTCGTGCAGCCTGCCGAGCAGCTCCGCCGCCTGCACGTTCACGGGGTCCTCCTCCTGGTACTCGCGCTGCTCATAGCCGGCCAGGTAGTGGAAGAGGTGGATGTACTGCGGCAGCTCCGCCAGGCGGAAGCAGGTGCACTGCGCGTCGTGGTCCAAGTCGTAGTAGTGCCAGTTCTCGAAATCGCAGACCAGGATGCCGTGCGGGAACTCGTGCGGCGCGAGCGTGTCCGCATAGCGCTTGGCCTGCTCGTAGGCCTTGGCCAGGTCCTTGCCGCGGGACTTCATCTCGATGAGGATGTGGCCCTTCCAGAACAGGTCGATGTAGCCCTTGCTGCCGTCCGCGCACTGCACCTTGTGCTCGAAGATGGCCACCCGCTTGCGGCTGACCCCCAGCACGCTGAAGAAGTCGATAAGAAAGGACTGCGCCTCCGCCTCCTCGCGCTCCGTGTCCTTCCACTCCTCGGCAAACTTCGCCGCCCGTGCGCTGATCTCGTTCTGTCCCAGTGTGACTGCCATGCGGACATTTTAGCATAAGCCCGTGACAATGCAAGGGGAAAATGCACAGAAGTCTCGCCCGGGCTCTGCATCCATCCCATCCCCGGCGGTCAACTTCTTCCCGCCTCCTTTGAGTTGGGATTATGGCGTGAATTTCACTTGACTCTGCGGGGGTGTGGGTGCAGAATATGATGGTCATGAAAAGCCCCTTTTGTTTTTCCATCGCTGCGGCCATGGTGTCGGTAACGGCCACGGCGCAGCAAACTCCGCCGCCTCCGCCGCAGGAAGCCGTACCTGTTTCTACCGCCGTGGAAGCGGTATCCACCGGTGCCCGCAGTGTGCGGGATGCCTACCGGGGCATTGTGAAGATTGAGATCACGAACCTGACCCCGGACTACGAAACACCATGGCAGACGGGCCGCTACGGACGCGGGAACGGCACCGGTTTTATGGTGCAACCCGGTGTCTTTATGACGAATGCGCATGTGGTGGCCAATTCGGAGCGACTCTATGTGTTACCGTATGCGGATGCCCGCAAGTACCCCGCCAAGGTGAAGTACGTGGCGCATGATGCCGACCTGGCCTTGGTGGAGGTGGAGGACAAGAAAGCGTTTGAGTCCATCCCCTGCCTGGAGTTCATGGACCGCCTCCCGCGCCTGGAGGAAGAAGTGCGCGCCGTGGGCTACCCCATGGGCGGCACGCGTCTTTCCGTAACGCGCGGCATCGTCTCTCGCATCGACACCATCCCCTATTCCCACCCGCGCAACATTGAGCACCTGACCGTGCAGATCGACGCCGCCATCAACCCCGGTAACAGCGGCGGCCCCGTTCTGCTGGGGGACAGGGTCATCGGGGTTGCCTTCCAGGGGCTGCGCAACGCCGATGCCACGGGGTACATGATACCCATACCCGTTATCAGCCGCTTTCTGCAGGACATCCGCGATGGCCGCTATGACAAATATGTGGACTTCGGCGCACGATTCTTCAACCTCGAGAATCCGGCCATGCGCGCGCACTTCGGGCTGCCGGATGACGCGACGGGCTCCCTGGTGGCCGATGTGGTGAAGGGCGGCAGCTGCGACGGCGTGTTGCAGCCCGGCGATGTGGTGCTGGCGGTGGATAATCACCCCGTGGACAGCTCCTGCATGATCGAGCTGAACAACGAGCGCGTGAAGATGGAAGAGATGGCCGACCGCCGCTTTGCAGGCGACCGCGTCACCTTTGATATTCTGCGCGACGGACAGAAGATGCAGGTGACCGCCACGCTGGCCCCGCTGCCCGCCCGGGATGTGAAACTGTGGTCCTATGACGAACGCCCGCGCTATGTGGAGTTCGCCGGCTTTGTATTCCAGCCCCTCAACCTCAATGTGGTGCAGGCCAATGACATGAACCCCGCCGATTTCATGTTGGCGGTGGATGACTTCATGAACCGCGGCGGGGCGCAGAAAAAGAAGGACTTGGTGCTGCTCACCAAGGTGCTGCCGGATGAGGTGAACACGCGTTGCGAGGACTTCGGCAACCGCGTTGTGACCAAGGTGAACGGCACGGAAGTGACCGGCCTGGCGCATTTGCACGAGCTGCTGAACCCCGAGGACAAGAGCATGCGCCCCGAATTCGTGACCATCGAGTTCGATGGTGCCTCCCGTCCCGTTGTGCTGGAAGCTGCTGCGTTGGATGCCGCCAACGAGCGCATCCGCAACCGTTATAACATCCACCAAACGTCCCGACTGTAAGAAGTCGCCCCCATCATGAAAATCTACCGATACAGCCTTTTGATAGCCCTGGCGGGGCTCTCCCTCTGCGCCTGCAAGAAGACGGAGCGTACCGCCCCGGAGGCTCGCAAGCACAACGACACGCAGCAGACCGCCCCGGCGGAGGTGGCCAAGCCCACCCCGACGGCGGAACCGCAGGCCGAGCCGCAATCCACGGCTGAACCGCAGCCGGAGCCGGCGGTGACCCCCGAGCAGCCCTCGGAGGAGCCCGCGACCACCCCGGCGGAGCCTGCGACTGAACCCACCGCCCCGGCGGAGCCCGAGCCCCCGGCCGTCACCCCCGCCGAACCCGCTGCGGCAGAGACCCCGGCCCCCGCCGAGCCCACCGCAGGGGAACCGACCGCTACCCCGGAAACCGTCACCCCGGAGCCGATGCCTGCCGAGCAGCCTGCACCCGCCGCCGATGTGGCCCCCACGCCGCTGAACTGCCTTCTCTCCGTGCGCTGCGTGTACCACTCCTACAACCTCATACGCCCCTGGGAGCTGGACGAGGGGGGTGAATCGACCTGCTGCGGTGTGTATCTGGGTAAAGGCATGGTGCTGGTGCCGCCGTGGAACATGGCCAACGCCACCTACGTGGAGCTGAGCCGCACGGACGGCAGTACACCCGTGCCTGCACGCGTTGCCTACTGTGACCTCGGCATCGGCCTGGCGCTTCTCACCCCGGTGCATCCGGAGGACGCCGCCCTCTTTGCGAACATGCAGCCCCTGCCCGTGGGCGAGCCCCAATCCGTGGGCGATTCCGCCGAGATGTGGGGCACCATCAACGGCGTCACCCCGCAGAAGGTGAGCGCCGTTGCGGAGTCCGCCGCAGCCAAGGGCAGCAGCTTGGCCTTGGTGTGCAAGCTGGCTCACATCCCGTCCCTCGATGAGCGGCGAGGTTCCCCCTTGGTGAAAGAGGGGAAGATGGTGGGCATGGTGGTGGACCGCCGGGACGAGCAGACGACCGAGTGCGTGAACGCGGATCTCATCCGCCGCTTCCTGGAGGCCGCGCCTGTCGGCAGCGGGGTGGTGAATTCCGTGCCCGTCCTCGGGGTAGAGTTCAGCCCGCTCACGGACCCCGTGTTCCGCAAGTACCTCAAGATAGGGAAGGAGCAGGGGGGACTGTACGTCAACAAGGTGCTTTCCGGCAGTGCTGCTGAGCAGGCCGGTATTGCCGCCGGCGATGTGCTGACGGCGGTGGAGGACCTGCCCATTGACGTGATGGGCAACTGCAGTTTCCCCCGGTACGGCACCTTGCCCGCGGGGGATTGCTGCCGCTGGCTGAAAAAGCCCGGGGAGATGCTCACCCTGACCGTCAGCCGTGACGGCGTGGCGCGGGAGGTGCAGGTGCCCCTGAACCGCGATGCCTGCGACAAGGCCCTGCTGCGGGAGATGAAGCCCGGCAGCCGCCCGCCGTACGTCGTCTGGGGCGGCTTGGTGTTTCAGCCGATTACCCGCGACCTCCACGACAAGGTGATGCGGGTAGCCGGGGCACCGCTGCCCTTCCTCCGCCTCGTTAAGGAGGAGCAGAAGCTGCGCGAGGCCGGGGTGACGGAGCCCGTGGCCATCACCATGATTGTACCGACCCCGGCCACGCTGTCCTACGAATCCCTGCAGTGCAACATCGTTCGCGAGGTGAACGGCAAGCCCGTCCGCAATTTTGCGGAGTTCAAGGCTCTGCTCGACGAGCCGACAGAGTCCGACATCGTGAGCTTCACCATCTCCTCCGCTCCCTACACCATCTACATGAGCCGCAAGCTCGCCGCGGTGGCCGATGAGGCCATTCGCCGCAGTGCCATTCCGGTGCTGCGCTCGGATGAAGCGGCGGGGGCCCCGCAGCCCTGAACCCGTCGAGCGGCAGGCCGGGAAGCCCCTTTGCGGGACTTCTCGGCCTGCTGACTCATTCCATGCTTGACATCATGCCCGCGTCTGCTATACTGCGGGCATTCCTGTTTTATTTACAATGAAAAACTTGCTTTCCATCGAACAGTTGACTGCGGATGAAATCCGGGGATTGCTCGCCTTGGGGCACCGGCTCAAGGCGGAGCGCGGGCACCACACGCACACCCCGCTGCAAGGCCAAACCTGGGGCCTCATTTTCTCCAAGTCCTCCACCCGCACCCGCGTTTCCTTCGAGGTGGGCGTGGCAGAACTCGGTGGTCGCCCGATGTTCCTTTCAACCCGCGATATTCAGTTGGGGCGCGGTGAACCCATCAAAGACACGGCCCGCGTGCTCGGCCGCATGATTCACGGGGCCATCATCCGCACCTACGCGCAGCAGGATGTGGTGGACTTTGCGGACTACTCCGGACTCCCCACCATCAATGCGCTGACGGACCTGGAGCATCCCTGCCAGATTTTGGCGGATCTGCTCACGCTGGAGGAGAAGTACGGAGTAGGGGCTTGGAAGGATATGAAGATCTCCTTCCTCGGCGATGTGGATAACAACATGGGCCGCTCGTGGATGTGGGCCGCCAAGCGCCTCGGCTTTACCCTGGCACTCGCCGGGCCGGAGCAGGCACTGCCCAAGGCAGAGACCCTCGCCGCGCTGGATTGCCCGAACATTATCTGCACCACGGATGCCGCCGAGGCTGTGCGGGATTGCACCGTTATCAACACCGATACTTGGATCTCCATGGGGCAGGAGGCCGAGAAGGGCACCAAGGAAAGGGCCTTCTTCCCCTATCAGGTGAACGCCGAGCTGCTGCGTGTAGCCGCACCCGGTCACAGTGTGTTCCACTGCCTGCCTGCCTACCGAGGCTATGAGATCACGGACGAGGTGCTGGAGGCCCATGCCCCGGTGATCTTCACGGAGGCGGAGAACCGCCTGCATGCTCAAAAGGCTGTGCTTTACACACTGGCAACCGATCGCTGAGCCATGGGATACAACGAACGTATCGAGGAGCTGCTCGATGACATGTCCGTCTTCATGGATTGGACGGAGAAGTACGAGTATATTATTTCCCTGGGGCGTCAGCTCCCCCCCATGCCGGAGAAATTCCGCAGGAAGGACCACCTCATCAAAGGCTGCCAGAGCCGCGTATGGGTCGGCACGGTGCTGCAGGAGGGCAAGCTGATGATTTATGCGGACAGCGATTCACTGATCACCAAGGGGCTCATCGCGCTCTTCATCCGCCTGCTCTCCGGGCTCACGCCGCAGGAAATCGAGGAGGCGGACCTCTCTCGCATCAATGACTGCGGCCTGCGGGAGCACCTGGCCTCCACCCGTGCGAATGCGCTCACGACCATGGAGGAGACCATCCGCCAAGCCGCCGCCGCTGCACGATGATTTTCCCGCTGCAGCAGACCCTCGCCGCGCGCCGGGCGCAGTTGCCCCCCGGCACGGATGCCTTCCGCCTGCTGGACGGCACGCTGTGGCCGGGTGTCTTTGTGGATGTGCTGGCGGATCGCTTCTTGGTGTCCCTGCGGGATGTGGCCCTGCCGCAGACCCTGCGCCGCGAGCTGGAGGCTACGGGGGTGCCCGTCTACCTCAAGAAGCTCTCGCAGGGCGACAAACGCCCGCCGCAGCAGATGGCGGGGCCGGAGCTGCCGCTGCGTTTCTGTATCTCGGAGAACGGGCTGCGCTTTATGATGGACATGAGCACGGGCTATTCGCAGGGGATTTTCCTGGACCAGCGGGACAACCGCGCCCGCCTGCGCAGCCTTTGCAAGCCCGGCATGACCGTGCTGAACACCTTTGCCTACACAGGGGCTTTCTCCGTGTACGCCGCTGCGGCGGGGGCCAAGACCACAACGCTGGATCTGGCGCAGCCCTGCTTGGATTGGTGCCGCGAGAACATGCAGCTGAACGGCATCGACCCGGCGGAGCACTTCTTCTGCAAGGGGGATGCTCTCTCGTGGATGGGGCGTTTTGCGCGCAAGGAGTACCGCTTCGACATCATCGTGCTCGACCCGCCCACCTTCTCGCGCGATGAGAAGGGGCACGTGTGGAAGGCGGAGCGGCATTACGACATGCTTGTGGCCCTGGCTGCCGCCTGCCTCAAGCCGCAGGGTTGCCTGCTTTGCACCACGAATTGCCGCCGTCTCTCGTCCGAGTCCTTCCGCAGAATGGTCGCTGCAGGCATCCCCGGTGCGCGTTTGAGGGCGGTTTCCATGCCTTTTGACTTCGATGGGGAGCCTTACCTGAAAATTCTTTGGGCAGAGCGCTAGAGGGGCCTCTTGTGGTGTTTGAGTCCGCTCTGCCCGCCGGTGAATTTTTTGTCTGCTTAGGCCTGTTGCCCCCATCTTCATCGCGTTTTGCCGCTCAGGAAGGAGATGTTTTCCGTGATGGGGAGGTGGCTGCTTTTGGATGCGATATGCCACAAGATATGGGGTAGTGCGAGTTTTTGCCCTCCAAGATACGGGAAGGGTTTTTCTGCTCCATTGCAATTTTCTGCTTGCCAGGGCGCGTGAAAAAGGGTACAATGGCCGCGCCTTGTATGCGCAGACGCGCGGTCCCGGGGCACGTCAAGTTTACATCACTCTCACTCAATATGATCGAAATCATCAAGCGCAACGGAAAACGCGAACGCTTTGAGTCCTACAAGATTCAGCAGGCCATCGAAAAGGCGTTCCATGCCTCTCAGGAGGAGTATAATCCCATGGTCTATGCAAATGTATTGGACGCCCTGAAGCATGAGGACTATGTGCCGGTGGAGAAGATTCAGGACACCATTGAACGCGAGCTGATGCGCGAAGGTGCTTTCGATACGGCGCGCAACTTCATCAAGTACCGCTTCCTGCACAAGATTCAGCGCGAGCAGATTGGCGGTATGTATCAGGGTAACACTTGGGTGGATTGCAAGCAGACGATCGAGGAATACGTCGGCAATACGGACTGGCGCATCAAGGCGAACTCCAACACCACTTATTCCAATGCGGGTTTGGTCAACAATACAGCCGGAAAGGTGATCGCTAATTACTGGCTTGACCAGGTGTATACCCCGGAGGAAGGCGCGGCCCACCGCAACGGTGACTACCATATTCACGACTTGGACTGCCTGACGGGCTACTGCGCCGGCTGGAGCCTGCGCGCTCTGCTCAACGAGGGCTTCAACGGCGTGCGCAGCCGCGTGAACAGCCGCCCGCCGCGCCATTTCCGGGAGGCTCTCGGCCAGATGGCCAACTTCCTCGGCATCCTGCAGAGCGAGTGGGCAGGGGCCCAGGCGTTCAGCTCATTCGATACTTACCTCTCTCCCTATCTCTTCCGCGACCGCCTGCCGTATGAGGAGGTCAAGAAGGCTCTGCGCAGTTTCGTTTATAACCTGAACGTTCCCTCCCGCTGGGGGCAGTCTCCCTTTACGAACGTGACGATTGACTGGACGGTGCCGCGAGACCTGCGGGACCAGTACCCCATGTCCGGCAACCGCCATTTCTTCGAGGACATGCACGATGAGGCCCTGCTGGCCGTGGCCAAGGAGCGCGGGGCGGAGACGCTGACCGACCTCACCTACAAGCATTTCCAGCCGGAGATGAAGGTGATTCAGCGCGCTTTCTACGAGGTGCTGACGGAGGGCGACAGCACGGGCCAGCCCTTCACCTTCCCCATCCCGACCGTGAACATCACGGAGGACTTCGATTGGGAGGACGAGAACGTGCCGCTTCTCTTCGAGAACGCTGCTAAGATCGGCTCTTCCTACTTCCAGAACTTCATCGGCTCACAGTATAAGTATGATGAGAACGGCAACAAGGTCATTGATGAGGAAGCCTACAAGCCGGATGCGGTGCGCTCCATGTGCTGTCGCCTGCAGTTGGACCTGCGCGAGCTGCTCAAGCGCGGCGGCGGTCTCTTCGGTTCTGCGGAGATGACGGGGTCCATCGGTGTGGTTACCATCAACATGGCTCGCCTCGGTTATCTGTACAAGGGTAACAAGAAGCTGCTGTTCTCCAAGCTGGCCGAGCTCATGGACTTGGCGAAGGATACGCTGGAGAAGAAGCGCGTGTTCATCAACACGATGTACGACCGAGGGCTCTACCCCTACACCAAGCGTTACCTGCCGCACCTGCGCAACCACTTCTCTACCATCGGTCTCAACGGCGTCAACGAGATGCTCCGTAATTTCTCCGGCGACACCATGAACACCGCCACGGAGGAGGGCATCGCCTTCGCGGAGGAGGTGCTGCACTTCATGCGCGAGCGCATTCGCGGCTACCAGGAGCAGACGGGCAACCTGTATAACCTGGAGGCGACTCCCGCAGAGGGAACCACGCACCGCTTTGCCCGCGAGGATGCCAAGCGCTTCCCGGACATCATCCAAGCCGGCTCGCCCGGGCATCGCTACTACACGAACAGCTCGCAGTTGCCGGTGTCTTACACGCATGACCTCTTCAAGGCCCTCAAGATGCAGGACAAGCTGCAATGCTGCTACACGGGCGGCACGGTGTTCCACATGTACATGAACGAGGCGATCTCCTCCCCGGAGGCCTGCCGCGACATCGTGCGCAAGGTGCTCACCAACTTCAAGATGCCCTACATCACCGTCACGCCGCTCTTCTCGGTGTGCGAGAAGCACGGTTACCTCAAGGGACGCCACGATTACTGCCCCATCTGCGACGAGGAGCTCATTCAGCGCGTCCGCATGGAGGAGCAGCCGGAGCTGCCGCTTAACATCTGATCCTTTCCCCATAACATCCTAAACGAACATGAATACACCTGACATCAAGCCGGTCGTCAAGACCGATGAGCAGATCCTCGCGGAGCACGCCGAGGAGCGTACCAAGTGCACCGTCTACACCCGTGTGATGGGTTACCACCGCCCGGTGGAGACCTTCAACGCCGGTAAGCAGGGTGAGTTCGAGGAGCGCGAGCACTTCGAGGAGCCCTGTGGCTGCGGGTGCGATCGTATCCTCCGCTGATGCTGCACCCCCAAGACATCACGCCGCTGACCTTCTTGGATTACCCCGGGAAGGCAGCGTGCATTTTTTGGTATACCCGCTGCAATTTGCGCTGCCCATACTGCTACAACCCGGACCTGGTGTTGGGCCACGGTGGGCGGGAGAACGAGTTTGCTTTCCTGGAGGAGCGGCGGGATTTTCTGGATGCCGTCGTGCTCTCCGGCGGGGAGTGCACGCTGAATCCGGATATCGAGGAGCTCTGCGAGCGCATTCACGCGCTGGGTTACCTCATCAAGGTGGATACCAACGGCAGTAATCCGCAGGTGCTGGAGCGTCTGCTGGAGCGCCGGCTCGTGGATTACGTGGCGCTGGATAACAAGATGCCGAGCGCGCGCACCTGGAAGCTGCCGAGCGGGGAGAAGCTGTTTGATACCTTCTGCCGCTGCGTTGTGCTTCTGCAGGCCTCCGGTATCCGTTATGAGGTGCGCACCACCGTGCACCCCGCCTTGCTGGATGAGGCGGACATTCTCTGCATGATCCGTGAGGCAAAGGCCCTGGGCTATACGGGGACCTACGGCCTGCAATTTTTCTTCAACAGCGGCCACACGCTCGGCAATCTGGAGCCGCCGACCCGCCGCTATGACCGCCGCTTGCTCGATAAGCACTCCCCGCTCCGAATCGAGTACCGCAATTTTCCGGAAGACCGTTTCAAATATTGACGCAACATGATCATCGAATCCTTTGATAACAGAGCCCCTCAGATCGACCCCACCGCCTTTGTGGCGCGCGGGGCTGCCTTGGTGGGGGAGCTGACCCTCGGGCCGCACAGCTCCGTGTGGTACAATGCAACGCTTCGTGCGGATTTAGCTGCTATCCGCATCGGGGCTTACAGCAATGTGCAGGATAACGCCTGCATTCATGTGGAAGCCGGCGGGGCCTGCACGGTGGGGGCGCATGTCACCATCGGTCACTGCGCCACGCTGCACGCCTGCACGGTGGAGGATGACGTGCTCATCGGCATGGGGGCCATTGTGCTGGATGGGGCGGTGATCGGTCGCGGTTCGATTGTGGGGGCGCACGCGCTGGTGACGAAAAATACGCAGGTTCCGCCGTACTCGCTGGTGCTGGGCTCGCCTGCGAAGGTTGTGCGAACGCTCCCGGAGTCCGTGGCGCAGGATAATCACCGCCATGCGGAGGAGTATGCCGAGCTGGCGGCTCGCTACGCAGCCCGTTGATGAAACAGATTTGATATGAACATGAAAACCATAGGTGTTGATTTCGGCGGTACCACCATCAAAATAGGTGTTACCAGGGGCGTGGAAATTTGCGAGCGAGCGGAGCCTCTGCCCACGCCGTCCTACGGCAGCCCTGCGGAGATTATGGATGCCATGTGCGCCACCATCCGCGGCTTGATGGAGCACCACCCGGAGGTGCAGGGCATAGGCTTGGGCATGCCCGGCTGGGTGGATTTCGGGCGCGGTGTCCTTTATCAGTTGACCAATGTGCCGGTGTGGAATAAGCCGGAGCCCGTGCGGGAGGTGCTCACGGAGCAGCTCGGCTTGCCCGTGGTGCTGGATAACGATGCCAAATGTATGGCCTATGCCGAGTGGAAGGAGGGCGCGGGGCGCGGCTACGAGAATCTTCACTGCATCACCCTCGGTACCGGTGTGGGCGGGGCTTTGATTATCAATAACCGCATGGTGCGGGGTCGCCGTATCTCTGCTGCGGAAATCGGCCAGACCAGTATCTGCTTCGATGGCAGAGTGGGGCCCTTCGGCAACCGAGGCGCGCTGGAGGAGTACATCGGTAACAACGAGGTGGCAGCCGATGCTGCGGCTCTGTACGCCGCCGCCGGTACCCCTAAATCTGTGGAGGAGTGTACCCCGCTTCTGCTGGAAAAGGCCGCGAGGGCAGGGGATCCCATCGCGCAGAAAATCTACAATGACTTCGCGGAGAAATTGGCCTGCCATATCATGAATATCATGTACACCGTCGTGCCGGATGCCTTCATCATCGGCGGTGGTATCGCCAAGGCCGGGGACCTCCTGTTCACTCCGCTCCGTGACTTCCTGAAGCGTCAGCTCTTCCCCGTCCACTATGAGGACCTGCGCCTCCTCCCCGCGCATTTCGGTGCCTCTTCCGGCCTCATCGGTGCCGGGCTCATGGCCCGGGATTATGTTCTCGGTGTGCTCTGAGAATTTTGTTCGCCGTGAAGTTGATTTTTGCTATTTTCTTGTTGACATCCGGAGGAAACAAGGTTAGTATGCTTTTGTCATGAAGTTACAACGATTTCTTCTCACAATTGTGCTTCCTCTCGGTTTGGTCGGTTGCCAGACGTCTCTTCAGAAGGCTGCGGAGAATGGGCAGACTCGGAGGGTGGAGCAAATCATTGCCCGCGGGGCAGATGTCAATGCCCTTGATGCGGAAGGCCGGACGGCCCTCGATCGGGCAGCAGCCAATGATCGCGTGGAGATTGTACAATCGCTCCTGAACCATGGGGCCAACCCCAACCAAGCGAATCGGGACGGCATGGCTCCCTTGCATCTGGCGGCACGGGAGGGACGCAGTGCCTCTGCGTCTGCCTTGCTCGCACGCGGTGCTGAGGTCAACGGCTTGGATTCTGAGGGCTGGACACCGCTGATGTACGCCGCCTATAATGGCTTCACAGGGGTGGCGCGCGTCCTACTGTCGCAAGGAGCAGGCGTGAATCTCAAATCAAAGAATGGGTATTCGGCCTTGTCTCTTGCTGCGGATAAAAATAAAGAGGCGATGGTGCAGTTGCTCATTCAGAGCGGCGCGGATGTCAATTCCACCGACAACAAAGGAAAGACGGCTGCGTTTTACACCGAGAGCGACAACGTTTTGATCATGTTGAAGAATGCCGGTGCGAAGATACAGGAGACCGTTCCTTCCTCGCTGGCCGGTAAGACGATTACCTTCGACTACTCCACGTCCAGAGGTCTGTCTTCAGAGGACGGCGGTTACACGTGGAGGGAGAATAGGGGTTCAAACGTTCGCACGTCTTATCGCTTGACCTCCACGCGTAACTCGGACCGCAGATTCGGGAATGAGGATGTTGGTAACGGCACGTGGATTGCCTATATGCGGGACAGCGGTGGCTATAAGGAGACTACCTCCTATGACTATCAGAAGACGGGGCGGGACACGGCCAGACTCACCACATCGGAAATCGAATCGTTTAGCACTTACGTCCTTCGTTTTGATTCCCCGACTTCCGGCACGGCCTCCAACGAGGGGGGAGGAGAAGGTTGCGGGTGGAAGTATTCCGGCATTCGCTTCAGCATCAAGTAAATCTGTTGATAACGGCCGACATCACGTGAGCCTCTGATATCTGCCATGAAGGAAACGAACGAAACGGAGCGGGAGCTGAGCCGCGTGCTCAAGGCGGTTTCCCGCTCCTTTTACCTGAGCATGGTGTGGCTGCCGCCTGCCATGCGGCGCGGGGTTGCGCTGGGTTATTTGCTGGCGCGTGCGGCGGACTCCGTGGCGGACACCTCATCGGCCCCTGCAGCTGAGCGGGTGGCAGTCTTGGAGAAAATGCGCGCCGCCATTGCCCGGGGCGGGGAGTGCCCGGCGGCGGCAGCCCTCGCGGAGGCCCAGCCCAAGGCGAGCGAACGCGAATTGCTGCAGCGCTTCGATACCTGCCTGAGCCTGCTCGATGGATTGCCGGAGTCGGAGCGTGCCGCCGTGCGCGAGGTGTTGGACGTGATTATCGGAGGCCAGCTCTGGGACCTACAATACTTCGCCGGGCACTGCTCCGTGGAGAGTGACGAGGACACCCTGCACTACACCTATGCGGTCGCCGGGTGCGTGGGCAAATTCTGGACGGACCTGGGCTGCATCACCTTGGGGGATGGATTTTGCGCCCCCGATCGCCGGGAACTGATGACGGAAGCCGCCGTGCGATACGGACGCGGCCTGCAGCTCGTGAACATTCTGCGCGACCGCGAGGAAGATGCCCGACTGGGCCGCCGCTACCTCTGCAGTGACCCCGAGCTCTGGATGCGCCGTGCGGAACGTTGGCTCTGCGATGGGCTGGACTACGCCCGCCGACTGGGGAGCTTCCGCCTGCGCTTCTCCTCCGTGCTGCCCGCGCTCTTGGGGGTGAAGACCCTGCGACTCATCCGCACAAGCCGCCCCGGGCAGCGCGCCAAGATTCCCCGCCGCGCGGTGTATGCTACGCTGCTGCGCGCCCTCTTCCTCAGTGTGATTCGGCGAGGCGCTTGAGCTTCTTCTTCAGCGTAATTTTTGAAGCGGACGACACCCGGTCAACGAAGAGGAAGCCGTCCAAGTGGTCGCACTCGTGCTGCAGGCAACGCGCCAGCAGGCCGCCGCAGTCCAGCACCAAGGTGCTGCCGTTCGTCAGCGTCAGTGTAGCCTTCACGCGCTCCGGTCGGGCAACCTGCGCATGGATTTTCGGCACGCTGAGGCACCCCTCCGAGCAGAGCTGCTGCTTGCCGTAGGGCTCCAGCACGGGGTTGATAAATTTGAGCGGCATGATGCTGCGCATAGGCACGGTCTCCCCATTGGCCACCACGGTCAGCGGCTCGCTCTCCTCTTCCTCATCCTCCGGAATATCAATAACCACCAGGCGGATATTGCGCCCGATCTGAGGCGCGGCCAAGCCGATGCCGTTAGCATGGTACATGGTCTCCAGCATATTGTCGGCAAGCTCCGCCAGCTCCGGGGTCATCTCCGCCACGGGTTGGCTGACGGCCCGCAGCACCGTATCTCCGTATATGTTGATGGGAAGAAGCATAATAAAGGGGGCGCGGTCACAGGCGCCGCGCCTATTGTGCCGCCTCGGGATCGATTTGTCAAGAAAAATGCGGTGCTGTGTTTTTGCGCTTGCCAAATCGGGGGATTTCCGCTAGGATGATGAACGTGAAACACATTCTCACATTACTGTTGCTACCGCTTGCCGTCTTGTTTGCGTCTTGCTCAAGCTGTTACGGCGGTCGCTTCGCCTCGGAGATGGTCGGTCGCCCGATCAGTGAGGCGGTTCGCCTGCTCGGTAAACCCACGAAGATCTCTGAGGTCGACGGAGGACAACGCTATGATTGGTCGGTGGACCAATCATATATCGGGGAAAAATTCGTGGAGGATTATCGTGATGCTTGGGATCCATTCCTCATCCATGGGCATAAAGAAAGAGATTATGTCACTCGCTTCTCCAAACTCAGTTTTACGGTGAGTGCCGGACGCATCACGGACTACTCCACCTCCTATGTCGGGGCAGGGATGTGCAACTACTTTGTGCCGTATGACTACCTGAAGCGTTACGTGGAAGAAGCCGACAAAGCGGCCGACAAGCGGTAGCAAGCGCAGGCTGCGCGAGCAGTGCGCTGCTTGATCGGAAAAATGCCTGCAGGCGTGTTTTTCTCTTGCCATGGGAGCGCCTATCCGATAGTATAGGGGGCGTGAAGCACATTCTTACACTCTTACTGTTGTTGGCAGCAGGACTGTTTACGTCCTGTGAGACCTGTTATAATGACCGCTTCGGCGCGGAGATGATCGGCCGCCCGATCGGTGAGGTAGTCACCCTGCTCGGCACGCCCAAGAAGATCTCCGGGGCCGCCGGTGTGGAGCAGTACACTTGGTCCGTCAACCACTCCTATGACCGTCAACGCTTTGTGCCGGAGAGTTGGGATGAGTGGCAGGACCACTCGGGCAGCTACAAGCACGGCAAGCGTCCCGGGCATTATACATCGGAGCACTCGAGCTACTACCACAGCAACTACACGCCCGCGCATTACGAGACGGAGCACGTCACCCGTTTCTCGAAGATGACCTTCATGGTGAGCGGCGGGCGCGTGACGAACTATACCACCTCCTACGCGGGGGAGGGGATGTGCAACTACTTCGTGCCGCGCAGCTATCAGCAGCGTTATGAGGCGGAGGATGAGGCCGCCAAGTCCGCCGGCTATCAACAACACCGCGACCTGCGCTGAGGGGGAGGGGAGAACCCCGCATCTTTTCACGCCGCGCGTCGGGCCCATTCACATCGGCCTTGACGCCGGCGTTTTTTGCGGGTACAATGGGGCCATGCAAGCCTTCATCCTCGGCGCGGGACTCGGAACGCGCCTCGCCCCGCTCACCTGCATCCTCCCCAAGCCGCTGATGCCGGTGTTTGATAAGCCGCTCATTCAGCACACCATGGACCGCTACCTGGCGGCGGGCGTCAGCGAGTTTATCGTCAATATCTCCCACTTGGACATGATGTGGGACGTGTACTTCCACGACGGCAGCTACCGCGGCGTACCCGTGCACCTGAGCAATGAGCAACCCGCCCCCCTGGACTCCGGCGGCGGCGTTAAGAAAATCATGCCCCTGGTGCACCCCGACGAGCCCCTGCTGGTGCACAACGGCGACATCTGGACCGACATCGATGCCGCAGAGCTGCTGGCGGCGCACCGCCGGAGCGGTCGGAAAGTGACCCTGGCCCTGCGCAGCGTGGGCGGCAAGCGCAATGTGGGCTTCGATGCCGCCACGGGCCGCATCACGGATATGCGCCATGCCCTCGGCATTGACCCCGGCACGCACCAGTTTGCGGGCGTGTACGTGATGGAGCCCTCCGTGGCGCAGCTTTTCCCTGCGGAAGACTGCTTCTCCATCGTGCCCGTGTGGCTGGAGCTCATCCGGCGCGGCGAGGTGGGCGGCGTGGTATTCGATGACGCGATGTGGTACGAGCTCGGCACGCCGGAGGATTACCTGAACGCCGTGTTGGAGGTACCCTACGGCCGCCGCATCTCCCGCGAGGCCACCGTGCATCCCGATGCAGAGCTCAGCGAAGACTGCACCGTGGGGAAGGGGGCCTGTATTCCCGCCGCTTGTGTGCTGGAGGACTGCATCGTCTGGCCGCGCACCCATGTGCAGCCCGGTACCTACCGCCGCTGCATCCTCACCCCCCGCATGAATGTGCAGGTTTAGAATGAAATCAGGAAAAAGCACCCCGCGACACGTTTTTTGCTTTTCATTGCCCGCTCGGCGTGGTATCATTGCCCTACGCAAGGGTGGATTGCACACCGAATGGGATGGGTCCGCCGATGCACAGAACCACTTTTTCACGATATGTCTATTGATCCGAAATTGCTGAAGGAACTGGAAGCCCGGCGGCAGCAGATTAAGCTGTCCGGCGGCGAAAAGAAGGTTGCGGCTCGGCACGAGAAGGGGGATTGGACGGCACGCGAGCGCGTCGCCGATCTCTTTGACAGTGAGTCGTTTACGGAAATCGGTATGCACACCAAGCACCACTGCACCAACTTCGGGATGCAGGGCAAGGATATTCCCGCAGAGGGTATTGTTTCCGGCTTCGGGTTGGTGGACGGTCGCCCCGTGGCGGCTGTTTCTGCGGACTTCATGGCGCAGGGCGGCTCGCTGGGCTACATGCACGCGCAGAAGATCTGTGATGCCCAGCGCTATGCGCTCAAGGCGGGTATGCCTTTCATCCAGATGAACGACTCCGGCGGCGCTCGCCTGCAGGAGGGTGTGGAGTCCCTCGCCGGTTTTGCTGATGTTTTCTATAATAACGTTGCTGCCTCCGGCGTGGTGCCGCAGATCTCCCTCATCCTCGGCCCCTGCGCCGGTGGTGCGGCATATTCCCCGGCCCTCACGGACTTTATCATCATCCGCCAAGGCGGTGCCGCAGGCATGTACATTACCGGCCCCAAGGTAATTGAGCAGGTGACTTATGAGAAGTGCACGATGGATGAGATCGGTGCGGCGGCAGTGCACGCCTCCGTCTCCGGCAATGCGCACTTCGTGGCTACGAGTGATGCGGACGCCATTACGATTGCCAAGCGTCTGCTTACCTACCTGCCCTCCAACAATGCGGAGAATCCCCCGCACGACCTCAGCGTGCCGCTCAACGTGGGCGATGATGAGGGTATGAACGAGATTATCCCCGCTACCAACAGCATTCCGTTGGATATGCAGCAGGTCATCGCTCGCTTGGTGGACGAGGGTTCCTTCATGGAGGTTCAGGCGCAGTTTGCCGGCAACGTCATCGTGGGCTTCGGTCGCATCTGCGGCGTGGTCGTCGGTATCATCGCCAACCAGCCCGCCGTCAAGGCCGGTTGCCTGGACATCGATGCCTCCGACAAGGCGGCGCGCTTCATTCGCTTCTGCGACTGCTTCAGCATCCCCTTGGTGAACCTGGTGGACGTGCCCGGCTTCCTGCCCGGCAAGCAGCAGGAGCGCGGCGGCATCATCCGCCACGGCGCGAAGATGATTTTCGCTTACTCCTCCGCCACGGTGCCGAAGGTAACCGTGATTCTGCGCAAGGCCTACGGCGGTGCCTACATCGCCATGTGCGCCAAGGGTCTGGGCGCGGACGCCGTGTTCGCTTGGCCCTGCGCGGAGATTGCGGTGATGGGGGCCCAGGGCGCCGTGCCGATTCTGTACAACCGCGAGCTGAAGGCCATCGAGGATCCCGCCGCCCGCGAGGCACGCCGTGCCGAGCTGCAGCAGGAGTACACGGAGGCCTTCTACAATCCGTACGCCGCTGCGGCCTCCGACCAGCTCACCGAGATTATCGACCCGAAGGAGACGCGCGCCCGTGTGGCCCTCACCCTGCGCACGCTGCTCAATAAGAGCGAGTCCCGCCCGGCCAAGAAGCACGGCAACATGCCTCTGTAACGCAAACACCCCTCTCGTGCCATGATATCTGCATTCAATGTTATCGCCGGTCTCACGATGAAGGATGTGGCCTACCAGCTTACGGGTATGGCCGTGGTGTTCTGCTGCCTGATATTCCTGTGCGTCATCCTGACCGTCTCCGGCGCGGTGGCTACGCGCATGGAGGCCAAGAGCAAGGCGAAGGCCGAGGCCGCCAAGGCCGCAGCCAAGCCGGCTCCCAAGGCCGCGCCTGCGCCAAAACCCGCAGCCCCGGCCCCCGTTGTTCCGGCGGGGCCCGTGGTCGTGGGTGCTCAGGAGATGAGCCCGGAGCACATCGCCGCTCTGGCCGCCGGTATCTACCAAGCCGTCAGCAACAGCATCACTCCGGAGGTGGTTGTGGCCATCGCCGCTGCCATCCGCTACACGCTGGGCAATGAGTACCGCATCCTCGAGATCAAGCCCGTTACCCCCGCCTTTGCGGAGGCCGGTCGCGCCGCGAATATGACCAATCATTTCCCCGTGCGCAGCATCGTTCGCCGCTAATCCTTCTTTATCAACCATTTTAACAAATCACAAACATATCAAGACAATGAAACAACTCCGCATTACCGTCGCAGGTCAAACCTTTGATGTCACCGTTGAAACCGTCGGCGCCGCCGGTGCTGCCGCTGCTGCTCCCGCTCCGGCTCCCGTGCGTCCCGTTGCCCCCGTCGCGGCTCCGGCACCGGTAGCTGCTCCCGCTCCCGCTGCTGCCCCGGCTCCGGCCGCTGCCGCTTCCGGCACCCCGGTTCCCAGCCCGCTTTCCGCCAAGGTCGTTTCCCTGGACGTGCAGCCCGGCACGGCCGTGAAGGCCGGTGACGCCATCCTGACCATCGAGGCCATGAAGATGAACACCGTCATCGAGGCCCCGCAGGACGGCACGCTGACCTCCTTCGCCGTGCAGCCCGGTGATGCCGTCACCGAGGGGCAACCGCTGGCCTACATCGGTTAAGCTCCCGCGCGTTGGCCCTGCGGTTGCACGCTTGCGCCGCAGGGGTAACTCATGCAATTGATTGCGAATTATGCTGCAAGAACTATTCAGCTCCTTCGAAAGCTTCATCAGCGGCATGGGCATCTTCCAGCTTACTTGGCAGATGTGCACCATGTGGGCTGTTGTGGTCGTGTTGCTGTACTTCGGCGTGGTGAAGCAGTTCGAGCCGCTCCTGTTGGTGCCCATTGCCTTCGGTGCGCTCATTGCCAACATTCCGGATAACGGCATGGTGATCTCCAAGCTCAACAGTCAAACCGTCTCCGTTTCCGCAGACGGTAAGACGGTTCAGCAGACGCCCATTCAGGAGGTCGGCTTCCTGCAGGCGGAGGTCGTGGAGGTCGAAGCCCATGATAACGTGCAGTTGCCGGATAATACCACCGAGAAGGCCAAGGGGGATTATGACAAACTGATGGCCGAGGAGGCCGTTGTGAAACCCGGCAAGAACAAGGGCGAGTACACCATGGAGGGCCAGAAGACCAAGCATGTGATGATCAAGGGCCTGCACGGCGGCTTGTTCGATACGATCGGCTTGGGTATCAAGATGGAGATTTTCCCGCCCATCATCTTCATGGGTGTCGGTGCGCTCACGGACTTCGGCCCGCTGCTGGCTGCGCCTAAGGCTCTGTTGCTCGGTGCTGCGGCGCAGTGCGGTGTGGCCTTCACCTTCCTGGCGGCCATCTCCCTGGGCTTTACGCAGGAGCAGGCTTCTGCCATCGGTATCATCGGCGGCGCGGATGGGCCTACCTCCATTTTCCTGGCCGGTAAGCTCGCGCCGGAGCTGCTCGGTGCCATTGCCGTGGCGGCTTACACCTACATGGCCTTGGTGCCGCTTATACAGCCACCATTCATGAAACTATGTACCACGGAGGCGCAGCGCAAGATTAAGATGAAGAGTCTGCGCAAGGTCTCCAAGGGGGAGAAGCTCTTCTTCTGCTTCGTCGTCACCTTGGTCACCATCCTGCTGTGCCCGGATGCAGCACCGCTCCTCGGCATGCTGATGCTCGGCAACTTCCTGCGCGAGTGTAAGGTGACGGAGCGTCTTGTGAATTGCGCTCAGAATGAGCTGATGAACATCACGACCATTCTCCTCGGCGTGTCCGTGGGTCTCACCATGCAGGGCGAGCGCTTCTTGGAGGCTCAGACGCTCAAGATCATTTTCCTCGGCGTCGTTGCCTTCGCCGTGGCCACGGTCTGCGGTCTTCTCTGCGCCCAGCTCATGAACCTGATGCCCGGTTGGCGCAAGAACCCGATTAACCCGCTCATCGGCTCCGCCGGCGTTTCCGCCGTGCCGATGGCTGCCCGCGTGTCGCACAACGTCGGCCAGCAGGCGGACCGCAGCAACTTCCTTCTCATGCACGCCATGGGACCGAACGTTGCGGGCGTGATCGGTACCGCTGTGATCGCGGGGTACTACATCACGACCCTCAGCCACTGAGTTTTTTCTCGGATCATCCATAACACCCGGTTGCCTCGTGCAGCCGGGTGTTTTTCGATTCAGCGGGGCGGGGTGTGGCAATTAGCCCTTGCCAAGGCGGAAGGATTGCGGTATCATAGCCCCATGCCGAACTATGTTACCATCTGCAATGCGTGTTTGGTGGGCTCGTATTTGCTCTGTGTTCTTTTGTTCATCGCCGGTGCGCTGCGTTGGAGTCCCTCGCGGAACAGCTTGGCACGAAGCTTCCCCGGCATTTGGGAGGCGGGGGGAATCCTGCTCTTTACGGCTCTTCTTTTCGTCCTTCCTTCCTTCTCCAAGCAGTCGAGCGGAACCATTGAGCCTGCTGCCGTTGCGGCCCAGGCTGCTATCTATCTGCCGTTTGTTATCCTTTACGCCGTCCGCACGCGGGGGGAGGAGAAGGCGGCTTTCTACCTCGGTCGCTGGCTTGCTTTTGTTTTCCTGAGTTTTCTGGTGGTGGGTGCTTCGGCCGCTCTCATGGAGTTCGCCGGGCTGGACCGTTGGCTTGTGGAGAAAACCGGGTGCCCCCTGACGCAGGATGCCGTGGTGTTCGCTCGTGAGACGCTCCGAACCTCTCCTTTGACGGCGGTGATCATGATTGTCTTGGTGGCTCCCGTGGGTGAGGAGGTGATTTTCCGAGGTTTCCTCTATCGAACCCTGAAGAAAAGCAGCGGTCGGCTGCCGGCCATGCTTGCTGTCGGTCTCTTTTTCGGGGCCGTGCACATGTCCCTTCTGCAGCTGCCTCAGTTGGCGGTGCTGGGTACCCTTCTGTGTGTGGCCTATGAATACGGCAAGAGTCTCCTGCTGCCTATTGCGCTGCATATGATCTTCAATGGCATGAATCTGTTTTTCATCATGCAAAACTCCGACTGACCATGAGTACACCGCTGAAATGCCTGGGCGAGGACGCTCTCCTGGCTCGTCTGCTGACCGGACTTCCGACCAATGGGGAGCTGCTGGTGGGGCCGGGAGATGACTGCGCCGTCGTGGTCGGCAATGCGCAGTACGATTTCCTCCTGAAGACGGATGTTGTGGTGGAGGACGTGCATTTTGAGCGCGGAACACACCCGGAACTCATCGGTCGGAAGGCTTTGGCGCGTTGTATATCTGATATTGCTGCCATGGGCGGCTTGCCTCGGCATGCGTTGGTAACTGTGTTGGTGCACCGTGAGCGCTCCGCCGAGCTCCTTTCGGGGGTCTATGCCGGTCTCAATCGTCTTGCGGCGGAATTCGGCGTTTCTGTTGCCGGGGGGGAGACATCGTCCCTGCCGGTGGATTTGCTGGTGATTAACGTTGCGCTCACCGGTATGGTGGAGCGCGGGTGTGCGGTGTTGCGCAGCGGTGCTCGCCCCGGGGATGTCATCTGTGTGACGGGGACTTTGGGTGGTTCATATCCCGGCGAGGGGCATCTGCGCTTCACTCCTCGTGTCGATGTTGCTCGCCGCTTGCCGGCGGAATCCCTCCGCCCGAGTGCGATGATGGATTTGTCCGATGGGCTGGGGACGGATCTACCGCGCTTGGCTGCTGCCTCCCATTGTGGTTTCGAGGTTGATATGGATCGGCTCCCCTGCACGCCCGGTTGCAGTCCGCAGCGCGCTGTCTCCGATGGGGAGGACTATGAGCTGCTCATGACCTTCTCCCCGGATGTTTTTGCTCGCCTCCGTGAACACGACTTCGGTGTGCCTATCACCGCCATTGGCCGCATGACCGCATCGGGAGCCCGGGGGCTCAGCCCCGGTTGGCAACATTTCACCCATTGAGCCCGGCAGACATCTCTATTGGGTAGGGAGGAGGCGGCGGAGTAAATGCAGTGTAAGCCGCCCGCAGCGATCGAGGGAACGGGGGGAGATGCGTGTAAAGTCATCAGCGGCGGTGTGCCACCAAGAGCTGTCCGTGAAGCTGCCGATGAGATTGAGGGTATCCGCTACACCGGCATCTAACAAGGGGCGATGGTCGTCCAAGTAGCCTCCGGGGTGTGTGCTGAAGAGGTCTTCCGGCAGACCTGCCGCATCGCGGGCCATCAGGTAGTGGGTGTACATGGTTTCCGAGGTATCCCAAATCGGGATAGCAATGGGGTTGTTGCGCCCGCCGACCATATCCAGGTTGATCTGAACAAGCTGTGGGCTGTCTGTCGGCAGTTGCTCCTCCAGCTGCGCTGCCAGGCGTTTGGAGCCGTAGAGGCCGTCTTCCTCCGTCATGCGCGGGGCAATGGATTCCTCGCCGTCAAAGAAGACCAGCACTACCTCCCCGGGCGCATAGCCAAGGCGGGGAAGCACGCGCGCCAGCTCTAACAGAACTGCAGCGGCGGAGGCCCCGTCATCCGCACCGATAAAGCCCGGAATACCCGATTTAGTGTCCACATGGCAGCTGAGCAGCACGCGGCAGCGGCCCTCTTTCCACGCGAGGGGAGGAGTCCCGTAGGCGGCAAAGAGGTTGCGCATGGGGAGTTTCCCCTGCTGCCAAGCATCCTCGGCACAGGTCCAGCCATAGGCCTCCAGCGTGCGGCGTAGGTAGTCCGTCTGCTGCGCGAAGCCCCGCGAACCGGAGGGGCGGGGGCCCATGGCGCAGAGTCGGGCACAGTGCGTGTAGGCATTCTCCTCGCAAAAGTCCGCCCCTTCCTCCTGCAACGCACGAGCCGCTACCTTATGCACGGTCGGCGAGGCGGAGGGTGGAGCAGGGGGCTCATCTCTGCGGCAGCTCGGACCGACAAGAAGCGGCAGAAGAAGACAGAGTAGGGCGGCGGAACGGAGCATCACAGCGTGGCGCTGATACCGAAGAGCTGCAGGATTCGAACCAAATCTTCCTTGCCTGCGTAGGGAATTTCAATGATGCCGTTGCTCTTGCCTCGGAAGGAGATGTTGACCTTAGTACCGAAGTCTCCGGAGAGTTGTTCACAAATACTGCGGTAGACCGGCGGCAACTCTTCGCGTCCGGGGGCAGGTTTGGGCTCCGGGGCCAGCAGTTTTGCTACCAAGGCCTCTGTTTGGCGCACGGTGAGGGATGATTTCTCCACGCGTCGTGCCGCCTCCACCTGCAGCTTCGGGTCCTTGAGCTGCAACAGAACCTTTCCGTGGCCCACCGTGATGATGGCTTTTTCCAGCATTTCTCGCACCACCGGATCCAGATCCAGCAGACGCATCATATTCGTGACCACCACGCGAGACTTGCCCACACTGCGGGCGATCTCCTCCTGCTTCATGCCGAATTCCGTTTGCAGTTTGCGGAATTGTTCGGCAATCTCGATGGGGGAGAGGTCCTCTCGCTGCAAGTTCTCGATGAGGGTGAGCTTGGCGACCTCGACATCCGAGGCATCTTGGATGACAACCATGACCTCCTTGCGGCCGAGATGGCGCATGGCGCGCAGGCGTCGCTCGCCGGCAATGAGTTCGTAGCTGCCGTTCATGCGGCGCACCACCAACGGCTGCATCAGTCCATTCTCGCGGATGGAGTCCGCCAGCTCCTGAATCTGCTCCTCATCAAAATGACGCCGGGGCTGGAAAGGGGACGGCGTGATGTCGTCCACTTTCACCATCAGAGCTCCGTCTCCTTCCTTAGCCTCACTCGCCGGGGTGGTTGTCTGTACCTTGGGGATGAGTGCCTGGAATCCTTTACCTAATGCTTGCCGTGCCATATGCCTCGCCATTGTAGCAGATGCGCCACAGAATTGCAAGCGTTTCTTTCCGTCCGTAAGGGTAAATCTACCGCTCGTGATGGACGCGGCTCGCCTGAAGTACTACAATCGGGGCATGGATGCGATATGAGCCTATAGTTACTCCTTGTTAGGGAGACCGAGCTGCTCGGCCAGTCGGGCGGCGTCGCGTCGGTACTGGTCGAAGGGTCGGCGGGGTGAGCCCCAGGCACGCTCTGCGAGGGCAAAGACGCGGGGAAAGGCCATGTGGTGCAGTTGTTGGGGTGTGACGATATGCTCCGACCACAGGGTGGCGTGCAGGCCCAGAATTTGCGGGTGGTCGGGTGCGGAGTAGTCAAAGACATCGCGTTCCGTGATGATGGGGGTGTCCTCCCGTCCGGCGGTTTCCTGCGGGGTGTTGTTTTGCGGGAAGTTGAAGTAGAAATGCGAGTTGGGGCAGAGGATGATGGGTAGGCCGGTGTCAAGCAATCGGGGCAGGACATCGGTGTGCCACATCATGACGGTTTGGCCGCGAACGCCGCAGAGGGCGGCTTCATCCCAAGTGACGGCGGGGTAGCCGCGTTCGTTGGTATAATCTACCAGTTGCTGCATCCAGACGCGTTGCTGTTCGTGCGTTGCGCAGTCGGTTTCCACTTCGTCCCCGCCCAGATGAATCGGGGTGCCGGGGGGCAGCAGGCTCATCAGCTCATCCAGCACATGCTTGGCGAAGCCCAGGGTGAGCGGGTTCTGCAGGTCAAGGCAGTCGCGTCCCCGGAAGCCGTTGGTCATGGGGTCGAAGCCGGGTAGGGCGAGCTCCGGGTAGCAGACGAGGGTGGCATAGGAATGCCCCGGGAAGTCCACCTCCGGTACGATGGTGATGTGACGCTCGGCGGCGTAGGCCACCAGCTCCCGGAACTCCTCCTGCGTGTAGAATCCGCCGTAGTCTTTGCCGTGCCCCCGGCCGATGCGGTTCTTCGGCCAGTCCCAGGGCAGGTGGGTGAGGTCCAGGCGCCACGCTCCTACTTCGGTCAGCTTGGGATAACGTTTGATTTCCAGCCGCCAACCCGGGCCGTCGGTCAGGTGCATGTGCAGATAATTGAGCTTCAGCTCGCTCATGATGTCGAGCAGGCGGCGTACCTCCTGCGGCGGGAAGAAGTGGCGGGAGACATCGAGATGCAACCCTCGCCACGAGTAGCGGGGAAAGTCCGCCGCAGCCGCTCCGCCTTGGCGTCGGGTGCATTCAGCGTAGAAGAGCCCCACCCTATCCGCCGCTGTCACTTCGCCGTCCGGGGAAATGGTGTAGGCCCCCGGAACCGTGGGAAGAGGGCTCGACCCGACCGATTGCGGCGCGGGGATAATTGCCTGCGCCGCACCGGCGAGGGAAAATATGGCAAATAACCATGCTCTACCTGTTTTTGCTGAATGGCTCATGCTGGCCATTCTACCGCAAAAAACAGGCAGAGTCAATGAAAAAGCGGCCGCTTAATGCAGCGCGTCCTCCCAAGCCTCGGCCTTGAAGCCGGGGATGACAGCGGAGGACGTGACGAGCAGGGGGCGCTTGACAAGCATGCCGTCGCTGCTCAGCAGCTGCAGCATCTCGTCCTCACTCATGGTGGGCAGTTTGGCCGCCAGTCCGAGCTCGCGGTACTTCATGCCGCAGGTGTTGAAGAAACGGCGCAGGGGCAGGCCGCTGGATTTCCACCAGCTGCGCAGTTCCTCGGCCGTGGGGGCTTGCTCCGCGATGTGGCGCGACTCGAAGGGGACGCCTTTGTCCTCCAGCCATTTGCGGGCCTTTTTGCAGGTGGTGCACTTGGGGTATTCGATGAATAAGGTGCTCATACGCCCCGTATGATACATCAAAAACTGCGGCTTGGCAAGGCAGAAAGCGCGGCATGGGGCGTTTGCGGTTGACTTTAACGCCGTGCGGGCGTATACTGGGGGCATGGAAACGCGAGTAATCGAAATCGACCCGCTGGAGGACTGCCGCGCCGTGTATCGCGAGGCGGCGAGTCTGCTTCAGGCGGGGGAGCTTGTGGCGGTGCCCACGGAAACGGTTTACGGCTTGGCTGCGGATGCTTTCAATCCCGAGGCCGTGGCTAAGGTGTTCGCCGTGAAGGAGCGCCCGACTTTCGATCCGCTGATCTGCCATCTGCCGCACCTGAAGGCGGTGTTTGATATTACCGAGGTTCCGGACGAGCTGCGGGATACGGTGGCGGCGTTGGCAAAGGAGTTTTGGCCGGGGCCGATGACCTTGGTGTTGCCGCGCAAGAGCTGCGTACCGGATATTGTCACGAGCGGGCTGCCGACCGTGGCCTGCCGCGTGCCGTCGCATCCTGCTATGCGTGCCATCAGCCGCATTCTGGAGCACCCCATCGCTGCGCCCAGTGCCAACCGCTTCGGGCATATCTCCCCCACGAGTGCAGGGGCGGTGCTCAAGGAGTTGGGGGGCGCCATTCCTCTGGTGCTGGATGCCGGGGCTTGCTCGGAGGGGCTGGAGAGTACGATCTTGATGCCTTGCTTGGATGACAAGGGTAAGCCTGCCGTCCGCCTGCTGAGGGAGGGGCCGATAACCGTGGAGCGGATCCGCCGCATCTGCCGTGTGCTGAAGCCTGGTAAGAATGCGCCTTCTGCCGTTCCCAATGCGCCGGGGCAGCTCAAGAGCCACTACGCGCCGAATAAGTTACTCGTGCTGTATGATCCCAAGGCTCCCTTCGAGCCTCAGGAGGGGGTGCGTTACGGTCTGATTACCTACCAGGGGGATTCGCCGTTGGCTGCCTTGGACTGCTGGGAGGAAGTGATGCCTCTTTCCCCCGGTAGTGGACGCCTGGCGGAGGCGGCGGTGCGTCTGTTCGCTGTGATGCGTGCCATGGATGAGTGCGAGAATGTGGACGTGATCATTGCCGAGGAGCTGCCGAAGACCGGTCTGGGCTGCGCGATGATGGATCGCCTGACCCGTGCGGCGGCGCAGCGGGAGCAACACTGACCCCCGGAACCCATGAGCCTGAAACAACAATTGCAGCGATGCACGGTGGCTGTAGTGCTGCGGGTGTTGCATGCAGCGATGGCTGAGCTGCCGCGCTTGGATAGCCGTGCTGCCCGGGAGTTCTCCCGTATGCCGGAGGGGCTGGCATTCGCCGTGCATACCTGTGTGGGCGGGCCTTCTCTTTTTGTTCAGTGGAGGGGTGGACGTCTGTTGCGTTTGGCAAAGGCAGCGGAGTCGGCGAACACCTTGAGTATCAAATCTCTGCCTCTGTCTTTCCGCCTCTTCTGCGGGGCGATGAGTGTGCCGCAGGCTTACGCGCGCCATGCCTTCACGGTGCGTGGTGACTTGGGTGAGGTGATGATTTTGGCACGTTTGGTTGATTTGGTGGAGAGTTACCTCTTCCCGCGTTTCATCACGCGACGTATTCTGACAGACGTGCCGCGCCGCGAGGTTTGCTCTCTGCGCCTCTATGGTCGCATGTTGCTGGGTTTCCTCTCCTTCCGCTATAAAAAATATGAATAATCCATACTTTGAGTTTCATAACGGTGTCAAACTTTTGTGCGGTGAGACAGCTCTCTCCCGCATTGCTTGGGAACTGAAACAGCTGGGGGCGTCGCGGCCCTTGGTGCTGTCGGATGCCGTGCTGAACCGCATCGGTACACTGCGGCGTGTGGTGCAGGCCATGGAGGCGGAGGGATGCTCGCCTGCGGGCGGTTTTACGGATATTCCCGTTGATTCGTCGTTGGCGGTTGTCAACCGTATTGCAGCCTACTACCGTGACCTGCACTGTGATTCCTTGGTTGCGGTCGGTGGTGGTTCGGTGCTGGATACAGCCAAGGGGGTGCGCTTGGTGCTATCGCAGGAGGTGGATGATTTGTTGAGTATCAGCGGTTTCGAGAGTTTGCCCAAGGGACGGGATATCCCGTTCATCGCCGTTCCCACGACCTGTGGGACGGGTTCGGAGTGTACGGGCGTGGCTGTCATTCGTAACGATGAGACTCAGGTCAAGATGGAGTTCCTTTCCCCCTATGTGGAGCCGGATGTAGCTGTGTTGGATCCCGTGATGACGGAGAGCCTGCCGCCGAAGGCTACAGCGAGCACCGGTATGGATGCCCTGACGCATGCCATCGAGGCAGCTACCTGTCTGCAGGCCAACCCGCTTTCCACTGCTTATGCCACGGCTGCTATGGAGCTTCTGACGCAGAATATTGTTCAGGCAACGCGCTGCGGCTCGGATAAGAAGGCGCGTTATGCCATGGCTCTGGGCAGCACGATGGCGGGGATCGCGTTCTCTAACTCGATGGTGGGGCTGGTGCATGCTATCGGGCACGCTTTGGGTGGTGTCTGCCATGTGCCGCACGCCATCGCAATGATGATTCTGCTGCCGCATGTGATGCGCTACAACTTGCCGAAGATTGCTTCTTCCTACGCTGCTTTGCTGCCTCATCTGGTGGGACGCGAGACGGCGGAGGGCATGCCGGTGGCAGAACGGGGCGGGGCTGCCATTGCTGCGGTGGAGGATCTGTCTGCTCAGTTGTCCGAGCTGACGGGGCTGCCGCATTCGTTGCATGAGGCGGGGGTGTCCAAGGATGCTTTTGCTCGTGTGGCAGAGGTGGCGGTGAATGACGGCGCAATTATCGTCAATCCGCGTTCTGCCGGTGAGACGGAGATATTGGATATTTTGAATGCTGCTTACTGATATGAACGCGATTGTTGAGCGTCAGCGTGCTTTTTTTCGCACCGGGGTTACGCTGAATTCCGCCTACCGCATCGACTGTCTGAAGCGTCTGCGGAAAGCCTTGCTGCGTTCCGAGGGGCGTTTGCAGGATGCGCTGAAGCAGGACTTGGGAAAATGTGCCACGGAGGCTTATATGGCGGAGATCGGGCTGCTGCTCGGAAGCCTTCGGGAGGCCATCGGGAGCCTGAAGCGCTGGTCAAAGCCCCGGCGGGTGGGGTGTCCCTTGGCGCAGTTCCCGGCAAAGTGTCGGGTGGTGCCGGAGCCCTACGGTGTCACGCTGGTGATGAGTCCGTGGAATTACCCTCTTTTGTTGGCCCTGGATCCCTTGATTGCGTCCATTGCTGCCGGAAATACCTGCGTGCTGAAACCCTCGGAGCTGGCGCCTGCAACGGCGGAGGCCACGGCGCAGTTGCTCGGTGAGGTCTTCAAGCCGGATCATGTGGCGGTGGTGCAGGGTGGTCCGGAGGTTTGCACGCGTTTGTTGGAGCAGCGTTTTGATTACATTTTCTTCACGGGCGGCACGGCTATCGGGAAAATCGTGATGAAGGCCGCAGCGGAGCACCTGACGCCCCTGACGCTTGAGCTGGGCGGGAAGAGTCCCTGTATTGTCGATGCTACGGCAGATGTTCGCTTGGCGGCGCGGCGTATTGCTTTCGGTAAGGTGCTGAATGCCGGTCAAACCTGTGTGGCCCCGGATTATGCCTTGGTTCACGAGAGTGTGCTGGAGCCTTTTACTCGGGCTTTCCGTGAGGAGGTTCAGTCTATGCTCGGTAAGGAGCCTCTGGCGGCGTCAGATTATACGCATATTGTCAACAAGCGTCATTTTGACAGACTGATGGGGCTGATGGACGGCACGGATGTTCTATTCGGTGGCAAGGGCGATGCCGAGTCTCTGCGTATCGAGCCGACTCTGCTGGGCAGGGTGACCCCGGATTCTCCCTGCATGCAGCAGGAAATTTTCGGGCCCATTTTGCCCCTTCTCCCCTTCCGCGACCTTTCCGAGGCTGAGGACTTCGTGCTTTCCCGCCCCCGTCCTCTGGCTTGCTACATCTTTACATCGGAGAAATCAACCCGTGACCGACTTCTCTCTTCTCTCCACTTCGGCGGTGGCTGCATCAACGATACTGTTGTCCACCTCGCTGTCCCTGATCTCCCCTTCGGCGGCGTCGGCGACAGCGGCATGGGTGCCTACCACGGCAAGGCCGGTTTCGACACCTTCACCCACTACAAGTCCATCCTCCAACGCGGCTTCTCTCTCGACCTCCCTTTCCGCTACCAACCCTACACCGCCCTCAAGCGCTTTATTCTCCGCCTCTTCCTGCGCTGATAAGTCTGCTCACCGGTCCGGGCGGTGCTTGGCACGGAGCTCGTTGAGCTCGCGGAGGGTGGCGGCTTTGTCTGCGTAGCGGGCAAGGGCTTCTTTCTTGGCTCGTTCGGCGCGGGTGGGGTTGAGGATGTGGAGTGCTTCCGCCGCGAGGAGTGCCGCCTGTTCGGCACGGGCAACATGCTCGGTTGTGGTAGCGGTGGCAAGCAGGGCATTTTCCTGCAGGTCATACAGCATGGCCAGGTTCTCCTTGTGGGCCGAGCGAAGCAGTTCCTCGAGAACGAGGAGTCTTTCCTCGGGGCTGCGGATGCTTGCCATGCGAGCATTGATGCGTTCCTGTTCGGCCAGCACAGACTCCTCTCGGGCGATGCCGGCGGTGTCCTGTGGGTCGAGGGCTGCAATCTCGCTGCGGAGAGCTGCGGCAGACGGACGCAGGGCCTCCGGGAGAGCGCGGTAGATCTCTACAAGAATGGCCAAGCGTTCCTGCGGAGGCAGGGAGGCAGACTTCTTCAGTCTGTCGGCAGAGCGCCGGGCCTCATCGAGAATGTTTAGCACATCCTGTACCCGAGTGCGGCAACCGGCGAAGCCTCCGCAAAGTTCCCCGGCCGGGGTGAGTACCAGAAGCGTCGGAAAACCTTGGATTGCATAGCGACGAGCGAGTTCGTTGTTCTGTTTCTTCAGCTCAGCAGCCTGCTCCGTTTTGCGGGGATAATCCAAGCAGACGGGAATAAAGCCGGGGCGAATCCCATCGGCAAACTCCGGTTTGTCCAGCACACTGCGGTGCATCTGCATGCACGCACCGCACCAGTCGGATCCCGTAAACTCCACCAGCAGCAGCTTGCCTTCTCGCTCGGCGCGTTGAGCAGCGGCCTCAAAATTCGTCTCCCAGCTTAACTTCTGCTCCGGTGCTTCCTGTTGAGCAGCGGGCGTGGGTTGAGCCGCTTCCGGCCCAGCCTCTTCTTCCTCCTCTTCTTCATCATCGCGGATAAGTCGCAGCGTCTCGGCCGGATCCTTGTAACGCTCCTCGATATTCTTGCGGATAGCAGCAATGATCTTCGGATCCTTCTCGGTTTCAAGCGCAGCGGCAATGGTATCGCGTGCTTTGATAACATCATCCACGCTGCGGGCGGTATTCAGCAGAATGAGTTCCTTCATTGCAAGCAGGCCTGTGCGGTTTTCTGCAGAAATTCCGGGGAGGTGGGCTTCAATAATTTCCAAGCAGAGCTGTGGGGTAGGGGCCTCGTGCAGCTCATCCAGAATGCCCCGGCGTTCCTCTTTAGCGGCCATGGATTTGCGAAGTCCTGCTTTATCCTCTGGGTCGGCGGCAATAATGGCGCGGCGCAGGCTGTCAGCGCACTCTTGCAGATCCTCATCCAATCCATCGTAGATGCTGCGGAGTACTTCGAGCTTTTTGTCCTTGCCTGCATTCCTCAGTTTTTTGTAGTTGTCGTAGGCATTGTCCAGCAGATCCTGCACTTCATCAGCGGAACCGGGATAACCACAGAAGCCGCCCATCAGGGTACCTTCGCTGTCCACCACCAGCACGGTGGGGTAACCATCCACTCCATAGGATTCCGCCAGTTTGCGGTTAGCAGCCAATTTTTCGGGGGGCATTTTGATCTTGTGCGGCTGGTCTATTTCCAACAGAACAAACTTATCTCTCGCGTAGTTAGTAAAATCATCCTTATCAAATACATCGCGCCGCAGTTTGATGCAATATCCGCACCAGTCGGACCCCGTGAAGTCAATGAGCACGGCCTTGCCCTCTTTCGCAGCGCGGGCCTTGGCGGCATCAAAATCAGTCATCCACTCAGCACCGATGGCGGGGGCAATGAGTGCAGCGGGGATCAGAAAAAAAGCCGATGCGTGGTACATGGCTTGCATTGTAGCACGATGTGTGCGGTGCAGCAATACAAAACAGCGTCAGAAGCGGCTTTTTCTGTAATTTCCTGTTTGACACGGGAGGTGAAGTAGGGTACACTGTGGACAGTGATTTCTCGTTTAGTTTGCATCTGCTTTGTTATTGTGCTTGCGCTGTCTCCAACGCGGGCGGATGAGGTGTCGCCTGTGCCGGCTGATACCGTGTTTTATCTGAATGCACCTTCTCTGCCGGAGGGAATGTTGCCGGGGGTATCCGGTGTTTCACTACTGGTTCAGGATGCTGCGCCGGGCGAATCCGAGGCCGCTGATTCCTTGGCTGCGGTGGTGGCTCAGGGTGTGACGGATGCTTGGGTGAAGAAGGGGGAGGTGGATGGCGCGCAGATGATGCGATCCGCATGGGAGGCTCTTGTGTCGCATGTCGCATCCCGGGGTGCGGAGCTGCATCTACCGACAATAGCCCTGCGCCTGCAGGCGGCACCGGGGCAGGGAGATGGCTTGAAGATGTGGGAGGATTCGTTTCTTGCTTGCTGTCGGTCGCTGGAGACGAAGTCGATGGGGCTGCTGAATCACGAGAATATTGCGGTGGACGAATTGCGGGGGCTGCGTCTGCGTTCGGCTCGTATTGTGCCTTATGTGTATTGTTTGGAGTTGCCCAAGGAGCTCGCGTCTGCCATGATGAGTGAGGAGACGCTGGGAAGCTTGGCGGCCGGCTTGGGAATTTCTACAGAGGCTCTGCGCTCATCGTTGGTGTCGGAGGATGCGGTCGCGTGCACGCGTGTGCGTGTGGAGAGTGAGGAAAGGAATTTTGCCGTACGGGCAGGGGAGGTGTTGAAATCTTATGCTTTGTCTCATGGGGGAAACGATGTGCAGGCCCATCTGATTGACAAGCACATGCTGCTCCCGCTCAGCAAGGCGTACGAGGGTTGGAGTTTGTGCTTGCTGTCGCATCGCGCAGGCGAATCGTTGGTGCTGGTCGTGAGTACTCAGCCGGAACAGGCCGCAAAGGTGCTTGCTGCCCTGGGGGTGATGAGCGGGGAGGTCGGCCGAATCTATGCTTCATCGGAGGGTCTGGAGCTTCTGCGCGTTCGCGGCAATGCTGCGCTGGGTGGGGTGCGGCAGGCCTTGGAAGTTGTTCCGGCGCATTTGGGGGCTCGGGCCGGACGTCTGGCCGGGCTGGCCGAGGCCGCCGGGCGTCTTTTGTCAGGAGCCGGGGAGGCAAAGTCTCCTTTGGATATAGCGTGGTGGAAGGATGAGGCGTGGCACGTTCGTTCCGTGCTTCCCTCCGGTGGGATGCATTTCGCGGAAGCTTCCTTCTTCTTTGTCAAGAAGGCCGGGGCGGCGGAGTCTTTGCTGGTGTTGGAGTGTTCGCCACTGGTGTTGCCCGATCTCTCCTCCGCGCAGTCCGCCGATTGGCAGCTGTTGTTCGGTGAGCTCCGGAAATTGCTGCCGGAGGCCCCTTGCAATTTCCTTTCGACCTGTTGGGCTGCGGTTGCGCCGTATCGGGTGTCGCTGAAAGAAAGCGTGGGGATTGTGCTGGATTTTGGGGAGGAGGTCCCGACTCTGCTCGGGGCCAAGAAGGGGAATAAGCTGCCATTTCCTCGTCTTGCTCTCGTTGGGGGAGTGGTGAACGCTCGCGCCGAGTCCGATGCCATTGTGAAGCATATTTGCAGGAGTCTCTCTCTCGGTCCATCGGAGCTTCTCGAGCTTTCCTCTTCCGAGGAATCCGGAGGAATCATCCTGTACAAGCCTCTTTTGATGGGGAGCAACGATGCTTTCTCGCCCAACTTTGCGGCATCGGAGGACGCCGTTTGTCTCAGTTCTTCCACGGCTCTGAGCTCGGAATTACTGTCTCTCCGCGCAACTCCCGGTGACTCCTTCGCCGGGCTGAGCTGTACCTTTTCTTCCGCACCTTTGCGGGATGCCCTCGCTCGTGTGCAGGCTGCCTACCCGAACACCCCGATGATGCCCGAGCTCATCGCTTTCGCCGATCTTATTCGCTCTGCCTCCCTCCGCCTCTCCTCTCCCTCACCCGGTATTCTCGAAATCCGTCTCGAGCTTGCTCCCTGAAAAACTCAATGCGCTTTTCGTGTCTCTACCCCGGCCACGATGAGTATGCTTGCTTCATACAATATCCACATCGGCAACGCGACCAATGACAGAGTGAAGATATCCGAGGTAGGCGTGATGACGGCTGCCACTATCAGAATGATAACAATGGCATGCCTGCGGAACTTTCGCATCAACCCCGCCGAGAGAAAACCTGCTTTCGCAAACAAGAACGAGAGGATCGGTATCTCGAAGACCAGCCCCATTGCCAGTGACATGGTCATCAGCGTGGCAATGTAGGACTGCAGGGCAATCATATTCTCAACTTCGCTGCTGACTTGGTAGGTTCCCAAAAAACGAAACGTCAACGGAAAGACTAAGAAATAGCTGGCCAGGACTCCTATCAGGAACATGACATAGCCCCCACCGACAAGCCGAACGGCGTAGGTGCGTTCATCGGTGTACAGGGCAGGGGAGACAAAACGGAATAATTGATATAGAATGTAGGGGGATGCGCACATGGCACCGACGCATAGGGCAACCTGCATGTGGATGATGAACTGTTCGGCCAGCCCGGTGTTGATGAGTTTTACAAGAAAATGCGGTGCCTCGGCTTCTGTTACCGAGCCGCTGAGAGAATAAAGCAGACGATAGGTGATGAAGTCCTCTTCCTTGGGGGCGAGGATAATGTCAAACATTTCTTCCTTGAGGCAGAAGGCTGCCAAACCGAACGCAACGGCTGCGAGCAGGCTTTTCAGGATAGCCGCTCGCAGCGCGTCGAGGTGGTCCCAAAAGGATTGTTTGTCCGGCTCTGTCGCCATCCTTATTCCTTTTTTTTCGGGTCGTCCTCAATTTCTTTCTCCGCATTGTTGAGGCCTTCCTTGAAGGAGCGCACGCCTTTGCCGAGTCCCTTCATCAGTTCGGGTATCTTCTTTCCTCCGAAGAAGAGCAGAACTACCAGGGAGATCAGCAGTAGTTCCTGCACGCCGATGCCGCCGATAAATAACAGTGTTGTCATGGATGTAAATGTATGTTGAAAGTGAAATGGATGTTGAGTATCATTTAAGGAATGAAGATGGGGAATTTATCAGTCATGCATATGCGGTTTGGTATCATCATTGTTCTTCATGATTGGTCGATCTGCCTTTCCGTAAATGAATCGGAATGATGTCCCATAATATCTATCTTGGCGTATTCTCTGTCGAATTCTTCCGTTTCTTGCGCCGACAGCCGGACGCTCCCTGCTCCGGCCAGCTCATCCAGATGCGCGGGATCGGTCGTGCCGGGTATGGGCGCAATCCAAGGCTTGCGTGAAAGTATCCAGACAAGAGCGAACTGTGCCGGTGTAATGCCTTTGCGGGCAGCCCATTTACGCACGAGCGCAACAAGCGGCATATTGTGTTTCAGGGCCTCGGGTGTGAATTGCGGCAGGTTCCACCGGCAGTCGCCCTGCCTGAAGCGGCTCTCTTCGTTGATAGTGCCCGTGAGGAAGGCGCGTCCCAATGGGCAATTGGGCACAAAGCCGATGCCCAGTTCCTCCAGGGTCGGGAAGATTTTTGTTTCCGCTTCGCGACACCGGATGGCGTACTCACTCTGTACCGCAGCAAGCGGGCAGACGGCATGGGCGCGGCGGATGGAGTGCTCGTCGGCCTCCATCAGGCCCCAATGCAGCACCTTGCCTTCTTGCATAAGCTGCTTCACGGTGTCCGCCACTTCCTCCATGGGAACCTGCGGATCACCCCCATGCTGGTAGAGTAGGTCGATGTGGTCGGTGCGTAGGCGGCGTAAGGAGCCTTCCACGGCTCGGCGAATATGGTCGGGGCGGCTGTTGCGGGCTGTGTTTTGGCCTTTCTCCGCGCCGAAGCCGAATTTGGTTCCTATCTTCACCTTGTCACGGAACGATTGCAGGGCTTCTCCCACCCATTCTTCGCTTGTGTATGAGCCGTACACTTCTGCCGTATCGAACAGCGTCACCCCCTGTTCGTATGCTCTGCGGATGAGGGCTATCATGTCCTGCTTCTCGAATTTCCTGCCGTAATAGCCCACCATCGGAAGGCAGCCGAGACCGATGGCAGATACATCCATGCCGCCCAAGTTGCGATGCTCCATGTCACACTTGTTTTCAGAATGGGGCATGTCCCTCACGCCGAAGTTGCTTTCGTATTGTGCAAGAACTTTGGACAATCCGCTCCATTCGGCGGCCGCTAGCAGTAGGGCCAGCGATGACTTCTTCAGAAAACTCCTTCTGTCCATAGTTCATATGTATGAGATGAATGCATGCGCAGGGCGGGGCTCCCGGATCTTGTCCGTGCGCAGTTGGAGAAATCCGCTCCCGGTGAGAGGTTTGTGGACCTGAGCATGGGGTGCTTGTTCCTCGTATCCCTCTCAGAATACGGGAGTTATGATGCTTCGTCAAGCACAAAGGACGGAATAGCCGCAGAATTTCATTTGAATGACACAACGTCCGGTGGGTTTAATGCCCTCGGCTCCTACCTCCCCTTCTCATTGCGCGCGCGTGCGAACATTTCATTGTGTTTTGGGCTTTTTCTCTTTTCTGCGCTCATTTCTGCCTCAAACATCCCAAATTTGCCCAAATTCTACACCTTTTTTGCCCTTTTCTTCACTTTTTTGCCGATTTTTGCAAAAATAAGCTTGACGTTCGGGAGAAAAAGGAGTAAACTCTCGCCACCCCGATACGGGGAAGCCCGAAAGAGCTTG
>JALFWB010000037.1 GCA_022787425.1 Akkermansia sp.
GGAAAATAGGCGTAAAATACTCCCATATTATGTTTCAAAGCGCACGAATAGCAACCTTTGTGTATATTCGTTCACTTCGTTGATAAAATAAGGCCCTTTCGTGGGATCAGGTCGTTTTTCGGAGACTTATTGGAAGTCCCCCTTTGTCTCAACGGTCAATGCGTTTGTCATGCAGGGGGCTGTGCCGGTGTTCATCGATGTGAACCCGGAGACGATGAACATGGATGAGACGAAGATTGAGGCTGCCATCACGCCGCGCACCAAGGTGATTGTGCCCGTACACTACGCGGGTGTGGGCTGTGAGATGGACACCATCATGGACATCGCGCAGCGGCACAATCTCTTGGTGGTGGAGGATGCGGCGCAGGGCGTGTGCGCGACATACAAAGGCAAGTACCTCGGCACCATCGGGCATTTCGGTTGCTACAGCTTCCATGAGACCAAGAATTTCATCTCCGGAGAAGGCGGAGCCGTCCTCATCAACGATGAACGATTCATGGAACGTGCGGAGATTATCCGCGAGAAAGGCACCAACAGAAGCCAATTCTTCCGAGGCATGGTGGACAAATATACTTGGGTCGACATCGGCTCCAGTTACCTGCCCGGCGAGCTGATTGCCGCCTTCCTGTATGCCCAGTTGGAGGAATCCGACAAAATCAGTACCAAACGTCTCTCCATTTGGCAACAGTACCATGAACTTCTCGCACCGCTCGAGGAAAAGGGTCTGCTGCGCCGCCCCGTCATCCCCGACACCTGCGGACACAACGCCCACATGTATTACATCCTACTGAAGGATCTGAAAACCCGAACCGAGCTGATTGCCCACCTCAAGGCGAACGGCATCTCCGCCGTCTTCCACTATGTTCCCCTGCACAACGCGCCCAAGGGCATCGAACTCTGCGGCGGCAAGGCCCCTTCCCTCCCCCTCACCGAGGAATACGCCGACCGCCTTCTCCGCCTGCCCTGCTACTATGAGCTGGCCCCGGAGGATGTAACCTATGTTTGCCGCTGCGTGGAAGACTTCCTGAGCAGGGGGTGCTGAGCCAGCCAACACGACGGGACCTCCGAATGCACGGGCGCCCCGCTGAAAAACAGTTATCCACCACAACTACCACCTCACCTCTTCTTCTTTCTGAGGCCGGGGAGGCCGAGGAGGTAGTTGCGGGTGAGGGTGTAGAGAGAATTGGTGCGGATTTTGAGGGCGCGAAGGGGTGAGGTAAGGCGACGAGTGAGGGTGAGAGGCAAGGGTGGACGGCGGCAGAGCATGGAGGAGAGGTCTCCCTCGGCGGTGCTGATGTCGGAGACGGCACCGGATTGATTGATGAGGGTGGGGTAGACGAGGTAGGTGGCCACGTCCGATCGGGTGCTGATGTAGGCGCGCAAAAAGGTATCGTAGGCGCGGTAGCGGGCGACCCACGGCCAGAGAGCGGGCCCCTCCTGCGGGAGCATACGGAGGATCAGGTCATACAACTCTTCCGATATCATATAGGCATGCGTGGTTAGCACCCCCTCTGTACGCCAGAGGGAAAAATTCTGCTGCGCGGCGAGTTGAACGCCGTGAGGGTTGGGCTTATGGTAGCCGAGGTAGAAGAGGAAGGGGCCGGTGAGGGAGGAGAGGGATTCTGCCACGAACGACTGCCCTTGCTGCCAGGCGGGGGTAAACTCGGCATCATCCTCCAGGATGAGGACACGGCGGTAGCCCTGCTGCTTGGCAAATGCGATGGCGCGGCGGTGCGAAGCAGCGCAGCCTGCCACACCAGCCCACTGGCGCGCCTTGCTTTCCGTGCGCTTGCGGAACCACGGTTTCTCCCCGTAGCCCGGCAGCTCCACCCCCGGTACAGCGCTGATGCGGTGCAGACGCTCCGGGGGAATCAGCCCCTCCACCGAGCGTTGGAAAGCCTGCCAGCGGTCCACACTGCGGTCCATATTAATCACCAGCACCGCCTCTACGTAATCCCAAATATCCATTATTCTCCCCTTTCGTAATCGTCTTCCAGCCGTTCGATATCCTCCTCCGACAAATCATCCCCCAGTTGCACCTCCACCACAGCGACCGGGCGGCGGGTACGATTACCGAGGCGATGCCAAGCACGGCACGGAATGTAAATAGAGTCACCGGGATTGAGCTCGAACTCCTCCTGACCGAGCTGCACGGTAGCCGTACCGGAGGTCACAATCCAGCGCTCAGCCCGCTTGAAATGGCGCTGCAGAGAGAGGCGGCTGCGCGGATTGATCTCCAAGTACTTAACCACAGCCCCGCGTTGCACGGCCAGCACACGCCAGTACCCCCAAGGCCTTCCGGCACTTTCTCCGTTGGTATAAGCTATCATATACGCCTACTTCCCTAATTCTGCACGAATCGACGTTGTAGAACGCGTCGGCAAGCCACCGTGCGGCACGCGCTTACTCGTCACATAACGAATTCCCTTCGACTCCACGAAGGCCTTTTTTTCATCTCCCGTACCATCCTCATTCACGAAGAAAATATCAGGCTTCACGACATCGAGCAGCGGGGCAAAATCCAACACCTTCCCGGTATCCGGGCCTATATAAACCTTCTTCACGAAACGGATGGCCTCCAACATATACTTACGCTCCTGCTCATTGTAAACGGTGTCCCTGTTTTTAAGAGCACGCACCGTTGCGTCCGAGCCGAGGGAGACGTACACCTCCCCATACGATGCGGCCTCCTCCAGAAAGGCGATATGACCGCTGTGCAGGACATCAAAACAACCGGAAACGAAAACTTTTGCCATAAGCCGAACAAATGATAGCGCGAACGGCGGTGCAAGTCAAGCCCTATGTGGCGAGACCTGCACAAAGCCCCCTCCCGGCGCGCGGGAGGGGGCCCCGAAAACGCAACCTCAGCGGGTGACCGTCAGCCCCTCCGCCTGCTCCTGAGTCAGCTCAATGCAATTCCACGGCAAGCCGTAGCGGTTGAGGGCCTCCATGAACGGATCCGGGTCATTCTGCTCCATATTGAAGACCCCTGCCCCGCTCCAAAGCCCGGAGAGGATCATGCGCCCACCGATAGCCGCCGGCACACCCGTGGTGTAAGAGATAGCTTGGGAGCCCACCTCCTCAAAGCACTTCTCGTGATCACAGATATTATAAATGTAAACAGCCTTGTACTTACCGTCCTTCTTACCCTGAATCACGCAACCGATGCAGGTGCGCCCATGGGTCGTCTTACCCAAGTCACCCGGGTTGGGCAATACCGCCTTGAGGAATTGAAGGGGCACGATCTCCACCCCATTGTACATGACCGGGTCAATGCGCGTCATGCCCACATTCTTCAGCACCGTGAGATGATTGATATAATTCGGCGAGAAACTCATCCAGAACTGCGCCCGCTTGATGGTGGGAATGTGCTTCACCAAGGACTCCATCTCCTCGTGGTACATGCGGTAAATCTCATAAGTACCCACCCCCTCCGGGCAGGAGAACGGGCGGTGCAGGCTCATGGGCGGCGTCTCGCGGAAATCCCCGTCCTCCCAGTGGCGGCAGGGGGCCGACACCTCGCGAATGTTGATCTCCGGGTTAAAGTTTGTTGCGAAAGCCTGACCATGGTCACCACCGTTCACATCAATGATATCGAGGTACTCAATCTCATCGAAATGATGCTTGAGGGCCCAAGCGGTGTACACATTGGTCACACCCGGATCGAAACCGGAACCCATGAGCGCGTAGAGACCTGCCTTGCGGTAGCGCTCATCGTAGGCCCACTGCCACTTGTACTCAAACTTCGCCACATCGCGCGGCTCATAGTTAGCCGTGTCCATGTAATGCACCCCGGCCTCCAAGCAGGCATCCATCAGCGGCAAGTCCTGGTAAGGCAGCGCCACGTTGAGCAGCAAATCGGGTCGGATCTGCCGCAGGAGAGCCACCGTCTGCTCCACATCATCGGCATCCACCGCGTGGGTGGTAATGTGCACCCCCTCGCGCGCCAGCACATCCGCCGCAATGGCATCGCACTTACTCTTTGTGCGGGAGGCCAAGTGGATCTCGCCGTACACATCCGACATCTGCGCGCACTTGTGGGCCACCACATGCCCCACACCACCGGCTCCGATAATGAGAACTTTCTTCATACCGCGCGCAGTTTGCCCCAAAAGCGGCAGAATGTCAAGAACATAGTCACCCCGACAGCAGAATTTCCCCCGATAAACGAAGGATGATAGGCGGAACATCCCGAGCCGACTTTCTGCGGCATGATACAGATTGAGCTTTATTAACGCCCGAATTTGTGGTATAATCCGGCGCAGAGATATGAACACGCCGAAGAATTACTACATACCCACCGTCATTGAGAAAACGAGCCAAGGCGAGCGAGCCTACGACATTTACTCCCGCCTGCTGTTGGACCGCGTCATCTTCATCGGCACAGAGATTGACGACACCGTAGCGAACTCCGTGATTGCGCAGCTGCTGTTTCTGCAGATGACGGAGCCCAAAAAGGACATCCACCTCTACATCAACTCCCCCGGCGGCTCGGTCACGGCAGGGCTGGCCATCTACGACACGATGCAGTTCATCTCCTGCGATGTGAACACCTACTGCATCGGCATAGCGGCCTCCATGGCCTCCGTTCTGCTGGCTGCGGGCACCAAGGGCAAACGCTTCTGCCTGCCGAACGCCCATGTGATGATTCACCAAGTGCGCGGCGGTGCCCAGGGCACGGCGGCCGATGTAGCACGCACCATCAACTTTATGTTCAGCTTGGATGAGCGCCTCACCGGCATTTTGGCCAAGCATACCGGCAAGACCCCGGAGGTGGTGAAAAAGGACCAGGACCGCGACAATTATATGACAGCGGAGGAATCCGTTGCCTATGGTCTGGTGGACCGCATCCTGAGCCACAAACCCGCAACCAAGTAAGCCGCCATGGCCAAGCGTCCCCAACCGAAAAAGCAGTGCGCTCTGTGCGGCGAGTACCAGAGCGAGGGGCGTCCCATGTTGGAGCTGGGCCCCGTGAACATCTGCTTCCAGTGCATGGAGCACCTCAACTACCGAATGTTCACCTCCGACTTCGGCTCCATTGCCTGTGAACGCGTCTCGCGCCTCATCCAAAACACCCACCCCGAGGTGATGGAAGGGATGGAGAAGGACAACTCACCCGTGCTGGCCGTGCAGACGAAGGCCATCTCCGACCTCCCCACGCCGGAAGAGATGCACAAGGAGCTGGACAACTACGTCATCGGGCAGGACTCGGCCAAGAAAACCCTCTGCGTAGCGGTGTATAACCACTACATGCGACTGCGGCAGACGGCGGATGATGACGGCACGGAGATCGAGAAGAGCAACATCATCATGGCCGGCACCACCGGCTCCGGCAAAACGCTGCTGGCCAAGACCCTGGCCCGCATTCTGGATGTACCCTTCTGCATTGCAGATGCCACCACCCTGACGGAGGCAGGCTATGTTGGCGAGGATGTGGAAAACATCATCCTGCGCCTACTGCAGGCGGCGGATATGAACGTAGCTAAGGCCGAGCGCGGCATCATCTACGTGGACGAGATTGACAAAATCGGACGCAAGACGCAAAACGTCAGCATCACCCGCGATGTATCCGGCGAAGGCGTGCAGCAGGCCCTGCTGAAGATCATCGAAGGCACGGAAGCCAACATCCCGCCCAAGGGAGGCCGCAAGCACCCGGATGAAAAATACATCAAGGTGAACACCCAGAACATCCTCTTCATCTGCGGCGGAGCCTTTGTGGGCCTGCAGGACATCATCCGCAAGCGCCTCGGCTCCTCCACCCTCGGCTTCGCCAGCATCGAGGAAGGTCGTGACACAAAGGAATACACGGAGGAAGAAGTGCTGTCCAAAGCCATGCCGGAGGACTTCTTCCAGTTCGGCATGATACCCGAGCTCATCGGCCGTCTGCCGATTTTCGCACCGCTCACCACCCTGACGGAGGATCAGTTGGTGCAGCTGCTGACGGAGCCGCGCAACGCGCTGGTCAAGCAGTACACCAAGCTGCTGGGCATGAGCGGTGTGAAACTGAAGGTCGAGAAACCGGCCCTCCGTGCCATGGCCAAGCAAGCCATCGCATGCGGCACCGGTGCACGCGCCCTGCGGGGCATCTTCGAGAAACTGATGCTGGATGTGATGTACAAGGCCCCGGGCGACAAGACAATCGACACCATCACCATCACCGAGGACGTGGTACTCGGCAAGAGCACGCCCCGCATCAAGCGCAAACAAAAGGCCTGATCCATGCTCGTTCTCGGCATAGAGTCCAGTTGCGACGAGACGGCGGCGGCACTGATCGAGGAGCAGGGCGGGCAGCCCGTGCTCCTCAGTTCCGTTATCTCCACGCAGATTCCCCTGCATCGGTTATACGGCGGCGTCATTCCGGAGCTGGCCTCGCGCAACCACTCCACCAACCTCCCCGGCGTGCTGCAGGAGGCACTGGAGAAGGCCGGGCGCAGCATTCACCAGGTGGATGTCTTTGCCGCAACCGCCGGTCCCGGGCTGGTGGCAGCCCTGCTGGTAGGCAACACCGCAGCCAAGGCCCTGGCGGTGGCAGCGGGAAAACCCTACGTTGCCGTCAACCACCTGGAGGGTCACCTACTCTCCCCCTTTGTGCAGCACCCCGGCGGGCTCGTGCCTCACCTGGGGCTCGTTGTTTCCGGCGGTCACACCCTGCTGGTGCATGTGCGCGGCTGCGGGCAATATGAGCTACTGGGCCGCTCCCGCGATGACGCCGCAGGTGAGGCCTTCGACAAGGTGGCCAAGATGCTCGACCTCCCCTACCCCGGTGGCCCGGAAATCGACCGCCGAGCCGAGAACGGCGACCCGACCCGCTTTGATTTTCCGCGCCCCATGCTGCACGAGGAGCACCTGGATTTCTCCTTCTCCGGGCTCAAGACAGCCGTGCTCTACACCCTGCAGCGGCTCGCCCCGGGCGGCAATCCGCACCTGTTAGACGAGCAGACACTCTGCGACCTCTGCGCGGGGGTACGCGCAGCGGTGCTGGATGTGCTGCTGCACAAAACCCTGCGGGCTGCCGAACTCACCGGGCAGCGCCTTGTGGCCGTCTCCGGCGGTGTCTCCTGCAATGCAGAACTGCGCCGCCGCCTGAGCAGTGCCTGTGCCGCGCGGGGGCTGACCGCCGTGCTGCCGCCGCCCTCCATCACCACCGATAACGCTGCCATGATTGCCTACGCCGGCATGCTGCGCGCGCAGGCCGGGGAATTCTCCGCCCCGGAAACCCCGGTGGACCCGAACCTGAACCTCTGCGGGGCCCGAGCCCGCGCCTGATGTTGACAAGTCACCATGAGCCTGCGCGATAAACTGGAGCAAATCCTCCCCGCCCTGCTGCCGGAGTCTGCGGCAGAGGCCATCAAGGGCAAAGAGCTCATCGCGCGCGTGCGGCGTGTGCTGGGCGACACCTACTCGGACCGCTCGCTGCTCTCCCGCTTCTCATTCATGGCACTGGATGAAGGCTCCTGCCTGGCCCGAATCCCCGGGGGACAGGGCTATTTTCTGCGCAGCCCGGAGTCGGAGCACTCCCTGCACAGCATGTTCGAGGACGGAGCCGCGCAGGAGGAAGGCGAGGACCCCGTACACATGGCCCTGGCCACCGCCGTGCGCCTCTATGATACCGCAGGCCTCGGGGTATTCGTCTACCCGGTAGAGGAGGAAAGCTGGCACCACCCGGACTTGGTGGCCGTGCAGTGGCCCGCCGGGCATTACGGAGAGGACGGAGCCTACATCATCGATGACCCGGACGCCGGGCCGACCTACCGTGCCGTGTGCTTGGACTTTGCCGAGGATGCGGACAGCTGCCGCCGCGCCCTCTACCGCGCCCTGAGCTGCGGCCTGTGGGCAGAGGAAACGGAGCTCCTCCTCTTCGGTTGCGGCGAAAACGAGGATCTGGCGGAGCTGGGAACCCGCTGGGGCGTGGGCGTGCGCTGCATCGGCTCGGAGGACAACGGCCTGCCGGAGCTGCCGAGGGCGGATGCCATGTTCCGGGCAGATGCCTCAACCGCGCGGCAACTGCTGCAGAGGCTCCCGCAATGTTTGCTATCCGTCCCTCGGCACCGCCCTGCCCCCTCCCCCCGGTCGGAGGCAGCCTCTCCCGTACTCCGCTGGGCGGAACAGTGCACCGCCCGGGGCCGCATCGAGCCCTTTGAAATGCGCGTTGCCGCCCATTAGCCGCTTTTGAACCATGAGACTCGCCACACTTCTCTACCGTTACCGCAACATTCTCATCCTCTTCCTCGGGCTTTACCTGCTCATCACCGCCGGGTTCGACTCCTACCGCACGGGCCGCTATGTCTACCAAGCCATCGCTGTGGAAGGCACCGTAACGGATTATCGCAAGGTACAGACGAGCTCCTTCATGGAGGTTCTGCGCGCCGGCTACCTCCCCCTGCTGCATGAGGAATTCTATCAACCGGTCGTCCTCTTCCGGCTGGAAGGCGGTGCACTGCATGCGCGCCTGATGCAGGAGGACTTAGCCCCCATCCCCTACGAGCGCGGGGATAAGGTATCCGTGCTAACGATGCCGAACGACCCGAGCCGCGCAAGACTCTACGATGGACAGCACCTTTGGTTCGGCAATATCCTGCGCCTGGGCCTCGGGGCCATCTGCGTGTTCTACGGTTACTACGCCATCCGCCGCCTGAAGCGCCGCCCGGCTCCCGCCGCGCCTGCCGCCCCGCGCCGCTCCACCGGAACACGCCGCCGCAGGAAATCCGCCGAAACGGTGTTGCAGGACGCCGCCGAATTGCTCACGGAGGCCACTGCTGCGCCCGCCAAGAAGCGACGCCGCAGCTCCCGCAGCAAGAAATAACCACCCCGCCTACTCACCCAGCGGCAGCGTCAGCAGGAAGGTCGTTCCGCGCTCATCGCTCTTCTCCAACACAAGCTCCCCGCCGATCGAGCGGGCAATGTCGCGGGATAACGCGAGCCCCAGCCCCACACCGGGCTTACACCCGCGCCGGGCCTCCGCCGAGCGGGAGAAGGGGCGGAAGAGATTGCGGCGTGCCTCCTCGCTCATGCCGGTTCCGTTATCAATCACACGGATGGCAACGGTGCGCGGCATCTGCATGACGCTGAAACCCAGGGTGGGATTCCGGTTCGTGTTATACTTCAGCGAATTATCCGCCAGATTGGTCAGAATTTGCTCCACGGAGAGCAGATCCGTGCGAAGGGAAAGCAGCTTGGTATGCGAATCATGCGTGATGGACACGTTGACCCCCTCCGCACGGGGACGCGCCGCCACGCGCTCGAACACGCCGTTGAGCAGCTCCGCGCAGGGCCCGGAGTCCTTCCGTCCCCTCACCTTCCCGCGGCTCAGGCGCGCGAAAGCTAACACATTCTCCACCAAATGCCCCAGACGCTGGCACTCCTTGTGCAAGGTCCCGTAATACTCCTGCAGACGCTCCGGCGGCACCTGCCCCCGGCAGAGCATCTCCGTATACAGGCTGAAACTCGTGAGGGGCGTGCGCAGCTCATGCGTAACGGCAGAAACAAAATCGCTGCGCCGCCGCTCCAGCCGGGCATAAAAGGCCAGGATGGAAAAGACAATGATGATGGAAATAACCGAGATAAACCACGCACTGACCACCGTGCCGTGAATGGCCGAGCGGCGCGCCGCCGTATCGGGCAGGGAGAGCACCCCCTCCGCCTGCAGACTGAGCGGAAGGCTGCCCACATTCCCGCGCCGACGCCCCTCCGCAGCCTCCATCCGGAGCCCGCGCAACCCCGGCTCCGCCAGCGGGAGCAGCTGCTGCGCCAGTGCCGGCACATCCACCACAAAGCCCTGCAGGGCGTTACCATGGCTCGTGGAGATGCTGCGCATGTAGTAAATATCCCCCCGGTAGGCCCAGGCGAAATAGGGGCCGGGCTTGTCATCCTGCCGGATGGGGTGGGAGAAATCCGTATCCTTAATCAGGTACACACCGAACACGGGGCGTGCCCCCTCGCGCAGCGGACGCTGCTTCTCATGCGGATTCCACAGCGGCGCATCCGGGTTATCCGCCTTGCGCACCAGCGTGTTGTGCAGCTCATCGCGCATCAGTCCGGCGCGCAGCGGCTCACTCTCCGGCGGCAGCAGCAACGCTGCGGGGGAGAGCAGGAAGAAGCCCTTGTTAAACGCGGCACAAGCCGTACCACCCGGCTGCGGGTATACCGCATTGTTAAAATCCGGGGTATCACTCTGCTTGGCCGCCTCGGCGGTCAGCAGGGCCTCGGCCTTGGGAACAATGTGTTGCAGGGAGAGCTCCAGGAGTCGCGTCTCCTGTGTTTGTTCATCTATCTGCAACAAACGCTCGTCCAAAGTACTTGCTTCATAGGCCTGCCAAACGGAGGCACAGAGAGCCAACAAAGAAAAGATGATAAAATAAACGGTGAATTTCGTCTTCATAACGCAGTCCACTTATACCCCCTGCCCCGCACATTCTCGAAACCCGCCGCCGCTTGGGGGCTGATCTTATCCCGCAGACGCGCCAACGTCACGGAAACCGTCCGCGTCTGACGCGCGCTGGCCGTGCTGCCCCAGATGCGGATGAGCAGCTCCTCCTGCGGGATCACCCGCCCGGCGTGGGCAATGAAATAACGCATCAACTCATACTCTTTTTCGGAGAGAGAATGGGTCTCCCCGCTGTCCAGAACGGCACTGCGAGACTTGGCATCCAAACGCCCGCCGGGGAAAACCAGGGACTCCGATGCCGCCTTGGGGCGATCCGGCGAGCGGCGCAGCACGGCGGCAATGCGTGCCAGCAGCTCGGCCATGCTGAAGGGCTTGACCACGTAATCATCCGCCCCCAGCTCCAGCCCCTTCACGCGATCGCTTTCCTCACCGTGGGCCGTCAGGATAATACTCGGCGTACCGGGGCACTCACGGGCCATGATGCGGAGGAGCTTGAAGCCGTTGACTTCCGGCATATTCACATCCAACAGGGCAAGGTCAACCTCCTTGGTGAGCAGCAGCTCCAGTGCCGTGCGCCCATCCGGGGCCGGTAACACCTTGTAACCGGCCAAGGTCAGCGCATCCTGCAGGACACGGCGTATCGAGGCATCATCCTCTGCTACCAGGATATGACGTTCACTCATTTCCGGGCTTCACGGATGGAGCACCGCACGCCGGGAAGGCGGGCAGAGCACTCTTTTTGCTCACCAAGTTCGGATCTAGGGCGGTTCCTTCGTTGTAGCGCCAGAAGACGCCACCCGAAGCAGGCAGCAGCACACGGTTACCGCGCAAATCTGCTTCCGCCGGGGCAAAGGGGCCATCTGCGCTTTGGGCCGTCTCAAAGCCACGCGGGGCTTTGCCATCCGCCGTCTTCAGGGGCTCAGAGAACTGCACCACCACATGCGCCCCCTCGCGGCGGCTGCCGGTCACGCGCGGGTACTGCGGCATCTCTTTGCCGTACACGCGCCCCAGCACCAAATCCGCAAGCCGCAGGCCTACCGGCTCCTTCAGCGGGGGGTGCACATTGGCATCCGTACTCCCCAAATCCACCGTGCAAATCAGGTCCACCGCCGGGTCTGCGGCTGCCACCTGTGCCTGGGCTCGGCGGAACGCCCCCCAGTGCGGTCGCTTGGGGTCGGCAATGCGCGGCAACTGCACCAGGAAGAAGGGCAATTTTTCATTACGGAACAACCTGCGCCACGCGCCGATCATCAGGCGCAGTTTCATGGCATTGCGCTGCAAATCCGGGTCATCGGCATTGCTCTCTCCCTGGTACCACAACACACCCTTCACCGGCATGAGGGCCAGCGGTTCCAGAGCAGAGTCGTACAGCATGGCAGGCGCAAAGGGATGCACGGGATTCTGCACGCCATCGGCCACCACCCGGCGTAAGTTTTCCTTCACGCGCCCGCGCATCCAAGCATCGAAGTCCGGCGAGCTCTGCCAGCCGTCCCCGCGAATACTCGAGTACACCGGGGCGGTGTCGATGACGCTCGCGGGGGTCCAACTCTCCATCCCCGTGCCGCCCAAGGCATTGCAGATGATGCCGAGGGGCACGCCTGTTTCGCGCTGCACGCGGCGGGCAAAATAGGCCGCCACGGCGGAGAAATCGCGTACAGTCGTGTCATCCATCGTCTGCCAACGGAAGGAGAAGAAGCCCTTTTTCTCCGCCTCGCGATACTGTTGCGGCGTGAAGGAACCGGGCTTGGTATGCAACAGATACTTCACCTTCATGATGCGCACCTGCGGCAAATTCCAATCCGCTTTCTCCTTGCCCGGGCGCACTTGGGACACCATAAACTCCATGTTCGACTGCCCGGAGGCCAGCCACACATCCCCCACCAGCACATTCTCCAGCACCGCCTCCCCCTCTGCATCGCGGGCACTCAGCATCGCGGGCTGAGCATCGGCCTTCCCCGCCGGTAACTCTGCCTGCCACACACCATCCTCCCCCGCGCGGGTCTTCAGAACCTTCCCTTTCCAAGTAAGTTGTACCTCACTCCCCGGCTTCGCCGTGCCGCGTATCGGAATCGGCACCCCGCGCTGCAACACCATATCGCTCTGCAGTACCCTGTCGAACTCCGGCTGCGCCGCCAAGGGCAGCACAAGCCCCATTCCCAGTACCAAAACCTGTAATGTCGCTCTCATATTTCCCGGTCAGACCTTCTTCGGCCCCTTCCTGCCTACTATTTTACCACACCCGCCACCCTCCGTCAAGCTGTCCGCAGAGAAATCTCTCCGCAAAAATCATCCGGCGGGGAGATATTACGGATTTATTAAAGAAATGCCTTGACAAAAGGAGGGGGGCAGCGTAAGATGAAGCGCGGTACACAACATGACATTTGGGAGAGAACAACAGGAAATGCCCTATCGACAGATGGAACTGAACCCCAACATAGCGGATGGGGAGCAGCACTCACCTGCCCAAATGATGCGGCGGGCGGCGGATGCGCGTCAAGCGGCGGATTACTATGCCAAGCAGCAGCAGCTTCTGGAGAACACAAATCGCGCGAAGGAAGGCATCAACCGAGCGGTGGATGAGCTGGGCATGTTACTGCGCACGGCGGTGGTGCGCTTGGAGCAGGAGGAGCAGTCCATGCTGCGCGAGGTGAAACACATCGATGCAACCTGCAATGCCTTTAAGCTGCACCTGCAGAAGCTCACGGCCATGAAGCCCTACGAGTGGAGCCCGGAGACGATGGATGACCGGCTGAAGGAGGCCGAGCACATCCTCTCCGTGGCGGCGAATGACTTTGACGAAGCCTACCGGAAGAGCAACCACTTTTACCACACGCAGATCTTCCGCTACAAACCCGGGGCGGAGGAAGAGTCGCACGCACTGACCAAGACCAAGTTCAAGCGTCTGATGCTCAAGGGGCTGGCCTTCCACCTGCCGCTCTTTATCCTGATTCTGATCTCCTGGGCCGTCTGGGCTCTCATTCAATCTTTCTGACCTCTCACTCCCCCCCTACCATGGCAAACACTCAAGACAGGATGCGTGATTATGCACGTTACGCTCGTTCCGCGCACAACGGAGGCCCGGCCTACGGCATGCCCCGCCCACCGCATCGGCGCCCCGATGTCTCCACCTATTGCATGAACAGTCCCCGGCAAGAGGAGGACACATCTCACCGCAAGGAGGTGATCGTCACCCCTGCGGCCTCTCGACAGAACAGCGGTCTGGCGGCGGCTATCTTCTACATGGTACTCATAGCCATCTCCATCATCGTGCTCTACTATGCAGCCGTGCACATCCTCTCCGAGCCCTGAACACCCCACCGATACCATGAGCACACCCGGCCTCAATGTTGCTTACATCGCCCGTCTGGCGGAGCTGCAGCTTACGCCCGAAGAGACGGAGCGTTTCTCCCGCGACCTGAACCAAGTGCTGGCCCATGTGGCCGAGCTGGACAAATGGGACACCGCAGAGGTGCAGCCCATGTACCACCCCCTGCCCGTCTACGATGCCGTGCGACCCGATGTGCCCGGCACGAGCCTGCCGCGTGAGGCCGCCTTAGCGAACGCTCCGCAGCAGCAGGAGGGCATGTTCCGCGTGCCCAAGGTTGTTGAATCCGCTCACTGATTGCCACACCATGCAACAACACTCCATTTCCTACCGGCGTCGCGCGCTTACCTCCGGCCAAATCTCCCCCACTGAGCTGGTTCAGGAGCTGGATGCCGCCATGCGCAGACAAAATCCCGCCATCAATGCCTTCATTTCCTGGGATACGGAGGCAGCTCTGGCCGAGGCAGCATCGGCTGACCTTTCCCTGCCCCTCGGCGGTGTTCCCATTGCCGTCAAGGATAACATCTGCATTCAGGGGCAGCCCACGCGCTGTGCCTCGCGCATATTGGGCAACTTCGTATCACCGTATGATGCCACGGTCGTACGCCGTCTGCGCGCCGCCGGTGCCATCCCCTTCGGGCGCACGAATATGGATGAGTTTGCCATGGGTTCCGCCGGGGAGAACTCGGCTTTCGGCCCCACGCATAACCCGGCGGACCTCCGGCATGTGCCGGGCGGCTCTTCCGGCGGCTCGGCGGCGGCTGTGGCTGCGGGCATGGCCATCGCGGCCCTGGGGTCGGATACGGGTGGCTCCATCCGCCAGCCTGCTTCGCATTGCGGCGTTGTCGGCATCAAGCCTACCTACGGCCGCATCTCGCGCTACGGGCTCGTGGCTTTCGCTTCCTCTCTGGACCAAATCGGGCCGATCACGCAGAATGTGGAGGACGCGGCCCTGCTGCTCAATGTTCTCTGCGGGCATGATGCAGCGGACTCCACCTCCTCAACCCACCCGACGGAGGACTTCACTGCGGGGCTGCACGACGGCGTTCGCGGGCTCCGCATCGGCTTGCCTGCAGAATATACCACCGGCGGCAATTCCCCGGAGGTGAATGCGGCCCTGCAGAAGACGGTCCGCACCCTCACTGAGGCCGGGGCCGAGGTGGTCGAGATTTCCCTGCCGCATACCGAGGCGGTTGTGTCGACCTACTACATCATTGCCTGCGCGGAGGCTTCCTCCAACTTGGCGCGCTTCGACGGTATTCGCTACGGCTATCGTGTGCCGGATTCCGCCGGGCTGTCCGACCTCTATTCCCGCTCACGCGGGGAGGGCTTCGGCAGCGAGGTCAAGCGCCGTATCATTCTGGGCACCTACGTTCTCTCCGGCGGCTACTACGATGCCTACTACACCAAGGCGCTGAAGGTGCGTGCCCTGGTGGCGCAGGATTTCACGAAGGCTTTTGAGAACGTGGATCTCATCCTGGGGCCGGTCGCGCCCACGCCTGCGCCCAAGTTGCACGATGACAGCCAGACGCCGCTCAGCGTCTACCTCTCGGATATCTACACCATCCCTGCCAACCTGGCGGGCCTGCCGGGTATCTCGCTGCCCGTGCCGGGTGTCGGTAAACTGCCGGTGGGTGTGCAGTTGCTCGGCCCGCATTTTGCGGAAAGACGCCTTCTGGCGGGGGCGGCTGCGTTGGAGGCCGCGTGGTCATGACCCCCGTTGTTCTCACCGTTGCAGGCTCGGATTCCTCAGCCGGGGCAGGCATGCAGGCGGATGTGAAGACTGCCTGCGCCTTGGGTTGTTACCCGCTCACGGCGGTCACCTGTGTGGTGTGCGAGGCACCGGGCTGCGTGGAGGGCATTGTCCCTATGCAGGCGGACTTCGTAGCCGCTCAGGTGCGGCTCTGCCTGCGGCGTTTCCCGGTGGCGGCGGCAAAGTGCGGCATGCTCTACTCCCCGGGCATTGTCCGGGCGGTGGCAGAGGCCCTGCGCGGCACGAATATCCCCTTGGTGGTAGATCCCGTTATGCTGGCTACCGCAGGGGAGCCGCTCATGCTGCGGGAGGCCCTGTCCGCTTACCGGGAGCAGCTCTTCCCCCTCGCTTCCGTCGTCACGCCCAATCTGGACGAGCTCTGCTGCCTGCTGGGCTGCCCTGCCCCGTCTACCCCCGATGAGCTCGCCGAGGCCGCTGCCGGGCTCTCCGCTCAACTGGGCTGCGCTGTCCTGGCCAAGGGCGGTCACCTCCCCGGGCACGATTGCACGGATATTCTCGTTGACCGCCACGGTGCCGAGCTCCTGCGCAGCACTCACCCCCGCACCGAGGGCATTTCGACCCACGGCACGGGCTGCACGCTCTCCGCTGCCCTGGCCTCCGGCTTGGCCTGCGGGCTTTCCTTGACGGCCGCCACGGAGCGCGCCCTGCGCTACACGGCTGCTGCCATCGCGCACTCGCACCGCTTCCCTGCGGTCTGCGCCCTCAACCACACCCCGCCGGTGCAGGGCTAGCGGCGGCGTGTATCGGGCTGCGGTTCGGCTTCGGGCTCGGACGTGGCTTCCGGGGTCGCCGTTCGGGAGGGCGTCACCAAGCCCAAGGCCGATGCATAGCGGGCCGCGATGCTTGCCACTACCGCACGGAGGGCCTCGGAGGACGCCGTGGGGGGCTTGGCTGCCAAATGCGGGCGCAGGGCCTTGCCGAGGGCTGACGCTGCGGCATCATCGGCGGCATGATTGGCATCATAGTACAGCAGCAGCTTCTCCATGGCCTTGGGGGAGGGCTCGCCCAGGGCATCCAACTCTGTGTCACGGGCTACCCGCTGCTCGTACCATTGTTTCAGCACCGGGGCAGCTGCCTCGGCATCCGCCGCGCTCTTGATTCCCCGGAGGACTGCCGTCATTTGTTGGAAGCACTCGCGCTGCCGATCCAGCAGAGCAGCGTATTTTTCATACGGTACGCTGTTGGTGATCGGCTCGCTCTTCTCCATCAGCTCCGGCGGCGGTGCCATGTCGGCTATCTTGGCCAAGGCCGCCGCCAGCTTAGGTACACCCTTCGCATGGGGAGCTGCCGTGGCATAGGCCCGGTAGAGGGCCGCCATGGCCTGCTCTTCCTCCTTGCTGCGTGCATCGTAGTAGTCCATCACCCGATCTACCACCGCCAAGGAGCCGAAACTCATATTCCCTTCCGCTCGCTGCAGGGCCACTCGCTGCTCCAACAGGGGCTTCAATCGCGCCGCTGCCGACTCCGCCGTCGCACGATCCTTCACCTCCCCCAATACAGCTGCCATCGCCGCCGTATTGGACAAGACTGCATCGTGCAACGACATGAATTGCTCCGCCGGAGCCGCCGCCCCCTCCGCAGTGGACGCCTGCTTCGTCTTCGTTGCCCCGGCAGCCGCCGCTGCCAAGAGTATCGCCGGTATAATGGCCTTCATAAGCACCCTCCATTTTACACAACCTTCTGCCGATTGCAAGAAAAAAGCGCAACAAAAATGCACCACCCCACGCTTTTCCCCGCCTTTGCCCTATGAATTCCTTATGCATTCTCTATGCTGCGTCAAGCCTAAAAGTTGGGCAGACCTTCATTTTTCTGTAAATTTCTGACTCTCATGACTTTCTGCATTTATGAGTCCGGTGTGTTCATGGTCGCCTGTTTTTGTCACAAATCATTGATTATCAACGACTTACTCCCCCTATGCATAGAGAATGCTGTATCCTGAAGCCAGTGGGAGTGTCAGACGCCCGGACGCGGGCTATCGCTGCACCCTCCCATAGGGAGGCGTATTCCTCAGCTCGCTTCGTACCCGAGCCCGAAAGCTGCGCCCCCCGCCTCATCAACTCAATTCATTTCATCATGAGATTACATTTACCGAAAGGACTTCTCGCTGCTCTCCTCGCAGCGTGCTTCGCCCTCCCCGCCGGAGCTGAGATCACGACAACACCTCTGACCTCGCTTGAGGTTGATGGGGTCACTCTTCCCACAGGAACGTACAAGCAGGTCACGACTGATAACGCAAATTCCATGACGAACCTAGAGTCGGCGGACGTAACCTTCTTCAAGTCAAACGGTACCGGAGACGCAAATCAGCGTTTTAAGGTGACATCCGCTGAGCAGGTATCAAGTGCCGGAACATTGGTGGTTGCGGAAGCAACCGTAGATGGGGCGACCTCCAAAACATCAGCAGGACAGCTGTATTTTTCGCGCTGGGTTGGCGGTAACCCAGGGTACGATGACTCCCCCCTCACCATAAGCAATGATATCATCATTGGAAGCACGGCGTCTGAATGTGCCCTGCGTTTTTCTGATTCGAATCAAGCATCGAGGCCCATCACGTTGACCGGTAACATCACCTTGGCACAGGATGCAAAAATCTGTATTGACGGCACGACCTCATATGCCTACATGACGGGTAACATCAATGGCACCAACAAAACTCTGACAATCCTCAAGCCTGGTGGTAACGTAAGTGATGGCGGTACTCTTACTTTGGGTGATGGGACTACCGGTAAAACTCTTACCTTGGGCGGATTAACAATGTCCAACAAAACATCTGTTGTCATGAACTACAAGGACGCGACCATTGGAACGCTGAAATTGGAGTCTACTGCCGACACTCCCTTCTCGATTACCGGTGGGCATACGGAGGTTACCGGGGCCATTACGATCAAAAATGGTAAGCAAATTACAGTTGCTTCCGGTGCAACGTTGACTCACGATGGGTTCAGCTATGACGGGAGTACCATAGCGACACCTACCGCAGGCACGGCACTTTCCTTGTACGGTAATGCTACTGTTACAGGTGGCACCTTGACGCAGAAAGAGAACTCATCAGGGGAGTCCTTCAAGGGGATCGGGGCGACTCTTTCTAATGTAAAGCTCGTTAACACGTCCGGTTTAGAGCTCCGACTGAACTCTAAAGCTACACTGTCTGCAATAGATATCGGCGGCAAGTTGCAGGTGAATTCCAAAACGACCGTAAGCGGGGCTACTAATGTCTCCGGTACTGTAGAGGTTACGTCAGGCATTGAGTTTACGATGGGAAATTCAGCCACCTTGTCCGGCACCGGCACCTTGAAGAATTCAGGGGGAACGCTCACGCTGACAAATGGCTCCAGGTTTAGCGGGACGCTGGAGTCGGCGGGTGGCTCACTTTCGGTAAGCGGAGGCTTGGGGAGCCTAAAAGCAGTAAAAGCAAGCGATGGTGCCACCCTCATCTTGTCCGGCCCCGAGGCAACTTCCTCCATCAGCATTGAGGAGGTCGTTATTGCAGGGGAAGCCTGGATTACTGCGTGCAACGAAAAATATGACCCTATCGAGGTAGAGGCCACAAAAGTTCAAATCGGAGCCGGTGGCGGCAGCCTCTCCGGCAGCCTGAGCATCACCGCCGGCGGCACGCTGACGCTGGATGCCTCGGCAGGGGCAACAAGCGAACAGGGTGGCACCAAAGGCTTGGCGACCACGGGTTCCCTCACTCTTGGCAGCGGATTGACCTTGGACCTCCTTAACCTAGGCAAGCTGACAACGAATGACAGCCTCAAGTTATTCAGCGGGGTAACATCGCTAACGTTCACCCAACTCAACGAAACCGGAGTTGGGCCTTCCACCACGAAAACCGATGCTATCACAATAGAAGACAAGCTCGATGCAAGCACGGTCTTCTCCGGCTTGGGGAAGGACGACTTCTGGCTGACCTACACCGGCACGGCAGATGGCGGCATCGTTGCCCTTGTGGCCCAGCGCGATGTTCCTGAGCCAACGACGGCGACTTTGTCGCTGCTGGCGTTGATGGGTCTGGCCGCGAGACGTCGTCGGAAGGCATAACAGATTCGGTACGAATGGTGGGGCCTGTGGGTTTTATGTAGTTTCGGCACAGGCTCCACCGGTCGGCGCGCTCCTGAGAGTTTTCGGGGAGCGCGCCGATTTTTCATATCCGGGGAGGTGCTCAGGAGCGAGCGGCGGAGACAGTGCGCTGGCGCAGGAGGTGGTCGCAGAGGGTAATCCAAGCCATAGCCTCGACAATGGGGACGGCGCGAGGGAGGACGCAGGCATCATGCCGACCCTTACCGCGGAGGGTGGTGGATTGGCCTTGGTCGTTGACGGTCTCCTGCTCCACCATGAGGGTGGCCGTGGGCTTAAAGGCGAGCCGCATGAGGATGTCCTCCCCGTTTGAGATACCGCCCTGGATGCCGCCGGAGTGGTTGGTGCGCGTGCGCACGCGCGTTCCCTCCATACAGAAGGGGTCGTTGTGGGAAATACCCGTGAAGGACGGGGCAGAGAAACCGCTGCCCACCTCAAAGCCCTTGCAAGCGGGGATGCTGAGCATCGCGTGGCCGAGCGTGGCCTCCAGCTTATCGAAGACGGGATCCCCGAGGCCCACGGGACAGTTGCGAACCGTACAGCCGATGACACCGCCGAGCGAATCCCCGCGCCCGCGAGCCTCGCGAATGGCCGCCGCCATGGCCTCCGCCGAAGCGGCATCCGCCGTCCGCACGATGTTAGACTCCACCGCCTGCGCCGACACCTCCTCCGGGGGCACGGGGCAACAGATATGATGCACCTGCTGCACCCACGCCACCACCTCCACCTGCGGGCAGAGAGTGCGCACCACAGCGCGAGCCACAGCCCCCGCCGCCACGCGACCTATCGTCTCCCGCGCGCTGGCGCGTCCGCCCCCCGCCCAGGCCCGCAGGCCGTACTTGGCATCATAACAATAATCTGCGTGAGAAGGCCGATAAATGTGCTGCATCTCATCATAAGCAGAGGAACGGTGGTCCTTGTTACGCACCAGCATCGCGATGGGGGTACCGAGGGTCCGCCCCTCCAGCACCCCGCTGAGGATCTCCACGCGGTCCTCCTCCTTGCGCGGGGTCACGATGTCACTCTGGCCCGGCCGGCGGCGGTCGAGCTCACGCTGCACATCCTCCGCCGACAACGCGATGCAGGATGGGCAACCATCCACCACGACACCCACCCCGGGGCCGTGCGACTCCCCCCAGGTGCTGACTCTGAAAACCAAACCGAATGAACTGGACATAGAAAAACTTACGAACGCCTGAGATAAGGAAGGTTGAGGTACGCGAGATACCCCATGAACAACGCATTGCACCAAAGCCCCCGCGCCAGACTCCACACCACGGCGGGGATGCAGAACACAAGCCCCAGCAGCGAGACGGCGCGGTGATTATCGGTGAGCGCAACCGCCAGCCGTCCCCCGTCCAGGGGCATGATGGGCAAAAGGTTGAACAGGCAAACCCACACCCCGATGCAGGACAAGAGACGGACAAAAACCAAGAAGCAATTGAACAGCCACCCCGCCGAGCCGCCCATGGACAGGGCCTCCTGCACAAAGTCGGGCAGCTCCACCCCCGGCAACGGCTCCAGCAGGAAAAAGAGGAAAGCCGCCCCCATGTTGCTGATGAGCAAGCCCAATACCAAGGCCCCCAAAAGCCCCGGCAGCAGGGTAAACAGGGGCCCCGCCAGCACCATCAGGAACTCCTGCAGACGACTGTTCGGCGTGCCGGTGCTGACCGTTTCCCCGCCCGTGGCACCCAAAATAATCACCGCATAGCCCCCGTACAGTCCACGCCCCACCAAGGCATGCCCCAACTCATGCGCCAAAAGGCAGAGCACCCCGGCCAAGATGAAGGCCGCCACCGTGACCAGCGCGTCCGCACTGTCCACACTGAGACCACCGCCGAGAAGAGCCAGCAGTACCCAACAGGCCGGTCGGATCTGAACCGGTATGCCGAACAGGCTGAACTCTACATCCCAGCCTTTCTCTGCCTTTCCACTTCGCATGCCCACTTTATACACGGAAACGGTGCTTCACTCAATCAAAATCAGTCGCCGAATACAAAAAAAATGCAGAATTTCGAAAAAAAGTCTTGCAATGGGCGGGAAAAGAGAGTAGAATGTGCCCGCACCCCACCGATTGGTGAGGCAAGCGAAAAATCCGGCGTAGCTCAGCGGAAGAGCGGGTGACTGTTAATCACTAGGCCGTTGGTTCGATCCCAACCGCCGGAGTTCAAGGAGAGAGAGAGGAAGTGAAAACCGCAGATTATTCTGCGGTTTTTTTGTAATGGCGGGAAAATGAGAGGAGCCTCAGTCCTTACGGCGCGTGCGTTGCAGGAAGTCACGGAGCATCTCCCCCGGCGGCAAGCAGGCGGACGGCGCCAACAGGCAGCGGCGATACTCCGCAGCGGCGGCACGGCTGCAGGCCCCCATCTGCTCCAAGCGCGAGAACACAAGCCTTGCCAAATACCGCCCATGGGGGTAAGAATAATAGGACGCCCCATATGCCCCCATGCAGTGCAGCCCGGAGAAAACGGGGCAAGGTTCCGGCTCTGTCAGCGGCAGGGTCGTCCCCGCGAGCACCGCTGCGGCAGCGGCGTCAAATCGTCCCCCCGCAAAACGCTGCGGATCCATGTGCATGGCCAGATCCAGCTTGGCCAAGGCGAGCTGCTGCACGGCATCGATGGCCGACTCCCGCAGCAGACGCTGCATGGCCTGCACCATGCGGGGCGGCATGGGCGACCCATCCTCCGGATGCCGTGCGCAGTACCGAATGCAATCCGCATGGCAGAACCACAGCTCATGCAGCAGCGAGGGAAGCTCAACGAAATCCGGCGCCAAGCCCACCCCCATTCGGCTGCGAGCAGGGGCGTCCGCAAACATGTAGTGCAGCGCGTGGCCGAACTCATGAAACACAATGAGCGCGGAGGACGGCGGCAAAGGCGGCTGCCCCTGCGGCGGCGGGAAAGCCAGGCTGATCACCGCCAGATGCGGCCCGTGCGGTCGGAGGTTCGTGGCGGGCTCCCCCACCTTGATGAGGTAGGTCCGGGGCTGCGGACTCTTATCCGGCCTGCGGTAGGCATCCCAGTAAAAGGACCCCAAATGCGCCCCCGTAGCGGCATCCGACACCCGGAAGAGGCGCACCGCCGGGGCCCACACCTCCACCTTCCCGGCCGGGCAGGGCATTCCCTGCTGCGGGCAGGCGGTCGGCAGCTCCTCGATGCGCAGGTTATACAGACCGGCAAAGAAAGAGAACATCCGCTGCCGCAGGGATTCAAGCTCCAGATACGGACTGAAAGCCGCGCTGCTCAAGCCATCCAAGCTCGCCTCCTGCAGCTTACGGCGGTAGAAGGGCACATCCCACGGCTCCAACCGCTGCACCGCCCTGCCCTGCTCCCGAGAGGCACACTGCAAGAGCTCCCGCACCTCTGCCTCGAACGCGGGACGCAGGCGTTCCAACTCCGCCTCCACAAAGGCAGCGGCGGCCTTTCCGCTGCCGAGCATCGTATTCGCGCCCACATAATCCGCATAATGCGCCAAGCCCAACAGCTCCGCCTTGCGCTGACGCAGCTCCAGAATACGCGGCACCAGGGATGTAGTATCCCCCGCACCGCCGGAGCGGCAGAGCTGAGCGCGCCGTTGCCACACCATCCGGCGCGTATCCCGCACCGTGCAGCGCGCCAGCACCTCCGGCACATCCGCCACGCTCAACACGGGCTGCCCGCCCCGGCAGCGGGATTGCACCCAAGCCGCCGGCATACCCGCCAAACAAGCCGCATCCGGCAGGGTGAGACGCAGGGCCGCTTTCTCGGCAGCCACCCGCCGCGCGAATTCGCGGGTCAGTCGCCCCAACTCCTGCTCCACCGCAGCGATTCCCGGCTCCCCGGGGCGCGTCTTTACATCGGGCGCGGTTGTGTTCAGCGCGAAATCCCGCAGCACACTCCGCACATAGTAAGCCTGCATGGGCGACAGAGTGCCGGCCGTCAGCAAGCGTTGGGCGGTGCTCCCAACCACACGGCGCAGGGGCTCACTGCTGCGCATCTCGCGCTGCAGCGTCAGGCGCGGCACCGCTTTCTCCCAAGCGGCGTCCAACTCCGGGCTGCGGCGTACATCCCGGAGCATGATGATGGGCCAAGTGGTGTTGAAGACCTCCGCCGCAGCGCAATCGAGCGTGCCGAAGACGTTATCGAAGCGCATCGCCCCCGGGGCCAAACGGCACACCCCGCGCACCAGACTGCGACCGCGTTCCATCGCGCGGTCTACCTGCACCGCGATCTGCTGCGGCGTGTACTCCGACCAAGCGGGGTAGAAACCCGGCTCCTCGCCGCGCGCCGGGCACAGGGCGAGCAGCGCGCAGCAGAGGACGGAGAAAACGGAGCGGCTCACAGAGAAGACTCCCCGCCGTGTTGCGTCAGCAACCGCGCTACCTCCCGGCGGCCTGCACGGCGGGCGCAGTCCAGCGGGGTGCAGCCGTCCTCATCCTCGGCATTGATGTCCGCCCCGGCATCCAGCATCAGCTCCGCCGCGCCGGTCGTAGCGCATTCATGCAAGGGGGTACGCCCGGCGTCATCCCGGGCATCCACGTCGCAGCCCTGCTCCAACAGGTAGTCAACCAAGCGGGCGGAACGCGCCAAGTGCAGGGCCGTGCGGCCATCCTCCAGCGGCTCGGTCGCATCTGCCCCTTCATTCACCAGCTCCGTCACCCAGTTGAAAACATGTCCCTCCGGCACGCGGCAATCCCGCAGAACCGCCAGCAGGGCCGGCACATACGGGTAATCCGTCATCTCCTCTTCCCCCGAGCGATAGGCGCGGCAGTGCTCCGCCAGCTCGGCCACAGTGGCTTGCAGCTCCTCCGGTACTCCGTACCCTTGGGCAAACTCGATTCCTCTGAACAAGTAGTGAGACATAAAAATGAGTCCGGCTTATGCGGACGCCCCATACTCTAGCGCATTGCATGCAGGGCGTAAAGAGAAATCTGCAGCATGAGCCCACAAAGAGGCAAAAAATGTGTCCGCCCCCACGGAGGGACCGGAACAAAATGGGGTAGGTCTCACTTGGTGCTTGATTCTGCGCGCGCTTTTTGGTAAAGTCGTGCGAGATAGCATGGATGATTTAGACCAGTATCAGGTGCGCCGCCGGGCGGAAGAAAAGCGGAGAAAAGGCCACGGGAACCGACAGGAACGGCATGTACGCCGACCGGGCGGGGCGTGGAAACGCTTTCTGCTGCGCTTGGGCATCTACTCGCTGATTCTCTTTCTGCTGGCGGCCATTGCCGGCGGTGCCGTGTTCTACTTGGTGACGGAGAAGTACCGCAAGTGGGCGGAGGAGTTCAACTTGGAGGACATCAACAACCTGGACCACCCCGGGCTGATTCTGGACCGCAACGGGCGCGAGATCGGCCGCATCTACGATGAGAACCGCAGTTACGTCCCCTACAACAAGATTTCCCGCGCGATGATCGATGCTCTGGTGGCGCAGGAAGACAAGACCTTCTGGCACCACAACGGCTACGACCTGATGGGCATTCTGCGCGCATCCATCGAAGCTGCGAAGGCACGAGGCAAGGCTAACCAAGGTGCCTCTACCATCACCCAGCAGCTCGCGCGCAACGCCTATGACTTGGAGCGGCGTACAGAGGCGCGGGGCGGCAGCCGCATCGAGCGCAAAATCGTGGAAATCTTCCTTGCGCGCCGCATCGAGGAGAAGTACAGCAAGAAGCAGATCCTGGAGTTCTACCTGAACCGCATCTGCTTCGGTCTGGGGTACTACGGCATCCGCTCGGCATCGCTGGGCTACTTCGGCAAGGAACCGGCGGACCTCACCGTTCGCGAGGCGGCCTCCCTGGCGGCTCTCATCAAAAACCCGGAGAACTATAACCCCATCAAGAACCCGGAGTTGAACCGCAAGTGGCGCAACGATGTGATCGACCGCATGCAGCGCCAGAACTACATGAGTGCCGAGGAGGCAGAGCGTATCAAAAAACTGCCGCTGGAGCTCAATCCCAAGCCCCTGCGCCGCAATACTTCGTTCCTCAACGCCCTGATTCAGGAGCAGGCGACGGACATCTTCAAGAACCGCGAACGCGGGGAGGAAATCCTCAAGAGCCGGGGCGTGTGCATCCACACCACCATTGATGCGGATATGCAGGCCGCCGCAGAGCAGAAGCTGGAGGAGACCCTCCGGGGCATCGAGGAGCGCAAGGACTACGACCATGTGAAGATGAGCGACACCGCCGACCCACGCTGCTCCCGGCATCGCTACCTGGACGGGACCGTCTTTGCCGTGGAGAATGCCACCGGGGCTACCTTGGCCTATGTGGGCGGACGCAATTTCTCGCGGGACAACTACAACATTCTGGAGGTCGGAGCCCGCCCCGTCGGCACCGCGCTGCTACCCTTCCTTTACCTGAGTGCGCTGGAGAACGGCAAAGGCCCCTGCTACCGCTTGGTGGATGATGCCATGGACAACCGACTGGCCGGCATCGGCGGCTCGGAGGGCATTCTGGGCGAGTGGGGCATGGAGCAGAGCCGAGGACGCTACATGGACTCCGTCACCCTGCGGGATGCCCTCGTGTGGTCCAAGATCGCGGCCTCCGCGCGCTTGGGCATTGAGCTGTGCAGCTCGCCCACCAAGGGCAGCAAGCCGTTCATCGATACCCTCAACCGAGTGTGCATTACACCCCCGCCCCGCAACCCGAACTCCACGGAAGCCACGCCGCAGTATTACCCGCGCGTTTACCTGGGCACGGAGCCTACCAATTTCAAGCAGCTGGTGATGGCCTATACCATCTTCCCCAATGCCGGCAAGCGTGCGGCTCAGCCCTACATCATCACCAAGATAACCGAGCACAACGGGGACACCCTGTGGGAGAACCCGCGGGCAACCGCCTCCCGCAAGCTGCCCATCCGCAGCTGCTCCCCCTGCAATGCCTACCGCATTCACAGCATGCTCACGGAGTCCCTCAAGCGGGGCAGTGCCCAGCGCGTTGCTCCTTTCCTGCCGCAGTCGTTCAAGGGGGCCGTCAAAACCGGCACCAATTATGACTTCGCGGACAATGTGCTCGTGGGCTACACCTCCGACATCACCTGCGGCGTCTGGATCGGCTTCCTCAATGACCACACGCCCATCTATCCGGAGGCCTTCGCCGGGGATACCTGCCCGCCCATCCTCGGGGCGGTGCTCCACGCGGCAGAGGGTAAGTTCAAGGATGAGACCATCCCCCTGCCCTCCGATACCGAGGAGGTGGAGATCTGCCGCTATTCCGGGCAGCTGGCTACCAATTTCTGCTTTGAGGTGAGCCGGGATAACAAACCGGGCACCCGCCCCACCTACCGGGAGTATTTCCCCAAGGGCGATGTAACGCTCAGCACCTGCTCCGTGCACGGTGACGGCTCGCCGAGCCTGATGGACTTCCTGGACTCCGGCGAGAACGGCTCGCTGACCTCGGCCCGCGTGTTGCCCGTGGTGCCCATTCTGCCGCAGGCGGTGCCGCTGGTGGGGGAAGACCCCTACGGTTGCGACCTGACCTTCAAGCCGCGCTACAGAACCAAGGAGGATTTGGCCCAGATGGCCGCCGCTACCCCCAATGCCGTTTTGGCCGAGGAGGATTCCGAAACGGCGGATGAAGGCCCGGCTGTGGATTGCTCCATTGACTTGATTCCCCCCGGGCAAATGCGCCATACGCCCATCCTCCCCCTCACCATTCCCTCGAACCTTTAATTTTTTCATCATACCATGACCTCCGAAAATCAACTTTTTGCGGCCACGCAGGACAAGGCGTTCCGCATCAATATGGACAAGACTGTCTACGGTTCCTTTGCAGAAATCGGCGGCGGCCAGGAAACAGCCAACTGGTTCTTCCGCTCCTCCGGGGCTGCAGGCACGGTTGCCAAAACAATCTCTGCTTATGATATGACGGTGAGCGATACGCTCTACGGGCCCGTCCGCCGCTATGTGTCCGAGGAACGCCTCATGCAGATGATGGACTATGAGTACCGCCAGCTCATCGACCGCTTGGGCAGCAAGCGCGGGGAGAACACCTGCTTCTTTGCTTTCTGTAACACGGTGAAGTGCAAGGGCTACCGGGACAACGGGCCGTGGTCTGCCTGGCTGGGGGTACGTTTTCAGCTCAAGCCGGGAGCGGAGCCGAGCGATTTTGTGATGCATGTGCGACTCAAGGTGCCGGATCACGACCTGCAGATGCAGATGCTGGGTGTGATGGGGGTGAACCTGCTCTACGCGCTCTTCTACAAGCGCGAGCACATGGATGAGTTCGTGGAGTGCGTGGGTGAGCGCATCGACCGCAGTTTCTTTGACATCGACTTCATGCGTTTCTCCGGGGCGGGCTTCACGATGTTCGATAACCGCATCCTGGCCCTGCAGCTGGTGCAGAGTAACCTGTCGGAGGCCATGGTCTTCTGCCCGAACGGCTGCGTGGCCCAGCCCTCGGATCTGCTGTACAAGCGGCCCATCGTGCTCATGCGCGGTAGCTTCCTGCCGCTCTGTAACATTCACCTGGAGATGATGGACAGCGTGCGCAACAAGTTCTTCACCTCCCTCACCCCGGAGCAGAAGGCGCGCACCTGTGACATCTGCGAGATTTCGCTCACCAACCTCCTGCGCGGGCATGAGGTGGATCTGCTGGACTTCCTGGACCGAGTGGAGGCTCTCGCGTCCCTGGGCAAGACGGTGATGGTTACGAATATCACGCACTTCCACGGCATCTCGCAGTTGCTCAATCAGTACACGAAGGAGCCCGTTGCCATCGCGTTGTCCATCGGCTTGCTCAATGAGCTGTTCAAGGATAAGTGGGCGGACAACCCGGGCGGCATTCTGGCTACCATGGGTCACACTTTCCTCAATAACACGAAGTTCTACGTCACGCCGTGGATTAACCGTGCCACGGGCGAGTTCGTGACGGCCTCCACCTACCGCGCGCCGGAGAAGTACCACTACCTCTACAAGCACCTCTTCGAGACCGGGGACATCGTGGATGTGCCTTACTTCAACCAGAAGCTGCTCTTCCGCACCCCGCGGGACATCATCCGCATGATCAAGGAGGGCGATGAGCAGTGGAAGGAGTATGTGCCGGAGCAGGCGTTCCGGATGATTGAACATTTGAAGAAGGATAACTGATGAACACCTACCGTGCCGATTTTCCCCTGCTCCGGGCCGTACCGGGGGAGCGCATGTCCGTCTACCTGGACAATGCTGCCACCACGCAGAAGCCGCTCTGTGTGCTAGAGGCTCTGCGCCGCTACTATGAGCAGTTGAATGCTAACATTCACCGCGGCACGCATTACCTGAGCCGCATTGCCACGGATGCGCACGAGGAGGCGCGGCAGGTGCTGGCAGACTTTCTGGGCGCGGCGAGCGAGCGGGAGGTGATCTTTACCCCGGGCTGTACGCAGGGCATCAACTTGGTGGCGCAGGTGCTGCGCACGGCTAATCTGCTGCGCGAGGGGGATGAAATCTTGGTGTCGACGGATGCGCACCACTCGAACATCGTGCCGTGGCAAATGCTGTGCGCCGCTACAGGGGCAGTGCTGCGGCCCATCCCGCTCACCCCGGAGCACACCTTTGATATGGCGGCCTACGAGGCGATGCTCTCGCCGCGCACGCGCATCGTGGCCCTACCCTATGTGTCAAACGCCTTGGGGTGCATCAATCCCGTTCGCGAGGTCATTCAGGCGGCCAAGCGCAACAACCCGAGCACGCTCACGCTGGTGGACGGCGCGCAGAGTACCGCGCACCTCCCGGTCAATGTGCAGGAGCTCGGCTGCGATTTCTACGCCTTCTCCGGCCACAAAACCTATGCGCCCACCGGCACGGGCGTTCTCTGGGGGCGGGAGGAGCTGCTGGAGCAACTCCCCCCCTGGCTGGGCGGCGGGGAGATGATTGCAGAGGTCTCTTTCTCAGGCACCACTTACAACCACCTGCCCTTCAAATATGAGGCCGGCACCCCGAACATCGGGGGCAACATCGTACTGGCAGAGGCCATCCGCTATGTGCAGCGCATCGGCATCCCCGCCATTGCCGCACATGAGGCGCGGCTCACGGATGCTCTCTACACCGGACTGGCCGAGCTGGGGCTCACCGTCCTCGGCCCCCGCGAGAACCGAGGCGCGCTCGTCTCCGTCACCTGCCCCGGCGTCCACCACTACGACCTCGGCACCCTCCTCGACCAAATGGGCATCGCCGTCCGCACGGGCCACCACTGCTGCCAGCCGCTCATGCAGGCCCTAGGCATCACCGGCACCGTCCGCTACTCCGTTGCCCTCTACAACAACGAGGAGGACATCCAACGCGCCCTCCGCTCCACCGCCCGCGCCCTCCGCATGCTCCGCTGATCCCCGCCCCCACCCAAGAGCCCATCACAAAATCTCCCGCAGGCATGGCAGGAGCTAGCTGCGGTTCATTATCAAAATAGGGGTGGTCTATTACCGCTGCAACATGCAGTCCGTACCAAATCATGCATGACAATTCACCTCCCTGCTGTCATGGTGGAAGGAGGTCTTGCAGCTAAAAAGCGCCTTCCCGGAGGGGAAGGCGCCCAAAACACGAAACAAACAACAAAAGAGGGGATTAATTATCCTTGCCGGGGCGGGAGTAATTGTACTTGCTCTGGAAGCCGATTTCCTCGGGGAACTCGGAGAAACCGGACCAGACGTTGTACTCCTTGAGACCGCTGCGGCCGCAGCTGCCCTGGTAGGGAGGACGGTAGGTGCACTTGTAGGTGGGGGCCCAGAAGGTAACCAGCTCGTAGACGCCGTAGCCCATGCGGGTGAAGGTGCGAGCGATGCCATCCACGATGCCGACGGAGTAGCCCGCGTAATCACCCTCCGTGGTGTTCCAGCGGATCATGGTGACGGGGATTTCCTCCACAGCGTAGATGATGTTGCCCAAGGCACGCCCGAGCTTGCGGGTGGCCGTGTATTCAGACGCGGGCGGGGCCTGGATGTCTGCATAGACTGTACCGGTCATCGCCAGCAGAAGAGATGTAAGGAGAAAGCGCTTCATAACAAGGACTATAAATACCACATTCAGCAGGGACTTGCAAGCATAAAGTTCACTTTTCCGGCATTTCCGGGGCAATTTTTTTCAAAAAATCGCTCAAGTCGGTCTGTATTTCCTCATCGGAGAGGTAGCAAGCGGGGTCCGAGCCGTACCAATGGCCGTTGGCGAAGGCTGCGCGGGTGCGGAAGCCGCCTCCGCAGAGGGAGAAGAGCTTACACTCGGCACAGCGGCCGGAAAGACGAGCCTGACGCTCTGCGGGGTCATCACTGCCGCGCAGCTCACGCAGGGTGGGAGCGGAGTCCTCGGCGGCGGCCTCCCACACGGAGGAGAACTTCTGCTGCTTGACGTTGCCGAGGGTGACCCCCTGCCAGAACTGGTCGGGGTGGATATTGCCCTGCGTGTCGATGTTGGCGATACCGCGTCCGGAGCTGTTGGCACCGCCGCCGTTCCAGGTGAGCAGGCGAAGGGTCTGCAGGGCCAGCGGGTGGTTCTCCCGCAGCTGGCGGAGGAGGAGATAGACGCCGTCGGCGGGTTGGGTGACGGTGAGCAGCTCGCGCGTGTGGCCGCTCTTGTGCCACGCCTCTGCGCGGGCGATGAGCATATCCAGCGCGCGGCGGGCCTCCTGCGGCTGCAGGGCCGCTACATCCACCCCGCGTCCCGTGGGTACCAGGTGGTAGAAGCACACGCGGCGGATGTCCTCCTGCTCGATGAAGTCGAGAATCTGCTCCATGCACTGCACATTGTTACGCGTAAGGGTGAGCCGCAGGCCGGTCTTCTGCCCCACCTGCTCGCAGAGCTTGAAGCCCCGAATGGCCCCATCGAAGGCCCCGGGAACGCCCCGGAAGCGGTCGTGCACGGCCCCGATGCCATCCAGCGAGATGCCCACGTAGGCCACGCCCAGTTCCTTGAAGAGGGAGGCAAAGGCGGGGGTAATGCGCGTGCCGTTGGTCGAGATGGTCACCTTGAGCCCCTTCTCGGTAGCGCGGCGCAGCAGATCCGGCAGGCGCGGGTGCAGCAGCGGCTCGCCGCCGGAGAGCAACAAGGCGCTCACCTTGTACTCCGCTAGGTCATCAATCACGCTGCAACACTGCTCCCACGACAGCTCGCCGGGGTACTTCTCCGCATGGGAGTCGGCGTAGCAATGCACACAGCGCAGGTTGCAAGTGCGGGTGATATTCCAGACAACGATAGGCTTGCGCGCACGGGCTGAGGTCGGCGCGCAGGCGGCGGTGCTGGCCAGCGGACTCTGCGAACCGTGGCCGATGCCGTAGCGGATGTGGTCGGCGGGCTGTTCTGCGCCCGTCCAAAGCTTAGTGATGTTGATCATGTAGAAGAGGGGGTCGGGGGAACGTAGGAGCAGAGGGGCTCCGCCGCCATCATATCGCCGGTGAGACCGTAGGCGCGGGAGCGGGAGCCTCCGCAGACATGCCGGAACCCGCAGCAGCCGCATTTGCCGCCCAAGGCGTCATCGTTCCGCAGTGTGGTGAAGATGGGGTGCTGCCGGTAGACCTCCGCCACGCTGTCCTTGCGCACGTTGCCGGCGGTGAGGGGCAGGAAGCCGCTGGGCTGGATCTCCCCGATGTGGGAGATGAAAAGCACCCCCTTGCCGTCCCGGGTGGGGATGAGGTGCGGCGGCGGGGTGCCGTCACGGCGGGCATGCTGCAACAGAGCACGGCGGTAGTGGTGTCCCTCCGTGGTTTTGATGGGGAAAGGCAGGGTCGAGCGCAACTCCGCCAGGCGTTGCCACAGGGACTCCAGCTGCTCGGCGGTGGGCAATTCCTCCGCCTGGGCACGCCCGGTGGGCACCAGCACGAACACGCTCCACACGTCCGGCTGCAGCTCGCGCAGCAAGTCGGCAAAGGCATCCAACTCCGGCAGCGTGGTACGGGAGATGGTGGTGTTGATCTGCAGCTGGATCCCCGCCTCCCGCGCCATGGCAGCAGCCTGCAGGGTGCGGCGGAAGGTGTGCGGCACGCGGCGGAAGGCATCGTGCGTGGCCTCCGTGGCGCCGTCCAGGCTCAGGCTCATGCTCACCACACCGGCCTCCTTCAGCGCGGCAAAGTCCGTGTGCAGCAGCCTGGGGGTGGCCGCAGGGCTCAGGGCTACGCGCACCCCTTTCCCTGCCAAGCGGCGGATGATCTGCAGCAGGTCCGTGCGCATCATGGGGTCGCCGCCGGTCAGTACGACCATGGGCGGGGCCAGCTCGGCTATTTCATCCGCCAGGCGTAGGGCCTCGTCCTCGGTCAGCTCCAGGGGGTGGCGACGCGGTTGGGCAACGGCGCGGCAGTGGCGGCAGGCCAAGGCACAGGCCCTCGTCACCTCCCAAAAAAGGATGAAGGGACGCTCGGCAAAGTCAACGACAGGGAAAGGATGCGGCATGAGGGGGCGATACTCAGGGCGCCTGCCGTGCCATCTGCATGGCAGGAAAACGGCAGGCGCGCGTTACTCCAATCAACCGCGAGGGCTCAGCCGCTCCATCTCCTCCGGAGTCATGGGGCGGTACTTCTCCCGCTCCGTAAAGGGATTGGGCTTGTCCTCCGGCCGCATCGGCTGCGTATTCGGGATGCCGCCGAAAGCGCGGCGGTAGTAGCGCGTGGCCTGGGAGATGTGCTCATCCGGTCCGAAGCCGCGCAGGTTGAAGTCGACGACTTTCTCGCCGTTCGGCTTCATGAGCACGCTGTGCGGACGCATGGTCGGGCAGGCACTGCCGGGGATGGGGGAGGTGCTGATGTAGGCCACCACCATACCGGAAAGGCCCTCCTTGAGCTCCTTGCTGGCCAGGATATCGCGCTCGAACTGCTTGCAGGCGGGGCAAGCATTCGGGACGCTGAAGATGCCCCACAGCAGCAGGTCATGCTTTTTGGCCACAGCCTCGGCTTCCCGGCGACTCTTGTAGACCTTGAAGGGAACCTTGGCCTTCTCGTCCTTGGCTTCCTCTTCCGGGGATTCTTCCTTCTTATCCTTTTTATCCTTCTTGCTCACCTGCTCAGTCTTGGCCTTCTTGGGCTTTTTGGTCTTTTTGGGCGCAGCATCCGCCGGGAACACAGCGAAGGCCAGCGCGGCCACGAGCATTGCGATGATTCCTTTTTTCATGGTCGGTGATGATCAGTTGGGGGTGATGGTCTGCACCGGGGTGTTGGTCTTGCTGCCCCGGGGGATGATGAGCCCGCTGTCCGTCGTATCCGGACCGTCGTTCTTTTGGTTGCGGTAGGCCTTGGTGTAATTCTCCAAGTCCTTGGCGTACTCCTTCACGGATTTCTTGCTCACATAGAACATGGGCAGGTAGTAGGTGCCATCCGGCTTGATGAGGGCCCCGCTGGGCTTGCCGGTGCACTTATACTGCGGCAGCGGCTTGTTGGAGATCCAGCACACCACGCAGCCCTTAACCTTCTTGAGCACGGCAGAGCGCAGAATCTTCTTCTCGAAGGCCACGCAGTACGGGCAGGTCGCGGGGTCGCTGTACACCACCCACACCAGCATGTCATGCTTCTTGGCCAAGGCAAAGGCTTCTTTCTCCGTTTTACAGATCTTGTAAGCCGGCCCCTGCTTCTGCTTCTTTTCCTTCTTATCCTTCTTCCCCTGCTCGGGAGCCTGCTCCTCCGTGGGGGTGTCCGTCTCCGGCTCCTCCTCCGCCGGGGCAGTGCATGTCAGCATGACCGCCGCAAAAAGCGCCGGTATCCAAGTCTTCAGCGTCATGTGCATCATAAAAAGCTCGGTTGTCGCACTCCATCCTCGCACATTCACCCCGCTTTGTCAAGCCTGCGTTGTGCACGTCATGCGGAAAAATCCGCCCCCGACAAATGAGGCGCGCGAGATGAGAGACCTCCCGCCGCCGGGGGAAACAGGGAGCGAGAAAGAGTGGAACGCGGAATTTTCGGAAGGAGCGGAAAGTGATTGGTGTGCCGAACCGGGAGCAGGCGGCATGTCGCCGCGGTAGTAGGTGCGTTGATGATTTCGGTTAAAATCCCGTTTTCGCCTACTACCACGGCGTTATCAAGTAGGGTAAGGTACTACCGGCAATACTTCCGGCGATACTCCCGGAGGTCTCGAACTACTTGATCAAGGTTCACTGTCTCCCACGCTTTACCGACTATATTGTGGCACAGAACTTCGGATTTGCCATCGTCAGTCTGACGGGAATGCCACCATGTGTTGCGGTCATCGTTGATAGCGTTTGCTTCGGGATGGCGCCGCACTCCCCACTCTACCTCGACCGGCCCGCAGCAGATGCAAAGAAGGGCCTTCTCCCGGCCGATTTTCACCTCCTCGCCGACCGCAATCCATGAGTGCCCCCAAGGTTGATCACACAGCTGTTGGGTACCATCCGGGACATAAACCCAATATTTCGGTTCGCACTCAAATTTTTGACAGAAATCCTCGATGATCTTCGGACGCCAATCCACGTCGGCGAAGTCCAACCAATCATTCCAGCAGAGTCCTTGATAGCAAGAGGTGTACAGAGTCTTCAGGCGTGCGGCAATACGTCTTCCCAAGGCAAAGGCCAACTCTTTTTTCTCTTCGAGGGAGGAAATATCAAGGTTCCCGTCATTGAATCGCTTCTCGTCTTTTTCATTGCCATCCTTCATCCCGGAAACAAACAACAATTCATCATCCTCCCGCCCCTTCATGTAAGAACCGTTGATAAAGGGAGGCGCATCCTGCTTGGAGCGGTTGAAGCTGAAGGGAAGCGGCGCGATATTGCCGATCGAGAACGTCAGCTCCCACAAGGTATAGGTATACGTCTTCTTTTTCCTCCCCCTGCCCGAGGTGATCCAGCAGGAGGGGTAGATGTGATCGTAATCCCAGGGGCGGTTATCCTCCAGCCATGCAACGGCAGCAGAATCATAGTCGGCGAAATATTTATGCATGTATTCTCGGCAGCAATACAGCAAAAACAGGCGGGATTCTGTCTTGTTCCAGGACCAAAGGCGATTGATGGCGTTCACATACAGGGGATTATTCCACGCTGTATGCAATCCCGGCTCATTCTCGGCTGCCAGCTCCTTCTCTATACTTTCATACAAGCTCGGCGGGGGAGGCAGAAGGAAATGGCCATCGAGCGACTCCTGATGCAGCCACTTCTTCAGCCCTTTTTCCTCATCTGTTAAATCCAAATTCGCAAAGTTCAGTGATTGCCCGTACAATCCCAGCACAAGAAGGAGGGATATTTTTTTCCGATTCGGAAGGGTCATCGAACGATATTCCAGCCAAAGGAGGAGAAGATAGATGTCCGGCCGGCTGCGGGCAATGCTTGCCAAGACAAAGCGCGGCATCCCATCTTGGTTTGAGTCGCTGTAGAGTAGCTGCTTATCGAACTTCTCCAGAAGGCTCTTCAGATCCTCGATGAATGCAGAGAATCTCTCTCTTTCAGCCGCCAGCTGATAAACGTCTTTTTGAGTAACATTCGCCTTCCATTTCCCATCACGTTTCACAAAATATAACCTGAGCGCAATATCTGCCAAACGAGCAGGGTTCATCCTATCGACGGCCAGAGAATCAATCTCGCTCACCTCCGGCAAAATGGATTTGAGGATGGAATAGCGCACATCCTCCTGCGAGGGCTCCGTGCCGCCTTTGTTCAAGCGGGCAAAGTAAGTAGCAACATCGGACCCTGCTCCGGAGGTGCCCTGTACCCTATCGAATTTCACCGGCGATACCACCGCAATAACCCGATATGTTTCTACCAAGGCCAGAGCACGGCGCAATTCCTCCACCGCCTCATCTGTAACAAGATCTGCCATTCCCTCGGCATATTTCTTGCCCTTGATCAGCTTCATCAACGACTCACGGCTTACGGATGAACCGATCCTCCGCAACTCTCGGAACGGGATGGGGCAACGGGCCTCAAAAGGGTACATCCTTGCGGGGCTCGGCTTTTGGCAGGTGATTTCTTCCTCAATATCCGCACGCCGCAACGCATGACAGCGCTCTGCTGTACTCAACCGGCTGTCCGTCGGATTACCGAGATGATATCCCCACGGCTGCCCCTTGGTCGTGACATAGAAGAAGAACTTGCGGTCCGGGCATCTCTCCTTCACCTTCTCGCTCGGTGCAAGATCCAGCCAAAGAATGGTATCAGATTCCTCAATCCCGGGACACCCGAGCCGCAGGGCATTGTACCGCTGCTGACCGTCAAAAATGCCATATGTTGCACCATTTCCCTCATACGGCATCAAGGTAATGCAACCGATGGGAATTCCCCGCATCACGGAGTCCCACAGCAGCTCAACCTGCGCGGGGCTCCAAACAAGCCCCCGCTGGAACACGGGGATATCCAAGCTCTTCCTACCCTCCCCCGGGCACTCAATACTCTTGTTAGCCAGGGCATCGATGGACACCAGCATTGTTTTGTAAACCTCTTCCATAGCTCTAAATCAGGCTGTTTGATATTTTCTTCAGGATTTCGACCATTCCCGAATCATTGGTAACATCATCCTTCAGAATAATGGATTCAGCATTAGCCCCCTCCATGCCCAGGGCCGCAAGCCATTTTTGTTGCAACTCCTCAGATATACCCCGCAGGCGGAGACGAACGGTTTTATAATGCCCATCCGGGGCGTAGGTAAAATCACATACAACACTCTCGTATTTCCGGTGAATGAAAAGGATTCCCTCGTCTCCCCATGCTGACCACCCCCATTGTTTCGCTGCCGTAGCCTCCTGCAGGGAGTGAATCTTTCGCTCAATGGATATAAATCGCTCCGTATAGGCAATGACACTGAGGAGCTCTTGTTGCAGATAGGACAGAAGCTCGCTTGTCTCCGCCTCGCTCCGTGTCTCGGAAATGATAAGCGGCTCGTACTTTTCACTAACCCGCCTCCACCAGCAATACTTGTTCAAGCGGCCGCCCAATGCCGTACGCATGGGCATATACAGGTTACGTCGTCGCCCTAACTCATCCGGCAGATCCACATGGCATTGGAAATAATAGAACGTCGGTGAGTCATATGTCAAACGAATGACCATCTTCTCCGATGTATTCCAATCAGGGTTCTTGGAAATAATCTGTACTGACCCGTCGTAAATAGAGATGGACCATGCATCCTGATTCACCTGATTGCGCAGAGAACGCACCAATGCATCGAGCAGGGGCGTATCAGCAGCCTCGCGGACAACGGTTCCGGCTGCTTCATCGGTCTCAACTTCCACCTGATTCGTAATTCGTGTCAGATTCTCCGTAATCGCCTTCAACGCTGCGGGAGAGTGAACATTTCCGTACATCTCCGATCTGAACACCGTAACGATATTCATCACATGAAGTTCCAAACAAGAGGAAGCGTCCTTATCATTTTCGCCACCAGAAACTCCACCGCAACTCTCAACAATCAGTCCCAAACTGTCACTGATCTTTACCAAAGACTCCTCCGAGAGATGAATGGCAATGTTGGCGAAGTCAAATTTTAACCTGTTAGCCTCCTCAGCCGTTACCTTCCCATCCTGCAGGATATCGCATATTTCCTTCAGGAAGTCAAGACAGACAATCAGTTTCTGTTCATAAACTTTAGCCGTGCGCTCTTTTTCTGTCTCCGTACGCGTCTGCCATTTGAGCATCACACTGGTGATAACGGCAGCAAACACAAGGCCGAGAAGAGCTCCTGCCATCTGCATCCACAAATCAGCAAGGGTATATAGTTTATATATTACGGGTAGACTGACTGCAGCAATGATGAGGAAGACTACCATAACCGCATATCTGTCCACGCGAATTGACATGATTTTTCTCATATTTTTAGATACAGTTTCTATCGTATTCCTTTTCAAACAGACAGCAGCAATGATGAGCACACCCACCATTGCTGCGGATCTGTCCGGTCAGCAGACCGAGACTTTACTCATGGGGCGAAACAAGTTCAACGATGACGCAAGAGCCACGTACGGCCGTCGTTTCTGGAGAAATAGAGGCCCTTATCCGTCTGGGCGAGCAGTTCTCCGTGCCCCTCAATAAGCTCCTCGAAGCGCGCATTTAACGTTGTCCGCGTCATCCAGGTGCGACCTTCGTTATTGGAAAATTCCAACTTCCGATCATCCTTGGGAGAGATGCGGAGCCATTCCCTACCGATATCAATCATTGATGCCATGATAGTATGTATATTGATGTTAAATTGCCATATCAGGAAGCACCATGCCCCTGACTCAGACAATCCAAGAGATACAAGCAGACAAATCCGGATACACGTAAACGCTATCCTCTTCACCTGTTTGCACTGAACAGGATACAGCATTCTTAATGCACACCCCATGTAAGTTATTGATAATCAATGATTTACGACGAATTCAGGGTACAGAGAGGTTGAAAGTGTCGGGTAGGATCACATTAAAAGAATGAGATTTTTTCAAGAAAATACAAGTTTTCTGCTTGACTCAGCATTAAGAATGCAATACTCATCCTCCTGACACCGGAGGGATGCAAGCGGACGGGGTCGGCAGAGTAACGCCTCTCCCTGCACCTGCTGATGTACGGTGTCCTGCGCCGCGCGGCAGGCCAGCTGCATGGTGCCAGGTATACCACCGGCTTTCCGCTGAAGAATTGGCTTGACGGCGGGAGGCGGGTGTGGTAGAGTGGAAGCATGAAGTCCTTTGCGTTTTGGGTAGCCTTGGTGATGGGCGGAATGGTTTGGGCAGCGGAGGAGAAGCCGCAAGCCATCGTGGTATTTTTGGCGGACGATTTGGGGTACAACGATACCTCTGCATATGGGTGCGAGAAGGCGACCTGCCCGCACCTGAACAGGCTGGCCGAAGAGGGGCTGCGGTTCACGGATGCGCACAGCACGAACTCCGTGTGCACGCCCTCGCGATTCTCGCTGCTGACGGGCAAGTATGCGTGGCGACAGAAAAATACGGGGATTCTGCCCGGAGACGCCAAGCTGATTCTGCCAACCAAGGAGCAGGCGGCGACCCTCGGCAGCCTGATGCAGCAGGCTGGGTACCGCACGGCCGCCATCGGCAAGTGGCATTTAGGCTTGGGCAGCGGCAAGGAGCCGACGGACTGGAACAAACCGATTGCCCCCGGGCCGCGCGAGGTGGGCTTCGACTACTCCTTCATCATGGCCGCCACGGCGGACCGCGTGCCCTGCGTCTATGTGCAGAACGGCGAAGTGGTAGGTCTGGACCCGGCAGACCCCATCCGTGTGAGCTATCAGAAAGGCTTCCGCTTTACGGAGGAACAGACAGGTGCAGAGCACCCCGAGCTGCTGAAACCCTGGGGACGCCCCTCCAACAAACAGCACGCCGACACCATCATCGACGGCATCTCCCGCATCGGGCACATGACGGGAGGCAAGGCCGCCCTGTGGAAAGACCAAGACCTAGCCGATGACATCACCCGCGCCGCCGTCAACTTCATCCGCGAGAGCCGTGGGCAACGCATCTTCCTCTACTTCTGCACGAATGATATCCACGTCCCCCGCGACCCGCATCAACGCTTCCGCGGCAAGAGCGGGCTCGGCATTCGCGGCGATGTTACCGTGCAGATGGACGACTCCCTGGGGCAAATCCGCCGGGCCTTGGCAGAAAACGGCTACGAAAACAGCCTGATTATCTTCACCAGTGACAACGGCCCCGTCATCTCCGACGGCTATGAGGACGGCGCAGCCGAAGCCTGCAAGGGCCACAACCCCGCAGCCCCCTACAGCGGCGGCAAATACGGCCTACTGGAAGGCGGCACCCGAGTACCGTTTATCGTCCACTGGCCCGGACACGTCAAAGCAGGCAGCACCTCCTCCGCCCTCATCTGCCAGATGGACCTGGGGCGCACCCTCGCGGAATTAGTCGGCGTGCCCGTACCCACCGGCTCCATGCAAGACAGCGAGGCCTTGTTGCCCGCCCTGCTCGGGCAGAGCCCCACCGGACGCAGCGAGCTGGTCGAGGCGGGTAACAGCGGCTCCGCTCGTGCCCTGCGCAGCGGCAACCTGAAACTCATCGCCACCCGCCGGCCGAAACTCTACGACCTTTCAAGCGATGTTGCTGAGCAACGCGACTTAGCCAAGGAACGCCCGGAGCAGACCCGCGAGCTCCTCGACAGACTGAAAGCCATCGAGCAGGCCCCCGCGCATCCCTGAGCCCGCGACAAGTCCCGCCCCGAAGCACGCCACGGGGCGGGATTTTGTGTCAGCGGCACGGAAAAGGCTTGCGATACAAGCCCCGCGGGCGTATACTCGCGCGAACGATGAGCAACGACGAAAAAAAAGACTTTATCCGCGAGATGGTCGCCGCGGACTTGGAGAACGGCTATTGCAAGGTACCGATTACGCGCTTCCCCCCGGAGCCTAACGGCTACCTGCACATCGGCCACGCCAAAGCCATTTGCCTGGACTTTGGCTTGGCCAAGGAATATGCTCATCTGGGCGCCGTCTGCCACCTGCGCTTCGATGACACCAACCCGGACAAGGAGGACGTTGAGTTCGTGAACTCCATCCAGGAGGACATTCACTGGCTCGGCTTCGACTGGGGCGAGCACCTCTACTGGGCCTCCAATATCTTTGATTTCTACTACGATTGCGCCGTTGCCCTCATCAAGAAAGGCTTGGCCTACGTTGATGAGCAGGACCGCGAGACCATGCGCCGCCAGAAAGGCGACTTGGTGACCCCCGGCGAGCACTCCCCCTACCGCGACCGCAGCGTAGAGGAGAACTTGGCGCAGTTCGAAGCCATGAAAGCAGGCAAATTCCCCGAAGGCGGTGCCGTATTGCGCGCCAAGATCGACATGGCCAGCAGCAACATGAACATGCGCGACCCCGTCATCTACCGCATTTCCTACGACCGCCATCACAACACGGGTGACAAATGGTGCATCTACCCCATGTACGACTTTGCCCACCCGCTGGAGGATGCCTACGAGCACATCACCCACTCCCTCTGCACCTTGGAGTTCGAGAACCATCGTCCCCTCTACGACTGGGTGGTGGAGAACTGCCCCGTGCCGGCCAAGCCCAAGCAGCGCGAGTTCTCCCGCCTCAATATCACCTACACCGTGATGAGCAAGCGCAAGCTGCGCCAGATGGTGGAGGAGGGCTTTGTGGCAGGCTGGGATGACCCCCGCATGCCCACGCTCTGCGGCATGCGCCGCCGCGGTTACCCCGCCCCCGCCATCGTCCGCTTCTGCGAGGGTGTCGGCATCACCAAGTTTAACGGCAACACCGATGTGGCTCGCTTGGAGAACGAAGTGCGCGCCGAGCTGAATGCTAACGCTGAGCGCCGCATGGCCGTGCTCAATCCACTCAAGCTCGTGCTCACCAACGTACCGGAGGACTTCTGCGAAGACGTGGAAGTGGTCATCAACCCGGAGAAACCCGAGCTGGGCAACCGCAGCGTGCGCCTCACGCGTGAGGTGTGGATCGAGCAGGAAGACTTCATGGTCAACCCGCCCAAGAAGTACAAACGCCTCACCCCCGGGGCCTGCGTGCGCCTGCGCGGGGCCTACTGCCTCATCTGCACCGGTTATACGGCAGACGAGGAGGGACACGTCACGGAAGTGCAGGCGGAAATCATCCCCGGCACCATTGGAAGCAACCCGCCGGAGGGCATCCGCTGCCGCGGGGCCATCCACTGGGTCTCTGCCCGCTACGGCGTGCAGGCCGAAGTACGCCTCTACGACCGCCTGTTCAAAGATGAAGCACCGGACGCCAACCCCGAGGGCTTCCTGGCCTCGCTGAACGACGCCTCCCTCACCGTGCTGAAGAACGCCGTCGTTGAGCCCGCCTTGGCCGAGGCCGCCCCGGAGTTCCTCTGCCAGTTCGAGCGCTTGGGCTACTTCGTGGCCGACCGCTACGACCACAGCCCCGAGCACCCCGTCTTCAACCGCTCCGTCGGCCTGCGTGATTCCTGGGCCAAGCAAAATAAGTAACCATACACCTGTCAGCTCTCTCCGATTATGGGAAAGTTCGAGTTCAGCGCCAAGGGCGGCGTCTTTGACATGAATGCCTTTATCAACGCCTGCGATGCCGCCGCCTGCGGCGAAACCCCGGAGGAACAGCCTGCGCCCCCCGCAGAGGCACCTGCCCCTGCTCCGGTGGCGGAGGAGGTACCCGTGGCAGACGGCGAGGACCCCATCACCTACTCCCCCCTGCCCGAGGTGCTGGAGGAGCTGCGCATGGGCCGCCTCATCCTGATGACGGACGACCCGCACCGCGAGAACGAAGCCGACCTCGTCTGCGCCGGGCAGTTCGCCACCCCGCAGAACATCAACTTCATGGCCACCCACGCCCGCGGGCTCATCTGCGTGCCCATGGCACCGGAGCGCGTGGACTCCCTGGGGCTGCCCATGCAGGCCATGCACAATACGGAGAAACTCCACACCGCCTTCACCGTCAGCGTTGATGCCAAGGAAGGTACCACCACGGGTATCAGTGCCTTCGAGCGCAGCATCACCACCATGAAACTGGCGGATCCGCATGCCGTGCTGGACGACTTCGTGCAGCCCGGGCACTGCTTCCCCCTGCGGGCGCGTGAAGGCGGCGTGCTGCGCCGCGCCGGGCACACCGAGGGAACGGTTGATATGTTGCGACTGGCCGGCATGGTGCCCGTGGGCGTCTGCTGCGAGATCATGAAAGAGGACGGCACCATGGCCCGACTGGGCGACTTGGGCAGCTTCCAGCGTCGCTTCGGACTCAAGGCCTGCTCCTTGGCGCAAATCATCGCGCACCGGCAGCACACGGAGACCCTCGTGGAGCGGGAGGAAACCGTCAAGCTCCCCACGGACTTCGGCACCTTTACCTGCCACTCGTACCACTCCAAGGTAGACGGCAAAACGCACTTGGCCTTGGTACACGGCGAGATCGACCCGGAGAAACCCATCCTCTGCCGCGTGCACAGTGAGTGCCTCACCGGGGATGTCTTCGCCAGCCGCCGCTGCGATTGCGGCAGCCAGCTGCACGCCGCCATGCGCCGCGCCGCGCAGGAGGGCGGTATCATCCTCTACCTGCGCCAGGAGGGCCGCGGCATCGGGCTCTCCGCCAAGCTGCACGCCTACAAACTGCAGGAACAGGGTCTGGATACCGTCGACGCCAACATCCGACTCGGCTTCGCCCCGGACCTGCGTGACTACGGGGTCGGCGCGCAGATTCTCCGCGATCTCGGCGTACGCAAGCTGCGGCTCATGACGAATAACCCCAAGAAGATTGTCGGTCTCTCCGGTCACGGGCTCGAAATCGTTGAGCAGGTGCCCATCAGCATCCCTCCGAACGAGGACAATAAACGTTATCTGGACACGAAACGCGACCGCATGGGCCACACCCTGCCTTTGTCATGACGGTAAAAACCGCCTGCATGTCTCGCTTCCGGGTTTTCTTTGCGCCCCGCACGCGCTACAATATGAGCAAGTAAGCTATTTCACCTGTCAATACATATGCCTATTCCTCCTCCGAACGAACCGCCTCGCCCTCCCCAAGGCCAGGGTCCTGCCCCCACCCGGAACTGGGGGGCTCTTCTCCTTTTGGTTGCACTCGCCGCCATTGCCATCCTTGCCTTCTCTTCCAACTCCTCTGCCACCCCGCCGCAGGATAATTCGCTGGCAGCCTTCCGCAAGGATTTCCGCAATGGGCTGATTGTGGTGAATGACAAGAAGAATTTCCCCATCGAGGTCGAGACCTCCGATGGTGGCAATCTGGCTGTCATCCATGCCTACAAGTACAAAAAGGCCCCTAAGACCGAGCCCCGTCCCTTCTACTTGGAGTACACCGATGACAATGAAATCCGCAACATCTGCAACAAGTACGGTGTATGCGTCATCACCGAGACTCCCAAGGCGGTGGAAGCCCAGCAACTGCTGGACAAACTCATCGAGGAGAAAAAAGTCACCAACCTCATCAGCACGGATGCTTTGGTGCGATTGGGTGAGGAAGGTCGTGTGTTGCGCCAGCCGAGCCTCCCGGTGCAAATCAGCCTCAACGGCCGGGAGGTCATCTTCGGCTACTACCGCCCGGACCCGCCCGTACCGGATAAACCGCTCACGCGCAACGATGTAGAACCCATCGAAATACCCTTCCACCGCGCTTTCCAAGCGGACGAGGTGAAGGCCTTGCTGGGTGACCTGCCCACCTACAACGTGGAGAACAGCAGCTGGCAGTCCTTCTTCTCTTACGGGCTGTTGCTGCTCGTGCCGCTGATTCTCTTCTTCGTACTCTTCCGCTCGCAGGGCAGCGGCCCGGGCGGTGCCATGAAGTTCGGGCGCAGCCGTGCACGCTTGTTGGACCCCTCCAAGAACAACATCACCTTCAAGGATGTTGCGGGCATCTCTGAGGCCAAAGAGGAGGTGTGGGAGATCGTGGAATTCCTCCGCAACCCGCGTAAGTTCCGTAACCTAGGCGGAACCATCCCCAAGGGCGTGCTCATGGTCGGGCCTCCCGGTACGGGTAAGACCCTGCTGGCCAAGGCCATTGCAGGTGAGGCGGATGTGCCGTTCTATTCGATCTCCGGCTCGGACTTCGTAGAGATGTTCGTGGGCGTGGGTGCCAGCCGCGTGCGCGACATGTTTGCGGAGGCCAAGAAGCATGCGCCTTGCCTCATCTTCATCGATGAGATTGATGCCGTGGGTCGCCATCGCGGTCATGGTGTCGGCGGTGGGCACGATGAGCGCGAGCAGACGCTCAATGCCCTCTTGGTGGAAATGGACGGCTTTTCGTCTAACGAGAATGTTATCGTCATTGCCGCCACCAACCGTGTGGACGTGCTGGATCCCGCGCTGCTGCGTCCGGGCCGCTTCGACCGCCGTGTGACGGTCAACCTGCCGGATGCTGCGGGGCGTGAGCAGATTCTGCGCGTGCATGCCCGCAAAATCAAGCTCTCCCCGGATGTGGACCTGCGTCCGCTGGCCCGTGCCACCACCGGTTTCTCCGGTGCGGAGCTCGCCAATATCGTGAACGAAGCCGCTCTCATTGCCGCGAAGAACAATCAACCGAATGTCACCCAAGCCGACTTGGAGGAGGCTCGTGAGAAGGTACACTGGGGGCGCGAGCGGCGTTCTCTGGAGGTATCGGACCGCGAGAAACGCTGCACCGCCGTGCACGAGGCGGGTCACGCCATCTGCCTGCTCAAGACCAATCTTGCCAAGACTCTGCCCCTGCACAAGGTTACGATTATTCCGCGTGGCCCGGCCTTGGGTGTCACCATGATGCTGCCGGAGGAGGATCGCCTCAGCGAGTATAAGAGTGACATGCTCGACTACATCGTGATGGCTATGGGCGGCCGCTGCGCCGAGGAGGTTGTCTTCGGCGACATCACGGGCGGCGCGCGTGCGGACATTCGCCAGGCCACAGCCACGGCGCGCAAGATGGTGTGCGTCTACGGCATGAGCGAGAAGCTCGGCCCGGTGGAGTACGGCTCGAACCACGAGGAGGTCTTCTTGGCCCGCGATATGTCGCAGAGCGTCCGGAACTTCTCGGAGCACACCGCCCAGCTCATAGATGAGGAAATCAAGCGCATTGTGGAGGAGAACTACCGCCGCGCCCTGACCATCCTTACGGAGAACAAAGACCGCCTCCTGCTCATCACCGATAAGTTGTTGGAGTACGAGACCCTCTCCGGCGAGCAAATCCGCGAGCTGTTGGAGACCGGTGTCATGACCGACCCGCCCCGGAAGGAGCTTCCCCCGGACCTCCCGACGGCCCCGAGTGCCAATGCGCCTGCAACACAGAACGAGGCCCCCGAGCCCGCCGACGAGTCCGAGGACACGCCTCCTCCCTCTCTTTCCTGATAAGTTTTTCCCCTTTTTCTGACAATGACCAGCCAAGAACTTGCTTTTGCCTGCGCCTACGCAGCCGATGACGCCAAGGCCACCGACATCGCCGTTTATGACCTTCGCGGCACCTCTTCGATCACGGACTTTGCCATCGTTTGCACTGCTACGTCTGTGCCCCATCTCCGCGCCGTTCTGCGCGATGTGGACAAATATGTCGATGAGCAGCACCACGTCTCCCCCGTCTATGCCGAGCGCACCCCCAACGCGCTCTGGTCCGTGCTGGATTACATCGACGTGATGGTGCACGTCATGGCCGCCGAGGTGCGCGACTTCTACGGGCTCGAGGCCTTCTGGAAGGAAGAGAACCGCATTCCCCTTCCCCCCAGAGCCTAAGCACCACCCGCTCCGTCATAAAAGACCTCCCTGCTGCCATGCCGGCAGGAAATCCCGTATTCCACAGGTATAGCTCTGCATGCATCCGTACATGGCGAGTCATACCGTGGACGGATTAAGCGTGGATGGGTGTGGCGAGGGCTGAGAGAAGCTCGGGTGGGAGGGATGGTGCGGAGGAGGCGGAGGCACAATCGATGAGCTGGGCCGGGGTGCGGGCCCCGATGAGCACGGAGGTGATACCGGGACGAGAGAGAAGCCAGCGAAGGGCGAGCTGAGTGAGGGGGATGCCGGCTCGGTCTGCTAAGTCTTGGAGGGCAGCAACACGGGCGTGGTCGGCAGAAACCTTGTCCGGCGTAAGGAAGGGCCCGGGACCGGCGGCGCGGGAGTCCGCAGGGATGCCGTGCAGGTACTTGCCGGTGAGCATCCCTTGGGCCAGCGGGGAGAAAACAATGCTACCCGTATGTTCCTGTTCGGTGACAGGCAACACCTCCGGCTCGCAGGCGCGGTCCAGCAGGTTGTAGCGGAATTGGTGGAGCAGGCAGGGAACTTTTTCTTCCCTCAGAAAGGCACAGGCGCGGCGGAAAAGCGGTGCCGGATATTTTGACAGCCCAACGTAAAGGGCCTTACCGCTGCGAACAGCCTGAACAAGTGCCCCAAGCGTCTCCTCCAAGGGCGTCTCGGGATCCGGCCGGTGGCTGTAGAAAATATCCACGTAGTCCAGTTTCAGGCGGCTCAGGCTTTGATCCAACCCGGCGAGAAGATGCTTGCGCGAGCCCCAGTCCCCATATGGTCCCGGCCACATGGCGTGCCCGGCCTTGGTGGAAATAAAGAGTTCATCGCGCAGGTGAGCAAAGTCACTCCGGAGCAGTTTGCCGAAATTCTCCTCCGCACTGCCGGGGGGCGGACCGTAGTTATCCGCTAGGTCAATGTGGCAAATACCGAGGTCCAGAGCCGTGCCCAGCAAACGCCGCCGCTCTGCCGATGCGGCGGCGTGGCCGAAGTTATGCCAGAGCCCCAGAGAAATCTCCGGTAACAAAACCCCACTGTGTCCGCATCTTCTGTACTTCATAAACGAATTATTCCGTGAAAAAATCCTCGTTCGACACCGTTTTTTTCTCCGGACCGTATTGCAGTTGCACCTTACCCGGAGCAGACGCTCCCTGAACAATCACCATGGTGAACTCATGCAACCCGGCCTTGAGCGGGATCCCCGGTGTGGACGCCCCCTCTGCCACCTCAACAGCATTGGAGGACGAACTCTCCGTTGCCGTTGTTCCCGGTGTGTAGTTAGAATCGGCATCTATCAGGCAGAAGTTGTGCAGCTTGATATACGCCTTGGAACCGGGCACCGGATCGAGCCTCAGGAAAAAGCGCGCCGATGACGTATCCTGCGGAATGCGAATGAAGCCGCGCAACTCCGTGATGCTCCCCGCAGGCAGCTCGAGCCCCTGTAGGCCTGCCACCTTCTGACGCTCCGCACTCGCAGCCCCCGGCAGGGTGTCGAAATCCGGCACCCAAGGGGCACCTTCCTGTATGCGGCGCATGGTAAGCCCCCTCTCGCTGCCCTGCTCCCGGTTTGCCGGCACAGCCTGTGCATCGTAAGAGCGGCGGCCGTTGCAGGGGTTCCGGCGAGCACCTGCTTCAGGATCACGGGTGTACGAATAGGCACGACGGTTGTAGCAGGCCGCCGCCTTCAGTTTTGCCTGCTGCTCGCGGTACTGCGGAGCAAGGTTGGCAGCCTCATGCGTATCGGCATCCACGTCATAGATCTCGAAATCCTCCTCACCGGTCTTGATCCCGGTTCGGATCGCCTTGAGCCAGCGGTCGCCGTCACGGAAAAGAATCATTTGTTGCTCCCCGCGAACACGTCCTTTTTTGTTGGGAGCATAGTCGGCATACTGCACCATGTTGCCGGAAAAGGCGTACTCGGAGTACACCACCCCTCCCCGGTCGGCGGCAGGACGCCCCTGCAACTCCGGCAGAAGACTGACGCCATCGCAGCGCATGGGCTTCGGCACTCCCGCCAGCTCAGCAAAGGTCGCCATCCAGTCCTGGAATTGGCTCGGTTGGTTGCACACTGTGCCGTTATTCACCAGCCCCGGGGCGTACACCAAACAGGGTACACGCATGCCGCCCTCCCACACATCACGCTTGATGCCATCGAATGTCCCGTAACTGCGGAAGAATGCGGGATTCTGAGCAGGAGCAGGGTGCCCGGCAACAGGGTTAACAGCCCCCGGTTCATTGTGAGGACCGTTGTCACTCGTAAAGACGATGAAAGTGTTATCCATAATTCCGAGCCCCTTGCAATGCGAGATGAGGTCGCCCACGGCTTGGTCGATGCGGGTAATCATGGTAGCATGGCGGCGAGCACTCTCCATGGCGGCCGCCGAGCGATTGCCGAAACGCTTGCGGGCATAATCCTGCCACTCCGGGTTGTCCCGGTAAATCGGCTCGATGAAGGAATCCCACTGTCCCTGAGCGGTGTTAATCATATGACCGGGCGTTCCCAGCCAACGCAAACCTTCCTCGGGGAAGGGGCAGGACGGAACCGCCAATCGGGCATGCGGCGCAATCAGGGCCAACGCCAAGAAGAAGGGACGCCCGGCCTCCTGCTTTTGCTGCTCACTGATCCACTCCTTGGCCCGCGCCGTGAAGAGGTCGGTGCTGTAGCAGTTATCCAAGTCATCCGTAATCATCTTATCGCCGTCCCATATCGCATTGCGATGCGTCTCGGGATCCGCATTACTTTCCTCCTTGGGATAGTGCCGGTGCCCGGCCAGGTGGTTGTTATAACCGAAGAAGAAATCGAAACCGCGAAGGGTCGGCCAAGCGGGGCATGTCGTCGGCGTGCCGCCGCTTTCCTTACCGCCGCCGATACCCCACTTACCGATGAGTGCCGTCCTGTACCCTGCCTCGCGCAACACCGAGGCCAGTGTATGGCTGTTCTCAAGAGCGGCATCGAAGCTGTTGTTGCGTATCACCTCCGCATGCCCTTGGTGTACCCCGCTGAAGAGTGACGCCCGCGCCGGCGCGCACACCGGAGCTGCGGTGTAGTGACGCCGCAACTGAGCCCCCTGATTCGCCATAGCATCCAGCGTCGGCGTAGAGATAGCAGGCGTGTCCGCCTCCTCAGCCCGCGCCGCAGATGAGGTGAGGCCCATATCCCCCCACCCCATGTCGTCCACCAAAATGAGAATAATGTTAGGCCGCGGCGCCGTCTCCTGCGCCTGTACCGTCACTCCGCAGAGCGCCAACATCGCCCCGATACACAAAGACAGCTTCATACGCCGCGTATACTACCACACCCGCACCCCCTTTTCAAGCAAAAAAAGCGGAAGGAGTTCGACAAGAAGAGTGTTCTTTGCAAGGTGTCTTCGAAAAGGCAAAATTAGATTGACAAACGCACCACAAAATGATACAATATGCACACATCCCCTCGTGGGACTATTCGTACGAACACAGAACAAAGCAATCATCTTTCTTTATGAACTTCGAGCAAAACAAGACGTACCTTTTCCAGCAAGTCGGATGCAGGATGATCAATGGACGCAGATTTTTCCTTTTGCAGCACCAAGGTCGTCAGACCATACCCGGCTTCGAGGCGCAGAAATGGGTTTTCATGGTCCCTGAGATGGACTTCCAGAGCAGATGGACTGAGACGGAGATTCCCACCATTCTTCATTGTCGCGTTGTTCGTTTCAGGGTGGATCAAGACGGCAAGGATACCATCTTCCCCGTTTTGGAGCAAGACAGAGACCATCTGTTGAATAACGAATACAGGAAGGGGGAGACGTATCTTTTCTATGTCTCACAAGTTCCGGGAGACAATGGAGATGCAGCGTTCTACCGTGTTCGTGACAACCTAGGCATGCAACACAACGTATCCGCCTCGTGTGTTCCGGAAGGAGCCAAAAACGGAGATGCTATTCGGCTAACGGTTCTTGATATCAAGAATCGTCATCTCTGGTTTGAAGAAAAAAACTTCGAGAGTCTGAAGGAGATCTTTAAGGTCAATGAAACCTACGATTTTACCATCGAGGCTGTCGACACCCTTGAGGAAGGGAGACAAACGTATTACGTACTCAGCCATCCCGATTGTACACGGAAGGTACGGTATTACCTGAAGAAAGATACCCAGCCCGATGACTCGAAGGTTGGAACTCAAATTAAGTTGGTTGTCACCAACTTCTCATCAAAGGGGTGGCCGGTTCTCAAGGAGCCGAACATCAATGGAGCAATTTTCTCCAGCAGTGACAACAGTGAATGGGACAGCCTCGAGCAGAAGTTTGAATTGGCGCGCGGTATCGAGGACAGGCATCTGGAATACAAGAGCTCCTTCGTATTCAGCACCAGGAAGACAGAACCGGACATGGATCATCAATTGGATGTTGAGATCATGCAGCAATTAGCAGCCTTCATGAACACAGACGGCGGTACTCTCAAGCTGGGTTATAGAAATGATGGGACACCCTGTGGCATCAACAAAGATCTGAAATACCTCAATTCAGGGAGTGACGACCCATACGAATATTTCGAGCCGGAGAACTTGTCTCAGCTGACGCCGGATAAGGTCAAACTCAAGTTTCGCAACACCATCACCCGTGTTCTCGGAACTACAGCCAGCAATTGTGTCGACATTGTGTTGTACTATTACCGGTCACAACTCCTGCTGTGCGATATGAATGTAAAGCCTGCACCTGCTCCGATCTATCTCGGAGCAAGAAAGATTTATCGACGACTGGGAAATACGACCATTTGCTTGGAACGGGAAGACATCACTCATTTCATCTGTGAGAGATGCCTTATCCGGAAATCGGGGACGAACGTCCCCTCTGCCCCCAAGGAAACATCGCAGGCTCCTACTGTGCCGGAGTCAACGGTGTTGGCTAATTCCAAGGAATTAACACCGGCGGAAGAAAAAACATTCATTCCGAACCTTGCAGCAGTCACAACACCGCAAACGTCTCAAAAGGACAAAATATGGAAGTACATCTTCCACTGTCCGAACGGCGAGGGGGGGCAGTCCTCCAAGAATACGCTCTTTTCGGATGCCATACGAACCATTCCGGTGCCGGCAAAGTTCAACAATAAATCATCTCGCCTTCTTTTTTGCTACGCAAATGGGCACGTCAATGTTCTCAACCCTAAAGCAGTGATAAATAATAAACTCAAGAAAACGGGGAGCCGCTACAGGAACACCTACAACACTGTTTCGGACTTCGTCGCAGCGCTCGTCTGCAGCAAGGATGACTACCTTCTCATCCACAGCCGCGACGCAAGTGGGGATGAGTATATTAAATGCGTGCCTGTTGAACCATATAGAGTACACGGAACCATGCAGACTCAGGGCAATCTTGTCCTCAGGGGGGAGTATACTCCTGTTGGCTACTATCTGTTACCGAACGAGCAGAAGGATATTGCCTTCGGCATCACCAGAGGCCGGGGTTCCGAACCCGGATGGAATCTCAATAGTGTTGAGTGTACACGCATCCGTGCCTTCCTGCGCGAGATGGAAGAAACCCAAATCCCGGCCACAGAAGAAGAGGCGTAAACGAGCATATCAACGCAGATACCCTCAAGGCGCGTTCCCGAAAAGCACGGTGAACGCGCCTCTCGTTTCTGCTCATAACAAGGAGGAATGCACTTGGTAGTGAGACTCAGTTGGGTTTCTTCGACTGTGGAAACCAAGGGTGCCTTTACCCTACATCAAGGCCTGTTTGTTCAAGATGCCCTGAAAATCGATACCCCCATAGAGAAAAAAAGAAAAACTTTGAACAAATCCCTACCCTGCGGTGTCCTACCCTATGTAGGTTCCCCCGGCAGGTGGTGAAGGAGAGAGCGCTGCCGGCCAAGCCAAGGGGCGAACCGAGTTTCATAGGTAGTAAGTTGGAGCCGTCGTGGGAGAACATCCTGCGGCGGCTTTTCCGTGTTTATGAGCCGCAGATGTCTGCCAGCAGGTCTGCCAGGTCTGTGCAGCCGTAGCAGGGGGTGGGGAGGGCCAGCAGGGCGGCAGCGGCAGCCCCCAGGGTCTCCATGGTGGAGGCGTAAGACAGGGCCTCTAAGTAGCGAGAGATGGTCTCGGCCGTTGCCTCATCCGCCACGGGGTAGGAGGCGTACTCGGACTCCAGTTCCAAGCCCCGCTCGATGAGCAGGGAGACCAAGGAGACAGAGGCCTCCGCGCTTTCCGCATCCGTCACGGCCTGCAGCACGGCGGTGAGCTCGCGGGCGGCGGCGTGCATGGCCAGGATGGTGTTCTTGCGGTCCGCTACGGATACGCAGGGGAGGCTCTGCACGGCCTCCTGCAGGGCGGTGCTGCCGTAGTAGGGGGGCACCGACTCCGCCAGCGCTAACAGGCGGGCGTTGATGGCCGTCCAATCCTCCTCGATGTTCTGCTGCTCCGGCAACGTGGCGAGGGATTCGAGCACACTCTGAGCGGGTTCCGGCAGCGCGAGGTAATCGGCATCCACGGCGGCGGATTGATCCGCCAGGGCCCTTATACCGGGCGCGGCGGCCTCTGCCCCGGTGGCATCCCGCACCCCCTCCAGAGCCGCTCGCAGCTGCTTGGCCACACTACCGGCCTGCTTGGCCAGGGCGGTGTACATCGCGGCCGAGGCCTCCACCGAACCAACGGCGGGACTATCTTCCCCGGCGGCACAGCCGAGGGCCAAGAGGGCGATTGCTGCAAGAAGGTGCCTCATACGCTGCCTATTGTAGCCGCAAAAAGCCGCCTGCGTCAATCCCAAAGTGACGCAGGCGGCGCAAAATCAGCTCCCGGGGGCTTTTACAGGAACGCAATCCAGAGGTAGAGCCCCGAGATGGCGATGCTCAGCAGCATGAGCGGGAAGGCGTACTTCATGAACTGCAGGAAGGATACCTCCAGCCCATGCTTGCGCGCAATGGCCAAGGCCACCACGTTCGCACTCGCGCCGATCACCGTACCGTTGCCGCCCAGGCAGGCGCCCATGGACAGAGCCCACCACAGCGGCTCCTTGCTGCCGTTGATCAGCATGTCCTTGATAAGCGGGATCATCGTCGCCACGAAGGGAATGTTATCCACAAAGGAGGACATGACGGCAGAGAGCAACAGGATGACCATGGTGGAGGCCGTCACATCGCCGCCCGTCAAGTCTGTGGCCTGCTGAGCCATCCACTTGATGATACCCTGCATCTCTAAGCCGCCGACCAAGACGAAGAGACCGATGAAGAAAAAGATGGTCGTCCACTCCACCTTGGCAAAAACCTCCTCGAGACGCTCCGTGCGGTCCGGCATGGAGATGAGCAGCAGCAGCGCCGCACCCGCCAAAGCCGCCGAGCCGGACTCCAGATCCCAGCCGGGAACGCGACCGTGCAGGCAGAAGAGGATGATGGTGAAGCCCAAGGAAATGCCGCACTTGACCAGCAGGCGGCGGCAGCGGATGAGCCCCGCCGTCTTAATCTGCATCACACGCATCCGCGTTTCGGGAGAGGTGACCAGCTGCTTGCGGAAGATCAGCACAATGAGAGCTATCGTCACGATGAAGATGAACACACAGGGCAGACCCAGCACGCGAATGAAGGCCATGAAGTCGATACCGGCCTCCTTGGCAGCCTCGCTGGAGGCGATCATGATGTTGGGCGGGTCGCCGATCATCGTGGCCGTGCCGCCGATGTTGGAGGCCAGAATCTGCGCGAACACAAAGGGATAGGGAGAGACCTTCAAATCACGCGTCACGGCGAAGGTGACAGGCACGGTGAGAAGAACGGTCGTCACGTTGTCCAGGAAGGCGGAGCAGACCGCCACCAAGATAGAGAGCGCAATGAGCAGCAACACGGGGTTGCCGCGCGTCTTCTGCACCGCCCACACGGAGAGGTACTTAAAGAGCCCGGTCTTGCCGAGGATGTGCACCTGCACCATCATGCCCGTCAGCAGGGCAAGGGTGTTGAAGTCAATCACATGTACGGCCTCCTCCTGGGTGATGATGCCCACCAATACCATAATCATCGCCCCCACCAGGGCAATGACCGTCCTATGCACCTTTTCCGAAATGATCAACCCGTAGGTGATCAGGAAAATGACGATTGCAGCCAAAACGTAGTAATTCATAATAACTTAGTAAGTGCCTTTCAGTATAGCACATCGGGGCAGAATGGCAAGCACGCAGGTCGATTTTTCCCGATTTTTTACGGAAAAAAGCCATGTGGGCTTGACACCGCACCCGCCAGCCCCTATGATGATGCGCTCATGAATTACGCGGAAGTCATCATCTTGGGCGTTGCCTTGGCCGTGGATGCCACGGTGTACTCCTTCTCCTACGGCCTGCTGCTGCGCAGGCGTCGGGCGTCTTCTGCCCTGTGGCTGGCGCTCACGGTGGGTGGCTTCCAAGCGGGCATGCCCTTGCTGGGGTACGCAGGCGGGGATGTGTTGAAGGACACCGTGGGAGCCTACTCCGGCATCATTGTCCCGGCAGTTTTCCTGGCCTTGGCGGGCAGCATTCTGTACAACACCTGGTTCCGGGGCGGGGATGAGGAAGCCTGCCCGGCGGAGCCGCTCGGCTTCCTCGGCCTGATGGGTGTCGGCATCGCCACGGCCATCGATGCTCTCGCCGTGGGCGTCTGCATGGCATTGGGAGACCTCGTTGTCAGCAACCCAAGCCTGCTCCAAGTGCTCACCGCCGCCGGTATCATCGGCATCATCACCTTTGCTGCCTCCCTGGCCGCCTTCCACAGTGCACGCCTCCTCCACCGCCTCCCCCGCCGCGCCGCAGAAACCCTCGCCGCCCTCCTCCTCATCGCTCTCGCCGTCCGCGCCGCCCTGTGAGCCCTTCTACGTCATCACGCAGGTGAACTAACAGACGACACTCAAAGGTAAAGTACATTGTTCCCCGATATGACCCGCTTGCATTCTTTGCGGATACCGGAATATATCCATCCGTCTGTCCTCTTATATGGTTTCTGTTCGTACAGTCGGGACGTCCCCTCGAACCTCCTCTCCCACGGGGTGTTACCCTCCCGCAATTGCTTCGCGCCCGCCCCACGGGCACGAAGCAATTGCAGGGCAAACCCTGATGGGTTTGGCTAATCAGCCTTACAGCTATCGGCTGCTCTGTTCTTCCAGTTTGAGTTTCCGCATCATCACGGCACCTTGTGGACTTTCACCACAGTTCGCATATCGTGTCGGCCATGAAACTAAAGGCCCCACGGCGTTTATGCCGTGGGGCGCAAATGTTATTTATTATAGCCCCGGTATTACTTAAAAGCCTTGATACTCAATGATTTACGATGCTATGTACACCTAGAATGTACACCTTGCTCCCCCGTTTTGGCTTTTTGTGTCATAATTCCCGCTTGCGCATGCTTTCGCACTTGCGGAGGCGCAGAATATGCCGTGCGGGGGTCTTGCGTCTCATGGTTCGTGGCCCTTGCTTGCGGTGCGGAGGTCCTGCCGGCGGTAGCTGTCTGCGGTGGAGGTGGTGCGGCTTCATGGTGGGCTTCTCGGTGCAGGCGGTGCAGGCGGTGCAGGTGGTGCAGGGGAAGCTCTACAGGGCCGCAAGGGAGGCGCGGTGGATAAACTACCCGCCAGACGTCAGACAAGGCCGCCAAGGCCATACAGCTTTGCAGCAAGCGGGGCATATGGTCCATGAGGCCGGCATGATGAAGGGCAGGCGGCGAACCTTGCGCAGGGGGTGCTTCCTGCGCCGCCGATGTGCACCGGGTGCAGGCGGTCAATCTATCGGTGGCAGATGTGCAGTGGGTCACGGTGCAATCATGCAAGCGGCGTGACATGGCACTTGCCGATTGAGTGGGGAGGCTTGCAATCATGCGCGCGGCTCGGCGGCGGGGAAAGAAGGTGGGTGGGGGTGCTCACGGATTGACCATGGCCACGGGGGAAGGGAGGCCCTGCATATGGAAGGCTCTCTCTGAAAATAGCCCTATTTGAGCCACGAATGAGCAAAAAAAGATGACCATATGAGCGCATTTTGAGCACCTGCCGGCGGTGTAGTGCATGCGGCGGGGAAAAAGCTCACCAGATGCCCTACACGGCTCTTGCATGGTGCGGGCGGTAGGTGTACCAGATGACCCGAAAAAGGCCTTCTAGGTGCTTCCAGTGGGCAAAGAAGGGGCAAAAGTGCGATGTATCACGGAAAATTTGCCCCTCTCTTTTTTTTCGCCGGGGCTCGGACCGCAGGGAAGGGCCCGGGGGTCTCAAAAAGATTCCTTATACCACCCCCTACACGGCCCTTGCGGCGTGCGGGTGGTGTAGTTGGGTGCGGATGGCCGGCAAAAGCCCGTCTAGGGGTCCCCAGACGCAAGCAAAGGGGCAAGACTTCACTTCACCCTTGCTTTTTCTGCACCCGCTTACTTTTGCGGGGGCTCGGACCGCAAGGAAGGGCCCTTTTTGTCAATGTCAAGCACGAATTTCCGGCCCTCTCTCTTTCTTGCGGGGGCTCGGACCGCGTGGGGGCTATGTGCTCGCCGCGTTCGCTGCCCCGCTGCCCCTCTCTCATGCGGTCTGCCATATCGCCGGCAAAGTCTCTTTTTTTGGGGTAGAGTTTTTTTTCGCCGCTCTCTACGGCGCACTCTCATGTGAGTATATGTGTGTAAGGGGGAGCGTTTTTTGAAAAATGCGTTTTGCTAGATTTTCGAGAAGCTATTTCCCTTAGAAAATAAAGGGTACTTGCGGCTTTTTCTCAATGAAGTAAAGCAATTTGCCGTTTTTTGCTGTGTTAGTCACTTTAGCATTGTACATCCCCCATTCTTTACGCGTTCTTGCATGTAGTAAGAACACGAGTGAATTGTAGTAGAGAATTCGCGCTTTTGTAGTCAGAATGGGCGAGTTTGTAGTATTTTCTTCGGGGGTGTAGTCTGTTTTGCAGGCATTTTCGGGCACTTGGTGAGCTTCATCAGCCCGCCAAGTGCCCTTTTCCTTCTCAATCTTCTGAATCTTCTGTTCTGTCTAGCACGTATTTCCCGGGGATATGTAATGCATTCTTGATCGGCCCTTTACTGATGGCGGGGATGCGCGCCGGCCCTTCGCATATACCTATGCCGTCATCGTCACTATTCAGGATACGCCGTACATTATTCTTCGGTATGGGGCTATTCGCAAATATCTTTTGCAGCCCCGAATATGAAGCATGAACGGAAAGCCAAGGATTCCCCTCCTTGTCATGTCTCCACCGTAGCCCGCAGGTTTCAAGGGCGGACTCTGCAAGCCCCGCCAGCTCTGCATCTGTGCGCTCTTCTGCAATGCGACATAATCTTTCAACAGTGAATCCACCCTTGCCCGGTAGCTGTATGGTGTGCGTTAGCAGGAGATCCAGGGCAAGCTCTGTTTCGCTCTTCCTCTCAACTTCTTCGCTGCGGTCTTCATCTATGCGCACGGCGGCGGCGGCGTAGTCATCAATAGCCTCTTGGCTCATGGCCCCGCGGTGGGTAAGGGCGTAGGCTCCTGCCATGATGTGGGCGAGGATGTCGGCGGTTCGGTTTGCGGCTTTACATCTTGCGGCGGCAAGCGTCTTCTTCATCGCCTTTGCCAAGGTGCCGGCGTTTCGGATGACGTCACGGGCACTTTCCAGCACGCGGCGCAGGAAGCTATTGGCAAAATCGCTTCGGAATAGCTGCGGGCGTAACAGGTCCATTCTTTCGAGCATCTTTTCTTGCTTCTCTTTCTCTTTGTCGGTTCTTCCCTCGCCGCTCAATCGCAGGATGAAAAAGCGGGAAACATCGGTATCTTGCTCCAGTGAATTATTGACGGAGAAGAGCATGGAACAGAAGCGGGGTCTGAAGTTGACCACCTCACCAGCCTTACCGCACTGCTTAATGCAAGGGTCTTCTGCGGTTGCTACTGTACGTATCAACCTCAAAATATTTCCGATGTTTTTTTGACTGCAAATGTCTTGTTCTTTCTCGGCCTCATCGAAGAGCACCGGCGAGGCCTCGCGGTCTAGTTCTCGGCGTAAGCCGGCTTCTGTGCTGTTTCCCCCGTCCATCGTAATTACAAATCCCGCATCTTTCCCGCCGAACGTGGAAAAGATGTCATCCCGGAACCTGCTTTTTCCGGAGCCTCGCGGGGCGTTAATCCAGAGCTGCGGGCGGACGGTGAGAAGCCCGGAGAGCATGGCGCAGACCATCCAGCCTGCCAGCATCTCGCCGGCACGGTAGGATTTCCACGGGCGAAGGTTCAGGAAGTCAATCAGCTTTTGCCCCTCTGCATCTGTGAGCGGCTCGGCGGCGGGCAAGGTGTTTTTCTTGTCTGATGTGTAGATTTTGCCTCGCCATACGCAGGTATTCAGCTCCTTGAATTCCCCGGAGGCGGTGACCATATAGCACCGCTTGCCTGCGCTGTAGATGATTTCCTTCTTCTCGCGGTCTGCGTACCAGACGCCGCGGCCCAGAATATTCTCCTCGCGATATTCGCGTTGTGCGCTGTCTTCTGCGAGTCTGCGGGTTACTGCGCAGAATACTTCTTTTTCCGCGTCTTTCGTGCCTTTATTGAGCCATGCAGAGAAGTCTTCCAGTGGTGCTAGGCGTACAATTTCTTCATATGATTTGCCCAGTTTGGGGAGTTGAATCAGTTTTCTGTAAGCATGAGACCAAAAGCACATCCTGTCCCCGTTCCAGCCCAGCGGGATTACGGGGCACTTTCCCGGAGGCGTCGGCCAAATGCGTGCTTCTTCTGCCGCCTCCTCGGCTTGTCTGTTCATCTCGGCGCGCTCGGCGTCGGCTTGCTTCTTTGCGGTGATGGCCTCCATGGGGTCCCCGTCTGTCATTGTTTCATTGTTCATTGATTGATTTCCTTTCTGTTGGTTAAGATGTTTTCTGCAAGTATCATCGGGCAAGCGGGGTCAAGCGCCGCCCTTGCGTCCTTTGCGCCGGGCGGCGGGGTCCAGTGATAGACCCGGCGCACGCCTGCGGAGAAGAGTTTGCGGGCGGTTTCCTGCGCCCCGTTTTGCCCTGCCTCGTCGGCGTCAGTAATCAGAGTGACATCTGATCCGACAAGCGGGGCGGCCCATTTGGGGTTGAAGGTGCCCGCGTCAGGCTTCGCGACCACGGCGGGCAGGTCTGCGGCGTCGGGGTAGTCATCGGGGGCATTGTGGGCCACGAAGTCCAGGAACTGCCAGAAGGCGGCACGCACGGCCAGCGCGTCACTTTCCCCCTCGGTGATGTAGACATCCCCAGCCCCGATGGCGGAGTCTGCCCCGAACAGGGCTTGCTTGCGGCCTCGGCAAAGAAAGCGGGGCTTGTCGCGCGCGACCTCCTCGGGGGTGCTGCGGGTCTTCACCATCAGCACGTGCACGCCGTCCTCCTCCCTGTGCGTGTAGACGTAGAGAAGGCGGCCCGCGTCATCCAGACCAAGCAGACCCTGCGCGGCGGCCTCGGCGGCGTCTGTGTGAAAGAGAAACTCCACGGCGGGCAGGTTCAGAGCCTCGGCATGCGCCCGCATGGCTTGCGGGTGGCTGTGGGCGTAGGCTACGGCACGCAGTGCCTTCTCCTGCTCCTCCTGTGGTAGCTCCTGCGGCTTTTCGGGCTGCGGGGCGGTAAGATGTACCGGACGCGGGGCGGGGCGTTTCCTGCGGCTTCCTGTGCCCTTTTTTGCGCCTTCCTCGTGCAGGACGTAGCCCACCTTCTCGGCGACCTCGCGGGCGCATTCGGCGAAGTGGTGGCGAATATCCACCCCCAGAACGGCGGCGGCTACATCCAGCACGGAGCCGCCGGCGTTGCAGGAGCGGCAAATGGTAATGCCGGCCCCGCCAAGGTCGGCGAGCTCCAAATGCGGGCGAGTATGCGCCCCGAACGGGCAATTGAACATCAGCACGCGCCCCCGGTGCACGGGTTGCCCAAGCGCGGCCTCGCAATAGGCGCGTGTGAGGTCGTAGCCCTTCAAGGCTTCGATGTCGGTATCCGGAATCCTCATTAGCTTCTTTTTTCGGCTCAAAGGTTGCATTTTCGGGCTTGCGGTGTACTACAAAAGGCGGTTTCTTACTACAAATCGGCCCTTCTTTACTACAATATAAGCCCATTTATATTTATTTCTCTTCTATTCTACTACACTCTACTACATAAGAATTCATAATAAAATCAAGGGAAAAATGGATTTTACGGTATGAAAAATCTGTAGTAATTTCGGAAATGCGCTACGCGAGGGAGCTTTTCCCCGCTGCGGGCATTCGCTGAAGTGTCTCAATAGGTTCTTGGCGTTATGGCTTTTCGGTCTCTTTCCCCCCGTTGCCTTCCTTGCCGTCGGGGAGGTAATCCCAGCGCGCCACGGTGGCAAGATTGTATGCTGATCTTGTCCACCGGGATACCAGATGGAGGGCCTTTCTGCGGGTGCTCTGCGTGATTACCTTGTAATTTTCAAGGCATGCCACGGCGGCGAGGATGTCGCGGCATTGGGAAAGCAAATCTGCGGCAAGGTTGAGGCCGCCTTGCGCCTCCGGGGCTTTTACCAGCTCGCGCACGGTTTCCACCTCGGCAGAATAAAGCGTGAATTCTTTCAACACCTCTTCGGGGTCAAGGCCCCGCCTTCTGTTCCAGGGCTTGCTCTGCGTGGCATTCGCTGCCGCTTGCATGGCTGCGGGGTCTACGGGCGGCAGGTTGCCGGCCCCCACTGCCGCCGGCGGGGCCGGGGCGTGGGGGTCTGCGGTGGTGTGTGTGGTGCTCATTAGCGGCGAGCCTCCTTTCTATCGTTGGCGGCGTCAAGGCCCATCATAGCGGCCTCTACGTCCCCGATGTGGTAGCGGGGGCGCATGGGGCGGCCGGGGATAGCGTCTTCCTTTGTGCGGCGTATCTTGCCGGCGGCGGCAAGCTCACTCAACATACCGCTGACGTGGCTTGCATCCATGCCCAAGCGGTCGGCGATCTGCTTAGTAGTGCCCCATACCTGCCCACCGCCTGCGGCGGCTTTCTCGGTCCACTTGCGCTGAGCTTCCATGGTCTCTACAATGAAGGCGCAGATTGCTTCTCCCTGTCGCGGGGTGAGGAAGGGGGCTTCCGGACCTGCGGCGTGGATGACTTCTGCGGCGCGCTCGCGGAGGGTGTCAAGCTCGGTCTTCATCGGGCGGCTCCTTTCTGCTCGGCGGTGGTGGCGGGTGCTTCGGCAGTGTTTCGCCCTTCAAGCCACGCAAGCACGGCCCCCAAGCTGTAGCGGTAGCGGCGGCCGTGTGTCCCGTTGGATTCGGGGTTGATACATACGCGCGGCATGCCGGCCTTCCCCTGCTTACGGAGCCATGCATGGCTTACGTTGATTTCTGCCATGAGTTCCCGCGCGGAGAGCAATTTCTCGCGCCCTGTTTGTTTTATGACCTCTTGTGTTGTCATGCGTGCATGATGGCACAAAAGCGCCCCCCTGTCAAGTTGTGTTATTCGTAAAGTTTTGCCAAGTTTTGCCGAGTTTTGCCGAGTTTTGCCAAGTTTTGCCAAGTTTTGCATATTTTATAAGGTGATATCTGTGTTTTCTTAATTTTCGGAACACCTTATAAATCAATATAATCATGCATATTTGAAAGAATATTTTTCTCTAACACCTTACACGCCTTTTGCCTTTAATGAATAAAAATCAAAAAAAGTGCATTTTTTTTGCTTGGAGGCGCAAAAAAGCCCCCGGGGGTGGGCCGGGGGCTGTATTTTGGGGCGCGTGGGGTTATTGCCAGAGCCTGCGCTCATCAAACGCGAATCCGATCTTCTTTGCGGCTGCGGCTGCAAGCATCATTCGATCGTAAGCATTCGCGCACTCGTGGGCGGCGTACTTCAAGATTCCGCACTTCCTGTCTTCCTTCCATTCTGCAAAGGTGGGGGCGGGGTCGCTGTGCATAAAGGTAAAGCGCGCCATATCTTCATGAATGAGGGCCCATTCTTCATCTGTGAAGGTGAAAGTGATGGTGTGGGTGCGCTCTGCTTCCTGCATGGCTTCAAAGTCTGCCGCATAATCCACGGGGGCGGGGTGTATCGGCTTCGGGGCTGCGGCTGCGGGTGCGGTGGTGGTGGGCTTGGTGCTCATGGTCTGCTTCTTGGTGTTTGTCTGCATAGTTCGGTGGTGGTGGTGGGTTAGGCTTGGCGGCGGTAGTCGGGGGCGGTGGGTGGAATGACGGGGGCGGTGTGTGTCAATACTCCGACGGTATCGAACAGGAATGAAAGAAGTTTGCGCTTGTCGTCAATGTTGGCGCGATAGTAGGCGCGTTCCACTTCTTCTGAGGAGTGGCCGACCATAGCGCGGCACATGTCCGGGCTTGCGCCGTTGTCACGCAGGATGGATACAAAGGAGCGGCGGAAGCTGTGGAATGTTTTATCATGCACTTGCCGGCGGTCTCCTTTGGTGCTTCCGTGCTTCACGGTGGATATGCCGCAGGCTTGAATGAGGCGGATGAAGTCCCCGGAAAGGATGCCTTTGCTGCGTTCATGGCGGCGGGCGAAGTAGGGGAAGATGTATTCTTCACCGGATTCACGTTCTGCCCATAATGCGGCAAGGCGGCTTTTGAGGGGTTCCAGAAGGGGGAATTCCATCCAGTTATGCGGGGACTTCCAATAAGTCGTCCTTTATAATTAAGTCTCGACAAAAATTGCCATTATGATATAATTACTCCATGCCAAGCATGAATAATTCCCCGTCGCTGAATATCCCCGGATTTGCAGAGCTCACCCCGGGCTATGTAGACACGAACCTTGAACTGCTCAACAAGATCATTAAATTTGAGGATTTCCGCCCGGCGTTGGTCAAATTATGCCATTATGGGAAAATGGGGCGCCCCCATTACGATGAGGTCCGGATGTTTAAGATTCTGATTCTTCAGTCGCTTTACAATCTGAGTGATGTCATGATGGAGGCAGCTTTGAAGGACAGACGCAGTTTTGCACACTTCCTTTCCATGTCTGATGTGGATAAGGTACCGGATTCCAACACAATACATGGCTTCAGGGAGAGACTCGGCGAGAAGGGTGTCAGAGAGCTTTTTAATCGTTTTAAGAAGCAGATGAAGAAGAAGGGACTGCGTTGCAGCAAGGGGATCATGGTCGATGCTACATTTCAGTTGGTACCGATTCAACGCAACACGCCCGAGGAGAACAAGCACATTAAAGAGAAACAGAGTGCACCGGAAGGATGGTCCGCGAAAAAGCGCGCCCACAAGGATGTGGAGGCCGGCTTTACAAAGAAAGGAGGGGTCACATACTACGGCTACAAGGGACACGTTGCAGCAGATGAGAAAACAAAGATCATTCTCAACTACAAAACCACCACGGCAAGCACCCATGACAGCAAAGTCTGCGCGGAGCTTCTTCCGGAAGAAGGTGACAACAAGTCGGTTGAGGTTTTGGCTGATTCCGGTTACATGGGAGAGAAAAATCGGAAGGAGCTCAAGGCTAAGGGAGCAAAGCCACGCATCATGCAGCGCAGGGTACGGGGGCAGAAAGAATTAACGGAGAGACAGAAGAGGCGCAATACCGCCATTGCGAGGAGACGCTGTCGCATTGAACATATCTTCGGGATGATAAAACAGTTCGGGGGAGATATCTTTCGAGGAGTCGGACTGAGCCGTTGCTGTATAAGACAGGGATTAGTGTTCCTTGCGTACAACATGAAACGGCTATGCTTCTTAGAACGAACAGGACAATTGTGCCCTGAAACTGAGAAATAAGGGATAAAAGTTGGAAAATAGGCGTAAAATACTCCCATATTATGTTTCAAAGCGCACGAATAGCAACCTTTGTGTATATTCGTTCACTTCGTTGATAAAAT
>JALFWB010000040.1 GCA_022787425.1 Akkermansia sp.
CCATCCATCAATCGGCAATACTTCATCCATCATTTCACCGCTAACTATAGCAGAAGTAGCCGCGGAAGGGAAGCCTGTATCTTTTTGCCGTCAGGAAGCACTGGCTCCCGGGGGTGGTCATAAAAACTGACGGAGTGCCGAAAAAAATCCCCCGGCGGGTCGGAACCTGCCGGGGGGACGGAATGGGAATGTAAGGGACTCAGGCCTTGATTTCGTTGCCGAGCTCGATGATGGAGTACTCGCCCGGGAGGAGGCGGTAGACGATCTGGAGCACGTTGCGGCGTGCGTTGCGGTAGAGGATGAAGGGCTTGCCGGAGATCTCGAGCTCCATGATGGCATCCTCCTTGTACATGGTCTTGAGCTCGTAGCCCTCGCGGGAGATGCGGATGGGCTTCGGGTCCTCGGCGGCCTCCACGTCAACTTCGTCGTCCAGCAGCTCCTCGCCGTAGACCTTGGCCTCCAGCGTGCGGATGGACTGTGAGCGGTGGGGGCGGAAGTGTTTCATCAGCCTCGTCTTGTGCTTGCGCATGCGGCGCATGATCTTGGTGACCGTCTCGTCGATGGCGGCGTAGAGGTCGGCAGAGGTGGTGGAAGCCTGGATGGTGATGTGATCCGCGCAGAAGAGCACGATCTCCGCCGTCTGGCGGTCCTTCTGCACGTCCACCACGACGCGAGCCTCCACGATCTTCGGGTAGTCGATGTGGATGGACTCGATCTTCTTGGTGGCGAAGTCGCGGATTGCGTCTGTCACTTCAATGTGGCGCCCGGTAACAACAATGTTCGTTTCAACATTCGATGTCTGCATGGTTTTACCTCCTTTACTGGTTAAAGATTGGAACTGGCTGGGATAGTGCATGGGATGCACTCTTGCAATAGTGATGATACCCCCTGTGAAGAGAGAAAGCAAGAAAAAAGCGTTTGAAATAGGGGATTTTTTTCCGAATTCGGGGGTAAAACACGAAAAAAACGGGCAATCCGCACATTAGTCTTGCATTTTTGCTCTGATTGTGGCATATATCTGCAAGTTTACACGTTCGCCATGCCTAAAGACACGTCCATTAAGAAGATTCTCGTCATTGGTTCCGGCCCCATCGTCATCGGCCAGGGTTGTGAGTTCGATTATTCCGGCTCTCAGGCGTGCAAAGCCTTGCGGGAAGAGGGTTATGAGGTTGTGCTGGTGAACTCGAATCCTGCGACGATCATGACGGATCCGGAGACGGCGCCGCGCACCTACATTGAGCCGATTACGCCGGAATACGTTGAGAAGATCATTGCCCGGGAGCGGCCGGATGCGCTGCTGCCGACGCTGGGCGGGCAGACGGCACTGAACTGCGCCATGGAGCTGCACCGCAGCGGTGTGCTGGAGAAATACGAAGTGCGCATGATCGGCGCGAATGCGGACGCCATCGACAAAGGCGAGGACCGCCAGCGCTTCAAGGACGCGATGATCAAGATCGGGCTGGATGTACCCGCCTCCGGTACGGCCCGCAGCATGACGGAGGCTTGGAGCGTGCAGAAGAACACCATCGGCGGCTTCCCCGTCATCATTCGCCCCGCCTTCACTCTGGGCGGCACGGGCGGCGGCATTGCCTACAACAAGGCCGAGTTCGAAGAGATCGTGGCCCGCGGCTTGGACCTCTCCCCTGTCTCCGAGGTGCTGATTGAGGAATCGCTGCTGGGCTGGAAGGAATTCGAGATGGAGGTGATGCGCGACCGCAACGACAACTGCGTGGTGATCTGCTCCATCGAAAACCTGGACCCCATGGGCGTGCACACGGGCGACTCCATCACCGTGGCGCCCATCCAGACCCTGACGGACCGCGAGTACCAGATCATGCGCGATGCCTCCTTTGCCGTCATCCGCGAGATCGGCGTGGAGACGGGCGGCTCGAACATTCAGTTTGCCATGGATCCCAAGACGGGGCGCATGATCGTCATTGAGATGAACCCGCGCGTGAGCCGCTCCTCCGCCTTGGCCTCGAAGGCCACGGGCTTCCCCATCGCCAAGCTGGCCGCCAAGCTGGCTGTGGGCTACACGCTCGATGAGCTGCGCAACGACATCACCCGCGAGACACCGGCCTCCTTTGAGCCCTCTATCGACTACGTGGTGACCAAGGTTCCCCGCTTCACATTTGAGAAATTCAAGCGCGCGGATGAGCGCCTGACCACGTCCATGAAGAGTGTGGGCGAGGTGATGAGCATCGGCCGCACCTTCAAGGAGTCCCTGCAGAAGGCCCTGCGCTCGCTGGAGACGGGCCGCTGGGGCTTCGGCTTCGACACCAAGGAGCCCAAGGACCCGACGCGCGAGGAGATCGCGGCCAAGCTGGCCATGCCGAATGCGGAGCGCATCTTCTGGCTGCAAACGGCCTTCACCCACGGTTTCACCCAAGAAGAGGTGTGGGAGCTGACGCAGATTGACCCCTGGTTCTTGGACCAGCTGCAGCAGTTGGCCGAGGCCGGCATGCAGCTCAAGACCCTGGACCTGCGCCGCGCCAAGCAGCTCGGTTTCTCCGACCGCCAGATTGCCCTGGCTCGCGGCTGCACCGAGGACGAGGTGCGCGCCGAGCGCAAGGCCAAGGGCATCATCCCCACCTACCGCTTGGTCGACACCTGCGCGGCGGAGTTCGAGGCCTACACCCCCTATTACTATTCTACCTACGGCGAGGAGAACGAGGCGCGCCCGAACGACAAGAAGAAGATCGTCATCCTCGGCGGCGGTCCGAACCGCATCGGACAGGGCATCGAGTTCGACTACTGCTGCGTGCACGCCTCCTTCGCCCTCAAGGAGCTGGGCTACGAGACCATCATGGTGAACTCCAACCCGGAGACGGTCTCGACGGACTACGATACCTCCGACAAGCTCTTCTTCGAGCCGCTTACGCTGGAGGATGTGCTGAACATCTGCGAGCAGGAGAAACCGGACGGCGTCATCGTGCAGTTCGGCGGCCAGACCCCGCTGAACCTGGCGGCGGCCCTCAAGGAGCGCGGCGTGCCCATCATCGGCACCTCCCCCCGCAGCATCGAGCTGGCGGAGGACCGCAAGTACTTCTCCGCCCTGTTGGATGAAATCGGCCTGAAGCAGGCGGATGCCGGTACGGCGACCAACGAGGAAGAGGCCGTGAGCGTCGCGCGGCGCATCGGGTTCCCCGTGCTGGTGCGTCCTTCCTTCGTGCTCGGCGGGCGCGCCATGATGATCGTGTACGATGAGCAGGAGCTGCGTACCTACATGCGCGAGGCCGTGGATGCCTCCCCGGAGCGCCCCGTGTTGGTGGACCGCTTCCTGCAGCATGCTATGGAGCTGGATGTGGACGTGATCGCGGACGGCGAGACAAGTGTCATCGGTGCCATCATGCAGCACGTGGAGCCGGCGGGTATTCACTCCGGCGACTCCGCCTGCCAGATCCCGGCGGACAAGGTTTCCCCCGCGATGATGGCGGAGATTCACCGCGCTGCGAAGGAGCTGGCCGCCCGCCTGCATGTGAAGGGGCTCATGAACTGCCAGTTCGCCATCAAGGATGAGCAGCTGTATGTCATCGAGGTGAACCCGCGCGCCTCGCGTACGGTGCCCTTTGTGTCCAAGTCCATCGGCGTGCCGCTGGCCAAGCTGGCGGCGAAGGTCATGAGCGGGCTCACGCTCAAGGAGCTGGGCTTTACCAAGGAGGTGGTTCCGCCGTATTACACGGTGAAGGAGGCCGTGTTCCCTTGGAACCGCTTCCCGGGCATCGACGTGGTGCTGGGTCCGGAGATGCACTCCACGGGCGAGGTGATGGGCATTGACGCCGACCCGGAGATCGCGTACATGAAGAGCCAGATTTCCGCCTTTAACCCGCTTCCGGATTCCGGTCTGGTGTTCATTTCCGTGAACGACCGTGACAAGGAGATGGTGGTGTCCATCGCGCGCGATATTGCCGCCGCCGGGTTCGACATCTGCGCCACCAAGGGTACGATGATCTACCTGCTGCAGCACGATGTAGAGTGCACGCGTGCCTACAAAGTTTTGGAGGGTCGGCGTCCGCACATTGTGGACCAAATCAAGAACGGTGAGATTGTGTTCGTGATCAACACCCCGGGCTCGCACGATGCCCGCGAGGATGAGGTGGCCATCCGTGCCGCAGCGGTGAATAACAATGTTTCCTACTGCACGGATCTCTCCTCCGCCAAGGCCTGCGCCGCTGCCATTCTGCACAACAAGAATAAGGTAACCGGCGTTCGCACGCTTCAGGAGTTCCACGCTGATAACGCGCGCTGACGCGTTCCGGCCGATAAACAAACGGCGCGATTCCCGCATGCACGGGGGTCGCGCCGTTTGAATGTCCTCCGGGGGGGGGGGCTTCAGAGCTCGCCCGTCACCTTGAAGTGCAGCTTGGCCACATCGCCCAGGCGCTCGCGGCCGTAGCGCTCCAAGAAGACGCGGGCGGCCTTCTTCACATGCGGGGCGCAGCCCAGAGGCAGCTTGCACCCGCAGGCCTCGGAGGCCTCGCGCATCCAGCGGACGAAGCGGGCGCGCGCCAGAATGGACGCAGCAGCCACGGCCACATCGGCCTCAGCCCGGTGCCTCTGCTCCAGCTCGATACAGACCCCGCGCTGCCGCACAGCGTCGCGCAGCACGCTCTCGCGGCCCGCAAATTGGTCGCAGAGGGCGCGGGGGCAGTCCGGCACCTTCTCGTGCAGCGCAGCGATGATTTGGGCGTGTCCACGGGCCAAGAGCTTGTTGAGGTTGCCGATACCGGCGTAGACCTCGTTGTAGCGGGTGGGGGGCAGGCAGAGGGTTGCATGGGCCACGCCGGGTAGGGACTTGATCTGCTCGGCCATGCGGATGATGAGGTCGTCATCCTTGATGGCCTTGCTGTCCCGGCAACCCAGCTTCACCAAGGCCGCCGCCGTGCGCTCGTCGCTGTACACACCCGCCACGACTAGCGGGCCGAAGTAGTCCCCCTTGCCGCTTTCATCCACACCGAAGTGCGGGCGCATATCTGTGCTGCCGATTACCGGGGCTATCGGAATGGGGGCAACGGGATCCGTCCCCGGAGTGCGCAACAGAACAAATTCTAAAAAATCATCCGCCCCCTTTCCCTGCACCAGCAAGCGGCTCTTCTTGGGATAGTAGGCTGCCACAACGTTTTGGCCCTCAAAGCAGAAGGCAGTAAAAGGGCGTGTTATCTCATGAAAACCGGCTCGACAGCTCAATTTTTCATGCAGTGCGGCTGCCTCCCTCTCGTTCATTTCTATGCTGTGTTGATTTGCCATCTCCCCCCTAAAGTGTACCATTTCCCCTCCTCGGTCAACTCTAAAATAGCTTTTGTACTATCTTTTTGTGGGCGTTGACGCAAAAATTTGTGTTTCCGACTATTTTAGACGCGACAAACGCTGAGTTTGGGTGTAAACTATGAACCGTTACCTCTTTCCGAATCTTATTATGGACAGGACAATTACCAAACGCGAGCTAGCAAACAGAATATACTCAGAAACAGGTTCCTCCGTCAGTCAGGCGGAGGTGTACGAGATTGTCCGTAAAACATTCGATTACATCGCCGAAGCTCTGGTGAAGGGTAATCGTGTCGTGCTGCGGAACTTCGGTGTTTTCGCCGCTCAGGAGGTCAAGCCCAAGGTCGGCCGCAATCCCCGCACGCCCGAGAAGGTCATCAATATCCCCGCTCACCGCGTTGTCAAATTCAAGTCCGGTAAGGAACTCCGGCAAGCCCTCCAGGAGGCGGACGAAGCCTGATAGCCTTCGTAGACGAATACCTACTTTCCGCGAAGATAGCGGGAGATGCGGCGCAGACTGCGGAAAAGCCCGTGCCCGTAGAAGCGTTCGAGGACAGCGTGGATGCGTTGGAAGCGTGTGCGGCGGATGGCTCCCGGACCGAGGGCGAAAATGGCCGCGAACCAATTCGTTAGCTCATACTCGGCACGAGAGATTATATCGGGTGTGGCCAGGGGAGGGGCGTTCAGAATGGCAGCCATGCGCTCCGGGTCTTCTGCCAGTGCCAGAATGTGATTACGCAGTGCTCGTTCATTGGGGAAGTCTCTCGCGTGGATGAAGGCGTGAGGATTGAACTCGCTGCATACGTCCGGATTGCCCCAGTATACCGGAATGGTGTGGGCTCGCAGAGCATCCGGGAGCTTTTCTGTCTGGTAGCCTCGGTGAGCCTCGTTCTCGTATACGATGGCGAAATAGTGGCCGTGCATGAACGCCTCTTTGTCTTTCACACAGTAGCCTATATTATTCATCAGAGGGCCGCCGCAATTGACACGTCTCTGTTTGCTGAGGTTGCGCACGATTCGATTGCGCTTGCTGCAGACGGGGTTTCGGCAAACAAAGGCACAGAATTCCCGCTTCTCCTCCGTCAGAGATTCTGCGGTGTAAACCGGACGGGACTCTGTCAGCTCCTGCCGATACCTTGGTTTGACGAGCGCATTGAAGAGCCAGTATGGCAGGCGGTGGCAGCGGTCCGTCTTTATGGGCTCATGCGTCAGACAGTAGTCGTATAAATTCAGATTAGGCGCGTGATTTTCGCCTGTATAAAAGAGCTTGATGCCGTTGAACTTCTCATGTTTGTAGCTGAAATCTCCGCAGATGAGAAGATCGGCCTCCGTATAGCGCTCCGGAGGCAGCACCTCTATGGTTGGAAAGTGCTCATGAACCCATTCTGCCAAATCGCAGCATAATTCCGTACCATCTGTTGAAATTCTCATGTTTCCACAGTGTAGCACCTGCAAGTTAGAGTGTCAAGTACACTCTATGTATTTTTTTTGCCACATCAACATAAATTGCTCATGAGTGGGGAAGTGCGTCATTTTCCTGCATAAAGGGTCACATTATGCTTGACATGTGCTCGGTTGTGGCCTACAATAGGCGCGAAAGGTTCCGGTCTTACAGATTGGGGCGGGTCCGTGGCCCGCTCTTTTTTGTTGAGGCATCACCGAGCAAAGCACCATACAGAAACACAACGCACATGGCCACCACAGACATTTCCGCACTCATTGACTACTACGTACGCGAGAAGGATCTCACGCGCGAGTGTGTCCTGCAGGCATTAGAAGCCTCCTTCCTGACGGCATATTCCAAGATGGTGCCGGGTGCAGACCGCATTCGGAAGCTCCGTGCAGTCATCAATCCGCAGAAAGGCACGGTGAAAATTAAGGCGGTGATGACCATCGTTGACGATGCCGAGTTCCGCGACCCGTACAACGAGATCAAGCACTCTGTCATTCTTGCTTCCCCGGCGGCTGCGGAAAAGAACTTCAAGCCCGGGGACACGGTGTCCGTGAACGTCACGCCCAAGGACTTCGGTCGCATAGCGGTGCAGACGGCACGCCAGACGATGCAGCAGCGCATTCGTAAGGCAGAGCAGGAGATGCTGGCGGACAACTTCCGGGGCCGTCTGAACGAGGTTGTCACCGGTACGGTGCGTCGCTACGAGAAGGGCGACGTGATCGTGGAGGTCGACCGCTTTGAGGGTGTGATGCCGCAGCGCGAGCGTATTCCCGGTGAGGAGTATTCTCCCGGGGACAAGATGCGCTTCTTGGTCAAGGATGTGCGCGAAGACCGTAATCGCGGCACGAAGGAGTTGATCCTTTCCCGCAGCAGCGGTGAGCTGGTGCGCCGACTCTTCGAGAGTGAGGTGGCCGAGATCGCGGACCACACCATCAGCATTGTTACTGTGGTGCGTGAGCCGGGTTACCGCAGCAAGCTCGTGGTGCGTACATCGGATCCGAACGTTGATCCCATCGGCGCCTGCGTCGGTATTCGCGGTGTACGTGTCAAGAACGTTGTCAACGAGTTGAATCATGAGAAGATCGATATTCTGGAATATACGGATGACAAGGCTTCCATGGTGCTCCAATCGCTGGACCCGATCAATCCGCTGGATGTGATTGTGGATGAGAAGACCCGCAAGGTGACTGTGGTGGTGGAAGACGACCGCGCTGCCGCGAAGGCAAAGGGCCGCCGCGGGCAGAACGTCCGCCTGACGGGCCGCTTGATTTCCGCTAAGAACGAGCGCTGGGAGGTGCTTGTGGTGCCGCACGATGCCGGCGCCGCTGCCAAGGCCTTGGCTAAGGAGGGAACGGCTGCCCTGGCTGAGAGCTTGGGTATCTCGGTCTCGATGGCGACCCGGATTGTTCAGGGTGGTTTCACCACGGTAGAGCAGATTGCAGACAGCGATACGAACCCGGCGGATCTGGCGGAGGCCGCTCAGATTACCGAGGAAGAGGCCGGCGAAATCATTGCCAAGGCCCGCAGTATTAACTAACAACCCATTATCAAGTACAATTTCATGCCGGAAAATCCCAAGAAAAAACCGGAGGTCCTAGACCTGCTGGGCGGAAGCAAGAAGAAGGCTAAGCCTGCTTCCCCGGCGGGCGCGGCCTCTGCGGAGGCGAAATCGACGCCGCAACGCAAGGAGGCTCTGGACCTCCTGAGCCCGCGTAAAACCAAGAGCCGCGCGGCAGAGCAGACTGCTTCTCCGGTGTCTCGGCCCGCTGCCAAGCCTGCGGCTTCGCAACCTGCAGCCCCGAAACCCGCCGCTGAGCCGGCTCCTCGATCGGAGTCCCCCAAGCCTGCTGCAGCTCCTCAGGCTGCCCCTGCTCCGGCGGCATCGGACGATAAGGTGATCAATGTCAAGGCTCCCATCTCTGTGTCCGATCTTGCGGTGCTCATGGGCTTAAAGCCTTTCAAGCTCATTGCTGAGTTGTTGCCCATGGGGGTCTTTGCCAACCCGTCTACGATGCTGGACAACGACCAAATCTCCGCTCTGTGCGAGAAGCATGGTTACCAGCATGAGCGCGTGCGTCGCGAGAAGGGCGCCGGTGTTAAGGCTGCCGTAGAGCCCATCAAGGAGCCGGAACCCGTTGCGGTGGAGGAGGAACCGGAGGATGCTCTGCGTCTGCGCACGCCCATCATCACCGTGATGGGGCATGTGGACCATGGTAAGACCTCGCTGCTGGACTACATCCGCCGTACGAAGGTGGTAGCCGGTGAGGCCGGTGGCATCACCCAGCACATCGGTGCCTATACCGTGCAGCACGGTGATCAGACCCTTACCTTCATCGACACCCCCGGTCACGCCATCTTTACCGAGATGCGTGCGCGCGGCGCGGATGTGACGGACATTGTGGTGCTGGTGGTGGCGGCTAATGATGGCATCATGCCGCAGACCAAGGAGGCCATTATGCACGCCAAGGCGGCCAACAAGACTATCATCGTGGCAGTCAACAAATGCGATCTTCCGGCGGCTGATCCCATGCGTGTTCGCACGCAGCTGATGGAAGAGGGGCTCATACCCACGGACTTCGGCGGCGATGTGGAATGCGTGGATGTCTCCGCCGCCACGGGCGCGGGCATTGACAGCCTGCTGGATCTTCTCTGCCTGCAGGCGGAGGTGCTGGAGCTGAAGGCTAATCCGCGTGCCAACTGCCGCGCTTCCATCATTGAGTCGCGCTTGGAGCAGGGCAAGGGTAGCTCGGCTACGGTGATCGTACAGAGCGGTACGCTCAAGGTTGGTATGCCCTTCATCTGCGGTGCGGCGGCAGGCAAGGTGAAGACGATGCTCAATGACCGCGGAGAGAAGATCAAGAAGGCCACCCCCGGCATGCCGGCGGAGATCTCCGGCTTTGAGGAGACCCCGAACGTGGGCGATGAGCTGGTGGCCATGAAGAACGACCGCGAGGCCCGCAAACTTTCCGAGGAGCGCAAGGAGGAGCAGCGCCGCGAGCGCTTGGCCACTCCGCGCCGCTCTCGTCTGGAGGACATTACGTCCATCCTCAGCAGCGGCGGAGACCAAAAGGCCTTGCTCAACTTGGTACTCAAGGCGGATGTGCAGGGCTCTGTGGAGGCCATTAAGAAGGCGCTACTCGACATTCAGAGTGAGAAGGTGGAGTGCCGCTTCATCGGCGCGGCTGCCGGCCCCATCTCGGAGAGTGACGTGCTGTTGGCTTCATCTGCAGACGCAATTATCTTGGGCTTCAACACGAAGGTAGAGTCTAACGCCGTGCGTGTTGTGAAGCGCGAAGGCGTGCAGGTCAAGATCTTCTCCATCGTCTACGAGTTGATCGATCAGGTGAAGGATGCCATGCTCGGTCTGCTGGAGCCGGAGACTCGTGAAACGGTGCTCGGCCATGCAGAGGTGAAGCAGGTGTTCAAGGCCAACAAGGGCAAGGCCGCCGGTGCTTATGTAAGCGATGGTAAGATGCTGCGCACGGGTGAGGCCCGCGTCCTCCGTGATGGTCAGGTGGTCTTCGATGGCAAGATGTCTACACTGCGCCGCTTCAAGGATGAGGTGCAGGAGGTGAAGGCCGGCTTGGAGTGCGGTATTCGCTTGGCTGACTACAACGACTACGAGGAGGGCGACGTTATCGAGTGTTACCTGCTCGAAAAGATACAGCAAACGCTCTGATCCCGCATGGCATCCCGCAGATTAGAAAAAGTGAACGAGCTCCTCAAGCGGGAGATCGGCACCTATATCCAGAAGGAGTTTGAATGGCATGGTACCATCGTCTCCATTCTGGATGTGGAGGTGACGGAGGACCTCAAGGAGGGGCGCGTGTGGGTCGGCGTCGTGGGTCGCATGGCCCCGGCTCAGGTGATTGACAAACTTACTCGTCATCGCGGTGAGATTCAGCGCGCGCTGAGTAAGCGAGTCATCTTGCGCAGCACGCCTCGTCTCACTTTCAAGCATGATGACTCTGCCCGCCGAGGGGTTGAGTTGGTGAACCTGCTGGAGGACATCGACAAGAACCTACCCAAGGCACCCCCGCTGCCGGAGGGGGAGAGCGACCCGGAAATCTGATCGGAAGACAGCTCCATGGTGCGCAGGCTACCCATCAAGCGAAAAAGCATCGTGCTACCGGCATTGTGCTTGCTTGCGCTGGTTACCATGGTGTTAGGTGTGGCGTGGCTCACCTGGGTGGGTATACCTCGCCCACTGTTGGATTTTGTTCGTGAGCGAGCAGAGCGGGAGGGCATCTATCTCACCATCGAGGAGGCATATTTGGCCCCTGATCTCGGGCTCGGCTTGAAGGTAGGGGGAGTAGAGTTGTATGCAGACCGTGAGCGCAGACAGAAGTTGCTGCACTGCGATGACATCTCCGCAGGAGTGCGTCTCATGCCCCTGCTGTGCGGCGAGATTGTGCCGGTTCAGATGGGTATCGGGAAGACTCGAGTGAGTCTTCCGGTAGATGACAAGGGGCATACGCTGAATCTGAGCACAGGCGGCATAGTTCTGAACGGTGACCGCGAGGGGCGGCTCGGTATTGCCACGGCCCATCTCTGCGTGCAGGATTTTCTGGATTTGAACTTCAATGGCCGCATCAACCTACCCACCCCGGCGGAAGCGCAGGAGAAAAAGGAGGAAGATGCCTCCCCGGTGGACATCGCGGCTTTGTTGAGGGAGAATCGCGAGATGCTGTACGCCGTCTATGAGCGGATCGAGAACCTGAAATCCACGGGGGCGCCGCACATTCACATTTACACTTCTGTGGGGCTCGGCAAGTGGGATGGTAAAGGAACCATGCCGCTGCTCGTCCGCACGCGTTTCGATATCGAGGAGCTGGACGTCAAGCCCATGACCGGTATCACCCTGCCGCCGCTTCCCGGTGTAGATGTGGATGGCACGGAGGTAGAGGAGCTGCCTGTCATCCACTTTCGGGACATCAAGGTCGATGTGGAATACCGAGCAGGACAACTGAAGGTTAACAGCATATCTCTGCGAACGGTGCAACCCGATACAGAGATTGCTCTGAGCGGGGCATATGACCTGAACACGAGGGAGACCGCCCTGCAGGTTGACGGTCAGCTGATGCTCTTCGACCTACTTCAAACCACGCTTGGGGACAAGCTTCCCCCCGTGTTGCGCGGTATTCGCAGCAGCGCCAAAATGCCGCTGGGTATCTCTGTGAGGGCCAATGCTGAGCTCTCCGATATCCCCGGGGAGGCCCCCAAACGGGCGGAGGTTCGTGTGGGGCTGGATCAGAAGGACCTTTACTTGGGGCCCACTCTGCTGAAGCAGGCTTATCTTTCCTTTTTCTATAACGGGCGGCGTTTGCATGTGGATAAGCTCAAGGTGCTTTTCCGTGATGATCGGGGCTTGGAGGCCATGTTCAACCCCGGCGAGGAGGCGGATACAGCCTATCTGCACGGTGAGGTGGAGGTGCAGGATTTGTTGGATATCGCCGAGTATTTCACCGGTGCTCCCATCACCCTGCCGGAGGGGTTGATACTCGGTAATTCCGTGCGCATTGACTCCAAGCTGCGTTTTGCGTCCGCGCCCGGGGCCGACGAGCCGACTAAGTTTGAGGACCTCATACCGCAGGCGGAATGCGTACATGTGGCGGTGAGCATGCCGGGGCTCAGTTATGGAGATACAGAGCTGCTCGGACCGCGTGTCAGCTTGTTGGCGGAGGGCTGCCGCTCTGAATCTGCTATGGAGCTGCCCTTCATTCAGCATGCACGGGTGCGCCTTTCGGCGGATAGCGTGCACCTCGGAATGGGGGAGGATGCTCAGTCCTTCAGTGGGGTGCAGCTGAATCTGCATGCGCGTAATATACAACCGCCGACCGAGGGGCGGGAGTTGGGCATCGAGGCTGTTTCTCTGCAGGCGGCGGCGGAGCATGCGGACTGCGCAGCTTGGCATGCAGAGGGAATTGCGTTTACACTGCAAGAGATGGTTCCGCCCCTCAGGCGAGAAGCCGTTCAGCCGCGTATCTCGCTGAAGGTCCGTAACTTCAGCGGTAACGCAGGTGGTCTTTCACTTGCTGTCCCCGGGGCTCAGCTCACGATGGATTGCCGCCTTCCGCAGGGGTGGGAGTCCATTGATAATATCACGCTTTCCGGTACGCTTGACTCATTCACCATGGGGGAGGCGCGTGTTGATAACGCTGTGCTGAAATGTCTTGAGCTGGCGGGTATTCCTCTGTCGGGGGCTAAGGCCTACCGACCGGAGAAAGCTGCTCTGGAGCTTACTACGGGACCATTCTCCTACAGGAGCAGTCAATACGGAGGACTCACTGTTCGTGTTGAGTCTCCGGGATTTCAACAGGCCATGCTTCAGTGCCGCTTGGGTGACTCTGAGGAGTCAGCTCAAAAGCTCGCCTTGGCGGTTGATTGGAGTTCGGATCACATGTTGGGGCTCAAGAACCTGCAGGCAGAGTTGCATCCCGCAGCCATGGCGGATTTCCTGACAGCACTTGGGGTACAGACGGAGGACATTCGCTGGCCGGAGTCTTTGATGGTGTCCGGCAGTGCCACCTTGGGGCTGTCAGAGGAGGGAACCTGTCTGCAGGCAGCCGATGCAAAGGTAGAGCTTCCGCATCTGGTTCGCACGTCTCACAATGTGCCCATGCTTCGCGGGCGGGAGAACGAGGTAGCACTGTCTGTGGAGGCTCAGGCCCGTCAGGAGAAGCCAGGTGCGCCTTTACTGTACTCCGGTACTCTGCAGCTTACCCATCTTCCTGAACAAAAACAGCTCAACACGCAGTTCCGGGGTAGCTCGGCAGGTCAGGTGAACATTACGGGTGAGACGGATATTCTGCCCACCGTGATTGATGAACTGCTGGATCTGAATGATGCGCATGAGATTATCCGTGATTTTCGCATGCCGGCGGGTGCACAGTCCAAGGTCTCGGATATCGACGTGAATATCGACTATTCGAATGGGCTCTTCCTGCACAGCGTCTGCCGGGCTGAGCTCCGCAATATCGAGTATCTCCTCGGAGGTATTGAGGCGGTGAAGGACGCGGATGGAAAACCCACGGGCGAGGAGGTGCTGAACAAGGAGGACGGCGTGCAACCGTTCTCCGCCCTGAATACGGTGAGCTGCATCGTGGATGTGGTGGAGAAGAGCGGTATGAAGGACGCGCAGGGTAACATTATCCCGCGAGAGACGATTATTACCCTTCGCAATCCATACATGGATTTTAACAACGCCCCTTGGCTCAAGGAACTGTCGAAGAGCGAGTACGCCCCGGATGACCGGGCCAATCCTCCCGCGCGCAGTGTCCTGAAGGGGGAGTCTGTGGTGCTGGATATTCAGCGCAGCACCGTGGAGCTTAATAAGCTTGCCGGTACTATTTACCCGGCCTATTCCATCGGTACCTTCTATTACCCGCTCCGCGACTTCATGAAGGATGTCCTGTTCTTCTCCCCCGTGGATGTCAAGGCGGACTACTGCCGTTTCCCCATTGCAGATGACTGCACGCAGCCCATGACGGGTACCATCAGTCTTCGCGCGCCGAGGGATACCGTTTTCGATTTCCTCGGTACAGGCTATCCTCTGGACAAGCTCACCGGTTTTATCCGTATCAACGATACCTCAGTCTACTTGGATCGGTTGAATGCGATGACGTTCTCGGGTACTGTCAATGCTCAGTTGGATATCAATTTCAGCGGCGATCACACCTTGCTGGATGGTTATGTGAACATGAAGAACGTGAACCTTCGCCAGCTCGCGGCTGCCTATGGGGCCGATCTCAGCCGTGCACTCTGTGCGGCTGATTTCCGTTTCCGTTATCAGCTGCCGGACCTCAACAATCTCAAGGGCTATGGTACGCTCTCCGTCATCGATGGTAACCTGCTGGAGTTGGGGATTTTCAGTCCTGTGCGCTCGCTGATTACGGTTATCCCCAACCGTGTGATGTCTTTCTTCAGTAGCAAGAAGAAGGAACAGAAGGATGGGGCTAAGACCGGTGTGCTCGGTAAGAAGTCGGATAAGAAGCCGGACACAGATGAGGAGAATCCTTGGGATACCTTCATTGATCACGCCTTCACGGGGCCCATCAATCACATCCCGTTCATTAACCATTTCACCAACATGACCCTGCGCGAGGCTCACGCGGATTTCGGTATCGTTGGCGGGCATCTTCTGGCTAAAACGTTCAAGGTGAAGGGGAATAACCTCAACGTGCATGTGAATGACTTTGATATCAACTTGGATACCCTGGGTATCAGCGCAACGCTGGAGCCTAAGGTCAACAGCTTGCCGGGGTTCCTCTTCTCAACGCTGGATTATCTCTTCAATTTCAAGATAACCGGAACGATCAATGAGATTTCGTGGAGCGTGCTTCTGCGTCCCGGCATTCCGGATAAGGATCTTCGTGCCATTAAGGCTATCTTCGGGGATGCGCACCCGGCTTCCAAGAAGCCGGAGCCGCTGCTGCATCCCAAGCCTGCTCGCAAGTCGGCCCGAAAGCGTCGTTGAGGGGGGCTATTTTGCGTCAGCCCGAAATTGGGGCTTGCGGGGTGGGGGGGCGTGTGATACAATGCCGCCATGGCACACCTTTACCGCCGCTTACTGCTGATGCTTGCACTGCTTTTCTTGGGCAGCGCGTCGATCAACGCTGTGGAAATGGCTCGTAAAACGCCGGACGGCAAGTGGGCTTTCGTTCCGCTGGCAGATGGGTTTGATTACCCCGTTGGCAAGCCGGATGGTGCGGGGTACTATAAATCCCGCGGTCTCCGCCTTGCCTCGCCGCGTCACATGGGCGAGGACTGGAATGGCAACGGCGGCGGTAACTCAGACCTGGGGGATCCCGTTTACACCATCGGTACTGGCTTGGTCACCTATGCGGCGGACGCCAAGGGACGATGGGGTAATGTGGTCATCGTGCGTCATGCTTTCCGCGAGCCCAAAACAGGTAAGGTGCTCTGCTGTCAGACCCTCTACGGTCATTTGGATCGCATTGATGTGGCCCTCGGCCAAATCGTACAGCGTGGGGATCAGATTGGTACCATCGGCACCAATCGAGGGATGTTTCCGGCCCACCTTCATTCTGAGTTGCATTATAACGTGCTTGTCAACTGTGGGCAGCAAGGTATCCCCAAGAATGCCCGCAACTATGGGAGTCTTTCGGATTTCATCAATCACTACCGCCGCCTGACTCCGGAGCCGGGTAAACTCATTAAGCTCCCCATCGGCGGCTTCCTTCCCTACAAAGATACCGAGGGACTGTGATGAAAACCTGCCTCTTCGGCGGTAGCTTCGACCCCATCCACGCCGGTCATTTGGCCATTGCTGCTGCTGCACAGGAGCAGGCGGACTTGCAGCGGGTGGTATTTCTGCCGGCCAACCGTTCCCCCTTCAAGCAGGCAGGCAGCGGTCTTTTCTCTGGCGAGGTGCGCTTGCAATTGCTTCGCGCCGCTGTGGCCGACCTCCCTTGGGCCGAGGTGTCGGACTTGGATTTGCGCCTCCCCGCCCCCAGCTGGAGCTACCGCCTCGTGGAGGCCTTTCGTGCCCAATGCCCGGAGGACGAACTCTTCTGGCTTCTCGGCACGGACCAATGGGAACAGCTGCACCGCTGGGCCGGCTATGACTACCTCATCAGTAACCTCACCTTCATCGTTTATCACCGCGACACCTTGCCGCAACCTCGCCCCGGCGTCCACTCTCTCTTCATCAACGGCCCTGACCACCCAGCCTCCTCTTCCATCATCCGACGCTGCCTCCTCGCCCACACCCCCGTCCCCTCCGGCTGGCTCCCCGCCTCCGTTTCTGCCCTCATCTCGCTCATGGGAATCTGAGCTCATACGCTCCGCTTCCCTCATCCTCTCTTCTCCTTCACCCGGAGTCCTTGAACTTCGCCTTGATCTTATTCTCTGAACTTCTATCCCTCAATTCGTCCTCCTTTTGACCATTTGCAGCCACTTTCCCTCATTTTGTCGCTCGTTTTTGCCTCAAATATCCCAAATTTGCCCAAATTCTACACCTTTTTTGCCCTTTTCTTCACTTTTTTGCCGATTTTTGCAAAAATAAGCTTGACGTTCGGGAGAAAAAGGAGTAAACTCTCGCCACCCCGATACGGGGAAGCCCGAAAGAGCTTG